>NZ_JBLIYU010000005.1:0-354522 GCF_057480815.1 Pseudomonas sp. P106(2024) | reverse complement strand
GACAACGGCGCCGGCCTGATCACCACCGCCGGCCCACTGACCCTCGCCAACCTGGCCAAGCTCTCCAACCAGGGCGGCGAGATCTCCACCGCCCAGGCCTTGCGCCTGGATATCAGCGAACTGGACAACCGTGACGGCAAGCTGATCAGCGAACAGACCCTGGCCATCACCAGCGGCGCCATCGACAACCGCAACGGCCTGATCTCGGGCTGGCAGGGGTTGACCGTCACCGGGCAGAGCCTGGACAACCGCCAGCAAGGCACGCTGTCGAGCCGCTCCGGCGCCGTGCAGGTGACCGTGGCCGGCGCCCTGCGCAACAGCGACGGCGGCGCGCTGGTCGCCCAGCAGCGCCTGGACGTCAAGGCCGACAGCCTTGACAACAGCGCCAACGGTATCCTGTCCAGCGGCAGCGGCCAGCAGCTGACCATCACGGGGGCACTGGACAACCATGAAGGCGGCCTGATCGATGCCGGTGAAAAGCTGGTCATCAGCGCTGGCACCCTCGACAACCACGGCGGCCGCGTGGCCACCCGCCAGGACCTCGGCCTGACCGCCGCGAGCCTGAACAACACCGACGGCAACCTCGCCGCCCAGGGCGCCCTGACCCTCGACCTGCTCGGCGATTTGCTCAACCGCAAGGGCACGCTGTTCGCCGGCAAGGACCTGCTGATCCAGCGCGCCGGGCTGGTCGACAACCGGGCTGGCCAGATCGCCAGCCAGGGCCTGCTCAAGGTGCTGGCCGGCAGCATCGACAACAGCCAGCGCGGCACCCTGGCCGCCAATGGTGCGCTCGTGCTCAACAGCAGCGGGGCGCTCAGCAACATGGGCGATGGCCTGATCTACAGCCAGCAGGGAGACGTAAGCCTGCAGGCGGCAAGCCTGAACAATGCCAAGGGCACCGTGCAGGCCAAGGGCGCGATCAGCGTGCAGGCCAACGGCGTGTTCGACAACCAGGGCGGCAAGCTGATCGCCCAGGAAGGCGCGCTGACGGTGACCGCCGACACCCTCGACAACCGCGGCGGCATCCTCGCCAGCCTCAAGCATTCGCTGGGCGTGCGCACCACCGGTGTGCTGCGCAACGGCAGCGATGCCAATGGCCAGCGTGGCGTCCTTCAGGCCTTGGGCCTCGATGTGCAGAGCGCCAGCCTCGACAACCACGGCGGGCGCATCGCGGCGCTGGGCGGTGATGCGCTGATCCGCACCGGGCAGTTGGACAACCGCGACGGCGGCATCTCCGCCAGCGGCCTGCTCAAGGTCATCGGCACCAGCTTGCTCAACGGTGGTAACGCGCGCGGCGAGATGGTCGGCCAGCGTATCGACATTGGGCTGAGCGGTGCCCTGGACAACCGTGGCGGCATCGTCGAAAGCGTGAGTACTTTCGCCATCACGGCCGCCAACCTGGATAACCAGGCTGGCCAGTTGCGCGCCGTGGGCAGCACAGGCAAGAGCCAGTTCGCCATTGGCGGCCTGTTCGACAACCGCACCGGGCTGGTGGAAGTCGGTAATACCGACCTGACGCTCGGCGCCGGCGTGTTGCAGAACGTCGGCGGCAAGGTGCTGCATGCGGGCAAGGGCGTGTTCGACATCGACACGCTCAACCTGACCCGCGCTGGCGGCAATCTGATCACCCGTGGCGGTCTGACCCTGACCGCCGACAGCTGGACCAACGCCAGTGTGATCCAGGCCGGGCGCCTGACGGTCAACGTCAACACCCTCACCCAGACCGCCGGCGGCCAGTTGCTGGCATTCGACAGTCTTGTGGGCAACGGCGGCAACTGGAGCAACGAAGGCCTGATTGCCAGTGACGGTGCGCTCAGCCTCAACCTTGGGGGCACTTACAGCAGCGCCAATGGGCAGATGAACAGCCTGGGTACGCTGGGCGTGAGCGCGGCGCAGATGAGCCTGGGTGGCAACGCCAGCATCACCGGCGTGGGCAACACCACGGTCAACGTGGCGGGCCTGCTGACCAACCAGGGGCGGCTGAGTGCGGCGGCTGACCTGCTGGTCAATGCCGGCAGCCTGAACAACCTGGGGACGCTGGGTGGCAACCAGTTGGTGCGGGTGACCAGCGGCAGCCTGATCAATGACCATGGGCTGCTGTTCAGCGGCGGGGACATGCAGCTGTATACCGACAGCCTGACCAACTTCTACGGGGATGTTTACAGCCTGGGTGGGCTGAGGGTGGCGCGAGATGGGGCGGGCAACCAATCCGATAAGTTGGAGAACATCTCCGGGAGTCTGGAAAGTACCGGGGACATGTTCCTGAGTGCGAGAGAGATCTTCAACAAAAAAGAAGTCTTCAAGACCACTGGCACGCCAAAGTGGAGCGCACTCGGGATGCGTAAAACGGGCTCCGCCGTTGGTCACCTGGTGCTTGAAGAGTACTACGAGAGGAAGGTCGAGCTGGATTCGCCAGCGGGGGCCATCCATGCGGGGCGTGATCTGTTTGTTCTGGGTGGCAGCCTGGAAAACTCGGCTTCCGTGATCACGGCTCGTCGTGATATTGCCGTCAATACGCAAAGTTTTCTAAATAAAGGTGAGGCGTTAGGTACGTACTCAGAGTTGAAGTCATTCGCGCTACCGGATTATCCGACGAAATATGCTTGGCCATTCTGGAGAGCCTTTACCGCCTACAACGCTGCCCATGATCCAGGTTACACCCTGGTGGGGGGCGGATATAAGAAGTCTCAATACTATGTCGGGACGCTACGGACATGGGATGCCAACTGGAATGAATCACGGGTTGCTCCGTCCGAGCGTCCCGCCAGGGCTTCGGGAAACTCCAATGATGTAGTAACTGTCGGCTGGAAGAGCTATGTCGGTGACAGCAACATAATGGCATTCAATGCAGCACCTGCCTACAGCCCTGAATCCACGGTTCCGCTTCCTGGTGAACTACAAGGGGTCAAACCCTTTGATACCCGAACCATCGTGCATGATGGGCAGGTCGGAGCGGCAAATGCTGTTGTCCAGGCTGGTGGCCGAGTTCAGATCAACGCAACCAAGGATCTGACCAACAGTGTCATCCAGGAAGGACTGACGGTCACGGGGTCGGGCGGTAAGGTATTCGACCCTCAGCTACCAGTGGCCTCCAGTCATACAGTTATCAATGTCCACTCTCAACTTCCGCCAGACCTCGCACGGCAGCAGGTAAATCCACTCGCTTTGGGCGACTTCACCCTGCCTGCCGGTCAGAACGGCTTGTTCCGTCTGAGTAGCAAAAGTGGCAGCACCGCGACTGGCCCGGCTCAGACCTGGACGCTTGGCAGCGCCGATGTTCTGACTCAAGGGCGTCAGGCGGTGACTCCAGCCGCCCAACCGGGAACACTGCAAGCCATGGATGCCAGCGCAGGAAACCAGAGCATCCAGCACATTGATCGTATCGCTCATCAAGGCGGTACCGTTGGTGGCAACGCCAGCGATATCGGTGTCTACGCCCCGGGTGGAGGGCTGGTAGACGCTACCTTGCCGCAGCGCCATGCAGGCGCCGAGGCCAGGGAACTTAACGCCAGCGGTAATCTGGGAATCAGCATGCGTCCCGTTATTCCGGGTGTCACCCGTATGCCGGATAGCCAGTACAGTAGTAAACCGCATAAATACCTGATCGAGACCAACCCGGCCCTCACCGACCTCAAGCAGTTCATGAGTTCGGACTATCTGCTCGGCAACCTGGGCTATGACCCGGACCAGAGCTGGAAGCGCCTGGGCGATGGTCTTTACGAACAGCGCCTGATCCAGCAGGCGGTGGTAGCCCGTACCGGCCAACAGTTCATCGATGGCCAGACCTCCGGCGAGCAGTTGTTCAAGTACCTGATGGACAACGCCATCCGCAGCAAGGACCAGCTCCAGCTCAGCCTGGGTGTGGGCCTGACGGCCTCCCAGGTCGCGGCGC
This sequence comes from Pseudomonas sp. P106(2024), assembly GCF_057480815.1. Lineage (NCBI taxonomy): Bacteria > Pseudomonadati > Pseudomonadota > Gammaproteobacteria > Pseudomonadales > Pseudomonadaceae > Pseudomonas > Pseudomonas sp. P106(2024). Next base: position 350,630 of record NZ_JBLIYU010000005.1, on the reverse strand, counting down.
TGACCCATGACATCGTGTGGATGGAAAAACACCAGGTGAACGGCGAGGAAGTCCTGGTCCCGGTGCTCTACCTGGCCCAGGCCAACAACCGCCTGGCACCCAACGGGGCTTTGATCGCCGGCCAGGACGTACAACTGATCGCCGGCGAGAACCTGACCAACGCCGGTACTCTGCGCGCCAGCCGCGACCTGTCCGCCACTGCAGGCAACAACCTGGTCAACACCGGCCTGGTCCAGGCCGGAGAGCGCCTGGAACTGCTGGCCGGCAACAACCTGAGCAACAGCGCTGGCGGCATCATCACCGGGCGCGATGTGAGCCTGACGGCGGTCAACGGCGACATCATCAACCAGCGCGACCAGGTTCGCCATGCCATGTCCTATGGCGGTGTGACCAACCAATGGGACTACCTCGACAGCGCCGCGCGCATCGAAGCGTCCAATGGCCTGACCCTGAAGGCCGGCCAGGACATCAAGAACATCGGTGGCGTGATCAAGAGCGAGGGGGACCTGTCGCTCAGTGCCGGCCGCGACGTGAGCCTGTTGGCGGTCGAGCAGCGCGAGGGGTTCTATAGCGGATCCCAGCGTAGCAGCACAGTGCAGCAACATGGCGCCAGCCTTGAGGCCGGCCGCGACCTGAGCATCGGCGCCGGCCGCGACCTTACCGCCGTGGCCAGCCAGATCGACGCGGGCCGCAACCTTACCCTGGCCGCGGGCGAGGACCTGAACCTGACCTCCGCCGCCAACGAAGCCCACAGCTTCAGCCGCAGCAAGAAAGTCACCCAGTCCAAGGACCAGGTCACCCAGGTCTCGACCACGCTCAAGGCCGGTGGCGATGTCTCGCTGTCCGCGGGCCAGGACATGGCCATCGTCGCCAGCCAGGTCAAGGGCAAGGGTGATGTCGACATCGACGCCGAACGCGACCTGACCATCGCCTCCGAGCAGAACGAAAGCGCTTCGTACTATCTGAAGAAGAGCAAGGGCTCGTTCGGTCGCAGCAGCTCGACGCAGAAAGAGAGCTACCACAGCACCAACGTCGCCTCGGTGATCGAGGCCGGTGGTGACCTCACGGTCAACGTCAGCAAGAAGGACGACGGCGGCATCGCCCTGGACGGTGGCCGCGATGTCTCGGTGATCGGCAGCCAGCTCAAGGCCGGCGGCGATGTCATGCTCGGTGCCACCGGCGATGTGGCGGTGCTGTCCGGCGTCGAGGAACACGGCGAGTACAGCAAGAAGACCAAGTCCGGCTTCCTGGGCCTGTCGAAGAGCGGCAAGAGCCAGCTGCAGACCCGCGCCACGCAGGTCGGCAGCGAGCTGGATGCCGGCAACGACATCGTCATCGCCGCAGGCAGCGATGTGCGCCTGCGCGCCAGTGAGGCCAATGCCGGCAAGGACGTCGAGCTGCGTGCGGGGTTGATCGACAAGACGGGTGACATCAACTTGGTGTCGGCCAATGACACGGCCTATAGCCACTCGGAGCAGTACAAGAAGAAGACGGGGCTGTCGGTGTCGGGCGGCTTCGTTTCCGTGGCGTCGGCGAAGAAAGTCGGTCAGGAGGCGCAGAGCAGTACCAGCGTTGGCAGCCAGCTTACGGCCAGGCAGGACGCGAGCCTGAGTGCCGAGCGCGACATCAACGTCATCGGCAGCGGTATTTCGGCCGGGCGTAACGTAAGCCTCAACGCCGGGCGCGACGTGAACGTTGCCGCTGCGCAGAACGAGCACAGCGAGCACCAGTGGTCGAGCGAGAAACGCACAGGCTTCGGCGTCTCCGGCGATGACAATGGCGTCAGCGTGTTCCTCGGCAGCGAACAGCAAAAGGCCAAGGACCGCCTCGAGCAGCAATTGGCTGCGGCCAGCCAAGTCAAGGCCGGGCAGGACCTGGGTATTCGTGCTGGACGAGATATCAACCAGACCGGCTCCGACCTCAAGGCTGAGCACGACATCAACCTCGATGCCGGCCGCGATATCAACATCGATGCCGCCCGCGAGCGCTTGCTGGTGGAGCACGAACGCGAGCAGAAGAGCCAGGGGCTTGGGGTCACGATCAACCATAACCTGGGTAGAACCAAGGATGCACTCGAAGGCGCCGGCAAAGGTGAGAACGGTGTCAGCCAGACCTCCAGTACCTTGCGTGCAGTCGATGCTGTCAGTCAGTTCTTTGCCGGGCCTACCGCCGATGTGAAGCTTGGCACCACCAAGCAAGGCAGCCGCGAGCGAGTGATCGAGGAGAGTCAGCGTGGCTCCACCCTGGATGCCGGGCACGACGTCAACGTCAAGGCCGGCAACGATGTCACCATCAAGGGCGGGCAGTTGCAGGCGGGCCGGGACATCAGCATCAGCGGTCGGGATATCAATCTCGATGTGGCCAAGGGCAGCTTCAGCCAGGAGAACCAGCAGACCCAGAGCTGGGGCGGTATCCATGGCGGAACCACTGGCGGGATCAAGCTGGGGGCGGGCGGCAGCTATGGCGTTGCCGACCAGGACAGTGTCCAGGGTACTTCGACAGCGAGCCAGCTGAACGCAGGTCGTGACGTCAAGTTCGATGCCCGCCGTGACGTGAACGTGATCGGCGGTCAGGTCAGTGCCGGGCGCGATATCGATATTGCCGCGGCCAATGACATCAACATCCGTTCGGCGCAGAACGACAGCAACAGCCAGAACACCCGCCATAACGGTGGCGGCGAGGCGGGGTTGGCGTTTGGCGAGGGCAAGGTCGGTTTCTACGCCAGTGTCGATATCGGCAAGGGCGACCTGAAGCGCGAGGCCGAGCAGCAGCAACAGGCGTTCCTGTATGCCGGGGACCAGTTGAAGTTCAGCAGCGGCAAGGACACCACCATCGCCGGCGCGCAGATGCGTGGCGATGAGGTGATTGGCCGTGTGGGAGGCGATCTCAAGGTTGCCTCCGTAGCGGATACCGGCAAGGTCGAGGGCAAGGAGTTCGACCTGAGTGCAACGGTATCCGTGGGTGTCGGCGCCAGTGTCAGCGGTTCGGTGGGCTACGGACAGACGACCGGCAAGACCAACTGGGTCCAGGACCAGACACGCATCACCGCTGGGAACAAGGTCGACATTCGCACCGAGCACCACACCCAGCTCGATGGCGCGTTGATCGCCACCGACAACGGCAACCTCAAGCTCGACACGGGCACGCTGGGTTACAGCGATATCGCCGGCAAGGACAAGGAGCACGGTTATTACCTCAACGTCGGCGGCAGTTGGTCGCAGACAAGCGGCGGCAAGTCCGAAACCCATGGCAACCTCAGTGGCTGGGAGTATGAAAAGGACCGTGAGCAGATTGTCCGTGCCACGGTGGGGGCTGGCGAGGTTAACGTGCGCCAGGATGCTGAGACCGGCAAGGACTCGGTAGCCGGGCTGAATCGGGATCTGGACAAGGCTTACGAGATCACCCGGGATAGCGAGTCGCGTACTGATTTGTATGTCTCGGATACCTCTGTCAAGGCGGTATTGAACCCGAAGAAAACCCTGGAACAGTGGCAGAAGAGTGCGGCCAAGTATGGTGAGAGCAGTGAAGAGGCCTTGCAGAAACTGGGTGATCTGTTCCTGACTGTGAAGGCATTGGGCGCAGGGGCTGATGCCGATGCGGTGAGTCTTGCCGTGGGCATGGCTGCATTCACTCGTCAGTTGGGCAGTCGCAACGAAGAAACACGTAGCGCGGTGGTTAATACCGTTCTGGGCAGAATTACCCAGGGCTCATCGGGTAAAGAGTTCGATGCGGTTGCCCAGCGCCTGGTCGACTTGGCAGGTAACGACCCACAAGCGGCACTGAAGGTGCTGGCCGCCCTGGATTCCGCCAATCATCAAAAAGACGGGCGAACGAACTTCGTGCCCGTTGCCGCATTGGGTGCGGCCCTGGTTGCGGGGCTCGGTGTGTCACTGAGCCTGAGTCAGGGCTCGCCAGAACGCCAAGCGGATATGCGCGCCGCCGCATCCAGCATGTTCGATGCCATCGAGGCATCCACTACGGACATGAGCAAGAGAGCGGAGTTGATGGTAGTGCTCTCCGGTCTTGTCTTTGGGAGTACGGTCTTACCAATCCATGAGCTTGACCCGCGGGCGAAAATCTACGAAGGGATGCTGGCTGAGAAAAATCGCCAGAACCCATCGAGCGGAGGATATGCGGAAGGTGGGCAGGTGACTGTGACTCCGCATACCGGAGGCAAGCAGCTTGATGGGCAGGCGTCTAGCGGAAATTACGAGACGCCAGGGCACCAGTTGAACCCAGGGAACGTCTATAACGAAAGTAGTGAAAGCGATAAAGTCATCGGGATTGATATTCCGTTTCGTCCGGTTAACCCTGACTTCCCACCTAACCAAGCCGTGGTCGATGCCATGAACAGTGATCTCATCAAGAATATGGTGAAATGCACGAGTACAGATTGCTCGGAGATCGCAATCAAGCTGTTAAAAGCTGCAGATGGGGTGGGTAAAATCATAGAGGTGAGTCCGCTTTCGTTTGCAGGGCTGAACGTTCATGAAAATGGGCGGACCGAGGCTGATCAATGGTACCATCAAGTGTATGCGGATGATCGTTATGTCTATGATCCTAGGCTTTCTAAACAGCCGATACCAAAAGGTGATTGGGAAAAGCACATTAAGGGAATAAATAGCGATGGTATAAAGATTTCTGACAAGTTGAAGGGTCTTAGGTGATGGATATAAGTGCAAAGCATGAAGGGCGCCAGATTTTGGATATTGTTGAGCGTTTGGGAGAGACCGAGTGGCGTAAAGGGTCTACCAGTACGTATGTTGTAAAAACACATGCGGGGTTGTCTCTCAGGAGTCAGATTGAATATCCTCCATCAGTTTGTTTTCGCTTCGTCAAAGAGGATGTTGCGGTTATCGCTGAGTTGATTAGGTGCGTTGATAACTATCAGGGGCATTTGAAATGGGCAATGATCGGCGAAGGCAGGGAGGATGGACGACATAATTGGGTTGTTGCACCTCAACGTTTGTTTGATGTGCAGGGGCAGGCGAATCAGGAAGATGAAACTGCGCAGCAGTTTCTGGCTAGAAATGATCCTGGTTTCGGAAAGCAGGCGTATGAAGATATGGCGGGACTTGTCGCGCATATGAAGAATTATTTCAGGGTGGGTTGAGGGTGAAGTAGAACGGAAAAGGGGATAAATCTATTTTGCCTGCTCTAATTTTGATTTCTTTAGGCTAGTGGTCATAGAGGGACGGTAAAAGTTAGAGCGAAAAAAGGGACAAAAAAAGGGGCAGATTTGAATGGCACTTACTTAACAGCCAACCCTTTGATCCACAAGAAAAAATGAAGAAGGGCTGGCCTTGGTCTACGGTGATAGTTGCGAACACACACCATTAAGCCAAGGACGCAGCCCAGAATGGATCGTAGACGTCAAATCCTGCAGCATCAACAGCGGCGTTTCCGCCACCATGCTTCGACCAGTGACGCTCAGGCATTTTTCGATCTCCTCATGGCCCCCGAACTGCTAAAGCGTGTCGAGTCATCGTTGCCAGCACATCGAGAGCGCCTATTCCCACCGACTGAAACGCTCTCGATGTTCCTGGCTCAAGCAATGAATGCTGATCGCTCCTGCCAGCAGGTGGTCAATGACTTTTCCATCAAGCGATCCTGCAACGGTATGAAGCCCAATAGCACTCGTACAGGCGCCTTCTGCAGAGCCAGGCAGCGCCTACCGGTGGAAATGGTCTCAACACTGGTTCGTCACACGGCTTCATCGATCAGTGATCAAGCCCCCTCGTCGTGGCGTTGGAGGGGACGGCCCGTGCGTCTTGTTGATGGAACAACCGTTTCGATGCCCGACACGGCTGCCAATCAGGTTGCATATCCACAATCACGGGGGCAGAAGGTCGGCCTGGGTTTCCCACTCTGCCGAATGGTTGGCATTGTCTGTCTATGTAGCGGTGCCGTTCTGGACGCTGCTTTGGGCCGCTTCAGAGGTAAAGGTGGTGATGAACAGACCCTGCTCAGGTCAATGCTCAATGTGCTGAAAACAGGCGATATTCTGTTGGGTGATGCGTATTACGCCACCTACTTTCTGTTGTGTGAGCTGCAGCGAAGGGGCGTCGATGGGGTGTTTGAGCAGTACGGAGCGCGACGGCGCAGTACGGATTTTGCTTTAGGGCAACGTCTCGGATCGGAAGACCATTTGATCGAGCTGAAAAAGCCTGGATGCAGGCCGCCTTGGATGAGCATGGCGCAGTATAAACAGGCGCCGGAGAGGCTGACGGTGAGAGAGCTGAAGGCCGGTGGAAAGATCCTGGTGACAACGTTGCAATGCCCAAAGCAAACACCCAAATCAGCCCTCAGGTCGCTCTACAAAGGGCGCTGGCATGTCGATCTGGATTTACGAAACCTGAAGGCAACGTTGGGCCTGGGAAAACGGAGTTGCAAAACACCAGGGATGGCCGTCAAGGAGCTGTGGGTCTATCTGCTGGCACACAACCTGATCCGAATGCTCATGTCACAATCGGCGTTAATGGCCGACTGCTTGCCCCGCGAACTGAGTTTCAAGCACAGCCTCCAGCTATGGCTGGCGCTACGACAGCGCAGCTACGGCGAGGGGGGAGGATCGGTTGGCAGATTTGCTGATGCTGATTGCTCAAAGGCGTGTAGGCAACCGGCCTGGCCGTGTCGAGCCTCGGGCGATAAAGCGAAGGCCTCAGGCCTACCCCTTGCTGACCAAACCACGTCGATCAGCAAGGGCAGATATCAGGAAACATGGGCATCCGAAGCATGTTAAGTAAGTGCCATTCGGGACAGATTTATTTTTTCTACTCTAATTTCTGCCTTTGCACGGCCAAGAAGGCGACGAAGCTTGATGCTGAAGATGTTAGTGAGGACGTCTATCGCTGGGGGCGGGGCAAGTCGCAATTTAGAGTATGAAAATAAATCTGTCCACTTTTTACTTTACACTTTTTACACTTCGCGGTAACCAGATATCTACGGATATACAGAAACTTTGGGGAGTAAAAATCAAGTGATTGCAGGTGATCCGGATAGGTTCGCCGTGCAGTTCCAGGTCGTTGGCGCTTGGAATGTACAGGGTGACAGCTGGAAAAATGGTTTGCTTTGCGTGTATGCCGGTGGAGTGCGTATTTATGATGCTGTGGAAGCGTTGGAACTGCGTTCAGCGCTGAGTTTCTTCTCCGGCATCCGATTGCCTGACTCTACTGCGGATCTAATCTATGAGGATCGAGAAGTTTTCGACAATGCCAGGGCCTACTTTTCGGGGGAGATAGGCGATTTGCTACCAGGCATCGCGGACTTTTCGGCTACTGAAGCTGAAGATTCTGGTTTCATTCTGTACTTCAAAATGGAGCGGGATGGCGATCGACTGGTTTGGTCGCGGGATGATGGCCATACAGTAGAAGGTTTAAAGCTTGAGACAGGTACCGTGGCTGCTGTCATCGAACAGCTCAAGACATGCAGATTGTAGCGTTCGCTCGAGAAAGGCAGTCTCGCAGACGACTTTGCTGAGGCAGCCTTCTCGTCCTGGTTTTTGGACCTGGAGCAAGGATAAGAATCGGAATTTCCTTATTCCTTGTAGTCCATTTCCGAAGCATGCTTTTACCGCCTTTCAGCCCTTGCTCCAGGTCAACTCGCCTTCTAGTCTCGGCCTGCCGCTGCCAATTCAGCGGTCGGTTTTGACAGACCGTTGATTGTTGTCCACGTGTGCATACGCTCAATGGCGGCTGTACGTGCGGGCACCTTGTGTGCGCCGAGTGCCAACAATCTCGGTCTGTCAACCCGCGTACAGCTGCCACCCGACTGTTTGACAGCAGTTCAGCTGACAGCTCAACCCTCAACCATTGTTGGAGTACGAGCATGCTGAAGATTGTCCCCGATCCACCTTCCCCCCAGGATCACGCCCACTTCCTCGAAGACACCCTGGTACGCGCCATCGAGTACGCCTTCTGCGCGCTCACGGTGGCCAACCAGGCCGTCCAGCTCAAGCCCCGGTCGCCCGGTGCGATCCTGATGCTGGCCGCCGCCCACGAAATGGAGGCGGTGCGCACGTTGCTCGAATCCGCCCTGACCCAGGTGCAGCACTCGGTCCAAGCGCCGGGCGAGCCCCGCACGCTGCACTAGCCGACGACGTTTTCAGGGAGATCGATCATGACCACAGACGATGGCAAGACCCCGCTCACGCCGGGCAAGACCCGTTTCTACCAGGGCGAGGGCAAGGATGCCCAACCGCTGTTCTGCATTGAACCTGGCATTCCTTGCCAGCATGCTCGCGAACAGGCGTCGGAGCTGATGGACTATGTGCGGCACCTGACCTTGGTCGGGGTGATGGACGAAGACCCGAGGATGGTCTGGGCGGCGCATTATCTCAGTGCCCTGGCTAAGGCGCTGATGGATGATGCGGAGCTGGGAATGGCGCATTAGTCCCAGGCTTCGCACATTCCCCTGCAGGAGCGGCCGCTCCTACAGGGCTTGGCGTGACAGATGTGTCGGCGGCACTTGGTCTACCAACCAGACACCGTTATCGGCTTGATAGAACACCGTTCCCGCTGCGCACATGGCCTGGGTATCGACCGTGAGCAGCACCGGCTGACCATAGCGCTTGCCCACCGCCAGCGCGGTCTGCGGGTCCTCGCTCAGGTGCACATGATGGCGGCTGCCGGGGATCAGGCCCTGGGATTCGATGGAGGCCAGGAAGCGGCTGGCGGTACCGTGGTAGAGCAGGGCGGGTGGCGTCTTGGCGACATGGCGCACTTCGACCTGGGCGCTGCTGTGGCCCTGGGCGGCGCGGATGCGGCGCCCATCGTCGGAGAGGGTGAAACGGCGCTTGTCATTGGTCTCGACCACTTCACGCAGGGCGTGCAGATCGAAGTCATGGCCTTGCCGGCCGGCGCCTTGGATCAGCGCGTCGACATCGGCCCAGCCGTCGCGGTCGAGGGTCAGGTCGATGGATTCGGGGGCGTGGCGCAGTACGTAGCTGAGGAATTTGCTGAGGGTGTCGCGTTGTTTCTGGTTCACTGGAAAGGTCCTTTTCCATGGCTTCTGGTCGTTTGGGTCGGGGCATTCTCCGGGTTCGGGGTCGAGTTCTCAAGCGTGCAGATGACCTGTGGAAGCGAACTCCCACAGGTGCGTTGGTTAAATCAGCCCTGACGCAAAGCGTCGAGCAGCGTCTTCAGCTGGTCGCGGCCCCGGGCATCCAGCCCGAACACCGGCCGCCGTGGCTCGCCTACCGGTAACCCGGTCATCTCCAGGCCCGCCTTGATGGTCGCCGGCAAGCCTCCCTTGAGAATGAAGTCGAGCAACGGCAGCTGGCGGTAGAACAGCGCCTTGGCCTGCTCCAGTTCACCGGCCTGCACCGCCTGGTACAGCCGCAGGTTCAGCTCGGGAATCAGGTTGGCCGCCGCCGTGCACCAGCCCGTGGCGCCTGCCACGAAGGCCTCCAGCGCCAGCGGGTTGCAGCCGTTGTAGAACGGTACCTGGCCCTCGCCGAGCAGTTGCAGCTTGTGCATGCGCTGGATGTCGCCGGTGCTCTCCTTGACCATGGTCACGTTGTCGACTTCGCGCACGATTCGCAGGATCAGCTCCACCGGCATGTCGGTGCCGCTGGTGGCCGGGTTGTTGTAGAGCATGATCGGCAGATCGATGGCCGCGCCGATGGCGCGATAATGTTGGACGATCTCGGTCTCACTGAGCTTCCAGTAGGCCGCCGGCAGCACCATCACCGCGTCGGCGCCGTGCTGCTGGGCGAAGCGGGCGCGGCGCACGGCACCGGCGGTGGTCAGGTCGGAGACGCTGACGATGCTCGGCACGCGCTTGCCGATGCGCTCCAGGCTGTACTGGGCGACCTGCTGCCATTCGCCGTCGCTCAGGTAGGCGCCTTCGCCGGTGCTGCCCAGCGGCGCAATGGCGTGGACGTCGCCGTCGATCAGGCGGTCGATCGAGCGGCCCAGGGCCGGCAGGTCGAGTGTTTCACCGTCTTGAGCGAACGGGGTGATGGTGTAGCCGATGATGCCGTGGAATCGAGTGGTCATGGTGTGTGGCTCCGCAAGCAAGGCAAGGTGGGGTCAGGCGAGGCAATCGGCGTGCTGGCGCAGGGCCTGCCGGGCGTAATAGTTGAAGGCGGCGCCGTGGCGCTTGGGCCGGTCGATCCAGTCGTGGGCGTCGCGGCCGAGCTCCGGGGCGATCGGCTTGATGGTGCCGGCGGCCATCGCCAGCAGTTGCAGGCGCGCGGCGCGCTCGATCAGCTGGGCGTAGACGCAGGCCTGCTCGATGCTGGTGCCGGTGGACAGCTGGCCATGGTGCGAGAGCAGGATGGCGCGCTTGTCGCCCAGGGCGGCGCTGATGATCTCGCCTTCCTCGTTGCCCACCGGCACGCCTGGCCAGGTTTCGAGGAACGCGCAGTCCTCGTACAGCGGGCACAGGTCCATGTGCGAGACCTGCAGCGGCACTTCGAGCATCGACAGCGCGGCGACATGGGTCGGGTGGGTGTGGATGATGCAGTTGACGTCGGGGCGGGCGCGGTACACCCAGCTGTGGAAGCGGTTGGCCGGGTTGGGCATGCCCTGGCCTTCGAGCACTTCGAGGTCTTCGTTGACCAGCAGCAGGTTGGTGGCGGTGATCTCGTCGAAGCCCAGGCCCAGTTGCTGGGTGTAGAAGGTATCCGGTTGCGGGCCACGGGCGCTGATCTGCCCGGCCAGGCCCGAGTCGTGGCCGTTGTCGAAGAGAATTCGGCAGGTCAGGGCCAGCTTTTCGCGCACAGTCCACGTATTATCGGCAAGCGAGCCTTGCATCTGTGTCAGTGCCTTTTGCACCAGCTGGTCTTTGCTGAGGGTAAGGGTGTTGGCCATGGGGAGCTTTCCTCTGTGGCGTGATGACGGATGTCAGGGCTGGCTCGCCCCCGAGCTTTGGACGGTGAGGGGGTGAGCCATCAGATGACACAAATAATCCTATATGACACAAAGTGTCATAAGCAAGTGCGTTTGTTCGGGAAACCCGCGTCACATGTCTATCCGACTGAAACTGCTGAGAAAGAAACTGGGCATTACCCTTGAGCAGCTGGCCGACAAGTCCGGCATGACCAAGAGCTACCTGTCCAAGGTCGAGCGCGGCCTCAACACGCCGTCGATCGCCGCCGCGCTGAAGCTGGCGCGGGCGTTGAACGTCAATGTCGAGGAGCTGTTCGACGGCGAGCACGACGGCCAGGCGCGCTACAGCCTGGTACGCCGCGACGAACGCCAGGCGCTGGTGGGTGGCGGCGAGGGGCCGGGGTATGCGGTGCTGACTTCGCAGGTCGGCCAGCGCAGCCTGCTGCCGTTCCTGATCCAGCCGCCGACCGCGTTCAGCGACCCGACCTTCAAGGAGCACGAAGGCGAGGAGTTTTTGTTCGTCCACGAGGGGCAGGTGGAGGTGGACTTCATGAGCGAGCGGGTGCTGCTGCAGGCGGGCGACGCCCTGCATTTCAATGCCCAGACCCCGCACCGCCTGCGCTCGGTCGGCGAGCACCAGGCGCAGTTGCTGGTGGTGGTGCAGGGCGGCGAGGGGTGAGGGCGGGGCGATGATCGAGGTCTCGCGGTTCTGGCGTGATCCGGCATTGCCCTTCGTCGAGGCCCGACGCGTGGGGGACGGCCGCCAGGTGTGCTACGCCGCCCATTCCCACGAAAGTTTCTCCATCGGCGTGATCACCGGCGGGCGCAGCACCTACCTGACCGGCAACGCCCGACACGAGGTGGCGGCGGGGACCGCGGTGCTGATGAACCCGGGGGTGGTGCACACCTGCAACCCGGTCCAGGGCGAACCCTGGTCGTACCTGATGCTGTTCGTCGACATGCCCTGGCTGCTGGCGCGAGGTTTTGCGCTGCCCTCGGCGACCTTGAGCACATCGGCGGCGCTGTATGGGCAGTTGCTGGCGCTGTTCGCCGGGCTGTTCGAGCCCGGCAACGAACGCCGGGAGGCGCAGCTGGAGGCGTTCTTCAAGGGCTTGCCGCAGCTTTTGGAGGCCGACGCGGGCGGCCAGCCCGCAGGCCATCCACGCCTTGAGCTTGCCGCCGCGTTCATCCGTGCCCATCGCCTCGACCCGCTGACAGTGGAGGACATCTGCGCCGCGGCGGGGCTGTCGCGGGCCTATTTGATCCGCGCGTTCGGCAAGCGCTTCGGCCTGACACCCCATGGCTACCTGCTCGACCAGCGGGTGCAGCATGCCCGGGCGCTACTGCGCGCTGGCAGGCCGATCGCCGAGGTGGCGCTGGAGGCGGGGTTCGCCGACCAGGCGCACCTGCAGCGGGCCTTCAAGCGTCACCTGGCGACCACGCCGGGGCACTATCGCAATGGCTGAAAGCCAGGATCACACCATCAGGTACAACGCACTCGCCACCAGCAACCCCGCCAGCACCCGATTGAGCAGGCGCATCCGCCACGGCTCGCCCAGATACTGGCGGATCATGCTGCCGGCCCAGGCCCAGCAGGCCACCGAGACGAAGCAGATCGGCCCGTAGATCCAGGTGAACAGCCACAGCAACTGCTGCTCGCCGCCGGTATAGGCGCCGATACCGGCGACCGCCGCCAGCCAGGCCTTGGGGCTCAGCCACTGCATGGCTGCGCCGTGCCAGGCGCTGGGCGCATGCCGGGTATCGGCGGTGCCCAGTGCGCCATCGTCGCTGGCCAGTTTCCAGGCCATGTACAGCAGAAACAGCACGCCACCCCAGTGCAGCAGCCGCCCCAGCAACGGCCAGCGCAGCAACAGCTCATGCACGCCCAGCCCCACCAGCACCAGCAGCAGGCAGAAACCCAGCGTGGCACCGGCCACATGCCCGATGCTGGCCCGCAGGCCGTGGCGCGCGCCACTGCCGAGGGCGACGATGTTGACCGGGCCGGGGGAGATGGAGGCGGCCAGGGCGAAGGCCGCCATGGACAAGGTCAGGCTCATTGAAGGTTTCCTTGAAGGGGGAAGGTGTGGCCATCCTGGCCGAGGGTGAGACGGGTGTATTGAACAAAAATGCCCCGCCACACCTGTTACAGCTTTTGTAATAGTTTTGCGCTATCAGAGAAATCTGCTTCGATTGTAGGATCGACTTCCCTATTTTCTATCAAGGTCTATATGAGCACCTTCGCGGAGCCCCCCAGTCCCTGGCCATCCCGGCCTTCCTTCCCCCGTCCTTGTGACGCCGCCCTCGTGAGTACCCGCTAATGGAATGGCTAGCCGACCCCACGGCCTGGCTGGGCCTGTTGACGCTTATCGTCCTCGAGCTGGTGCTGGGTATCGACAACCTGGTGTTCATCGCCATCCTCGCCGACAAACTGCCACCCCATCAGCGCGATCGCGCCCGGGTGATCGGCCTGTCGTTGGCGCTGATCATGCGCCTGGGCCTGTTGGCCAGCATCTCGTGGATGGTGACCCTCACCGCGCCGCTGATCGACGTGTTCGGCAAGACCTTCTCCGGCCGTGACCTGATCATGCTGTTCGGTGGTGTGTTCCTGTTGTTCAAGGCCACCATGGAGCTGCACGAGCGTCTGGAGGGCCATGTCGCCCAGAGCGGCGGCGTTACCCGTCACGCGGCGTTCTGGCCGATCGTCGCGCAGATCGTGGTGCTCGACGCGGTGTTCTCGCTGGACGCGGTGATCACCGCCGTGGGCATGGTCGAGCAGTTATCGGTGATGATGATCGCGGTGATCTTCTCCATCGGTATCATGATCGTCGCCAGCAAGCCGCTGACCCGCTTCGTCAACGAACACCCGACAGTGATCATGCTGTGCCTGGGCTTCCTGATGATGATCGGCTTCAGCCTGACTGCCGAGGGCCTGGGCTTCCATATCCCGAAAGGCTACCTGTACGCGGCCATCGGCTTCTCGCTGCTGATCGAGCTGTTCAACCAGCTGGCCCGTGCTCGCCGCAAGCGCAGCCTGCATCAGCACCGGCCATTGCGTGAGCGCACGGCCCACGCGGTGCTGCGCCTGATGGGCGGACGCCGGGTAGAAGCCGACGAGGTGGGCGAGGAGATCGCCGACCTGGTGGCCGGTGGCGACGAGCAGGTGGTGTTCGATCGTCGTGAGCGGGTGATGATCAGCGGTGTGCTCAACCTGGCCGAGCGGCCGATCCGCACGGTGATGACGGTGCGGGCCAAGGTCGATGCCATCGACCTGTCGCAGCCGGCCGAGGCGATCACCCAGATGCTGGTCAACTCGTCCTACTCGCGCCTGCCGCTGATTCGCGACGGGCGCATCGAGGAACCGCTGGGCTACGTGCACAAGAAGGAGCTGCTCAAGGAACTGCTGGCCGGCAACCAGCCGGCGCTGGAGCATCTGGCGCGAGCACCGTTGAACCTGCTGGAGAGCTTCAGCATTCTCAATGCCCTGGAGCAGATGCGCGCCCAGTCCACCCACATCGCCTTCGTGGTCAACGAATTCGGTGACTTCACCGGGGTGTTGACCATGACCGACATCCTCGAGTCGATTGCCGGTGAACTGCCGGATGCGAGCGAAGTTGAAGGGCCAGGCGTGGTGGAGGAGGCAGGCGGCTTCGTGGTCAGTGGCGCTCTTAACCTGGCCCAGGTTCAGTCGCGCACCGGCTTCGCCGCCCGCGCCACCGAGGACTACCAGACCCTGGCGGGCCTGGTGATGAGCCTGCTGGACCGCCTGCCGGTGGTGGGCGATCAGCTGGCCTGGAACGGCTGGACCATGACCGTGGTGGCGGTGGAGGAGCGTCGGGTGCGCCAGGTACGTCTTACACCGAACGCCGACGCTGACGCAGCAGGTGCTTGATGCCTTCGAGCACCAGCACCAGCACGGCGGCCCAGATCGGCAGGTAGGTCAGCCACTGGTCGGGGCCGATGGTCTCGCCCAGCAGCAGGGCCACGCCCACCAGCAGCACCGGCTCGACGTAGCTGAGCAGGCCGAACAGGCTGAACGGCAACAGGCGGCTGGCCAGCACGTAGGCGATCAGGGCGCAGGCGCTGATCGCCCCGAGCAGCGGGATCAGCCCGTACAGGCCCGGGTGCTCGGCGAGGTCCGTCGCCGACAGCGGGCCCTGGATCACGAAGTACAGGGCCCAGGGCAGCAGCAGGCACATGTCGCACCACAGCCCGCCCAGGTGGTCGGTGCGGCAGCGCCGTCTGAGGACGAAGTAGATCGGGTAGCCGATCATCACCAGCAGGGTTTCCCAGGCGAAGCTGCCGTGCTGGTAGAGCTCGTGGCCAACCCCCAGCGTGGCAAAGCCCACCGCGACCTTCTGCAGGCGCGACAGGCGCTCGCCATACACCAGCCGTCCGGTCAGCACCATGGCCAGCGGCAGCAGGAAATACCCCATCGACACTTCCAGGCTGCGCCCGTGCAGCGGCGCCCAGAGGAACAACCACAGCTGCACGCCCATCAGCCACGAGGTGCCAACCATGCCCAGCAGCAGCAGCGGTGTGCGCCGCACCCGACCGAGCAACTCACCGACCCGATTCCAGTCCTTCGAGACCAGCATGAACAGCGTCAGGCAGGGCAGGGTCAGGAGGGTCCGCCAGCCAAAGATCTCCTCGCCGTCCAGGGGCTTGAGGAAGGAGGTATAGAAGTACATCACGGCGAACAGACAGGACGCCATGACCGACGAAAGAATGCCTTTTGACACGAATGCCTCGGAAAACGGGAAGTGAGCGGGTGGATCAGCCGCGCATGATCTCAGGGGCGTTGCCCGGCGGCAACTGCGGGCTGCCCGGCCGGGCGGCCAGGGCCAGCAGCAGTTCGCCGGCGGGCATCGGTCGGGCAAACAGGTAGCCCTGCTGGAAATCCACCCCGTGGCGTGCCAGGTAGTCGCGCTGCACCTCGGTCTCCACGCCTTCGGCGACGATCCCCAGGCCCAGCTTGGCCGAGAGCTCGATGATGGTGTCGAGGATGTGCTGGGACAGGGCGTCGCCGCCGATCATGGCGACGAAGCTCTGGTCGATCTTCAGGTAGTCGACCTGGAACTGGCGCAGGTAGTTGAGGCTGGACTGGCCTGTGCCGAAGTCGTCCAGGGCGATCATCACGCCCATGACGTGCAGCTTTTCGAACAACTCAAGCGTCACCGGGGTCGGCTCGATCAGCTTGCGTTCGGTCAGCTCCAGGGTCAGCACCACGCGCCCGGGTGGGAAGTGCTGGAGGAAGGTCTGGCAGTCGTCAAGCAGGCGCAGGTCGCGGCAATGGTCGGCGGTGATATTGATGCCGATGTGGAAGCCGTCCTCCAGCAGGGCCGCATGCGGGGCCAGGGCCTGGGCGGTATGCAGCATAAGGGCACGGGTCATGGCGACGATCTGGCCGCTGTGTTCGGCGTAGGGGATGAACAGATCGGGGCGCACCAGCCCTTCGCGGGGATGCTGCCAGCGCATCAACACTTCGATACCGGCCCAGCGGTAGTCGCCTTTGCGCACCACCGGCTGGAAATACGGAACGAATTCGTCAGCCTCCAGGGCCCGCTCCAGCTCGCCACGGGATGAGCTGGCGCGGCGGATCTGCCAGCGGCAGGCTGCGCCGGCCGCGACGCCGAGCACCAGCAACAGGCTGAGCAGGGCGGGGTAGCGCGAGCGCATGAGCGCGGCCTGCGTGCCTTCTTCGTAGCCGGCGTGCACATCGAACGGATAACGGGTGGACGCATACTGCGTGGCGGCGGAGGCAGCGCGCGGTGGCTTGCCGTCATGAACCTGGCCATCGCTGCCCATCCAGTGATTGCCGACATGCACCTTCACCAGGTTGTCGGCGCCGATCAGGTGGAGCGCGGTGAGCAGATGGCGGCCATCCACCGTGGTGATCGCGCCCCTGTCGCCACGGCCTTCCTGGCTGATCCGATAGACCAGCAGGGCATGTCCCGGGGTGACCGAGTTGCCGTTCATCAGCCACAGCTGGCCATTGGTATAGTCCTTGGCATCCACCGGCTCGTCGAAGTCGCCGAACAGCGAGGTGCAGTACAGCCGATCATGATCGAACAGGTTGGTCGAACGCACGAAGGCGTTGCGCGTCACCTCGATGCGCAGTGCCAGTTGCACCTGGTCACAGGGCAGGCCCGCCTTGGGCAGAAGCTCATGGGCGGCGGTGGACAGGCTGTCGAGGATCTCCTCGACATGGATGCCCACTTCGCGGGCCGTGGCCAGGCTGCTGGCTCGCAGTTCCTGTTCCGTCTGCCAGCGCATCACCACCAGCCCGCACAGCAGCGGCAGCACGCCGATGCCCCAGGGCAGCAGGGCGCGCCAGCTCCAGCGGGCGGGGCGTTTGGCGGTCAGGGGCATGTGCGGGCGAACCTTCTGCGAGGCGACAAGATGCTGTTGAGAATAGCCGTTTGTCGGAACAATCTGCGAACTAAAGCGCGACAAACAAATTTACGCCCTGTAGAATCGATTTACGAATACAACAATAAGGTTCTCCGCCTCCCGGGGAATCAAGCCCGCCGAGAATGGGTCCATATGACATACCATGGGTTCAAGCTGATCATTGGTGACTTCCTGGCCCGCAGCGTGCGCGGGATCCCCTGCTCACCACCACGCCATCTCCACATCCAAAGCCTGTAATCAACCGTTTTTCGCTTATAGATGAGGACACCCACATGGCAGATATCTTCGACAACCCGATGGGCCTGGAAGGCTTCGAATTCATCGAGCTCGCTTCGCCGACCCCCGGCGTGCTGGAGCCGGTTTTCCAGATTCTCGGTTTCACCAAGGTGGCCAGCCACCGCTCCAAGGATGTGCACCTGTATCGTCAGGGCGGCATCAACCTGATCCTGAACAACGAGCCCAAGAGCATCGCCTCGTATTTCGCCGCCGAGCATGGCCCCTCGGTATGCGGCATGGCCTTCCGCGTGCGCAATGCCCATGAAGCCTACGCCCGTGCCCTGGAGCTGGGCGCCCAGCCGGTGGAAATCGAAACCGGCCCAATGGAACTGCGTCTGCCGGCAATCAAGGGGATCGGTGGCGCGCCGCTGTACCTGATCGACCGCTACGAGGAAGGCAGCTCGATCTACGACATCGACTTCAAGTTCATCGAAGGCGTGGACCGCAACCCAGTCGGCGCGGGTCTGAAGATCATCGACCACCTGACCCACAACGTCTATCGCGGGCGCATGGCCTACTGGGCCAACTTCTATGAAAAGCTGTTCAACTTCCGCGAGATCCGCTACTTCGATATCAAGGGTGAGTACACCGGCCTGACCTCCAAGGCGATGACCGCGCCGGACGGCATGATCCGCATTCCGCTCAACGAAGAGTCGTCCAAGGGCGCAGGGCAGATCGAAGAGTTCCTGATGCAGTTCAACGGCGAAGGCATCCAGCACGTGGCTTTCCTCACCGACGACCTGCTCAAGACCTGGGATGCGCTCAAGGGCCTGGGCATGCGCTTCATGACCCCACCGCCGCAGACCTACTACGAGATGCTCGAGGAGCGTCTGCCAGGGCACGGCGAGCCGGTCGACCAGTTGCAGGCCCGCGGCATCCTGCTCGATGGCGCCTCCGAGGCAGGCGACAAGCGTCTGCTGCTGCAGATCTTCTCGGAAACCCTGCTGGGACCGGTGTTCTTCGAGTTCATCCAGCGCAAGGGTGACGACGGCTTCGGTGAGGGTAACTTCAAGGCGTTGTTCGAGTCGATCGAGCGTGATCAGGTGCGTCGCGGCGTGTTGAGCGTCGAATAGGGCCGCAAGACCCACCGCGGGGCATGCCCGCTCCCACACCGTTATGGCGTAGGAGCGGGCATGCCCCGCGATGCTTTTGTGGCGGCTAGCGGTTGCGTAAGTAGCGAACGACCGCCTCGGCCACGTCGGCGGTGGACGCAGGATTCTGCCCGGTGATCAGGCTGCCATCCTCCACCACGAAGGGGGCCCAGGGATCGTCCGCCTTGCTGTACTCACCGCCACGGGCACCCAGCTCGTTTTCGGTCAGGAACGGCACCACCTCGTCCAGTTCCGCCAGTTTCTCCTCAGTGTTGGAGAAACCGGTCACCCTGCGCCCTTTGAGCAGCAGACTGTTGTCGCTGAGCTTGATATTGAGCAGACCGACCACGCCATGGCAGACCGCGGCGACCGCACCGCCGCGCTCATGGATGCGCCGTGCGAGTTCTTGCAGCGGCTGGTTGTCGGGGAAGTCCCACATCACGCCGTGCCCACCGGTGTAGTAAATCGCGCTGTACTGATCGGCTTTCACCTGGCCGGGGCTCAGTGTGGCGCCCAAACGGTTCATGAAAGTCTTGTCGTCGTACCACTGCCAGTCCAGCTCCGGCGCCATGCGCAGGCTGTGCGGGTCGATGGGCACGTAGCCACCCGCGGGGCTTACGTAGTCGACCACAAAGCCCGCCTGCTGCACCTTGTCGACGAAGTGCACGGCCTCGCCCAGCCACAGCCCTGTGGCGCGCGGGATGGAGGGGTACTTGGCAGTATTGGTCAGCACGACCAGGAGCTTCTTGTTCATGTGCGCATGCCCGTCGAATCCATGGGAAAACGGTTGGCCAGCAAGATCTAAAGCCCTATCAGCATAGCCCTCGTCACGCAATGCGCCACGGTGGCTGGCGCTGTGCTAGTCTCCAGCAAAGCCGACGTATTACCGGGGAGAAACCATGGAACAGGACACTTCCGCTTTCCTGCAGGCTGCCATTGATGAGGCCCGAAAGGGGCTCGAGGAGGGCGGCATCCCGATCGGCTCGGTATTGGTGCACGACGGCAGGATTATCGGCCGCGGACACAATCGCCGGGTGCAAAAAGGCAGCGCCATCCTGCATGGCGAGATGGACGCCCTGGAAAATGCCGGCCGACAGCCGGCTTGGGTGTACCAGGAGTCCACCCTCTATACCACCTTGTCGCCTTGTGCCATGTGCAGCGGCGCTATCCTGCTGTATGGCATCAAGCATGTGGTCATCGGTGAAAACACCACCTTCATGGGTGAGGAGCAACTGCTCGGCAGCCGCGGCGTGCGCCTGGAGGTACATGACGATGAGACTTGCAAGGCGTTGATGCGCCGGTTCATCGAGGAAAAACCCGAGCTGTGGGACGAAGATATTGGCCGCTGACTTGAATGTCGCCGGTGGTGATATCCAGGTCATTCACCTGGCGTCTCCGGCGAGCCCTATGGCGATGATGGGGGCTGTCGTTGGCAACTTCGACTGGAGCGCGACATCGCTGGGAGCGCTGACATCCTGGCCGCCTACCCTGCGCGTCGCCGTCGATATGGTGCTGCTGTCGCCGTTTCCCAGTGCGCTGGTCTGGGGCCCGACATTGACGGTCATCCATAATGAACCTTACCAGATCCTGCTTGGCGGTAGCACTGGTCACCAGGGCTGCGCCTTCGACGCGCTCTGGGCGCATAACTGGGAGGACATGGGTGCAGCGGTATTCAAGGCGCTCGAGGGACAGGGCAGCCTGATCGAGGACGCGCTGCTGCCTGTCTATCGAGCAGGCGTCATGACGAAAGTCTGGGTGACGGGTTGTTATTCGCCGATCCGTGACGACCAGGGCCAGGTCGCCGGTTTCCTTCACGCCCTGATCGAGACCACCGCCAGTGTGGAGACCGGTCGTGAATGGCGCGAATTGGCCCTTTCCTTCGAGGCGCGCCTGGATCAGTACCTGAGCGATCCTGAGCATATCTGGCACCTGTCACCCGATGTGATGCTGATGCTCGATGCCGATCTGCGCGTACGCTCGACCAACCCGGCCTGGCAGCGGCTGTTGGGCTGGTGCGGGGCGTCGCATCCGCTGCCGTTGCCCGAATTGTTTCACCCCGCCGACCGTACCGAGGCCCGCTTGGCGCTGACGGCGCTTGTGCAGGGGCAGGGCATGGCGCCGTTTGACGCACGGCTTCGGCACAACGAAGGCCACTATTGCTGGTTCCGCTGGACGGGGGCTGCCGATGCAGCGCTGCCCGCGCTGGTAGGGCGAGACATCACCGAGGACCGCGACGCGGTCCAGCGCTTGGCCGATGCCGCGGTGCGGGACGGCCAGCGCATGGAGAGCGTGGTAAAGCTGGCAGGTGGGTTGGCGCATGAAATGAACAACGTGTTGTCCGGTGTCGGCAGCAGCCTTGAGTTGCTCGAGCGGCGACTGGCGCAGGGGCGGCTGGAGCGTGTCGAGGAGTACGTGCAGATGGCTCGGGAATCTACCCAGCGCGCCATCGGCCTGACCCAAAACCTGCTGGCCTTCGCCCGCAGCCAGCCATTGTCGCCTAATCCGTTGAATATCAACCGCCTGTTGCTGGAGGCGGAGCCGATGCTGCGCCAGACCCTAGGAGCCGAAATGCACCTGGACTGGCAGATGGACGTTGCGCCGTGGCTGTTGCAAGTCGATCCCGACCAGTTGCGCAACGCCCTCCTGCACCTGTGCAGCAATGCTCGCGATGCCTGCCTTGGCAAGGGTAAGGTGACAATCAGGACCTCCAACGAGCGGCTGGCGCTGAACAGTGGGGAGTCGGCCAGCTTGCCGGCAGGTGACTACGTCATGTTACAGATCGAGGACGATGGCCACGGCATGTCGCGCAATGATTTGGCCAGAGCCTTCGAGCCGTTCTTCACCACCAAGTCACTGGGACAGGGAGCCGGCCTTGGGCTGCCCATGGTGCACGGTTTTGTGCACCAGTCGGGGGGACAGGTGTGGATCGAATCCACCTTGGAAGAAGGGACTCGAGTGGTGCTGATGTTTCCTCGCCATACGGGACTGGAGCCTGAGACCGTCGTCCTGGGTGCGTTGCCGTTTCAGGCGCAGGGCATGCGGCTGCTGTTGATCGATGACGAAGTCAATCTGCGTGCTTTGATGAAGGAGGCCCTGCTCGAGTGCGGCTTTGAGGTGTGCGACGTGGCCGATGCCAATGGCGCGCTGACCGAGTTCAGGCGGGGCGCTCCGTTCGACCTGGTGATCACCGATATCGGTTTGCCAGGAGGCTTCAGTGGGCGTCAGGTGGCCAAGGCACTGCGCATGATCAAGCCGGAGCAGAAGATCCTGTTCATCACCGGCTTCACCAGCGACCCGGTCGAGCAGGCATTGCTCGACGAACCGGGCACGGCGTTGATGTTCAAGCCGTTCTCGTTGCAGACGCTGGTCACGCAGGTTCAGCGTATGTTGCAGGCCTGAGGCTGTCGTCAGAGCCCTTGCTGCAGGAACGGATCGTCCGGGTTTTGCCGCTCCAGCTCGGCCAGCAGGACCTGGACATTCTGCAATTGGCCGGTTTCCTTCCAGTACTCGATCAGCAACACCCGAGCCCGGCGGTTGGCCGGCTGGCGACTGAGCACGGTCTCCAGCTGCTTCTGCGCGGCGTCCACCTGCTCTAGCTGGTGTAGGGTGACGGCCAGGGTGTAGCGATAGTCGTTGTTTTCCGGCTCCAGTTCGACCGCGCGTGCCAGGGCGAGCAGGGCGTATTCCTGTTGCTCGTGGCGGGTCAGCCACAGCCCCAGTTCATATTGCAGGAACGCCGAGTCCGGGCGCAGTGCCAGGGCCTTGGCCAGCACTTCGCGGGAGGCGTCGTGACGGCCTTGCTGTTCCAGCAGGCGTACCTGGGTGGCCAGGGCGTCCAGGCCTTCGGGAGCCACCGCCAGGCTGCGCTGCAGGGCCCGCGTGGCGGACTCGTAGGCTTGCTCATGCATGTACAGCCGGGCCAGGTGAACCTGCGCCGCGGCGTCGTCGGGCTGTTGTTCCAGCGTCTGCTCGTACTGCTCCAGGGCATCCTGCAACGGCCCGAAGTACAAGCCGATGGCGTCGGGGTCGAGGCCGAGCAGGGCGTCGACCGCGGCGAAGCGTACGCTTTGCTCGTCATCTTCCAGGAGCGGGCCCAGCACCAGGCTGCGCTGGGCGGCAGGCAGCAGGCGGTGGATGCTGGCGATGGCGGCACGCCGAACCAGCGGGTCGGCGTGTTCCAAGTCCTGCTGGGCCAGCTTCAGTGCTAGTGGCGACGGATAGTTGGGCAGTTCGGCATACAGCGCGGCGCGTCGGATCGGTGGCAGGTCGTCGCGTTTCAATTGCTGGTAGAGCACCCTGGCGGCGCCCGGCAGGCCGTCATGGGCCTGGCGCAGCGCCTTGCTGTAGCTGTGCGCCGGCAGGCTGGGCACCGCGGGCTGCTGGTCACGCCACAGATAGCCGATCGCGATGGGCAGCATCAGCACAAGCAGCAGGGCGATCAGGAGAAGGTGGCGTCGTTGCATCGGGCGGTCCGTGGGGGCGGTACGGCAGAGCTTGGGGCAGGCGCGGGGTAATTGCAATGTTCGCCCGGCGCTTGATCCTCTTGGCGGCGCGCATCGCCGGCCGGACACCCAGGGCGCCGTATTGTCCCCCCTTCCCATGTCAGCCCGCCTCCCCACGATCCATTAGCGTTCCGAGCATTTCCGACTGGCTAAAGCAGGATGCTTACCAATGCTCTTCAGCGAACTCATGGCAGCGCTCTCCACCCGTGCGATCCGACTCCAGCGCGAGGAGGCCGACCTGATCGTCGAAGGCGATGAAGACACGCTCGATGACGCCCTGTGGGACGCGTTGGCGGCCCACAAGCCGGCGCTCTTGCAGATGCTTGCCGGCCTGGATCATGGATGGTTGAGCCCGGCGTTGCGCATCACGCCCGAGATGTTGCCCCTGGCTGGTCTCGACCAGGCGGCCATCGACCGCATTGTTGCCACTGTGCCCGGCGGCGCGGCCAACCTGCAGGATATCTACCCGCTGGCGCCGCTGCAGGAGGGCATGCTCTACCACCACCTCACGGCGGCCGATGGCGACCCCTATGTGCTGCAGGCCCAACTGCGCTTCGCCAGCCCCGAGCGCCTGCAGGCGTTCGCCGAGGCCCTCGACTGGGTGATCCAGCGCCATGACATCCTGCGCACGGCGCTGGCCTGGGAATACCTCGACCAGCCGCTGCAGGTGGTGTGGCGCAAGGCGCCGCTGGTCTGCGAGGCCGTCGAGCTGAACGGCGACGAGGATGTACGGGGCCAGTTGCGGGCGCGTTTCGACACTCATCACTACCGCATGGACCTGGGCCAGGCGCCGCTACTGCGCCTGGTGCATGCCCAGGCCCGCGACGGCGAGGTACTGGCCTTGCTGCTGTTCCATCACACCGTCATGGATCACACCGGGCTGGATATCGTGCGCCGCGAGATCCAGGCCTACCTGGCGGGTGAAGGTGAGCGACTGCCGGCCCCGGTGCCGTTCCGCGACCTGCTGGCCAGAAGTCGGCAGGCCCAGGATGAACAGGCCCATGAGGCCTTCTTCGGCGCCATGCTCGCCGATATCGACGAGCCGACCCTGGCCTTCGGTATCCAGGAGGTGGCCGGCCAGGCCATGGAGGAAGCCAGGCTGACCCTGGCTTCCAGCCTCAGCCGGCGCCTGCGGGCCCAGGCCCGGCTGCTCGGCGTGAGCCCGGCGAGCATCATGCACCTGGGGCTGGCGCGCCTGCTTGGGACGCTGTCCGGACGCGAGTCGGTGGTGTTCGGCAGTGTGCTGCTCGGGCGTATGGCGGCGGGTGAGGGCGCTGAACAGGCCCTGGGCATGTTCATCAACACCTTGCCACTGCGCGTCGACCTGCGCGGGCAAGGTGTGCGTGAGGCGCTGTTGGCCACCCATCGACAACTGACGGCGTTGCTCGGCCATGAGCAGGCGCCCCTGGCCCTGGCCCAACGCTGCAGCGGCGTGGTGGCGCCGACGCCGCTGTTCAACAGCATGCTCAACTACCGCCACAGTGCGGCGGGCGATGCGGCCGAGGTGATCGCGGTGGCGCCGGGCATCGATGTGGTGGGGGCCGAGGAGCGCACCAACTACCCCTTGAACCTGGCCGTCGACGACCTCGGCGAGGACCTGCGCCTGACGGTCCAAGCCCTTGCCGAGTGGGGCGCAGAGCGCTTGTGTGGGCAGTTGTGGCAGGTATTTGAAGGGGTGGTGGAAGCGCTCGAACAGCAGCCCGAGCGGCCATTGCTGGACCTGCCGGTGCTGACCGTCGAGGAACGCCATCACCTGCTGGTGGACTGCAATGACACGGCGGTCGACCATGACCTGGACCTGCCGCTGCACGCCCTGTTCGAACACCAGGCGCAGCTGCGCCCCGACGCCGTCGCGGTGGATGCCGATGGCGAGCGACTGAGCTATCGGCAACTCGACGAGCAGGCCAACCGCCTGGCCCACCATCTGATCGAACTCGGGGTCAAGCCCGACGACCGGGTGGCGATTTGCGTCGAACGCAGCGTTTCGATGGTGGTTGGCCTGCTGGCCATCCTCAAGGCCGGTGGCGCCTACGTGCCGCTCGACCCGGGTTACCCGGCCGGGCGTATCCGTCATATGCTCGAAGACAGCGCGCCATTGGCGGTGCTGGTCCACAGCGCTACCCGCGAGGTACCGGGCGAGGTGGCGGTGCCACGGATCGACCTCGACCAGCCGACCTGGGAAGCCTTGCCGGCCACCTGCCCACGGGTGACCGGGCTCACCCCACGGCACCTGGCCTATGTGATCTACACCTCTGGCTCCACCGGCATGCCAAAGGGGGTGATGGTCGAGCACCGCAGCGTGGTCAACCTGGTGCGCTGGGCCGCGGGGCTGTGCCCGACCCGCGCCGACGGCGCGCTGCTGCACAAGACGCCGATCAGTTTCGACGCCTCGGTGTGGGAGCTGTTCTGGCCGCTGGGCAGCGGGTTGCGTCTGGTGCTGGCGCGACCGGACGGCCAGCGCGACGCGGATTATGTCGCACGGGAGATCATTGAACGGCAGGTCAGCGTGGTGCAGTTCGTGCCGGCGCTGTTGCAGCAGTTCGTCGAGCAGACGCGCAGCGCGCAGTGCGCCAGCCTGACCGATATCGTCTGCGGTGGCGGTGAGCTGACCGAATCCCTGGCACGCCAGGTGCGCGAGCGCTTGCCTCAGGTGCGCCTGCACAACGTTTACGGACCCACCGAAACCACGGTCGACTGCACTGTCTTCACCCTGGAGCCAGGACAACCTGTGCCCCACGGCGCACTGCCGATCGGCCGGCCCATCGACAATACCCGTCTGTACGTCCTGGACGACGCCGACCAGCCACTGCCGTGGGGCGTGGCCGGGCACCTGCACATCAGTGGCGCGGGGGTGGCGCGGGGCTATCTGGGCCTGGCAGGGCAGCAGGCCGAGCGCTTTATCGACAGTCCGTTCGTCAAGGGTGAGCGCCTGTACCGCAGCGGTGACCTGGTGCGTCAGCGCGCGGACGGGAGCCTTGCGTTCCTTGGCCGTAACGACCACCAGATCAAGCTGCGCGGCCTGCGCATCGAACCGGGCGAGATCGAGGCCTGCCTGAACCGCCTGCCTGGCGTGCGCGAGGCGCTGGTGCTGGTTCACGAGCATCCGCACAGCGGCCCACGCCTGGTGGCCTACCACAGCGGTCAGGCCCAGGTCGCGCAAGACCTGCGTGAGCATCTGCTGGGCCAATTGCCCGAGTACATGGTGCCGGCGCTGTTCATTCACCTCGAAACCATGCCGTTGACGCCCAATGGCAAGGTCGACCGCAAGGCCCTGCCGGCGCCCGAAGCACCGATGCGGCAGTACCAGGCTCCCGAGGGGCCGGTCGAGACCGCCCTGGCGGCGATCTGGACGGATCTGCTCGGTGTCGAGGCGGTGGGGCGTGACGACAACTTCTTTGAATTGGGCGGCCATTCGCTGCTGGCGGTGCGTCTGGTCGAACGCATGCGCCAGCAGGCGCTGCAAGCCGATGTGCGGGTGCTGTTCAGCCAGCCCACACTGGCGGCGCTGGCGGCGTCGGTGGGTGCTCGGGCGACTGTCGCCGTGCCGGCCAACCGCATCCCCGTCGATTGCACGCGGATCACCCCGGACATGCTGCCCCTGGCCAGCCTCGACCAGGACGCCATCGATGCGCTGGTGCGCCAGATCCCCGGCGGCGTGGAAAATGTCCAGGACATCTACGGCCTGGCGCCGTTGCAGCAGGGCATTCTCTACCATCACCTGGCCAGCGAAGGCGCCGACCCCTACGTGGTGCAGGCGCGTTTCGCCTTTGCCGGTCAGGCCGAGCTGGACGCGTTCGTTGCGGCGCTGAACCAGGTCATCGCCCGCCACGATATCCTGCGCACCAGCCTGCACTGGCAGGGCCTGGACGAGGCGGTGCAGGTGGTCTGGCGCGAGGCGCCGCTGGTGCCGAGCCCGGCGCTGGAGACACTGCGGCTCGACCTGGGGCAGGCGCCACTGTTGCGCCTGAGCAGCCAGGTCCAGGCCGGTCACCTGGAGGCGACCCTGCTGCTGCACCATATCCTCCTCGACCACACTGCCGTGGAGCAGCTGGTGGCCGAAATCGGTACCTTGCTGCAAGGGCAGACGGCGCTGCCGGACAGCGTGCCGTACCGCAACTACGTGGCCCAGGCGCGTCTGGGCGCCGACCCGCAGGCCGACGAGGCGCTGTTCCGCGAGCTGCTGGGCGATATCGACGAACCGACCGAGGTGTTCGGTTTGCGCGAGGCCCAGGTCGATACGGGCCTGGTCAGTGAAAGCCGCCAGCCGCTGGAGCCGGAACTGGGGGCTCGTCTGCGTGGCCAGGCCAGGGCGCTCGGGGTCAGCGTCGCCAGCCTGGTGCACCAGGCCTGGGGCCAGGTGCTGGCGCAGTTGTCCGGCCGCGAGGACGTGGTGTTCGGCACCGTGCTGCTTGGCCGCCTGCTGGGCGGCGAGGGCGCCGACCGGGCGCTGGGCATGTTCATCAATACCTTGCCGCTGAGGGTCAGCGTGGGGGCTGCGGGCGTAGCCGACGGGGTCCGCCTGACCCATCAGCGCCTGGCGCGCCTGCTGGCGCACGAACAGGCGTCCCTGGCCCTGGCCCAGCGTTGCAGTGGCGTACCGGCGTCCCAGGCGCTGTTCACCAGCTTGCTGAACTATCGCCACAGTGCCGGTAAACCGGCCGAGGGGCCAGCTTGGGACGGTATCGAACTGCTGAGCGCGCAAGAGCGCAGCAACTATCCGCTGGTGGTCAGTGTCGACGATTACGGTAATGACTTCAGACTGACGGTGCAGGCCGTGGCCCCCGTGGACGGTGGCCGGGTCTGCCAGCTGCTGCGCATGGCGCTGTTGCAACTGGTCACGGCGTTGGAACAGACGCCGAGGAGCGCGCTGAACAGCCTCCATCGCGTGCCGGAAGCAGAGCGCGAACGCGTGCTGCGGCAGTTCAACGCCACGGCGCGTGAATATCCGCGTGAACTGGCCGTGCACCGATTGTTCGAGGCCCAGGCCGTGAATTCGCCGGATGCGCTGGCGGTGGTCCAGGGTCAGCGTCGATGGACCTTCGCCCAGCTCGAGGCCCAGGCCAATCGCCTGGCCTATTTCCTGCTCGAACAGGGCGTGCGGGCTGGCGATCGGGTAGCCTTGCTGCTGCCACGTTCGTTCGACCTGCTGGCGGCCCAGCTGGCGGTGAGCAAATGCGCGGCGGTGTTCGTGCCGCTGGACGGCAACGCTCCTGCCGAGCGCCAGGCGTTCATGGTGGCCGACAGCCAGGCGCGACTGCTGTTGACCCACTGCGACCAGCCGCAAGTGGAGGGCGCGCGCCGGGTCGAACTCGACCGCCTCGACCTGAGCGGATATACCGATGCGCCGCTGGGCCTGGCGGTGGACGCCGGCAGCGCGGCATACATCATGTACACCTCTGGCTCCACCGGCACGCCGAAGGGCGTGCAGGTGCCGCACCGGGCCATCGTGCGTCTGGTGATCAACAACGGCTTTGCCGATTTCAACAGCCAGGACCGCGTGGCCTTCGCCTCCAACCCGGCGTTCGACGCCAGCACCCTGGAAGTCTGGGCGCCACTGCTCAACGGCGGCGCGGTGGTGGTGATCGACCAGGACACGGTGCTGTCGCGCCAGGGCCTGCGCGAAGTGCTGCTGGAGCAGGGCGTCACCGTGCTGTGGCTGACCGCCGGCCTGTTCCACCAGTTCGCTGACGACCTGCTGCCAGCGTTCCGAGCGCTTCGCTACCTGATGGTCGGTGGCGATGTGCTGGACCCGGCGGTGATCGCCCGGGTACTGCGCGATGGCGCGCCGCAACACCTGCTCAATGGCTACGGCCCGACCGAGGCCACTACTTTCAGCACCACCCACGAAATCACCGCGTTGGGCGAGGGCAGCATCCCCATTGGCAAGCCGATCGGTAACAGCCGTTGCTATGTGCTCGATGCCCGCCAGCAACTGCTGCCAGTGGGGGCGGTGGGCGAGTTGTATATCGCCGGTGACGGCGTGGCCCTGGGCTACCTGGGTCAGCCGGAACTGACGGCTGAGCGCTTCCTGCCCGATCCGTTCAACGGCGGCACGATGTACCGCAGCGGCGACCTGGTGAGTTGGCAGGCCGACGGTACCCTGCGTTACCTGGGCCGTGCCGACCAGCAGGTCAAGCTGCGTGGCTTCCGTATCGAACTGGGCGAGATCGAGGCGCGTCTGGGCGAATGTCCAGGTGTGCGTGATGCCGCCGTGATCGTGCGGGAGGACGCGTTGGGCGATAAGCGCCTGGTCGCTTACTTCACCGGCCAGGTGCCGACCATCGGCGAGCTGCATGAGCGTCTGCAAGGCGTGCTGCCGGACTACATGTTGCCGTCGGCCTATGTACAGCTGGATGCGCTGCCGCTGACCGCCAACGGCAAGCTTGACCGCCGCGCCTTGCCGCAGCCGGGCAGCGAGGCGCTGGTCAGCCGTGCCTTCGAGGCGCCGCAAGGTGAGATCGAAACCGCGCTGGCCGCGATCTGGGCCGAGGTACTCAAGGTCGAGCAGGTTGGTCGCCATGACCACTTCTTCGAACTCGGTGGCCACTCGCTGCTGGCGGTGAGCCTGATCGAGCGCATGCGCAAGGCCGGGCTGGATGCCGACGTGCGCGTGCTGTTCGCCCAGCCGACGCTGGCGGCGCTAGCGGCGGCGGTGGGTTCGGGGCGTGAAGTGGCAGTGCCTGAGAACCGTGTGCCGCAAGGTGCGACGCAGATCACCGCGGACATGCTCAGCCTGATCGACCTGGACCAGGCCAGCATCGACCGTATCGTCGCCAGCGTGCCGGGTGGTGCGGCCAACGTCCAGGAAATCTACCCGCTGGCGCCGTTGCAATCGGGCATTCTCTACCACCACCTCAGCGCCGAGCAGGGCGACCCGTACCTGCTGCAGTCGCGCCTGGCCTTCGACAGCCTGGAGCGGCTGCGTACCTGGGCCGAGGCCTTGCAACAGGTCATCGACCGCCACGACATCCTGCGCACCTCGGTGGTCTGGGAAGGACTGGGCGAGCCGGTGCAGGTGGTCTGGCGCCAGGCCCAGCTGGCAGTCAGTGAGGTCACCGGACTGGGCGAAGCGGCGGTGATCGAGCAACTGCAGGCCCGTTTCGATGCCCGTCAGCAGCGTCTGGACCTGACCCGGGCGCCCTTGCTGCGCCTGGTCTATGCCGAGGATCCGCGCCAGGGCGAGTGGGTAGCCCTGCTGCAGTTCCACCACCTGACCCTTGACCACGCCGCCATGGCCGTGGTCGGCGAGGAGATGCAGGCGCTGCTGGACGGACGTGGCGCCACGCTGCATGCAGCGGTGCCGTATCGCAATTATGTCGCCCAGGTTTGCCTGGGCGACGATCAGGCCGGCCACGAGGCGTTCTTCCGTGCGCAACTGGGTGATATCGACGAGCCGACCCTGCCGTATGGCCTGGCCGATGTGCAGGGGGACGGGGGGCAGGTCGAACATGCCGCGCTGCTGCTGCCGGCCACCCTGGCCCATGGGTTGCGTGAGCAAGCGCGGCAGCGCGGCGTCAGCGCCGCCAGCCTGGTGCACCTGGCCTGGGCTCGCGTGGTGGGCGTGCTAGCGGGGCGCGGTGACGTGGTGTTCGGCACCGTGCTGATGGGCCGCCTGCAAGCAGGCGAGGGCGCCGACCGGGCGCTCGGCATGTTTATCAACACCCTGCCATTGCGGGTGGATACCGCGTTGCCGGTGGACCAGGCGCTGCGCCTCACCCATAAGCGATTGTCGGCCCTGCTTGGTCACGAGCACGCGCCCCTGGCGCTGGCCCAGCGTTGCAGCGGCGTGGCTGCTTCGGCGCCATTGTTCAGTGCCTTGCTCAACTACCGCCACAGTACCGAGGGTGTCGCTCGCGACGGTGAGGGCATCTGGCAGGGCGTGCGCCTGCTGGGTGGCGAGGAGCGCAGCAACTACCCGCTGACCCTGAGCGTCGACGACCTGGGTGAGGGCTTCAGCTTGAGCGTGCTGGCCGCCGAAGGGCTGCCGGCGGCGCAGATCGGCGGCTGGATGGTCAATACTCTCGGCCAATTGGTGCAGGCCCTGCAGCAGTGCCCGGGGCAAGTGGTCGAAGCCTTGCCGATGCTGGATGACGAAGCTTCGCGCCAGGTGCTGGAGGACTTCAACGCAACAGCCGAGGCCTATTCGCAAGGGCAGACCGTGCACGCGCTGGTCGAGGCCCAAGCGCCTGAAGCATTGGCCGTTGTACAGGGTGAGTTGCGTCTGAGCTACGGCGAGCTCAACCAGCGTGCCAACCGCCTGGCTCATCACCTGATCGAGCGTGGCGTGGTCCTGGGGGATCGCGTGGCACTGTGCCTGGAACGTGGTCCGCAACGGATGGTGGCGATGCTGGCCGTGCTCAAGGCCGGCGCGGCGTATGTGCCGGTCGATCCGGGCTATCCGGCGCAGCGGATTGCCTATCTGATAAGTGACAGCGCGCCAGCGCTGGTGCTGGTCGAATCGACCACCGAAGCGTTGGTCGGCGATGTAGCTAAAGTCTTGATGGATGGCAATGACTGGCTCGACCAGGCGGCCAGCAACCCTGTGGTTGCAGGGCTGGACGCGCATCAGTTGGCCTATGTCATCTACACCTCCGGTTCCACCGGCCAGCCCAAGGGGGTGATGGTCGAGCACCGCACCCTGGTCAACCTGATTCACTGGCATTGCCAGGCGTTCGCGCTAGGCGAGGGCAGCCATACCTCCAGCGTCGCCGGTTTCGGTTTCGACGCCATGGCCTGGGAAGCCTGGCCGGCCCTGTGCACCGGGGCGGTGCTGCACCTGCCGCCGGCGTCCATAGGCGGCGAGCATGTCGATGAACTGCTCGACTGGTGGCTGGAGCAGCCGCTGCACGTGAGCTTCCTGCCGACACCGGTCGCCGAGCAGGCGCTGCGCCGCGAACGCCAGCACCCGACCCTGCGCACGCTGCTGGTTGGCGGTGATCGCCTGCGCCAGTTCGACCGTGACCCGGGCTTTGCGCTGGTCAACAACTATGGCCCGACCGAAACCACCGTGGTGGCGACGTCGGGGCAACTGCAATCGGGCGGTGCGCTGCATATCGGCAAGCCGACCGCCAACACCCGCGTTTATGTATTGGATGAGCAGCGCCAGCCTGTACCGGTGGGTGTGATTGGCGAGTTGTACATCGGTGGTGCGCAGGTCGCCCGAGGTTACTTCAACCGTCCTGAACTGACCGCCGAGCGTTTCCTCGACGATCCGTTCAACGGCGGCCGGATGTACCGCACGGGCGATCTGGTGCGCTGGAATGCCGACGGCACGCTGGACTACCAGGGCCGCAATGACGACCAGGTGAAGATCCGTGGCGTGCGGGTCGAGCTGGGCGAGATCGAAGCCGCGCTGAAGGCTGAGCCGGGTATCGCGGATGCCGTGGTGCTGGTGCGCAACGAACGCCTGCTGGCCTGGTTCACAGCAACCGCCGTGGTCGATCTCGACACCCTGCGCCAAGGGCTGCAAACCCGCCTTCCGGGCCACTTGATACCGCAAGCCTTCGTGCACCTGGACGAGTTGCCACTGACCCGCCACGGCAAGCTGGACCGCAAGGCTTTGCCGGAGCCGGCCATACTCGCCGACCAGGCCTACGCCATGCCGGAAGGCCCCGTGGAGACCATTATCGCGGCACTCTGGGCCGAGGTACTGGGCATTGCGCAGGTCGGTCGCCACGACAACTTCTTCGAACTCGGCGGCCACTCGCTGCTGGCGGTAAGCCTCACCGCGCGCCTGCGCCAGGCCGGCCTGCAGGCCGACGTT
This sequence comes from Pseudomonas sp. P106(2024), assembly GCF_057480815.1. NCBI lineage: Bacteria > Pseudomonadati > Pseudomonadota > Gammaproteobacteria > Pseudomonadales > Pseudomonadaceae > Pseudomonas > Pseudomonas sp. P106(2024). Next base: position 317,755 of record NZ_JBLIYU010000005.1, on the reverse strand, counting down.
CGTACCCTGTTCGGCCAGCCGACGGTAGCGGCGTTGGCGGTGACCCTGGGCCATGGCCGCCAGGTCGAGGTGCCGGCCAACCGGATCCCGGCCAGTTGCACCCGGATCACTCCGGACATGCTGCCACTGGTGGACCTCGAACCGGCTGCCATCGAGCGCATCGTCGCCACGGTGCCGGGCGGCGCGGCCAACGTGCAGGACATCTACCCACTGGCGCCGTTGCAGGAAGGCATCCTTTACCACCACCTCAGCTCGCCGGAGCACGATCCCTATGTGCTGCAGTCGCGCATGGCGTTCGACAGCCCGGCACGCCTGGAGGCGTTCGCCAGTGCCTTGCGCCAGGCCATCAGCCGTCATGACGTGCTGCGTACCGCCGTGCTCTGGGAAGGTCTGGCGCAACCGTTGCAGGTGGTCTGGCGCGAGGCGCCGCTGCTGGTCGCGCCGCTGGATGGGCAAGACCTGCAACGCCTCGACCTGGCCCGGGCACCGCTGATCCGCCTGCTGTATAGCGGCGTTACCGGCAGCGAGCGCATCGAGGCGCTATTGCAGTTCCACCATATTGTCCTCGATCACACCGCCCTGGAGATCATCGGCGCTGAGTTGCTGAGCTACTTGCAGGGCAGCGCCGCGCCGGTGCAGGCCCCGGTGCCTTATCGCAACTATGTGGCCCAGGCGCGCCTGGGCGTCAGCCAGGCCGAGCACGAGGCGTTCTTCCGTGCGCAACTGGGCGATATCGACGAGCCGACGCTGCCCTACGGCCTGAGCGATGTACAGGGCGACGGCCAGGCCGTCGAGGAAGCCTGGCTGTGGCTGGACGAAACCCTGGCCGCGCGGCTGCGGCAACAGGCCCGGCAGTTGGGCATCAGCCCCGCCAGCCTGTTCCACCTGGCCTTCGCCCGCCTGCTGGCTGCCGTCAGCGGCACCGATCGTGTGGTGTTCGGCACCGTGTTGCTGGGCCGCCTGGAGGCCGGCGAGGGCGCCGAGCGGGCCCTGGGCATGTTCATCAACACCTTGCCGCTGCGCCTGGACCTTGCAGGCCTCGACCTGCAGGACGCCTTACGCCTGACCCAGCAGCGCCTGAGTGCCTTGCTGGTGCATGAGCACGCGTCGCTGGCACTGGCCCAGCGTTGCAGTGGCGTGCCGGCCCCGGCGCCGCTGTTCAGCGCCATGCTCAACTACCGCCATGGCCAGGCGGCGAGCGAAGATCGGCGCCAGCAGTGGCAGGGCATCGAGTTCCTCGATGGCCAGGAGCGCAGCAACTATCCACTGAGCTTGAGCGTGGACGACATGGGGGAAGGCTTCCGTCTGGTGGCGATGACCCCGGCAAGCGTTGGCGCCCAGCGGATCTGCGGGCAAATGCGGCACGTGCTGCAGGGCATGGTCGAAGGTCTGGAGGCTCAGCCACGGCACGCGCTGCTGTCGGTCCCGGTATTGCCGGACGATGAGCGTGGGCATCTGTTGCAGGCCTGTAACGCGACGGCCCAGGCCGGTGATGTCGAACAGCCCGTCCAGGCATTGTTCGAGCAGCAGGTGGCGCGCCATCCCGAGGCGGTCGCGGTGCAGTCGGAGGAAGGACAACTGAGCTATCGCCAGCTCAACGCCGAGGCCAACCGCCTGGCCCACCACCTGATCGCGCTGGGCGTGCAGCCTGACGACCGGGTGGCTATCTGTGTCGAGCGCGGCCTGTCGCTGGTGGTCGGCCTGCTGGCCATCCTCAAGGCCGGCGGCGCCTATGTGCCGCTGGACCCGGATTACCCGGCAGAACGTATCGGCCACATGCTCGCCGACAGCCAGCCGCGAGCGCTGCTGGTGCAACGAGGCACGCGGACGCTGGTCGGCGAAGCGGCGTTGCCGCAGGTCGATCTCGATCAACCGAGCTGGGCCGGACAGCCGGACAGCGACCCGCGGGTGCCCGGGCTTAACGGCGCGCACCTGGCCTATGTGATCTACACCTCTGGTTCCACCGGCCTGCCCAAGGGGGTGATGGTCGAGCAGCGCAACCTGGCCAACCTGGTGCACTGGAGTGCGCGCCGGTTCCCGGCCGGCGGCGCGGTGCTGCACAAGACCCCGGTGAGCTTCGACGCCTCGGTGTGGGAGCTGTTCTGGCCGCTGTGCAGCGGGCTGCGCCTGGTGCTGGCCAAGCCGGATGGCCAGCGCGACCCGCAGTACCTGGCCGGGCTGATCCGCCAGCAGCAGGTCGGCGTGGTGCAATTCGTGCCCGCATTGTTGCAGCAGTTCCTCGACCAGGACGACAGCGCCGCCTGCGCCAGCCTGACCGATATCGTCTGCGGTGGCGGCGAGTTGGCCGAGGCCTTGGCCCGGCAGGTTCGCCAGCGTTTGCCGCAAGTGCGCCTGCACAACGTCTACGGCCCCACCGAAACCACGGTCGACTGCAGCGTCTGGACCCTGGAACCCGGACAACCGATTCCATTTGGCGCGTTGCCGATCGGCCACCCCATCGACAACACCCGCCTGTACGTCCTCGATGCCCACGACCAGCCGGTACCCTGGGGCGTCGCCGGCCAGCTGCATATCGGCGGCGCCGGGGTGGCGCGTGGCTACCTGGGGTTGCCGGAGCAACAGGCCGAACGCTTCATCGCCAGCCCGTTCGTCGAGGGTGAGCGCCTGTACCGCAGCGGCGACCTGGTACGCCAGGCAGCCGATGGCAGCCTGACGTTCCTGGGTCGCACCGACCACCAGATCAAGCTGCGCGGGCTGCGCATCGAGCCGGGCGAGATCGAGGCCTGCCTGAACCGCTTGGCCGGCGTGCGTGAGGCCCTGGTGCTGGTCCAGCGGCATCCACACGGCGGTGATCGCCTGGTCGCCTACCACCGTGGCGAGCCGCAGCCGGCCGACGCGCTGCGTCAGGCATTGCTGGCGCGGTTGCCGGAGTACATGGTGCCGGCGCTGTTCATCCACCTCGACAGCTGGCCGCTGACCCCCAACGGCAAGCTCGACCGCAAGGCGCTGCCGTTGCCGGACCTGCAGGCGCGCCAGTACGAGGCGCCACAGGGCGAGACCGAGGTGCTGCTGGCCGAGATCTGGTCGCAACTGCTGGGCGTGGAGCGGGTAGGGCGACACGACAACTTCTTCGAACTGGGCGGTCACTCGCTGCTGGCCGTAACCTTGACCGCGCGCCTGCGCCAGGCCGGCCTGCAGGTGGATGTACGCACCCTGTTCGGCCAGCCGAGCGTGGCAGCGCTGGCGGCCACCCTGGGCCAGGGTGGCGCGGTGACAGTGCCGGCCAACCGGATCCCGGCGGGTTGCACCCAGATCACCCCGGACATGCTGCCGCTGGTGAGCCTGGAGCCGGCCGCCATCGAGCGTATCGCCGCCGCAGTGCCGGGTGGTGCGGCCAATGTCCAGGATATCTACCCCCTGGCGCCGTTGCAGGAGGGCATCCTCTTCCTGCACTTGAGCGCCGTAGGCGCCGATCCCTATGCCCTGCGCGCGCGGCTGCGCTTCGACAGCCCGGCGCGTCTGCAGGCGTTCGCCCAGGCCCTGGAGCAGGTCATCGCCCGGCATGACATCCTGCGCACCGCAGTGCTCTGGGACGGTCTGGCGCAACCGGTGCAGGTGGTCTGGCGCCAGGCGCCGCTGCAATTGGCGCCGCTCGACGACGCCCACCTGACGCGCCTGGACCTTGGTCAGGCGCCGCTGATCCGCCTGCTGCACCGCACCGAGCCGGGCAGCCAGCGGGTCGAGGCGGTGCTGCAGTTCCACCATATCGTGCTCGACCATATCGCCATGCAGGCGGTGCAGGCCGAACTGCGCAGCTACCTGCTGGGGCAGAGCGAGCCGTTGCCGGCCTCGGTACCGTACCGCAACTATGTGGCCCAGGCGCGCCTTGGCGTCAGCGAGGCCGAGCACGAGGCGTTCTTCCGCGACCGCCTGGGCGATATCGACGAGCCGAGCCTGCCGTTCGGCCTGCGCGAGGTGCAAGACGATGGCCGCGCCCTCGATGAGGCCGAGGTAGCGTTCGAGGGCGCCCGCTATGCTCGCCTGCGCGACCAGGCTCGACAGCTGGGGGTGAGCACCGCAAGCCTGGTGCACCTGGCCTGGGCGCGCCTGCTGGCGGTGGCCTGCGGCAAGGGCCGCGTGGTGTTCGGCACCGTGTTGCTGGGCCGCCTGCAGGGCGGCGAGGGCAGCGAGCGGGCACTGGGCATGTTCATCAACACCCTGCCGTTGCGGGTCGAGCTGGACGGGTTGGGCGTGCGCGACGGCGTGCTGGCCACCCACCGCGAGCTGTCGGCGCTGCTGGTCCACGAGCACGCCTCGCTGGCCCTGGCCCAGCGCTGCAGCCAGGTGGCCGCGCCGCTGCCGCTGTTCAGCGCCATGCTCAACTACCGCCAGAGCACCCGCGCCGCGCCGCAGCCACAGGCCTGGGAGGGGATCGAGACCCTGGGCAGCGAAGGGCGCACCAACTACCCGCTGAGCCTGAACGTCGATGACTTCGGCGATGGCCTGCGCCTGGGCGTGCAGGTGTCGGCCCAGGTGGGCGCGCAGCGGGTCTGCGCGCAGATGCTGCAGGTGCTCGACGGCCTGTTGCTGGCGCTTGAGCAACAGCCGCAGCAGGCGCTGAACCGGTTGCCGGTGCTCAATGCCGAGGCGCGGCGCCAGGTGCTGGTCGATTTTAACGACACGACGGTGGCGTACGACCTGCAGCAGACCCTGCACGGCATGATCGAGGCCCAGGTGCGACGCACGCCGCAGGCCATTGCAGTGAAGTCCGAGGAAGGCGAGCTGACCTATCGCCAGCTCGACGAGCAGGCCAACCGCCTGGCCCATCACCTGATTGCGCTGGGGTTAAAACCCGACGATCGCGTGGCGATCTGCGTCGAACGCGGCCTGTCGATGGTGGTCGGCTTGCTGGCCATCCTCAAGGCCGGCGGCGCCTACGTCCCAGTCGACCCGGACTATCCGGCCGAGCGCATCCGTCACATGCTCGATGACAGCGCGCCGCGGGCGGTGTTGGTGCACGGCGCCACCCGCGACGTGCCGCAGGCGAGTCGGGCGACGTTGATCGACCTCGACCGGCCAACCTGGCAGGCGCAGCCGGCGCAGGCCCCACAGGTGCCCGGGCTGACCCCGCGACACCTGGCCTATGTGATCTACACCTCCGGCTCCACCGGCCTGCCCAAGGGCGTGATGAACGAGCACGCCGGGGTGGTCAACCGCCTGCTGTGGATGCAGGACGCCTACCGCCTGGGCGCCGGTGACGTGGTGTTGCAGAAAACCCCGTTCAGCTTCGACGTATCGGTGTGGGAGTTCCTCTGGCCGCTGCAGACCGGCGCCCGTCTGGTGATGGCACGCCCTGGAGGACATCGTGACCCCGAGTACCTGCGCGAGGTTATCCGTGAAGAGCAGGTCAGCACCTTGCACTTCGTGCCGTCGATGCTCGATGTGTTCCTCGCCCATGGCCAAGTCCTGCCGCACCAGCTCAAGCGTGTGCTGTGCAGCGGCGAGGCCTTGCCCGGCAGCCTGGTACGGCGTTTCCACGCACAGCTGCCGACGGTCGAGCTGCACAACCTGTACGGCCCGACCGAGGCGGCGGTGGATGTCAGCGCCTGGCACTGCGTGACGGCACCGGACAACACGCCGATCGGCAAGCCGATCGCCAATACCGCGCTGTACGTTCTGGACGCCCAAGGCGAGCCGGTACCGGTGGGCGTGGCCGGCGAGCTGTATATCGGTGGCGTGCAGGTGGCGCGGGGTTATCTCAACCGCGAGCAACTGACCGCCGAACGCTTCCTTGATGATCCGTTCTCGCTCAGGACCGGTGGCCGGATGTACCGCACCGGCGACCTGGCCCGCTACCTGGCCGATGGCAACCTGGAGTACCTCGGGCGCAACGACGACCAGGTGAAGATCCGCGGCCTGCGCATCGAACTGGGCGAAATCCAGGCCTGCCTGGCCCGTATCGAAGGGGTCAAGGAGGCGGTGGTGCTGGCCCGCGAGCAGCGCCTGGTGGCGTACTACACCGGTGCCCGGCAGGCGCCGGACACGCTGCGCGCAGCGCTGCTGGGCCAGTTGCCGGAGTTCATGGTGCCGGCTTCGTTCACCTACCTCGAGGCGCTGCCGCTGAGCCCCAACGGCAAGCTCGACCGCAAGGCGCTGCCACAGCCGGAAACCACGCAGCAGGTCTACGAGGCACCGCAAGGCGAAGTCGAGACCCTGCTGGCGCAGCTGTGGAGCGAACTGCTGGGCGTGGACCGGGTCGGTCGTCATGACAACTTCTTCGAGCTCGGCGGCCACTCGCTGCTGGCCGTGACCCTGACCGCGCGCATGCGCCAGGCCGGCCTCGCGGCGGATGTGCGGGTACTGTTCGGCCAGCCGAGCCTGGCCGCGCTGGCGGCGGCGGTGGGCGGCGAGGTGACGCTGGAGGTGCCGGCCAACCGTATCCCGGCGGGCTGCACACGCATCAGCCCCGACATGCTGCCGTTGGCGACGGTGGAGCAGGCCGCGCTCGACAGCCTGGTGCAGAGAATCCCCGGCGGCGCGGCCAACATCCAGGACCTGTACGCCCTGGCGCCGTTGCAGCAGGGCATTCTCTACCACCACCTGGCCAGCGCCGAGGTCGACCCCTACGTACTGCAACTGAACTTCGCCTTCGCCGGCCAGACCGAGCTGGAGGCCTTCGTCGCGGCGCTGAACCAGGTCATCGCCCGCCACGACATCCTGCGCACCAGCGTGCACTGGCAGGGGCTCGACGAAGCGGTGCAGGTGGTCTGGCGCGAGGCGCGCCTGGACCTTGAGCCGGCACTGGACAGCCCGCGCCTGGACCTGGGCCGCGCACCATTGATGCACCTGAGCCGCCAGGTGGAAAAGGGCCGCTTGCAGGCGACCCTGCTGCTGCACCATATCCTCCTCGACCACGCCGCCATGGAGCTGCTGGTGGCCGAGGTCGGCGACGCGCTGCTGGGGCGCATGCCCGAGGGTGACAGCGTCCCTTACCGCAACTATGTGGCCCAGGCTCGCCTGCGCGACGACAGCCAGGCGCAGGAGGCACTGTTCCGCGAACTGCTGGGCGATATCGACGAGCCGACCGAAGTGTTCGGCCTGCGCGGGGCGCGGGGCGACGGCAGCCACGTGCTCGACCACCGCGAGCGCCTGGATGAGCCACTGGCCTTGCGCCTGCGTCAGCAGGCACGGTTGCTGGGCATCAGCGTCGCCAGCCTGGTGCACCAGGCCTGGGGGCAGGTGCTGGCGCAACTGTCCGGCCGCGAGGAAGTGGTGTTCGGCACCGTGCTGCTCGGTCGCCTGCAGGGCGGCGAGGGCGCCGAGCGCGCGTTGGGCATGTTCATCAACACCTTGCCATTGCGGGTCAGCGTGGGCGGGATGGACGTGGTCGACGGCGTGCGGCTGACCCATCAGCGTCTGGCGCGTCTGCTGGCCCACGAGCAAGCGTCCCTGGCCCTGGCTCAGCGTTGCAGCGGTGTGCCGGCCTCCCAGGCGCTGTTCACCAGCCTGCTCAACTACCGCCACAGCGCGGCGACCGGGTCGCAGCGCGCACAGGCTTGGCAGGGCATCGAACTACTGGCCGCCCATGAGCGCAGCAACTACCCGCTGGTGGTCAGCGTCGACGACCTGGGTGACGGTTTCATCCTGACCGTGCAGGCGGTGCCGCAAGTGGAGGGGGCACTGGTCTGCCAGCTGCTGCAGACGGCCCTGGCGCGGTTGGTCGATACCCTGGCGGAAACGCCGGCGGCGCTGTTGAACGGTATCAACGCCTTGCCGGACGCCGAGCGCGAGCGCGTGGCGCGGCAGTTCAACGCGACCCGTCGCGACTATCCCCGCGACCTGCCCGTGCATGCCCTGTTCGAGGCGCAGGCCAAGGCCTGCCCGGATGCGCTGGCGGTGGCCCATGGCACGCGGCGCTGGAGCTACCAGGCGCTCGACCGGCAGGCCAACCGGCTGGGCGGGTACCTGCTGGAGCAGGGCGTACAGGCGGGTGACCGGGTAGCCTTGCTGCTGCCACGTTCGTTCGACCTGCTGGCGGCCCAGCTGGCGGTGAGCAAATGCGCGGCGGTGTTCGTGCCGCTGGACGGCAACGCTCCTGCCGAGCGCCAGGCGTTCATGGTGGCCGACAGCCAGGCGCGGCTGGTGCTGACCCACAGCGACCAGCCGCAAGTGGAGGGCGCGCGCCGGGTCGAACTCGACCGCCTCGACCTGAGCGGTTACGCGGATGCGCCGCTGGGCCTGGCGGTGGACGCCGGCAGCGTGGCGTACATCATGTACACCTCTGGCTCCACCGGCACGCCGAAGGGCGTGCAGGTGCCGCACCGGGCCATCGTGCGCCTGGTGATCAACAACGGCTTTGCCGATTTCAACAGCCAGGACCGCGTGGCCTTCGCCTCCAACCCGGCGTTCGACGCCAGCACCCTGGAAGTCTGGGCGCCACTGCTCAACGGCGGCGCGGTGGTGGTGATCGACCAGGACACGGTGCTGTCGCGCCAGGGCCTGCGCGAAGTGCTGCTGGAGCAGGGCGTCACCGTGCTGTGGCTGACCGCCGGCCTGTTCCACCAGTTCGCCGACGACCTGCTGCCAGCGTTCCGAGCGCTTCGCTACCTGATGGTCGGTGGCGATGTGCTGGACCCGGCGGTGATCGCCCGGGTACTGCGCGATGGCGCGCCGCAACACCTGCTCAATGGCTACGGCCCGACCGAGGCCACTACTTTCAGCACCACCCACGAAATCACCGCGGTGGGCGAGGGCAGCATCCCGATTGGCAAGCCGATCGGTAACAGCCACTGCTATGTGCTCGATGCCCGCCAGCAACTGCTGCCAGTGGGGGCGGTGGGCGAGTTGTATATCGCCGGTGACGGCGTGGCCCTGGGCTACCTGGGCCAGCCGGAACTGACGGCTGAGCGCTTCCTGCCTGATCCGTTCAACGGCGGCACGATGTACCGCAGCGGCGACCTGGTGAGTTGGCAGGCCGACGGTACCCTGCGTTACCTGGGCCGTGCCGACCAGCAGGTCAAGCTGCGTGGCTTCCGTATCGAACTGGGCGAGATCGAGGCGCGTCTGGGCGAATGTCCAGGTGTGCGTGATGCCGCCGTGATCGTGCGGGAGGACGCGCCGGGCGATAAGCGCCTGGTCGCTTACTTCACCGGCCAGGTGCCGAGCATCGGCGAGCTGCATGAGCGTCTGCAAGGCGTGCTGCCGGACTACATGTTGCCGTCGGCCTATGTACAGCTGGATGCGCTGCCGCTGACCGCCAACGGCAAGCTTGACCGCCGCGCCTTGCCTCAGCCGGGCAGCGAGGCGCTGGTCAGCCGTGCCTTCGAGGCGCCGCAAGGTGAGATCGAAACCGCGCTGGCCGCGATCTGGGCCGAAGTGCTCAAGGTCGAGCAGGTTGGTCGCCATGACCACTTCTTCGAACTCGGTGGCCACTCGCTGCTGGCGGTGAGCCTGATCGAGCGCATGCGCAAGGCCGGGCTGAATGCCGACGTGCGCGTGCTGTTCGCCCAGCCGACCTTGGCCGCGTTGGCGGCGGCGGTGGGTTCGGGGCGTGAAGTGGCAGTGCCTGAGAACCGTGTGCCGCAAGGTGCGACGCAGATCACCCCGGACATGCTCAGCCTGATCGAGTTGGACCAGGCCAGCATCGACCGCATCGTCGCCACCGTGCCGGGTGGTGCCGCCAACGTGCAGGAAATCTACCCGCTGGCGCCGCTTCAGGAAGGCATCCTCTACCATCACCTCAGTGCCGAGCAGGGCGACCCATACCTGCTGCAGACCCGCTTGGCCTTCGACAGCCAGGATCGCTTGCAGGCCTGTGCCGAGGCCTTGCAACAGGTCATCGACCGCCACGACATCCTGCGCACCTCGGTGGTCTGGGAAGGGTTGGGCGAGCCGGTGCAGGTGGTCTGGCGCCAGGCCCAGCTTGCAGTCAACGAAGTCACCGGGCTCGGCGAAGAGGCGGTGATCGAGCGGTTGCACGCGCACTTCGATGCCCGCCTGCAACGCCTGGACCTGACCCAGGCGCCGCTGCTGCGCCTGACGTACGCCTTGGACCCGGCCCTGCAGCGGGTGGTGGCCGTCCTGCACTTCCACCACCTGACCCTGGACCACACGGCGATGGAGGTGATCGTCCACGAGCTGCAGGCGATTCTCTCCGGTCGCCAGCACCTGTTGAGCGCGCCCGTGCCGTACCGCACCTACGTGGCCCAGGTACGCCTGGGCGCCGCCGAGGCGGGGCACGAGGCGTTCTTCCGCGACATGCTCGGCGATGTCGACGAGCCCACCCTGCCGATGGGCCTGGCCGATGTGCAGGGCGACGGGCGCGATATCGAGGAGTCGCGCCTGCCGCTGGATCTGGCCTTGTCGCGCCGGGTGCGCGAGCAGGCAAGGGCCCTTGGGGTCAGCGCCGCGAGCCTGATGCACCTGGCCTGGGCACGCGTGGTGGGTGTGCTGGCGGGGCGTCGCGACGTGGTGTTCGGCACCGTGCTGATGGGCCGCCTGCAAGGCGGCGAGGGCGCCGACCGGGCGCTGGGGGTGTTCATCAACACCTTGCCGCTGCGCATCGACACCGCCAAGGGCACCCGCGCCGCGGTGCAGGCCACCCACCAGCGGCTGTCGGCGCTGCTCGGGCATGAGCATGCGTCATTGGCGTTGGCCCAGCGTTGCAGCGGCGTGCCGGCCTCGGCGCCGCTATTCAGTGCCTTGCTCAACTACCGTCACAGCCCGACGGATAAGGCCGGTGTGGATGCTTCAGGGTTCCAGGGCATGCATCAGCTGGGCGGTGAAGAACGCAGCAATTACCCGCTGACCCTGAGCGTGGACGACCACGGGGAAGGCTTCAGCCTCAGCGTGCTGGCCCAGTTGGGGATTGGTGCCGAACGGGTCGCAGGTTGGATGACCGCTGCCGTGAGCCAGTTGATCCAGGCGTTGGAGCAGGGTGGCGCGGCGCAGGTCGACAGGCTGCCCATCCTCGACGGTGCGCAGCGAGGCCAGGTGCTTGAAGGTTTCAATGCCACGGCCGTGGACTACCCGCAAGGGCAGACCGTGCACGCGTTGGTCGAGGCTCAATCGCCCGAAGCATTGGCCGTTGTACAGGGTGAACTGGGCCTGAGCTACGGCGAGCTCAACCAGCGTGCCAACCGCCTGGCTCATCACCTGATCGAGCGTGGCGTGGTCTTGGGCGACCGTGTGGCGCTGTGCCTGGAACGTGGTCCGCAACGGATGGTGGCGATGCTGGCCGTGCTCAAGGCCGGCGCGGCGTATGTGCCGGTCGATCCGGGCTATCCGGCGCAGCGGATTGCCTATCTGCTCAGCGACAGCGCGCCAGCGCTGGTGCTGGTCGAATCGACCACCGAAGCGTTGGTCGGCGATGTAGCTAAAGTCTTGATGGATGGCGATGACTGGCTCGACCAGGCGGCCAGCAACCCTGTGGTTGCAGGGCTGGACGCGCATCAGTTGGCCTATGTCATCTACACCTCCGGTTCCACCGGCCAGCCCAAGGGGGTGATGGTCGAGCACCGCACCCTGGCCAACCTGATTCACTGGCATTGCCAGGCGTTCGATCTGGGCGCAGGCAGCCACACCTCCAGCGTCGCCGGTTTCGGTTTCGACGCCATGGCCTGGGAAGCCTGGCCGGCCCTGTGCGCCGGGGCGGTGCTGCACCTGCCGCCGGCGTCCATCGGCGGCGAGCATGTCGATGAACTGCTCGACTGGTGGCTGGAGCAGCCGCTGCACGTGAGCTTCCTGCCGACACCAGTCGCCGAGCAGGCGCTGCGCCGCGAACGCCAGCACCCGACCCTGCGCACGCTGCTGGTCGGCGGTGATCGCCTGCGCCAGTTCGACCGTGATCCGGGCTTTGCGCTGGTCAACAACTATGGCCCGACCGAAACCACCGTGGTGGCGACGTCGGGGCAACTGCAACCGGGCGGTGCGCTGCATATCGGCAAGCCGACCGCCAACACCTGCGTCTATGTGTTGGACGAGCAACGCCAACCCGTACCGGTGGGTGTGATTGGCGAGTTGTACATCGGTGGTGCGCAGGTCGCCCGAGGTTACCTCAACCGTCCTGAACTGACCGCCGAGCGTTTCCTCGACGATCCGTTCAACGGCGGCCGGATGTACCGCACGGGCGATCTGGTGCGCTGGAATGCCGACGGCACGCTGGACTACCAGGGCCGCAATGACGACCAGGTGAAGATCCGTGGCGTGCGGGTCGAGCTGGGCGAGATCGAAGCCGCGCTGAAGGCTGAGCCGGGTATCGCGGATGCCGTGGTACTGGTGCGCAACGAACGCCTGCTGGCCTGGTTCACAGCAACCGCCGTGGTCGATCTCGACACCCTGCGCCAAGGGCTGCAAACCCGTCTTCCGGGCCACTTGATACCGCAAGCCTTCGTGCACCTGGACGAGTTGCCACTGACCCGCCACGGCAAGCTGGACCGCAAGGCTTTGCCGGAGCCGGCCATACTCGCCGACCAGGCCTACGCCATGCCGGAAGGCCCCGTGGAGACCATTATCGCGGCACTCTGGGCCGAGGTACTGGGCATTGCGCAGGTCGGTCGCCACGACAACTTCTTCGAACTCGGCGGCCACTCGCTGCTCGCGGTAAGCCTCACCGCGCGCCTGCGCCAGGCCGGCCTGCAGGCCGACGTGCGCACGTTGTTCGGCCAGCCAACGGTAGCGGCGTTGGCGGCGACCCTGGGCCATGGCCGCCAGGTCGAGGTGCCGGCCAACCGGATCCCGGCCGGCTGCACCCGGATCACTCCGGACATGCTGCCACTGGTGGACCTCGAACCGGCCGCCATCGAGCGCATCGTCGCCACGGTGCCGGGCGGCGCGGCCAACGTGCAGGACATCTACCCACTGGCGCCGTTGCAGGAAGGCATCCTTTACCACCACCTCAGCTCGCCGGAGCACGATCCCTATGTGCTGCAGTCGCGCATGGCCTTCACCAGCCGTGACCGGCTGTACGCCTTCGTCGATGCGCTGGGCAAGGTCATCGCCCGTCATGACGTGCTGCGTACTTCAGTGCTGTGGGACGGCCTGCCGCAGGCATTGCAAGTGGTCTGGCGCCAGGCTGACCTGGCGTTGCTCGAGGTGGCTGAAGAGGCAGCGGTGCCCCACGCTTTGGCCCTGGATCAGGCGCCACTGGTGCGCCTGTACCACTGGCCGGACGCGCAGGGCGCCGGACGGCAGGCTGTGCTGCAGTTCCACCATATCGTCCTCGACCATACCGCGCTGGATGTGCTCGGCCGGGAACTGGTCGGTTATCTGCAAGGTGCGTCGGTGCCCGCCGAACAGGGCGCGCCGTACCGCAACTACGTGGCCCAGGCGCGGCTGGGCGTCAGCCAGGCCGAGCACGAGGCGTTCTTCCGCGAGCAGTTGGGGGATATCGACGAGCCGACCCTGCCGTTCGGCCTGAGTGATGTGCAGGTCGATGGGCTCGGTATCGAAGAGGCCCAGCTGTGGCTGGACGAACCCCTGGCCACCGCTCTGCGTCAGCAGGCCCGGCAGCTGGGCATCAGCGTCGCCAGCCTGTTCCACCTGGCCTACGCCCGCTTGCTGGCCGCCGCCAGCGACCGTGACAGCGTGGTATTCGGCACCGTGCTGCTCGGTCGCCTGGAAGGCGGCGCGGGAGCGGACCAGGCGCTGGGCATGTTCATCAACACCTTGCCGCTGCGCCTGGACCTTGCAGGCATCAACCTGCAGGACGCTGTGCGTCAGACCCAGCAGCGCCTGAGCGCCTTGCTCGCCCATGAACATGCCTCGCTGGCCCTGGCCCAACGTTGCAGCGGCGTGCCGGCCCCGGCGCCGCTGTTCAGCGCGATGCTCAACTACCGCCACGGCAGCCAGGCGGACGAGGAGCAGCGTCAGGCCCTGCAAGGCATCGAGACCCTCGACAGCAACGAGCGCAGCAACTATCCGCTGAGCCTGAGCGTGGACGATATTGGCGAGCGCTTCCGCCTGGTCACCCTGGCCCCGGCGGCGGTCGGCGCCGCGCGTGTCTGCGAGCAGATGCGCCGGGTGCTGGAGGCCATGGCCGAGGCCTTGGCCCATCAGCCACGGCAAGCGCTGCTGCAACTACCAGTGCTGTCGGGCGAGGAACGCGACCAGCTGGTGCACGACTTCAACCGCACGGCGCAGCCCCACGACCTGAATCGGACCCTCCAGGAACTGTTCGAGGCCCAGGCCTTGCGCAGGCCCGAGGCCGTTGCGCTCAGCGCCGAGCAGGGTGAACTCAGTTATGAGCAGCTCAATGCCCAGGCCAACCGCCTGGCCCATCACCTGATCGCGCTGGGTGTGCGGCCCGACGACCGGGTGGCGATCTGTGTCGAGCGCGGGCTGTCGCTGGTGGTCGGCCTGCTGGCGATCCTCAAGGCCGGTGGTGCCTATGTGCCGCTGGACCCCGACTATCCAGCCGAACGGATCCGCCACATGCTGGTCGACAGCCAGCCAAGGGCGGTCCTGGTGCAGACGGCCACCCGGGCGCTGATGGGGGATCTGCCACTGACGCAGGTTGATCTCGACCAGGCGGACTGGACCCGTCAGCCAAGCCACAACCCACAGGTGCCGGGCCTGACCGCCGCCAACCTGGCCTATGTGATCTACACCTCCGGCTCCACCGGGCTGCCCAAGGGGGTGATGGTCGAGCACCGCAACGTGGTCAACCTGGTGCGCTGGAGCGCCGGGTTGTTCCCAGGTGAGGGTGCGTTGTTGCACAAGACCCCGGTGAGCTTCGACGCCTCGGTGTGGGAGCTGTTCTGGCCGCTGTGCAGCGGCGTGCGCCTGGTGCTGGCGCGCCCGGACGGCCACCGCGACCCGCAGTACGTGGCCGAGCTGATCCGCCAGCAACAGGTGGGCGTGGTGCAGTTTGTGCCGGCGCTGTTGCAACAGTTCCTCGAACACGACGCCAGCGCGGCCTGCGACAGCCTCACTGATATCGTCTGCGGCGGTGGCGAGCTGACCGAGGTCCTGGTGCGCCAGGTGCGCGAGCGCCTGCCACGGGCAAGGCTGCATAACGTCTACGGGCCGACCGAAACCACGGTCGATTGCAGCGTCTGCACTTTGCACCCGCAGGATCCGCTGACGCCGGGGGCGCTGCCGATTGGCCGGCCCATCGACAACACCCGTCTGTACGTGCTCGATGGCCACGACCAGCCTGTGCCATTGGGCGTCGCCGGCCAACTGCACATCGGCGGCGCCGGGGTGGCGCGTGGCTACCTGGGGTTGCCGGAGCAACAGGCCGAGCGCTTCATCGCCAGCCCGTTCGCCGACGGGGAGCGCCTGTACCGCAGTGGCGACCGTGTGCGCCAGCGCGCTGACGGCAGCCTTGAGTTCCTCGGCCGTACCGACCACCAGATCAAGCTGCGCGGCCTGCGCATCGAGCCGGGCGAGATCGAAGCCTGCCTCACCCGGGTGCCTGGGGTACGTGAAGCCGTGGTGCTGGTGCACGACGCCCAGCCGGCCGGCCCGCGCCTGGTGGCCTACGTCACCGGCGACGTGCCGCCCGCCGAGGCCTTGCGCGAAGCGCTGCTGGGGCAACTGCCCGAGTACATGGTCCCGGCGCTGTTCATGGCCCTCGACACCATGCCGCTGACCCCCAATGGCAAGCTTGACCGCAAGGCGCTGCCGCAGCCGGACCTGCCAGCGCGGGCCTACGAGGCGCCGCAGGGCGACACCGAACAGCTGCTGGCGCTTATCTGGGGCGAGCTGCTGGGCGTGGAGCGGATAGGGCGCCACGACAACTTCTTCGAACTGGGCGGCCACTCGCTGCTGGCCGTGACCCTAACCTCGCGCTTGCGCGAGGCGGGCCTGGAGGCCGACGTGCGCAGCCTGTTCGAACACCCGACGCTGGCAGGCTATGCCGCCATCACAGACAGAATGGAGATCGTCCTGTGAGCATCAACGAACTACTGGCGACCTTGGCCGCCAACAATGTCCAGCTGGCCCTCAAGGATGGCCAGCTGGTAGTCCAGGGCAATCGCCAGGCCCTGAGCGACGCCGCGTTGGTGGCGCGGCTGCGCGAGCACAAGCCGGCGCTGCTGGGGATGCTCGAGCGTGGCGAGTACGTGGCGGCGCGCCAGGGCAACGTCGAGGTACCGGAAAACCGCATTCCGGCCGGCTGCACTCGGATCACCCCAGCCATGCTCAGCCTGGTCGAACTCGACCAGGCCAGCATCGACCAACTGGTCGAAGGCGTGCCCGGCGGCGCGGTCAATGTGCAGGACATCTACCCGCTGGTGCCGTTGCAGCAAGGCATGCTGTTCCACCATGCCAGCGCCGGCGACCACGATCCCTACGTGATGCAGGCGCGCTTCGTGTTCGCCAGCAGCGCCCGGGTCGAGGCCTTCGCGCAGGCCCTGCAAGGGGTGATCGACCGTCACGACATCCTGCGCACCTCGGTGCACTGGAAGGCCCTGGAGACGCCGGTGCAGGTGGTCTGGCGCCGGGCCCGGCTGCGGGTCATCCAGCTCGCCGAGGGCCAGCTGCCGGACAGCGGCTTCGACCTGACCCAGGCACCGTTGATCCGCCTGCAATGCCAGGCGCCGGAGGCGGATGGGCAGGTCCACGCGACCCTGCAGTTCCACCACGTGGCCATGGACCACAGCGCCCTTGAGGTGGTGCGCCACGAGATGCTCGCCTTCCTGCTCGGCGAAAGTGCCCGGCTGGGCCGCCCGCTGCCGTTCCGCAACCATGTGGCCCAAGCCCTGCTGGGCATCGGCGAGGCCGAGCACGAGGCGTTCTTCCGCGAGATGCTCGGCGGCGTGGACGCGCCGACCCTGGCCTATGGCCTGGCCGATGTGCAGGGCGATGGCGCGGCGCTGAACGAGCACGCGCTGGACCTCGACCTGGCGTTGTGTCGCGAGCTGCGCGCCCATGCCCGCAGCCAGGGGGTGAGCGTCGCCAGCCTGTTCCACCTGGCCTGGGCACGGGTGCTGGGCGGCCTGACCGGGCGCGACCAGGTGGTGTTCGGCACCGTGCTGATGGGCCGCCTGCAAGGCGCCGAGGCTACCGACCGGGCGCTGGGCATCTTCATCAACACGCTGCCGTTGCGGGTGGACCTTAACGACGCCGACTTGGCCTGCGCGATCAAGGCCACCCACCAGCGCCTGAGCACGCTGATGCGCCATGAGCACGCGCCCCTGGCCCTGGCCCAGCGCTGCAGCGGCGTGGCAGCGCCGTCGCCGCTGTTCAATGCCTTGCTCAACTACCGCCACAGCGCGGCCTCGGGCTCCGAAGCGGTGCTGCGCGCCGGCTGGGCCGGGATCGAGATCGTGCATGCCGCCGAAGCCACCAACTACCCCTTGACCTTGAGTGTCGACGACTTCGGCGAAGCCTTCCGCCTGACCCTGCTGGCCAGTCCCGAGGTGCCGGCACGGCGCGTCTGCGCCTATCTGGAGCAGACCCTGCGCAGCCTGCTTGCGGCGACGCCCGCCACTGAAGTCAGGGCGCTGCCGATGCTGCCTGCCGACGAGCGTGAGGAGCTGCTGGAAACCTTCAACCAGACCCCGGGCATCGAACAGCCGCACGGTCCGCTGCATCGGCGCATCGAGGGCGTGGCCCAGGTCCATCCCCATGCCCTGGCCGCCACTGCCAACGAGCAGTCGCTGACCTACCAGCACCTGAACCAGCGCGCCAATGCCCTGGCCCACCACCTGATCGGTCTGGGCGTTCGTCCCGACGACCGCGTGGCAGTGTTCGCCCGCCGTGGCCTGGACACGCTGATTGGCCTGGTCGCGGTGCTCAAGGCCGGCGCCGGCTACGTGCCGGTGGACCCGGCCCACCCGGACGAGCGTGTGCGCTACCTGCTCGACGACAGCGCGCCAGTGGCCGTGCTGACCCAACACGGCTTGCGGGGGCGCCTGGGTGGCATCACGGTGCCCGTGCTGGTGCTCGATCAGCCTGACTGGCCGCAGCGGTTGGACGACCCCGTCGTCGCCCTGGGACCGGAACACCTGGCCTACGTGATCTACACCTCGGGCTCCACCGGGCAGCCGAAGGGGGTGATGGTCGAGCACCGCACCCTGAACAACCTGGTGGACTGGCACTGCCGGGCCTTCGATCTGTGCCTGGGCCGGCACACTTCGAGCCTGGCC
Source organism: Pseudomonas sp. P106(2024) (assembly GCF_057480815.1). Lineage (NCBI taxonomy): Bacteria > Pseudomonadati > Pseudomonadota > Gammaproteobacteria > Pseudomonadales > Pseudomonadaceae > Pseudomonas > Pseudomonas sp. P106(2024). The sequence goes on along the minus strand of NZ_JBLIYU010000005.1, from coordinate 299,702 downwards.
GGTTTCGGCTTCGACGCCATGGCCTGGGAGGTCTGGCCGGCGCTATGCGCCGGGGCCACCCTGCACCTGGCACCCGCCGGCGAGGGCCACGAGGACCTCGATGCGTTGCTGGCCTGGTGGCGCGAGCAACCGCTGGATATCAGCTTCCTGCCGACGCCGGTGGCCGAATACGCTTTCAGTCATCAGCTCGGACACCCGACCCTGCGTACCCTGCTGATCGGCGGCGATCGCCTGCGTCAGTTCAATCGCACCCAGACCTTCGCCGTGGTCAACAACTACGGCCCGACCGAGACCACCGTGGTGGCCAGTTCCGGGGTGCTGGAGGCGGGGGGCGCGCTGCACATCGGCGGCCCCGTGGACAATGCCCGTCTGTACGTGCTCGACGCCGATCTGCAGCACGTGCCATTGGGCGTGGCGGGCGAGCTGTACATCGGCGGCTCCGGCGTCGCCCGTGGCTACCTCGGCCGCCCGCAGCTGACCGCCGAGCGTTTTCTGGACGATCCGTTCTCTACAACGCCGGGCGCGCGCATGTACCGCACCGGTGACCTGGTGCGTTGGCTGGCCGACGGCACCCTCGACTATCTGGGGCGCAACGACGACCAGGTGAAGATTCGCGGGGTGCGCATCGAGCTGGGAGAAATCGAGAACCGGCTGAACAGCCTGCCGGGCATCGGCGAGGCCGTGGTGGTGGCCCGCGAGGACCAGCCTGGCCAGCCGCGGCTGGTGGCGTATTTCACCGCGCAAGCCGGCCTCGAGGCGCCCTTGCCTGAGATCCTGCGCACGCAACTGCTCGCCCATCTGCCGGAGTACATGGTGCCGGTGGCCTTCGTCGCCCTGCAGGCGCTGCCGCTGACCGCCAACGGCAAGCTCGACCGCCGGGCGTTGCCGGCACCGGAGCGTTCGGCGCTGTTCGAGCATGGCTACGTGGCCCCCGAGGGTGAACTGGAAAGCGCCCTGGCCCAGCTGTGGGCCGAACTGCTGCAGGTGGAACAGGTCGGGCGGCATGACCATTTCTTCGCCCTGGGTGGCCATTCGCTGCTGGCCATGCGCATGGTGTCCCAGGTGCGCCTGCGGCTCGGCGTCGAGCTGACCCTGGCCGAGCTGTTCGCCAATCCCGAGCTGGCCGCCGTGGCCCAGGTGCTGGCCAGCGCCGGGCACAGCGCGCTGCCGGCCATCGTTGCGGTGTCCCGCGAGCAGCCCCTGCCGTTGTCGTTCGCCCAGCAGCGGCTGTGGTTCCTGGCCCAGCTGGAGGGCGGCAGCCAGGCCTATAACGTGCCGCTGGCCCTGGGCCTGCGCGGCTCGCTGGATGCCGACGCACTGGAGCGTGCCCTGCTGTGCATCGTCGCGCGCCATGAGGGCCTGCGCAGCCGCTTCGTGCCCGCAGGCGACAGTGCCGAGGTGCACATCGCCGACAGACCGCAACCGGGCTGGCTGCGGCGCCTGAGCCTGGCGCCCGATGACCTGGCCGCGCACCTGCAGGCCGAGGCCACCGCGCCGTTCGACCTGGTCGAGGGGCCCTTGCTGCGCGCCAGCCTGCTGCGCCTGGAGGATCAGCACCATGTGCTGCTGCTGACCCTGCACCATATCGTCGCCGACGGCTGGTCCCTCGGCGTGCTGACCCGTGAGCTGGGCGCGCTGTACCCGGCCATGCGCCAGGGCCTGGACGATCCGTTGCCGACCCTGGGGATCCAGTACGGTGACTACGCCGTGTGGCAGCGGCGCTGGCTGGCCGGTGAGCAGCTGCAACGCCAGGCCGACTACTGGCGCCAGGCCCTGGATGGCGCGCCGACCCTGTTGAGCCTGCCGAGTGATCGGCCACGGCCGCCACGCCAGGACTTCAGCGGCGCCAGCCTGGCGCTGCAGTTGGATGCGCGTCTCGGTGCCGGCCTGCGGGCCCTGGCCCAGCGGCATCAGGCGACCCTGTACATGGTGCTGCTCAGTGCCTGGGCCGCGACCTTGGCACGTCTGTCCGGGCAAAATGAGGTCGTGGTGGGCTGCCCGGTGGCCGGACGCGGCCATGCCGAGCTGGAGCCGCTGGTGGGGTTGTTCGTCAACACCCTGGCGCTGCGCATCGACATGTCGGGCGCGCCGAGCAGCGAGCGCCTGCTGGGTCAGGTGAAGGCCCGCCTGCTCGACGCCCAGGCGCATCAGGACCTGCCGTTCGAGCAGGTGGTGGAGATCGTCCGCCCGGCGCGCAGCCTCGGCCATACGCCGTTGTTCCAGACCACCCTCAACTGGCTGGCCACCGAGGGCGCCGCGCCGAGCCTGGCGGGATTGCGCCTGGAGGGCGTGGCCCAGGCCAACCAGGTGGCCAAGTTCGACCTGTCGCTGAGCATGGGCGAGCAGGGCGAGGCGCTGGTCGGCAGCCTCGAGTACGCCACGGCGCTGTTCGATGAAAGCAGCGTGCGCCGTTTCGCCGGTTACTTCGAGCGCCTGCTGCAGACGATGGTCGCCAACGACCAGGCCTCCCTGGCCGAGGTCGAACTGGTCGGTGACGTCGAACGCCGGCGCCTGCTGCAGACCTTCAACGGCAGTGCCCGGCCATTCCCGGTCGAGCAGACCCTGCCGACCCTGATCGAGGCCCAGGCCACCCGTGCCCCACAGGCGCTGGCCGCCGTGGCCGGCGATGCACGCCTGAGCTACGGCGAGCTGAACCAGCGCGCCAACGCCCTGGCCCATCACCTGATCGAACGGGGCGTGGGGCCCGACGACCGGGTGGCGGTGGTCGCCCGGCGCGGGTTGGATACCCTGGTGGCGCTGCTGGCGGTGCTCAAGGCCGGTGGCGCCTATGTGCCGGTGGACCCGACGCATCCGGATGAGCGCCTGCGCTACCTGCTCGAAGACAGCGCCCCCGTGGTGGTCCTGGCCCAGCAGGTGTTGCTGGCGCGCCTGGAGGGGTTGGCCGTGCCCGTGTTGGCACTGGACCGGGCGGACTGGCCGGCGCGCACGGAAAATCCCGGGCGGCACGACCTGTTGGCCAGCCACCTGGCCTACGTGATCTACACCTCCGGCTCCACCGGGCAGCCCAAGGGCGTGATGGTCGAGCACCGTACCCTGGCCAACCTGGTGCACTGGCACTGCAAGGCCTTCGAGCTGGGCGCCGGCGAGCACACTGCCAGCGTCGCCGGCTTCGGCTTCGACGCCATGGCCTGGGAGGTCTGGCCGGCCCTGTGCGCCGGTGCGGTGCTGCACCTGCCACCGGTCGAGCTGGGCAACGAGCAGCTCGACGGGCTGCTGGCCTGGTGGCTGGAGCAACCGCTGAAGGTGGCCTTCCTGCCAACGCCGGTCGCCGAATATGCCTTCACCCAGGGGCTGCGCCATCCGACCCTGCGCACCCTGCTGATCGGTGGCGACCGCCTGCGCCAGTTCACCAGCGATCCGGGCTGCGTGGTGGTCAACAACTACGGCCCCACCGAGGCGACGGTGGTCGCCACCTCCGGCCTGGTGCTGCCGGGCGGGGCGCTGGACATCGGCCGGCCGATCGCCAATGCCCGGATCTACCTGCTGGACGAGGCGCGGCAACTGGTACCGTGCGGCGTGACCGGCGAGCTCTACGTGGGCGGTGCCGGGGTGGCGCGGGGCTATCTGAACCGTGCGCAACTGACGGCCGAGCGCTTCCTCGACGACCCGTTCAGCGAGCAGCCCGGCGCACGCATGTACCGCACTGGCGACCTGGCCCGCTGGAACGCCGACGGCACCCTGGACTACCTGGGCCGCAACGACGACCAGGTGAAGGTGCGCGGCCTGCGCATCGAGCTGGGCGAGATCGAGGCACAACTGCTGGCCTTGCCCGGCGTCGCCGAAGCGCTGGTGCTGGCCCGCGAGGACCAGCCCGGCCAGCCGCGACTGGTGGCCTACTACATTGCCGGCCCCGAGGCGCAGCCGGTCGGTGCCCTGCGCGCTGCCCTGCAGCAGCGCCTGCCGGCCTACATGGTGCCGGCGGCCCTGGTGCGCCTGGATGCCTGGCCATTGACCGCCAACGGCAAGGTCGACCGCCGGGCGCTGCCGTTGCCTGAGCGCGAGGCGTCGGCCAGCCAGGCCCACGAGGCCGCCGAAGGCGCCCTGGAAACGGCCCTGGCCGAGCTCTGGTGCGAGCTGCTGCAGCTGGAACGGGTGGGGCGCCAGGACCGCTTCTTCGAACTGGGCGGCCATTCGCTGCTGGCCATGCGCATGGTCGGCCAGGTGCGTGCACGCCTCGGCCGGGAGTTGTCGCTGGGCGAGCTGTTCGCCGATGACCGTCTGCTGGCGGTGGCGGCGACCCTGGCCGAGCGCGGCGGCGAGGTGCTGCCGGCCATCGAACCGACGCCCCGTGGCCAGTCCCTGCCGCTGTCGTTCGCCCAGCAGCGCCTGTGGTTCCTGGCGCAGATGGACGATGCCAGCGCCGCCTACCATATTCCCCTGGGCTTGGTCATGCGCGGCCCGCTGGACCGTGCGGCGCTGGAGCGGGCACTGGGGCGCATCATCGAGCGTCACGAAAGCCTGCGCAGCCACTTCACCCAGGAAGGCGCCGAGGCGCGGGTGCGCGTGGCCCCAGGGCGTGGCGGCTTCGCCCTGGTCTGGCACGACCTGCGCGGCGCCGAGCAGCAGCTGCCCGAACTGATGCACGCCGAAGCGCTGCTGCCCTTCGACCTGGCGCACCAGTTGCCGGTGCGCGGCCGCCTGCTGTGCCTGGCGGCGGAGCATCATGTGCTGCTGCTGACCTTGCACCATATCGTCGCCGATGGCTGGTCGATGGGGGTGTTCACCCAGGAGCTGGCGGCGCTGTACCAGGCCTTCAGCGCAGGGCGCGACGACCCACTGCCGGCGCTGGCGATCCAGTACGGCGACTACGCCCTGTGGCAGCGCCGCTGGCTGGCCGGCGAGGCGCTGCAGCGCCAGGGCGAATACTGGCAACAGGCACTGGCCGGCGCGCCGGTGCTGCTGACCCTGCCGACCGACCGGCCGCGGCCTGCCCGCCAGGACTATCACGGTGACCGGGTCGAGATACGTTTGGACCGGCGTCTGAGCGAAGACCTCAAGGCGCTGTGCCTGCGCCACGGGGTCACCCCGTTCATGCTGTTCGGCGCCGCCTGGGCGGCGCTGCTGGCGCGGCTGTCCGGCCAGGCCGAGGTGGTGATCGGCACGCCGGTGGCCAACCGTCGGCAGGCCGAGGTCGAAGGGCTGATCGGGCTGTTCGTCAACTCCCTGGCCCTGCGCATCGATACCGCCGGACTGCCCGACGTCGGCGCGCTGTTGGCGCGGGTCAAGGCCTGCGTCAGCCAGGCCCAGGACCATCAGGACCTGCCGTTCGAACAGGTGGTGGAACTGCTGCACCCGCCGCGCAGCCTGGCCCATACCCCGCTGTACCAGGTGTCGCTGGCCTGGAACGGCGTCCCGGCCGAGGCCCTGCAACTGGGCGACCTGCAACTGGAGGCGCTGGGCGGCGCGCAGACCTTGGCCAAGTTCGACCTGACCCTGAGCCTGGGCGAGACCGCCGACGGCTACGGCGGTGCCCTGGAGTTCGCCACGGCGCTGTTCGACCGGGCGACCATCGAGCGCCATGTCGGCTACCTGGAGCAACTGCTATGGGCGATGGCTGGCAGTGACCAGGCGGTGCCGGCGAAGGTCGAGCTGCTGGGCGCCGCCGAGCGTCGCCAGGAGCTGGTGACCTGCAATGCCAGCGAATTGGTCGGCGGCTTGCAGCAACCGGTGCAGGCGTTGTTCGAGGCGCAGGTGGCGCGCATGCCGCAGGCGTTGGCGGTGCAGGCCGAGGACGGCCAGATGAGCTACCGGCAACTGAACGAGGCGGCCAACCGCCTGGCCCATCAACTGATCGCCCAGGGCGTGGTCGCCGACAGCCGGGTCGCGGTGTGCCTGGCCCGTGGGCCGCAGTTGCTGGTCGGACTGCTGGCGGTGCTCAAGGCCGGCGGCGCATACGTGCCGCTGGACCCGGGCTACCCCGACGAACGCCTGGCCTACATGCTTGCCGACAGCGCGCCGCTGGCGTTGCTGGTGGATGCCGGCAGCCGCGGGCGCTTCGCCGACAGCCGGGTACCGCGCCTGGACCTCGATCAGCCGGCCTGGGCCGGCCAGTCGCCGGACAATCCGCAAGTCCCGGGGCTGGGGGCCCGCCACCTGGCTTACGTGATCTACACCTCCGGCTCCACGGGCATGCCGAAAGGGGTGATGGTCGAGCACCGCAGCCTGTGCAACCTGGTGCACTGGAGCTCGCGGCTGATCGCCCCGACCGTCGAGGGCGCGCTGCTGCACAAGACCCCGGTGAGCTTCGACGCCTCGGTGTGGGAATTGTTCTGGCCGCTGTGCGCCGGCCTGCGCCTGGTGCTGGCGCGTCCGGACGGCCAGCGCGATCCGGCCTACCTGGCGGCGCTGATCCAGCGCCAGCGGGTCAGCGTGGTGCAGTTCGTGCCGGCGCTGCTGCAGCAGTTCCTTGCCCTGGAGGCCAGCGCGGCCTGCGACAGCCTCACCGATATCGTCTGCGGCGGCGGCGAGCTGACCACGGCATTGCTGCAACAGGTGCGCGAGCGCCTGCCACAGGTGCGGCTGCACAACGTCTATGGCCCGACCGAGGCTACCGTCGATTGCAGCGTCTGGACCCTGGAGCCTGGGCAAGCGCTGCCTGTAAGCGCGCCACCGATCGGCCGGCCGATCGCCAATACCCGGCTGTACGTGCTCGACCGCAACGGCCTGCCGGTGCCCCGTGGCGTGGTGGGCGAGCTGCACATCGGCGGCGTCGGCGTGGCCCGTGGCTACCTGGGCCTGCCGGAACTGGATGCCGAGCGCTTCGGCGACAGCCCGTTCGTGGTCGGTGAGCGTCTGTACCGCAGCGGCGACCTGGTGCGCCGCCGCGCCGACGGCGAGCTGGAATTCCTCGGCCGCGACGATTTCCAGGTCAAGCTGCATGGCCTGCGCATCGAACTGGGCGAGATCGAGGCGTGCCTGGCCAGTCATCCGGCCATTCGTGAAGTGGCGGTGCTGCTGCGTGGCGAACGGTTGGTCGCCTGGTTTACCGCCCATGATGAGGCGCCTGGAATCGAGTCACTACGCCGGCATGCCCTGGCGCAGCTGCCGGACTACATGGTGCCGTCGGCCTATGTGGCGATGCCGGCCATGCCGCTGACCGCCAACGGCAAGCTCGACCGCCAGGCGCTGCCCGAGCCGGGTGCCGAGTCTGTGCTCAGCCGTGCCTACGAGGCGCCGCAAGGCGAGGCCGAAACCCATCTGGCAGCGCTTTGGGCCGAGCTGTTGAACGTGCCGAGGGTAGGGCGCCAGGACCACTTCTTCGAACTGGGCGGCCACTCGCTGCTGGCGGTGACCCTGATTGCCCGCCTGCGTGCCGAAGGCCTGGAGGCGGATATCCGTGTGTTGTTCGCCGAGCCGACCCTGGCCGCCCTGGCCGCGACCCTGGGCCAGCATGGCGGGCCCCGGGTGCCGGCCAACCGTATTGGCGTCGGCTGCCGACGCATCACCCCGGACCTGCTGGCGCTGGTGGCGCTGGACCAGGCGGCCATCGACCGCATCGTCGCCCAGGTCCCGGGTGGTGCCGCCAATGTGCAGGACATCTACCCGCTGGGGCCGTTGCAGGCGGGGATTCTCTACCACCACCTGGCCAGCGAGGGTGATGATCCGTACCTGTTGCAGGCGCGTTTCGCCGTGGCCGACCGCGCGCGGCTGGAGGCGCTGCAGCGGGCCTTGGACCAGGTAATCGCCCGTCACGATATCCTGCGTTCCTCGCTTTACTGGGACGGCCTCGCCGAACCGGTGCAGGTGGTGTGGCGCCAGGCATCGCTGCCGGTACAGGAGGTGACCCCGCAGACGCCCCCGGTCTTGCGCCTGGACCTGACCCGCGCCCCCATGCTGCGCTTGCTGCACAGCCAGGACCCGGCCAGCGGTCGCATCACCGCGACCTTGCTGTTCCACCACCTGGTCATGGACCATGTGGCCCAGGATGTGCTGCGCGCCGAACTGCAGGCCTGCCTGCTTGGCGAGCAGCACCGGTTGCCCGCGCCGGTGCCGTACCGCAACTACATCGCCCAGGTGCTGCACGGCGCGGACGAGGCCGGGCACGAGGCGTTCTTCCGCGAACAACTGGGCGACATTGACGAGCCAACCTTGCCCTACGGACCGCATCCGCTGGCGCATCAGGGCGCCGAGGCCGAAGCTCGGATACTGCTGGACGACGGGCTGGCGCGATGCCTGCGCGAGCAAGCGCGATTGCTGGGTGTCGGTGCCGCTAGCCTGATGCACTTAGCCTGGGGGATGGTGCTGGGGCAGTTGTCGGGGCGCGACAGCGTGGTGTTCGGCACCGTGCTGCTCGGTCGCCTGCAGGGTGGCGAAGGCGTGGAGCGCGCCCTGGGCGTGTTCATCAACACCTTGCCGCTGCGTCTGGAGGTGGGCCGCCTGCCGGTACGCGAGGCGTTGCTCGACACCCACCGCCGGCTCACCGGGCTGCTGGTGCACGAGCATGCGCAACTGGCTCTGGCCCAGCGCTGCAGCGCGCTGCCGCCTGGCGCGCCACTGTTCAGTGCCTTGCTCAACTACCGCCACAGTGCCACGGCCCTGGTCCGCGACAGCGCGGCCGGGCGTGCGTGGGAAGGCATCGAGCTGCTGCATGCCGAGGAACGCAGCAACTACCCGCTGGCCCTGAGCATCGACGACCTGGGTGAAGGCTTCGGCCTGACCGCGCAGTGCGCGCCGGGCCTGGATGCGCGGCGCCTGTGCGGTTATCTGCAGCAGGCGCTGGAAAACCTGGTCGAGGCCCTGGCGCAGGATCCCGAGCGAGGCCTGGAACAGCTGGACATCGTGCCGGCCGAGGAACGCCAGCGGCTCTTGGTGGGTTACAACGCCACGCAGCGTGACTACCCGCGGCAACTGCCCGTGCAGCATCTGTTCGAGCAGCAAGTGGCACGGCACCCGCGTGCGCTGGCGGCGCGCCATGATGAACGTCAGCTCACCTATGGCGAACTCAACGAGCAAGCCAACCGCCTGGCCCATTGGCTGATCGGCGAGGGCGTGGCGGCAGGTGACCCGGTGGCGATCCTGCTGCCGCGTTCGTTGCCGTTGCTGGTGGCGCAACTGGCCGTGCTCAAGTGCGCGGCCATCTATGTGCCGTTGGACATCAACGCCCCGGCCGAGCGTCAGGCATTCATGGTTCAGGACTGCCAGGCGGTGGCGCTGCTGACCCTCGGCAGCCTGGCGGCGGAATGTGAGGCGCGGCGCATCGATCTGGATTGCCTGGCCCTCGACGACCAGCCGGCGCACAACCCGAACCTCGCGCAGGAGGCCGACGCGGTGGCCTACGTGATGTACACCTCGGGCTCCACCGGCACGCCGAAGGGAGTGCGGGTGACCCATCGCGGCATCACCCGGCTGGTGCTGAACAACGGCTATGCCGACTTCGACGCCAGCGACCGTTTCGCCTTCGTCTCCAACCCGGCGTTCGACGCCGCCACCCTGGATGTCTGGGGCGGCCTGCTCAACGGCGGCCAGGTGCTGGTGATCGATCACCAGACCCTGGTCGAGCCGGCGCAGTTCGCCAGCGCGTTGCGCCAGGGCGGCGCCAGCGTGATGTTCGTCACCACGGCGCTGTTCAACCAGTATGTGCAGCTGATCCCCGAGGCCCTGGCAGGGCTGCGGGTCCTGCTGTGCGGCGGCGAGCGCGGCGAGCCCGCCAGTTTCCGGGCGTTGCTGGCGCGGGCGCCGAGCCTGCGCCTGGTGCACTGCTACGGGCCCACCGAGACCACCACCTTCGCCACCGCCTGCACCGTGCGGGCCGTGGCCGACGGCGCCGAGCACGTGCCGATCGGCGGCCCGATCGGCAATACCACGGCCTATGTCCTCGATGCACACGGGCGGCTGTTGCCCGAAGGCGTGACTGGTGAGCTGTACATTGGCGGCGACGGCGTCGCGCTGGGCTACCTGAATCGCCCGCAACTGACGGCCGAGCGTTTCCTCGACGACCCGTTCGGTGCTGGGCCTGGCGCGAGGTTGTACCGCACCGGCGACCTGGCCCGCTGGCGTGATGACGGCCAGCTGGAATGCCTGGGCCGCACCGACGATCAGGTGAAGATCCGTGGTTTCCGCATCGAGCTGGGCGAGATCGAGCAGCACCTGGCCCAGTGCCCGGGCGTCGACGAAGTCGTGGTCATGGCCCTGCGCCTGGAACAGGGGCCGCTGCGGCTGGTGGCCTGGTACACCCGCACCGACACGGCCCTCGATGGTGTGGCGCTGCGTGGCTTCCTGCGCGAACGGCTGCCGGAGTACATGCTGCCGGCGGCGTTCGTCGCGCTTGCGGCGCTGCCGTTGACCAACAATGGCAAGGTCGACCGCCGGGCGCTGCCACTGCCAGGTGCCCAGGACCTTGCAGTGGCGGTGTTCGAGGCCGCTGCAACGCCGGTCGAGCAGGCGTTGGCCGCGCTGTGGGCGCAGGTGCTGGAAGTCGAGCGGGTGGGGCGCCATGACAGCTTCTTCGAACTGGGCGGGCATTCGCTGTCGGCGATCCGCCTGGTGGGCGAGATGCGCCAGGCCGGCCTGCACACGACCCTGGCGGAGTTGTTCCAGCACCCGACCATCGCCACCCTGGCAGCGCGCCTGGGCGAGGGCGCGGAAGAGGACGAAGGCCTGGTCACGGTGCGCGCCGCAGGCAGTCAGCCGGCATTGTTCCTGATCCACGAGTTCAGTGGCCTGGACCTGTACTTCCCGGTCCTGGGGCGGCATATCGAAGGTGATTTCCCCGTCTACGGCCTGGCTGGCGTCGCCCCCGGGGAAGCGCAGCTGAACACCATGGAGTGCCTGGCGGCGCGCCTGGTAGGGCGGATCCGCGCCGTGCAGCCCCACGGGCCGTATCGGCTGGCGGGCTGGTCGTTCGGCGGCGTGCTGGCCTACGAGGTGGCCGCGCAGTTGCTGGGCGCGGACGAGCCGGTGGCCTTCGTCGGCCTCATCGACACCTACGTGCCGCGCCTGAGCGACCAGGGCAAGGCGCGCTGGCAAGGGCCGCATCTGTTGCAAGGACAGCTGTTGCTGCATTGCCGGGTGCATTGGCAGGCGCAGGGCGAGGCTGGGGCGGCGCAGTTGGCCGAAATCGAGGCATTGCAGCCCGGGGCGCTGGCCTTCGATGCGCTGCTCGCCCACTGCCGTGAGCGCCAGCTCCTGGTGCCCGGCCTGGTCCAGGCCAGCGACGGGCAATTGCGCCACTTCTTCGAGCGTCACCTGGCCCATGGGCATGCCTTGGCGCATTACCGCCTGGCACCGTTGCCGGTGCCACTGCACCTGTTCCTGGCCGAGCAGCGCAGCGCCGGCATCGTCACCGACAGCCCGACCCTGGGTTGGGCCGAGGCCTTGCCGGGGCAGGCGTTGCATTGCCTGAGCGTGCCGGGCGACCACCAGAGCATGGTGCAGGATCCGCAGGCGGCGGTGTTGGGCCAGGCCATCGCGCAGGCGATGCAGGCCGCTCCCGGTCTGTTGCCGCCGGCGCACCAGCCGCTGCTGGCGATCCAGAGCGGTACGCCGTCCCATGTGCCGGTGTTCTGCGTGCCGGGGGCCGGTGACAGCGTGACCAGCTTTATCGGCCTGGCCGAGGCGCTGGGGCCGGACTGGCCGGTGCATGGCTTGCAGGCCCGGGGCCTTGCCGTGGGTGAGGTGCCGCACAGCGCGGTGGAGGCCGCCGCCGACTGCCATGTCCGGGCCATCGAGGCGCTGTACCCCGAAGGCCCGTTGAACCTGGTCGGGCATTCGTTCGGTGGCTGGGTGGCCCATGCCATGGCGCTACGCCTGCAGGCCAAGGGGCGTGAAGTGCGCTCCCTGACCCTGATCGACAGCGAGGCGCCGGGCGCGGGGGGCAGCTGCGGCAAACCGTACACCTTTACCCAGGCCCTGCAGCGGCTGATCGAGTCGTTGCAGCTGTCCACCGGCAAGTCGTTGGGCATCGAACCTGCGGTCTTTGCCGAAGCTGACGATCAGGAGCAACTGCGCCAGTTGCACGCGGCCATGGTGCGGGTCGGCCTGATGCCGTCGCGTTCTTCGGCTCAGGCGCTCGAGGGCGTGGTGCGGACCTTCGCCACGGCCCTGCGCACGGTGTACCGTCCCGACGGCGGGTTCAACGGTCTGGCGCGGCTGGTACTGGTGGCTGATCCGAGCCTGGATCTCGCCGGCAACCAGCGTGAACAGCAGGCCATGGAGCAGGGCTGGCGCGAGTGGCTGCCGCAACTGGAGGTATGGCAGGGGCCGGGCAACCACTTCAGCATCCTCAAGGTGCCGGATGTGTTCAGCCTGGCGGCGTGGTGGCATGACGGGCAGGCCCTGTATCACGGCAGGGTGAAGCAGTAACACCGTCGTGGGCGCGGGCCATGCCCGCGCCCACGGGACCTCAGCGGATTCTGGAAGAACGGTTTTATGGAAAAGACGAAGTTTCGCAAGATCACCCTTGGGCTCGCCGCGGTCCTGGTCGCCGGCATCGCGCTGTACGCGGTGCAGGCCCCGGCCAAGCCGCCGCAGTACATCACCGCCACGGTCGAACGTGGCGACATCGAGAATGCGGTGTTGGCCACCGGCACCCTGGAGGGCATCCGCCAGGTGGACGTTGGCGCCCAGGTTTCCGGGCAGCTCAAGTCGCTGAAGGTCAAGCTCGGTGACAAGGTCAGCGAGGGCCAGTGGCTGGCCGAGATCGACCCGCTGGTGCCGCAGAACACCCTGCGCCAGGCCGAGGTCGACGAGGAGAAGCTGCAGGCCGAGCGCCGCTCGGTGCAGGCCAAGCTCAAGCAGGCCAGGCGGGTCTACGAGCGGTACGAGGAGCTGCAGGACGACGAGTCGATTTCGCGCCAGGATTTCGAGAGCGCCGAGTCCGAGTTCGAGGTGCAGCAGGCCAACCTGCGCTCGCTGGACGCGCAGATCAAGAGCGCCCGGGTACAGATCGACACCGCCAGGGTCAACCTCGGCTACACCCGCATCGTCGCGCCGATCAATGGCCATGTGGTGGGCATCGTCACCCAGGAAGGCCAGACGGTGATCTCCAACCAGTTGGCGCCGGTGATCCTCAAACTGGCCGATCTCGACACCATGACCATCAAGGCCCAGGTGTCAGAGGCCGACGTGATCCATATCAGCCCCGGCCAGCAGGTGTACTTCACCATCCTCGGCGATGACCAGCGCTATTACGCAAAGCTGCGCGGCACGGAGCCCGCGCCGCAGAACTACCTGGAGAGCAGCGACAAGAACAGCGGCGCGGCCAAGCAGGCCAGCGCGGTGTTCTACAACGCACTGTTCGAGGTGCCCAACCCCGAGCACCGCCTGCGCATCTCGATGACCGCCCAGGTGCGCATCGTCCTCGACACCGCCCAGGGCGTGCTCACCGTGCCGGTGGCGGCACTGGGGCCGCGCGACGCCGACGGCAGCTTCCCGGTACGGGTGATCGATGGCAAGGGCTTCGCCCAGGTGCGCAAGGTCCAGGCAGGGATCAACAACAACGTCAAGGTGCAGGTCAAGGACGGCCTGGCCGAAGGCGACCGGGTGGTGATCGGCGAGCCGGTGTCGGGCGAGGCGGGGGCGTGAGCATGAACATGACCGTCGAGCTGTCACCGCACCTGGCGCGGCCCGCTGGCCAAGAGCAGCCGCTTTTGCGCCTGCAAGGGGTCAGCCGCAGCTTCATGGCCGGCGACCGTGAGTTCCTGGCGCTCAAGGGCATCGACCTGCAGATCCATGCTGGCGAACTTGTGGCGATCATCGGCGCCTCGGGCTCGGGCAAGTCGACCCTGATGAACATCCTCGGCTGCCTGGACCATGCCAGCGCCGGCAGCTACCAGGTCAGCGGCCAGGAAACCCGCGACCTGGACGACGACGCCCTGGCGGCGCTGCGGCGCGACCATTTCGGTTTCATCTTCCAGCGTTACCACCTGTTGCCGCACCTGGATGCCCTGCGCAACGTCGAGATCCCGGCGGTGTATGCCGGCGTGTCCCAGGCCGGGCGCCATGCCCGCGCCCGCGAACTGCTCGGCCGGCTGGGCCTGGCCAGCCATCTGGCGCACCGCCCGAGCCAGCTGTCCGGCGGCCAACAGCAGCGGGTGAGCATCTGTCGGGCGCTGATGAATGGCGGCGAGGTGATCCTCGCCGACGAACCCACCGGCGCCCTCGACACCGCCAGCGGCAAGGAGGTGATGAACATCCTGCTGGAACTGCACGCTGCCGGGCACACGGTAATCCTGGTGACCCACGATCCCAAGGTCGCCGCCCACGCCGAGCGGATCATCGAGGTCAGCGACGGGCAGATCGTCAGCGACCGCCGCACCCGGCCCGAGGCACCGGCGCCGACCGCCGCGGCCGCGCCGGCTGTCGAGCAGGCGCGGCCGCGGCTGGTGGCCAGCCTGGGTTTGTTCCGCGAGGCGTTCAAGATGGCCTGGATCGCCCTGGTCTCGCACCGCATGCGCACCTTGCTGACCATGCTCGGGATCATCATCGGCATCACCTCGGTGGTGTCGATCTCGGCCATCGGCGAAGGCGCCAAGGGCTACGTGCTCAAGGACATCCAGGCGATCGGCAGCAACACCATCGACATCTATTCGGGCACCAGTTTCGGCGACAGCCGGGCCAAGGCCATCGAGACCTTGATGCCAGCGGATGTGACGGCGCTCAACGCGCTCTACTACGTCGACAGCGCCACGCCGGTGATCGGCCAGAGCTCGCTGGTGCGCTACCGCAACATCGACGTCGATGTACAGCTCAACGGCGTCAGCGAGCAGTACTTCCAGGTGCGCAACATTCCGCTGGCCTCGGGGATCGTGTTCAGCGCCGACGACGCCCGGCGCCAGGCGCAGGTGGTGGTGATCGACCACAACACGCGCAAGCGCCTGTTCGGCGACGGCGTCAACCCGCTGGGGCAGGTTATCCTGGTCGGCAAGCTGCCGTGCACGGTGATCGGCGTGACCGCCGAGAACAAGAACCTGTTCGTCGCCGGCAACACGCTCAACGTGTGGATGCCCTACGAGACCGCCGCCGGGCGGGTGCTCGGCCAGCGCCACCTGGACAGCATCAGTGTGCGGATCAAGGACGGCATGCCGAGCAAGCGGGTGGAGGAGGAGGTCAACAAGCTGATGCTGCAGCGCCATGGCACCAAGGACTTCTTCACCAACAACCTCGACAGCATCATGCAGACCGTGCAGAAGACCAGCCGCTCGCTGACCTTGCTGCTGTCGCTGATCGCAGTGATTTCACTGGTGGTCGGGGGGATCGGGGTGATGAACATCATGCTGGTATCGGTCACCGAGCGGACCCGGGAGATCGGCATTCGCATGGCGGTGGGGGCGCGGCAGTCCGATATCCGCCAGCAGTTCCTGGTGGAGGCGGTGATGGTCTGCCTGATCGGAGGGGTGATCGGGATCGGGTTGTCCTATGGGATCGGTTATCTGTTCGCGTTGTTCGTCAAGCAGTGGGAAATGGTGTTTTCGCTGGGATCGATCGTCACGGCGTTCGTGTGTTCGACGCTGATCGGAATCGTGTTCGGCTTCGTGCCGGCGAGGAATGCGGCGCGGTTGGACCCGATCGAGGCGTTGGCGCGGGATTAGACGGTGTTGCGCCTGCCGGCGCGGCACAATGGTTCATCATGTCGCATATGGCATTCGTGCGTTTCTCGTGCACACTGTGTAGGGCCATGCTGTCAGTGGCGTAATCCATGTTACGAGGAGCGCAATGAGCGGACATTGTCTGGGCCTGTCTGTGTTGTTGTCGTTCGCCTTGGCGGTGGCGCCCAAGCTTGCCGTTGCCGCTGACGCCTGCCAGCACCTGACCGCCACCGGCAATCCGGACTATCCACCCTACCTGTGGCGTGATCCGCATGACCCCGGGCGGCTGATCGGCGCCAACGCCGACCTGCTCAAGCAGGTGGCCAAGGAACTGGGGCTGGTGGTGGACGTGGTGTATGTCGGGCCGTGGTCCAGAGCCCAGGAAGAGGTGAATACCGGGCGTGTCGACATGCTCGCGGGGTATTTTCGCACCCAGGCGCGGGAGCAACTGGTGGACTTCGTCAGCCCGCCGTTCCTGTTCAACTCCAGCGTGGTCTGGGTACGCAAGGGCGAGGGCTTCGCCTACAGCGACTGGTCCGACCTCAAGGGGCGGCGTGGCGGAACACTGGTCAACAACAGCCACGGCCAGGCCTTTGACGACTATGCGCGGGCGCAGCTCGTGCTCGAGGCCGTGCCCAGCGTCACCCAGGCCTTCCAGAAACTGCTGCTCAAACGCAGCGACTATGTGATCTTCGAACACTACCCAGGCCTGGCCCTGGCCCGCATGCTGGGCAAGGAACAGGCGCTTGAAGTGCTCGACCCACCGGTCTCCAGCGAGGGGTTGTACCTGGCACTGTCGCACAAATCGGGCTGCAACAAGCCGGCGCTGCGCGAGCAGCTGGCGCGCAAGATGAAGGCGCTGGTCGGCGGGCCATTGCCCGAGCAACTGGTGGCCGAGAACCTGCAGCGCTGGCAGCGTCAGCAGACGGGCCAATAACGCATCCGCCTGCCTGTCGCAAGAAGGTCGCCGCGTTGATCGAGCGAGCGCTGGGCTAGCCTTTGCACCTGGCCACGACCACCTGGCAGGTGTGCGGGGTGCCGCCCGACCTGCCGGCGTAGCGCACGCAGCTGTCCAGTGACTTCTTGCTGGCCATGGCCAGGGTGGGGCCGAAGGCCAGGCCGCCTTCGCCGCTGCTGGGCAGAGCCTTGGCGTAGCAGTTTGCGCCTTGGGCCGCGTAGCGGGTGGTGGCGTGTTTGCTTGAACAGCCGGCAGTCAGACACAGCGCGAAGACAAGCAGGGTGAGCAACGCTGCCTGGTTGGGTGGGATGGCCATTGCGAGCTCCTGAGGCAGCAAGTTTGCAGGGGGGCGGCCTGTTGAGATTAGCTGGAGTCGCTTCGTTTGGCTTGGGTTTCGTCGTGACGCGATGAGGCCCGAAACGACAAGTGGCAATATGCCTTCAATTGCTGGGCAATGCGCTCTAGCCCAGTCCCTGCGGCGCCTCCTGCCGTTCATTGGATCCATTGAGCTTCGCGAAAACCCCGTGCGTTTCGCCAAAGCTTGAGTACAATCATCGGCTTTTTCCGGGCCGTCCCCGGCCTGTTCCTGGAAGTGCTAATGCTGATCGGTAGTTACTCATCCTCGCTGGTGTTGATCTCGCTGTGCGTGGCCATCCTTGCCTCTTATACGGCCCTGGACCTCACCGGGCGCATCGCCACGGCCAAGGGGCGCGCGGTGTACCTGTGGATGGGCGGCGGGGCGTTTGCCATGGGCATCGGTATCTGGTCGATGCACTTCATCGGCATGCTGGCGTTCAGCCTGCCGATCGAGCTGGGTTATGACACCACGCTTACGGTCCTGTCGCTGCTGATCGCGGTGGCCTCCTCAGGCTTTGCGCTATGGCTGGTGAGCCAGCCGCGACTGCCGTGGCTGCAGTTGGTGTTCGGTGCCTTGATCATGGGCACCGGCATCGCCTGCATGCACTACATGGGCATGGCCGCGCTGCGCATGCAGCCGGGCATCGACTACGACCCGACGCTGTTCGGCGTGTCGCTGGCCATCGCGGTGGGGGCGTCGGCGGCGGCGCTGTGGATCGCCTTCCGCCTGCGTCAGCACACCCCCTATGTGCGTCAGATCCGCGGTGTCGCGGCGGTGGTGATGGGTATCGCCATCGTCGGCATGCACTACACCGGCATGGCCGCGGCCAGCTTCCCGGCGGGCAGCTTCTGCGGCGCGCTGACCACGGGCCTGGCCGGCGACGGCCTGGACTACCTGGTGCTGATCACCACCCTGGCGGTGCTGGCGGTTGCCCTGTTGACCTCGGTGCTGGACGCCCGCCTGGAGGCGCGCACGGCGGAACTGGCCCGCTCGCTGACCCTGGCCAACCAGGAGTTGACCCAGCTGGCCCTGCACGACACCCTGACCGGCCTGCCCAACCGCACGCTGCTGGCCGACCGTATCGACCAGGCCATGGGCCGGGTGGCGGAACAGGGCGGCTGCTTCGCCCTGATGTTCATCGACCTGGACGGCTTCAAGCCGGTCAACGATGCCTTCGGCCACCATGTTGGCGACCTGTTGCTCAAGGCCGTGGCGGCACGCCTGCGCGGCCATCTGCACAGCCAGGACACCCTGGCGCGGATCGGCGGCGACGAGTTCGTGCTGCTGGTGGAGCTGGACGAGCCGGACGACGCCATGAACGTCGCGGTCAAGCAGGTCAACCTGATGGCCAGACCGTTCCGCGTGGCCGAACACGACCTGCAGCTGTCGGCGAGCCTGGGCATCGTGCTGTACCCGGGCAACGGCCTGGACCAGCATGAGCTGCTGCGCAATGCCGACGCAGCCATGTACCACGCCAAGAGCGCCGGCAAGAACGGCTACAGTTTCTTCGACGCCTCGATGAACAGCAACGCCCGCCAGCAACTGCAACTGCTGCAGGACCTGCGCACGGCCCTGGAGCACAACCAGTTCCGCCTGCATTACCAGCCCAAGTTCGACGCCGTGCAGCGCCAGCCCATCGGCGCCGAGGCCCTGCTGCGCTGGGAGCATCCACAACATGGCCTGATACTGCCGGACCGCTTCATCGGCCTGGCCGAGAAGACCGGCCTGATCATTCCGATCGGCGAGTGGGTGCTGGGCGAAGCGTGCCGGCAGATGCGCCAGTGGCTGGACGAGGGCAACGAAGACTGGCGCATCGCGGTCAACCTGTCGGCCATTCAGTTCTGCCATGCCGGGCTGGTCGACAGCGTGGCCCAGGCCCTGAGCGAGAACGGCCTGCCGGCCAACCGCCTGACCCTGGAAATCACCGAAACCACCGCCATGCGCGATGCCGACGCCAGCCTGCATGTGCTGCAGCGTCTGTCGGACATGGGCGTGGACCTGTCCATCGACGATTTTGGCACCGGGTATTCCAGCCTGATGTACCTCAAGCGTCTACCAGCCAACGAGCTGAAGATCGACCGCGGCTTCGTGCGCGATCTGGAACAGGACAGCGACGATGCGGCGATTGTCTCGGCCATCGTCGCCCTGGGCCAGGCGCTGGGCTTGCGGATTGTCGCCGAAGGGGTGGAAACCGACCGCCAGCAGGACTTCCTCACCCGCCTGGGCTGCGATTCGCTGCAGGGCTACCTGCTTGGCCAGCCGGTGCCGCCCGAGCAGTTCATGAAAGGGTTGCAGACGTTGAAGGCGCGCCAGGAACAGGCAATCTAGACGGCGCTGCGCATGGGGCTGGCCAGCAGGTCGAAGATTTCCATCTCGGCTTCCACAGCCTCGATGATCCGCTCGACATCGGCGGCGGGCATGATGGTGGCGCAGGGGATGCCGGCGATTGCCAGCAGGGTCTCGCCAGTGACCCGGTCGAACAGCCGGGCGACCATGCTGCGCGGGGCATCCATGCTGGCCTCGAAGCCCAGCGGATGGAAATGCCAACGCATCACCTGGCAGGCGTTGGGGAACGTCATCTTGTTCATGCCAGCCTCCTTGTTCGTGTCCTGAACGCGGTGATTTCGTAGCGGTAACACTGTGGCCTTCCTGGCAGTCGGGACTCTAACCATAGCACCTGCCATGGCAGTAATCGCCAGAAAATAAGGCAGATGTACTAATACATGACGGCGGTCACAGTCCTGTCACGATGAACGGTGGGTGTCTATCCGCCGGGGCAAACGTTTTCCCCGTGGGCGGGCGGCTGGCAGCGAGCGTTGCTCTGCTATGTTTATCGGCAGCGATTTTTCGGACCAACGGTGTCGGCCGGGCAGACAGGGAGACAGTCATGCGTTTTTCCACGCTTACCCAACGTATTGCCGGCCATGCAGTCGCCGCCTGGGACATTCATTACCAGGCCCTGGAGCAACGCCGCCTGGGGCGCGAAATCTTTCTGCTATCGGTGGGCGACCCGGACTTCGATACCCCGGGCCCGGTGGTCGAGGCCGCTGTGGCCAGCTTGCGGCGCGGCGATACCCATTACAGCGATGTGCGTGGCAGTCTCGCCTTGCGTGAGGCTGTGGTGCGCCACAGCCAGTTATCTTTGGATCCCGCGCAGGTCGTGGTGACCGCCGGAGCCCAGTGCGGCCTGTTCGCGACCTTTCAGTGCCTGTTCGAGCCCGGCGACGAGGTGATCGTCGCCGAGCCCATGTACGTGACCTATCACGGCGTGTTCGATGCCTGCGGTGCACGGGTCGTACAGGTCGCGGTGCGGCCGGAGCAGGGGTTTCGCCTGGATCCTGCCGCGGTGGCCAGGGTGATCACTCCGCGCACCCGGGGCCTGCTGCTCAACAGTCCGCACAATCCGACGGGCGCGATGATCGACCAGGCCGACCTGGAGCGCCTGGCGCAGTTATGTCGGGAGCATGATCTGTGGCTGGTCTGCGACGATGTCTACCAGTCGCTGCTGTACGAAGGTGAGGCGCCCAGTCCGTTGAGCCTGCCAGGCATGGCCGAGCGCTGCGTGTCGATCGGCAGCCTGTCCAAGTCCCATGCGATGAGTGGCTGGCGGGTCGGCTGGGTGATCGGCCCGCCGCTGTTCGCCCAGCACCTCGGCACACTGGTGATGAGCATGCTGTTCGGCCTGCCGGAGTTCGTCATGCATGCGGCTTGCGTGGCACTGGACCAGGCTGGGGTAGACGTACGGCGGATGCGTGAGGTCTACCGACAGCGGCGTGACCGGGTCTGCGCGGCGCTGGGGGGCTGCCCGGGCATTCATGTCCATCGGCCGGTCGGCGGCATGTTCGTGATGCTTGATATTCGCGGCAGCGGGCTCGGCGCCCAGGCGTTCGCCCAGCGCCTGCTGGACGAGGAGGGCGTGGCCCTGCTGCCGGGGGATGGGTTCGGGCCGAGCGCGGCGGGACATCTGCGCCTGGGGCTGGTGCTGGAGGCCGCGGTGCTAGAGCAGGTGTGTCGGCGCATCGCCGCCTGCGCGCTGCGGTTGCTAGCCGAGCAACCCGGCGGCGATGTTGATGGTAAAACCGAGGATCGCCGTGTTGAACACGAAACCTACCAGTGAGTGCGCCAGCACCACCCGGCGCATGGCCCGGCCGGCGACGCCGATGTCCGAGGTCTGCACGGCGACGTTGATGGTGAACGAGAAGTAGTGGAAGTCCCAGTAGTCCGGGTTACGCTCGCCGTCGGCAAAACGCAGGGGCGGTTCATGGCGGTCGCCGGTATAGAACAGCCGGGCGTAGTGCAGGCTGAAGATGCAGCCGATCAGCAGCCATGAACCGGCCACGGTCAGGCCGGTGTACAGGTAGTGCAGGGCCAGGGCGCCGCCCTCCAGGCCGCGGCTGGATACCAACTGCTGGGTGACGGCGGCCAGGCTGGCGATGGCCGAGACGCAGACGGTGATCAACACCAGACCGGCGTTTTCATCCTCGATGCGGGCGACCTTGCGCACCCGCTCGGCATTGGCCCGCAGGCTCAGCCACAGGACCATGGCCAGGTACAGCCAGACGCCAAGGTTCCAGCCGGCAAGGATGTGCTGCACGGTGTCGCCGGCGGGGATCAGCCAGCCGCCGAGCAGGCCGGCCAGGGTGGCGATACTGAGACGGGGGTGGGTGCGGGTGAGGTGGTGGAAGGTCATGCGGTCCCTTGGTGGATGAGCGTGGGTGAACTGTAGACCAGATGCGGCCCTGGCGCGGGGCAAGCCTGCTCCACCTCGTTCAGCCCGGCATGCCGTCCACCCGCGGCCGTAGCAGGATCGGCAGGTAGTGCCGGAGGAACAGCAGCAACGCGGCGCTGCCGAACAGCACCGATACCCCCAGCCCCAGCGGCGTGAACGGCGTCACCACGACCCGGGCCAGCGCCGCCAGCTGGATCAGCGCGAACGCCCAGCCAATGCTGCGCGGTACCGCCAGCGGCCGCCCGGTATGCCCCAGGCTGACCCGGGCCATCATCGCCACGATCAGTCCGGTCATGGCGCCGACCGTCAAGGCGTGGGCGGCCAGGCTCGGATTGATCGCCACCCCGGCATGCCACAGCGCCAGGCCCAGGCAGGCCGGGATCAGCCAGGCGTAGGCCAGGTGCAGCGACCACAGCAGCGGCACCCGCCACAGGCCACGGTCATGCCAAAGCACCAGGCGCACGCCGTGCAGCACCGCCAGGGTGGCGAACAGCAAGGCCATTGGCGGCTGCGGCGCATCGTTGAAGCCGAGCACGTAAGTGAGCGGCAGCGCCACGCTGCCCAGCAGGCAGGCGCGGTCCAGCCAGGGGCGGGCCGGTGCAGGGCTCATGTTGCCCAGGCCGCGACGGGTGAAGAACGGGATCACCCGCCCGCCAATCACGCTCATCATCGCCGCCACCAGCCAAAGCCCGGCCAGCACGCCGCGCCGTTGCCACAGCTCGTTGTCCTGCAGTCCGCCGGCCAAGGTCAGCCACTGGCAGGCGGCGATCAGCAGCACCAGTGCGACGATGGGATAGTTGTTGCGCAGCCGCCGCTGCACGATCGGTCGCGCCAGCGCCAGCGCCACCAGCGGCAGGAAGGTACCCTCGATCAAGACCAGCAGCCAGGCCGGCAAGGGCAGGAACCAACTGATCCGACCCAGCAGCCAGAGCAGGAACAGCCCCTGCAGCGGCCGGCCGCTCAGGCCCGGGATACCGCTCCAGTTCTGCACGGCGGTGAGCAGAAAGCCGGCGACAATGGCCACCGCGAAGCCGAACAGCATTTCATGGCGATGCCAGGCCAGCATGCCACCCGCCGGGTTGAGCTGGAGCGCGCCGGCCAGCTCGCCGGCCCACAGCAGCAGGGCGAGCAGGGCGAACAGGCTGCCACCGAGGAAGAACGGGCGAAAACCCAGGGCCCAAAGGGCCTGACGTGGGCGAGCGGTGATCGGCTGGACGAGCATGGCGGGGACCTTGGTTCGATCGGAGCGGTTGAATGGGGTACCATCACGAACCATGCCAGCGTTCAAAGGCCTTGAATATCAAGGTGATGGCACTGCTTAAGGTCATTATGACTCTTTTTGTTTGTAGTCTTTTTGACCATGATCAGGGTTGAAATGACTCGCTTTGCGCCGTCTTGCGCTCGCCGCGCATTCGGCTTTGCTACAGGATCCCCGCTGTGACCGACCTCCTGCGCAATCCGCTGCTGCAGTACCTCGCCCGCCTGGCCCCGTCCAGCCAGTTGACCATGCGCTACATCCTGCAGGATGCCGCCGACCGCCTGGGCTTCGCCGATGACGATATCGCCGATGTGCCTTGGCACCGTCTCGAGCCCGGCCATGTGATCGCCCTGGTGGCGGCGCTGCGCGCCGATGGTTACGCGCCCAATACCTCGTCGCTGTACGTCAATGCGGTGCGGGGGGTGATGAACGAGGCCTGGCGCCAGGGGCTGATCGACCACGAGCAACTGCTGATGATCCGCGAGGTCAAGCCGGCCGGCGGCAGCCGCCTGCCGCTGGGACGCAACCTGCGGCGCAACCTGATCCGTGAACTGATGGACGTGTGCGCCGCCGACCCGCGCCCCCAGGGCGTGCGCGACGCGGCGATCCTGGCGTTGCTCTACGGCACCGGCATGCGCAAGTCGGAGTCGGTGGATGTCGACCTGGACCAGGTGGACTTCCAGGAGCGCAGCGTGCAGGTGCTGGCCAAGGGCAACCGCCAGCTGGTCAAGTACGCCCCGGCCTGGGCCTTCGACAAGCTGCAGGCCTGGCTCGACCTGCGCCGGCAGCACCTGCCCAGCGGCGAGCACGACGACAGCTTCCTGTTCAACCGCATCCGTCGCGGCAGCCATATCACCCGTGCGCGCATCACCAAGCACGCGATCTATTACATTGCCCGCCAGCGTGGGGCGCAGGTGGGGGCCAAGATCATGCCCCATGATTTTCGCCGGGCGTTCATCACCCGGGTGATCGAGGAGCACGACCTGTCGATCGCGCAGAAGCTCGCGCACCATGCCAATATCCAGACCACGGCGAGCTATGACCGGCGCGACGACAACGAGCGGCGGCGGGCGGTGGAACGGTTCGACTACTGAGAGCGAGCGCGGGCCTCAGCACACCTCGGCATAGCGCAACGCCCGGCCACGCCCCTGATGCTTGGCCGCGTACAAGGCCCGGTCGCCCATCGACAGCAGCCGCGATAGCTCCCCTGGCGCGGCCGGCTGGCTGACTATGCCGATACTTACACCCAGCAGGCCCGGTTCCAGCAACGCCAGCCCGGAAAATCCGGCGCAAATCCGCTGCGCCACCTGTTCGGCCTCGGCCTCGCTGGCGCCGCGCAGCAGGCAGGCGAACTCCTCACCGCCGATGCGCGCAAACAGGTCGTCGCGGCGCAGGTGGCGAGCGGTTTCCCGGGCGAACGCCAACAGCACCTCATCCCCGGCGGGGTGGCCGAATCGATCGTTTATCCGTTTGAAATGGTCCAGGTCGCACAGCAGTAACGCCACCGGCACCTGACTTGTTGCGCAGTCATGCAGCAACTGGTTGCCACGCTCCATAAACGCCCGGCGGTTGTCGATGCCGGTCAGCGGGTCGCTGTAGGCCGCGGCGCGGAGCAGGATCTCGGCGCGCTCGCGAACCATTGCCAGGGTCACATAGGAAATGCCGATGGCGAACAGCATCGACTCGAACAGGATGAAGGCAAAGAAGCCCGGGCTGGCGCCGCCGTTGTTGATCGCCTGGTCGAGGGCGACACCGTCCTCGAGCAGCGTGCGCATCAGGTAGAGCGCTGCATGCAGGGTGGTCAGGATCAGCGCCGGGGTATAGGACACCTGCAGGCGCACCCGTGGCCGCAGCAACTCGCCGATGCTCAGGCCGGTATAGCCCAGGGTCAGCAGCGAATACACCTTCACCCGCAGGCCGAGATCGCCGTAAAAGCCCGGCCATAGGCTGAATAGGCCCCAGAACAAGGCGCCGGCCAGCAGCAGCGGCCAGTGCGGTTTGCGCCCGCCGAGCACGCGCATGGCCGTCCAGCCCAGGCCGGTGCCGACCAGCAGGACGATATTACCCAGTACCAGGGCCAGGTAGTCCGCGCCAAACCCGCGCAGGGCGTTCAGGCAGACTCCCAGGCCCGAGATCAGCAGCATCGCGCCCAGGTAGCCCAGGCTCGGGTCGCTGGCGCAGCGCCGCCAGGCGTGCAGGGTCAGGATGCCCATCAGGGCCAGGATGAAAACGGCGACCAGGATCAGGGTCGGCAGGCTAAGCGGCACGATTGAAGGGCTCTAGGGGCAAACCGGCGATGCTAAGCCATGCGCATGGCCATTTGCTACCTCGCTCAGTGAATGCTCGACGCCAGTTCGAAGATCGGCATGTACATCAGGATCACGATCAGCCCGATCAGCAGGCCGATGAAGGTCATCAGCAAGGGTTCGAACAGTTTGACGAACCATTCGACCCAGCGGCCGATCTCCTGGTCGTGGAAATCCGCGCAGCGCTCGAGCATCTCGCCCAGGTTGCCCGATTGCTCGCCGGCGCGCAGCAGGCGCAGCGAAACCGGCGTGACCAGTTGCCCGGCCAGCAGCGCATCGGACAATGGCAGGCCTTCGGCGACCCGTCGGCTGGCCTGCTCAAGGCCTTCGGCCGCACTGCTGCCGAGCAGCCCCCGGGCCATGCCCAGGGCGGTGAGGATGGGAATGCCGCCTTGCAGGAGGATCCCCAGCGAGCGGTAGAAACGCGCCAGCTCGTACATCACCAGGCGTTGGTGCAGGGCCGGTAGCCGGCGCAGCAGGCGACCGGCACCACGGCGCAGTGCCGGATGGCGGCGCAGGGCGACCAGCGCGCCGAGGCCGGCGAGGGTGCCCAGCCCCAGCGGCAGTTGTTGGGCATGCAGGAACAGGCCGATCTGCATCAGCACCCGTGACAACCAGGGCAGCTCGCTGCCCATGCCCTCGAACACCAGGCTGAAGCGCGGCACGACATAGCCCAGCAGGAACAGCACCACGCCGCCGCCCACCAACAACAGCAGCAGCGGGTAGACCGAGGCGCCGACCAGCTTCTGGCGCACCAGGTCCAGCCGCTGGCGATAGCCGATGTAGCGGTTCAGCGCATCGCCCAGGGCGCCGGTGCGCTCGCTCGACTGCACCAGGGCCACGTACAGGGCGGGAAACACCCGTGGCTGCTGGGCCAGGGCCTGGGACAGCGAACGCCCCTCGTACAGCTGGCCCACCAGTTGCGCCAGGGTCTTGCGCGTGGCGCCGCCGGGGGCTTTCTCGGCCAGGCTTTCGAGGGCGTCGATCAGCGGCAGGCCGGCGCCGAGGAGGGTGGCCAGTTCCTGGCTGAACAGCATCAGGTCGAACGCTGCCGGGCGTCGGCGCAGGGCCAGGCCCCGGCTGCGCACACTGAGCACGCGCAGGCCCTGGTCCTCGGCCTGGCGCCGGGCCTGGTCGCTGTCCTCGGCCTCGACCTGCATTTGCACCACGCCCTGGCTGCCCAGGGCCTTGAGCTGGTAGCGCATGGTCGTGCTCCTCACTGCCAACTGGTGATCTCGGCATTTTCTCCGTCGCCGCCGGGCTGGCCGTCCTTGCCCATCGACAGCAGGTCGTACTCGCCGCCGTTCTCGCCGGGCTGCTTGTAGATGTAGGGGCGTCCCCAGGGGTCCTGGGGTACCGCTTTTTGCAGGTATGGCCCCGACCAGCGCGCCTCGCCGCTGGGGGCGGCCACCAGGGCCTGCAGGCCCTGTTCGCTGCTGGGGTAGTGGCCGACTTCCAGGCGATAGAGGTCCAGGGCCTTGCCCAGGCCTTCGATCTGCGCCCGCGCCACTTTGGCCTCGGAACGGCCCAGCTGGCTGAAGTACTTGGGCGCGACGATGCCGGCCAGCAGGCCCAGCACCACCAGCACCACCAACAGTTCGAGCAGGGTGAAGCCGCGTTGGCTGTGGATGTTGCGCTGCATGGTGAAATCCTCCAGTGCGTTTACCCCTGCCATGCAACAGCCGTGCACGTCTGCGCCGGGCCCTTGCGCCATGAGCGCTGGCGGGCGGCACGGCGCTTGCGTCATAGCCGAAAAGCCCGATTCGACGGGCCATTTTCCCCACATCGGGGGCCACTGTTGTTCTTGTGCGGCGGGAGGTGACCGACATGCGTGGACTGATCCTGGGATTGGCGGCGGGGCTGATGGCGCTCGGCGCCCAGGCCGACATCTACATCGCCAGTGATGGCAAGGGCGGCTTCGTGCTGTCCAACGTGCATCGGCCAGGACGGCACTATGAGCGGGTGATCAAGGAGAGCGGCTTGGCTGGCGGGCCGGTCAACGCCCAGCTGGTCACCGGGCGGCCCTATGCCGACCTGGTGGCGGCCGCGGCCCTGGCCAACGATGTGTCGCCTGCGCTCTTGCATGCGCTGATCAAGGCCGAGTCCGGCTACAACCCCAAGGCCCGTTCGGCCAAGGGGGCGGCGGGGCTGATGCAACTGATGCCGGACACGGCGAAGGAGATGGGTGTCGCGGATGTGCTGGACCCGGCGTCCAACGTGCAGGGCGGGGCGCGCTATATCAAGCGCATGCTCAAGCTGTTCGACAACGACATCACCCTGGCGGTGGCGGCCTACAATGCCGGGCCCGACGCGGTGCTCAGCCGGGGGCGGGTGGTGCCGCCGTTTGCCGAGACGCGGCGGTATGTGCCGGCGGTCTTGCGAGAGTATCGGTTGCTGCGCGGACTGGCTGAGGATGCGCCGCTTTGAGGGCGGCCGGCGCTCGATCTCAAAGGCGCTGCAAGGCTCGCGGCGAGCACCTGGCAGCCTTCATGCGACTATTAGCACGACCGACACCCCATGGTTTCCCCAACTCTGGGCTATAACCTCTAAAGGTGCCCAGCCGCGGAGCCAGCCATGGACCTCGCCCCCCGTCCCGACACACTGCTGCCCGCCGAGACCGCCCCGGCGCGCAAGCCGTTCAACCTGCTGCGCTGGTACGCCTGGGTGAGCCTGGCTGTCATCGTCTCGGTGGGTGTCGGCCTGGGCCTGATCTCCAGCCGCTTCATCATCAATGAGAGTGTCGAGCGCGACGCCTTGCTTACCGCGCAGTTCATCACCTCCATCGCCGATGCCGAAGTACGTCATGTGGCGATCCCCAACGTGCGGACCATGGGCGAACTGCTCGACCCGCGTACCGACAAGGCCCTGTCGGACGTCGACCCCGAGGCCCGGCGCCGTGCCCGGGGTGAGTTCCTCGACCATATCGCCCATCTGCCGGACATACTCCTGGCCAACATCTACGCCCCCGATCGCACGGTGATCTGGTCGAGCAACCCGGCGCTGATCGGCAAACTGATCGAGTCCGACGACGACCTCGACCGGGCCTTCGCGTACAAGATGCGGGTGTCGGCCAGCTACCACGACTTCGAGCGGGCGCGCAGCGAGCAGAAGTTCGTCACCCCGCCCGAGGAGCTGTTCATCGAGAACTACATTCCCCTGTTCGATGCCGACGACGAAAACGTCACGGCCATGGTCGAGATCTACAAGGAGCCCCACGACCTGATCGTGCGCATCGAGCACGGCCTGCTGCTGATCTGGCTGGCCATCGCCGTGGGCGCCGGGCTGGTCTACGTCGGCTTGTACGGCATCATGCGCCGCGCTGCGCGCCTGATGGCGGTGCAGCAGAAGCGGCTGATCGGCAATGAAACCTTCGTCGCCCTAGGCGAGGTGTCGTCGGCGGTGGCGCACAGCCTGCGCAACCCGCTGGCGAGCATCCGCTCCAGCGCCGAGCTGGCCCAGGCGTTCGATGATGGCCCGGCGCAGAAGAACATCAGCGACATCATCAGCCAGGTCGACCGCATGTCGCAGTGGGTGCGTGAGCTGCTGCAGTCGTTGCGCCCGCTCGGTGACGAGGCCGTGCCGGTGGATGTGGCGCAGGCCGTGCGCGACAGCTTCCTGGCCCATGACCAGGCGCTGCGGCAGAGGGGGGTGCGTCTGGTCATGGACGAGCTGCCGACGGCCCGGGTGCTGGGCCAACCGGCTTTGCTCGGGCAGATCTTCAACAGCCTGATTGCCAACGCCCTGGAGTCGATGGAGGCGGGTGGAGAGCTGCGCGTGGAGGTGGTGCGCCACGACCGCCGCACCCTCAGCCTGCGTCTCTCGGACACCGGCAAGGGCATGAATGAGCAGCAGCAGCGCATGGCCTTCCGGCCATTCTTCACCACCAAGCAGGGTGGCGTGGGCGTGGGGCTGATGCTGGTCAAACGGATCATGGAGTGCTTTGGTGGTTCGGTGCGGTTGAGCAGTCGCGAGGGGATGGGGACACGGGTGTTGTTGAATTTTCGTGTCGCCGTTATGTGATTATCAACTGTAGGAATACCTATTAACCTATTGTTTTTTAACTATTTATTTTTTCTGGGTAAAGATTCCCCAGAGTTGGGGGATTTTTCTATATTTAACATTAATAAATCTATCCAAGCATATGATTTGTAAGGGAAAATAAAATAATTTATAGGCTGGCCGAGTTTTTGCTTCACCTGATACAAGCCTGAGGCGGCACCGTCCGCCCGGCCTCAATGGAGTCACTTTGCTACCATCGGTAGCAATGGCATGCCGATAGCCTTCATCGGCCCCAGGCGGGAGCGACGCAATGCAGACGCTCGACAATGATGCCTCTGACAAGCCCGGCAGTCCCGCTTCTGGGTTGGCCGCGCCGCTGAGCGAGTTCAACCTGCTGCGCTGGTTCTCGCTGGTCAGCCTGTTGATTATTGCCTCGGTCGCCGGCGGGTTGGGATATGTCTCGACGCGTTTCGTGGTGCGTGACAGCGTTGAACGCGACGCCATGCTCACTGCCCAGTTCATCCAGGCCATGGCCCAGGCGGAGGTGCGCCATTCGCAGCTGCCGCCCGGCATCACCATGGGCGAGCTGCTTGACCCGCGTATGGACCAGCAACACCTGCAGTTCACCCCACAACTGGCCGAGTCGACCCGGGTCGAGTTCCTTGACCACATCGAACACCTGCCCGACACCCTGCTGGCCAATGTCTATGGTCGCGACCGCCTGGTGGTCTGGTCGACCAACCCCAACTTGATTGGCAAGCGCATCGACGAGGACGCGGACCTGGAGCGCGCCTTCCATTCGCGCAAGTCAGTATCGGCCAGCTACCACCAGGCCGATGAGGAGCGCGAGGAGCAGAAGTTTCAGCGCGAGCCCCGGCACCTGTTCATCGAGAACTACATACCGCTGTATGACAGCCAGGGCGAGCAGGTGCTGGCGATGGTCGAGATTTACAAGGAACCCCAGGACCTGGTGCGGCGCATCCACCGCGGCTACGTGCTGATCTGGGCCTCGACCCTGGTCGGCGGGGCGCTGATCTACTTCGGCCTGTTCTGGATCGTGCGCCGCGCCGCCAGCCTGCTGCACCACCAGCAGGACCGCCTGGTGGCCAGCGAGACCTATGTGGCCCTGGGCGAGATGTCCTCGGCGGTGGCCCACAGCCTGCGCAACCCGTTGGCCAATATCCGCTCCAGCGCGGAGCTTGCGCAGGACATCGCCAGCCCGGCGGCGCAGAAGAATATCGGCGATATCATCACCCAGGTCGATCGCATGTCGCGCTGGGTCCGCGACCTGCTGGTATCGCTGCGCCCGGCCAGCGACGAGCCCGAGTCAGTGGACCTGGTGGCGGCCATCGAGGATACGCGACAGACCTTCGCCCCGCAGATCGAGCGCAACGGCGTGCGCTTCGCCTTCGAGGGGCCGTCAACACAATGGGTGGCCAGCCAGCCGCTGCAACTGACGCAGATTCTCAACAGCCTGTTCGCCAACGCCCTGGAGGCCATGCCCCAGGGCGGCGAGCTGCGCGCCGAGGTGCGCCAGCTGGAGGACCAGCAGGCCCTGTTGCAGCTTAGTGATACCGGCAAGGGCATGAACGAGCAGCAACGGCGCATGGTGTTCAAGCCGTTCTTCACCACCAAGCAGGGCGGCCTGGGTGTCGGCCTGGCCCTGGTCAAGCGGATCATGGAGCGCTTTGGCGGCGCGGTCGAGCTAACCAGCCGCGAAGAGGAAGGAACCCGCGTCAGCCTGACTTTCAAAATTGCAGCGGGAGGGGACCATGGAGCACAGCATCCTGGTGGTCGAGGATGATGAAATCCTCGCCGACAACATTCGCACCTACCTGGGCCTGAAAGGCTTCGAGGTCACGGTGTGCCACAGTGCGGAACTGGCGCTGGAGCAGATCAAGCGCGCCCGGCCCGACGCCGTGCTGACCGACAACTCGCTGCCCGGCATGAGCGGACACGACCTGCTGCGCACGCTGGTGGCGCAGGCGCCGGAGCTCAAGGTGATCATGATGACCGGCTACGGCAACGTCGAGGACGCGGTGCTGGCGATGAAGGAGGGGGCGTTCCACTACCTGACCAAACCGGTGGTGCTGGCCGAGCTCAAGCTGATGCTGGACAAGGCCCTGGCGGCCGAGCGCATGGAACGCACGCTGTCGTTCTACCAGGAACGCGAAGCACAGAAGTCCGGGCTGCAGGCGCTGATCGGCGAGTCGCCGGCCATGCTCGAACTCAAGCACACCCTGCGCCAGCTGCTCGACGCCGAGCGGCGCATGGCCAGCGGCGACCTGCCGCCGGTGTTGGTCGAGGGCGAGACTGGCACCGGCAAGGAACTGGTGGCCCGCGCCCTGCATTTCGACGGCAGTCGGGCCAAGGGGCCATTTATCGAGTTCAACTGCGCCTCGATTCCTGCCAACTTGTTGGAGGCCGAGCTATTCGGTCATGAGAAGGGCGCCTTCACCGATGCCAAGGAGCGTCGTGTGGGCCTGGTCGAGGCGGCCGATGGCGGCACCTTGTTCCTCGACGAGATCGGCGAGATGGACCTGGTGCTGCAGGCCAAGCTGCTCAAGCTGCTGGAGGATCGGACCATCCGCCGGATCGGCGCGGTCAAGGAGCGCAAGGTCGACCTGCGGGTGATCAGTGCCACCAACTGCAACCTCGAGCAGATGGTCCAGCAGGGCAAGTTCCGCCGCGACCTGTTCTTCCGCCTGCGCATCATCGCGCTCAAGGTGCCGCGCCTGTATGCCCGCGGGCAGGATATCCTGCGCCTGGCGCGGCATTTCCTGGCCCACCACGGGCGGCGCTACGGCAAGCCCAACCTGCGCTTCTCGGCCGAGGCCGAGGCGCTGATGCTGGGCTACGGTTGGCCGGGCAATGTGCGGGAACTGCGCAACATGCTCGAGCAGACGGTGCTGCTGGCGCCCAGCGAGGTAATCGGCGCTCATCAGCTGAACCTGTGCCTGACCCTGGTCGACGAGCCCCAGGCGCAACCTGCGCAGGTGCTGGCGTTCGAAGCGCCGCGCCACGAGCCCCCGGGTACCGCCAGCCTGCCGGATATGGAGCGCGACATGGTCTGCCGCACGCTGGATCGCACTGACTGGAACGTCACCAAGTCGGCACGGCTGCTGGGACTGTCGCGGGACATGCTGCGCTACAAGATCGAAAAACTCGGCCTGACCCGACCGGACAAGCGGCAGTGGTGACCAGCTCAGCGCGATCGATGTGTGGCGGCCTTGCCGAGACGTTGGACCGGTCGGAATGGGCCGCACAGCGGCCCTGGCGATATCAGCTTGATTAACGAATCCTGGGGGCGCTTCGCACCCCTTTCCGACCGGTCCGACGCCTCGGCAAGGCCACTTCTACGGGACCGAGTAGCGTTATGGGCTCAAGGCTTACCGCTGCTCCCTGACCCACCCCCGTCACGCCCCATTCCCTCCGACCCGCTACTGCCCATCCCCGGCAGATCACGATCATCGTTCTGCTCGGCTGGCGGACTTTCCGGGTCATTGCCCTTGATCCGGGGGTCGGTGTCCCGCGGCATGGGCTTCTCGATCGGGTTGAGGGTGCTGTCGACCCCCGGCTGTGGCGCCGGATTGTGCGGATCGTCAGGGTAGGTGGCGCCGGTACCGGCGGCCAAGGCCAGGGGCGAAGCGAGCAGGGCGGCGAGGAGGAAGGCGTGTTTCATGGGGCAGGCTCCTTTGCGACGGAGAAAGCGGCCCTGCCTGCGCAGGGCCTCTGTCTCACTTGGGCCTGTGGCCCGTCAGCAAGGTGCCATGACGGCGACCAACGGTCACACTACCATCGACAGCAACATGATGAAGATGATGCCGACCACCGAAAGGATGGTCTCCATCATGCTCCAGGTCTTGAAGGTCTCGGCCACGGTCATGTTGAAGTACTGCTTGACCAGCCAGAACCCGGCGTCGTTGACGTGGGACAGGATCAAGGAACCGGCGCCGGTGGCCAGCACCAGCAGTTCACGGTTCACCCCTGGCACCAGGTCGATCACCGGGGCGACGATGCCGGCGCCGGTGATGGTGGCCACGGTCGCGGAGCCGGTGGCAATGCGGATCACCGCCGCCACCAGCCAGGCCAGCAGGATCGGCGAGATCTCGGCCTGCACCGCCATCTGCCCGATCACGTTGCCGACGCCGGTGTCCACCAGCATCTGCTTGAAGCCGCCGCCGGCGCCGACGATCAGCACGATGGCGGCGGTGGGCGCCAGGCTTTGGTCGAGCATCTTCATGATCTGCTGGCGGTTGAAGCCGCGGGCCGAACCGAAGGTGTAGAAGGCCAGCAGCAGGGCGGCGAGAAGGGCGGTGATCGGGTGGCCGATCAGGTCCATCCACTGGCGCACGATGTGCTCGGCCGGCAGTACCACGTCGGCGAAGGTTTTCAGCAGCATCAGCACCACCGGCAGCAGCACGGTGATCAGGGTCACGCTGAAGCTCGGCAGGTTCTGCTGGTTCGAGTCGCGGGCGATCTGGTCCATCAGCTCCTGGGACGGGTTGCCCGGGATATAGCGCGAGATGAAGTTGCCGAACAGCGGGCCTGCGATCACTGCGGTCGGCAGGGCCACCAGCAGGCCGTAGAAGATGGTCTTGCCGATGTCGGCGTGGAAGATGCCGATCGCCAGCAGTGGCCCCGGGTGCGGCGGCACCAGGCCGTGCACCACTGACAGGCCGGCCAGCAGCGGGATGCCGATCTTCACCAGCGACACGCCGGAGCGGCGGGCGACGATGAACACCAGCGGGATCAGCAGCACGAAGCCAATCTCGAAGAACAGCGGGATGCCCACCAGGAAGGCGGCGAACATCATCGCCCAGTGCACCTTCTGCTTGCCGAAGGCGCGGATCAGCGTCTGGGCGATCTGGTCGGCGCCGCCAGAGTCGGCCATCAGCTTGCCGAGCATGGTGCCCAGCGCGAGGACGATGCCGACGAAGCCGAGCACGCCGCCGAAGCCGTCCTGGAACGACTTCATCACCTTGGCCACCGGCATGCCGGAGGTCAGGCCAAGAAAGCCCGCGGCCAGGGTGAGGGCGACGAAGGGGTGGACTTTGAAATGGGTGATCAGCAGGATGAGCCCGACGATGGTGACCAGTGCGTCGAGCAACAGGAAGGTATCGGTAGCCAGTCCGAACATGGTTCGTGAACCTCGGTCTTTTCGTTGTTGTTTTGGTGTCGCGTGTCTTGCGTCATTGCGTCTTGAGAAGCAGGGAGACAGCGCTGTCTTTGGTGAGCCGGAAAAACCGCCGGTTCAGGCAGTCCGCGCCAGCGCCTGCTCACCGCAAGGCTTTAGCCATTGGTGCACGTCCTCGGCCAGCGTGGTCAGCGGGCGGGTGGCATCCAGGGCCAGGGTCAGGGGTTCGGCGTGCGGCGGCTCCAGTGCGGCGAACTGGCTGTCGATCAGGCTGGCCGGCATGAAGTGGCCGGGGCGGGCCAGCACGCGCTTCTCGGCTTCTTGCGGGGTCAGTTCGAGGAACACGAAGCACAGCTCGGGCACGGCCTGGCGCAGGGTGTCGCGGTAACGGCGCTTGAGGGCCGAGCAGGTCAGGATCGGGCGCTCGCCGGCGGCCAGGGTGTCTTGCAGCGCCTGGCCCAGAAGCACCAGCCAGCCGGCGCGATCGTCGTCGTCCAGGGGAATGCCGGCACTCATCTTGGCGATGTTCGCGGCGGGGTGGAAGGCATCGCCTTCGATCAGGCGGCCGCCGCTGCGGGTGGCGATGGCGGCGCCGACGCTGCTTTTACCACAGCCGGCTACGCCCATGACCACGATCGCGGACAGGGAAGGGTTCATCTGTACCTCCTGCTGGGTGAGATAGCGCTGTCTCGGTCGGGACGGACCGAGCGTCATGCGCCACCCTCCCGGGTGTTATTGATCTTGTCTTTGGCAGTATGGACGCTGAACGCATGCCTGCTACCAAGATTGCATTGCCTGCATTCAGAGACAGCGCTACCTTAGTGACCGTTCCCCATTCCTGCAAGCGGTAAAATTACAACACTCATGTCCCGCACTGGCTCGCGCACTACCGGTCGTCCCACCCTGGCGGAAGTCGCCAGGCTTTCCGGGGTTTCTCCCATCACCGCCTCCCGCGCGCTGCGCGGCGTCAGCACGGTCGCGCCGGAGCTGGCGCAGAAGGTCATGGCCGCAGCGGCCAGCCTGGGCTATGTCGCCAACCCGGCGGCACGCGCCCTGGCTTCGGCGCGCAGCCAGTCGGTGGTGGTGTTGATCCCATCGTTGTCCAACCAGTTGTTCATCGACACCCTCGAGGCCATCCACGAGGTGATGCGCCCCCGTGGGCTGGAGGTGCTGATCGGCAACTATCACTACGATATTGCCGAGGAAGAGAACCTCATCCGCAACTACCTGGCCTACCAGCCGTGCGGCATGCTGCTCACCGGCTTCGAGCGCAGCGACGCTTCGCGGCAGATGCTCGCCGCCAGTCGGGTGCCGTGCGTACATATGATGGAGCTGGGCGGCGAGGCCGACGCCCTGTCGGTGGGCTTCTCCCAGCACGAGGCAGGACGTGCCGCGGCGCGCCACCTGATCGAGCGCGGTCGGCGGCGCCTGGGCTTCATCGCCGCGCAGCTCGACCCGCGGGTGATGCAACGCGCCGAGGGCTTCCGCCAGGCCCTGGCCGAGGCCGGTCTGCAGGCGCCCGAGCTGGAAATGCTCGATCCGCAGCCGTCGTCCATCGGTCTGGGCGGCACGCTGTTCAGCCGCCTGCTGGCCAAGGCGCCGGATGTCGATGGCATCTTCTTCTGTAACGACGACCTGGCTCAGGGCGCGGTGCTGCAGGCGCTGCGCGAAGGCGTAGAGGTGCCGCGGCGGGTGGCGATGGTCGGCTTCAACGACCTGCCGGCCTCGGCGCACATGGTCCCGCGCCTGACCTCGATCCGCACCCCGCGCGCGGCGGTCGGCCGCGGCGCGGCGCAGGCGTTGCTGGCATTGCTCGATGGCAAGCGGGTGGCCACCGGGCAACAGGACCTGGGGTTCGAGCTGATGGTGAGAGAGAGTTCCTGAGCCGCTACAGGCACTGCACGATCCGGATATCCCTGTCTCAACCACAGCTCCAGGGCTGGCGCGTGCGATCAGCGGACACGCGTCACTGCACTGGCAGGAAGTTCATCAGCAGCAGGCTCTGCGCATAGTTCAGGCCGATTCGCCGGTAGCGTTCGTCGAGCATCTGCGCCACCAGGTCCAGGCGCGCGACGACCTTGCCGAACTCCACCGCGAAGCTCAGGTTGCTGCCCTGTTCGGAAATTTCGTTGGAAAACAGCAAGAGCACGCCATTGGCATCCTGGCGCTGGCTCAGCATCCAGGTGGCTTTCTCGATGTTGCGGGCAGCGTTGTTGATGAACAAGGGGTCCAGGGTGTCCGTCATGTAGAACGCGGTGCGTCCGCCATGGGCGGTGACCAGCATGCTGCCGATGGCGTAGATGAATGCGCCGACCCGGTCGCCGCGAAACTCCGGGCTCAGGGCGTAGCTCAAGGCTGCCAGGTCGCGGCGCTCGCCCAACTGCGGCAGTGGTTGGCGCTGTTCGATGGCGATGCGAATCTGCCGCGCCGCCGTGGTGGCGTCGAGGTAGCCCGACAGCCTCCACTGGCTGGGGTTGCGCAGGTACAGCTTGTCCATCAGCAGGTACAAGCTTTGCAGGTTGTCGCGCATGGCCAGGGTAGCCATGCGGTCGACACTGGTCTGGAACAACTCGTCTGGCTTGCCGTTGCCGATCTGGGTGAGCATGTCGCGCCCCTGCTGTTGGGTGCAGGCTGTCAGGCACACGAGGGCAGCGGCCAACATCAGGCGGTGGTGAAGCTCGGCGGGTTGTCGTACGGCCATCGGCACCGGTGGGAGTCGTCGGTTCTGCCGGGGATCGGCGGAGCCTGGCCATGGATAGAGCGCAGTAAGGCGAAAAAGTGCAATATCGCGACCCTTGACTCACGATAAGCCGTGGTCAAGGGCCGCGCGGGTCAGGCGACATCGACCAGCACGATCTCGCTGTCTTGCACTGCCGTCACCTTCAGCACCGTCTCCTGCTCGATCGCGACGCCGTCGCGCGCCTTGGCCTGGAGCCCGTTGACCTCGATCAGCCCCTTCGCCGGTACCAGGTAGCCGCGTCGACCAGCATCGAGGCGGTACTCGGCGCTTTCGCCGGCGCGCAGAGTGGCAGCCACCAGGCGTGCGTCGGTGCGGATGCGCAGGCTGTCCTCATCGCCCTCGCGGCCACTGGCCAGGGTCAC
The DNA here is from genome assembly GCF_057480815.1 of Pseudomonas sp. P106(2024). NCBI lineage: Bacteria > Pseudomonadati > Pseudomonadota > Gammaproteobacteria > Pseudomonadales > Pseudomonadaceae > Pseudomonas > Pseudomonas sp. P106(2024). The sequence continues at coordinate 262,310 of NZ_JBLIYU010000005.1, read as the reverse complement.
GAAGCCCTCGCCACGTTCACCCTTGGGGAACGGCCGGGTGCCCCAGGACGGCGCATCGCCGACCTTCTCGGGAATGATCCAGATCTGGAAGATCCGCGTGTCGACCTTCTCCAGGTTGTATTCGCTGTGGACGATGCCGCTGCCGGCACTCATCACCTGTACGTCCCCGGCCTCGGTACGGCCTTTGTTGCCCAGGCTGTCCTGGTGGGTGATAGCCCCTTCGCGGACGTAGGTGATGATTTCCATGTCACGGTGCGGATGGGGCGGGAAGCCTGCGCCGGCGGCGATCAGGTCGTCGTTCCAGACCCGCAGGTTGCCCCAGTGCACACGTGCCGGGTCATGGTACTCGGCGAAAGAGAAGTGATGATGAGCGTCCAGCCAGCCGTGGTTGGCGTGGCCAAGGCTTTCGAAGGGTCGCAGTTGCAGCATGATATTGCTCCTCTGATTCGGTGGAATGGTGCCATGATGCGGTTTTGAAAGATCGATAAAAAGCGTAAATATCGGCTTTATATGATCTATTAATTCGATTCGAATGAATGTGAATCAACATGCGCTTCATCGCCTAATTGACTGATACACAAGCATTCGCTGGCACTTTCTTGCGGATGAGGTGAACATGCCGGCTGTTCTGATTCTCAATGGAGTGACCGTGCCTCACGAGCATCCCCAGGCCCCGGCCGACCTGACCCCGCCCGCCCAGTTGCCGTGGCTGCGCCGCCTGGCGGCCCGCCTGTTGGGGCGCGGCCTGTCGCGCCTGAAGGCGCAGCACCGTGACTCCTGGTTCCTGGGCCACGCCACGGGCCAGCGCAACGGCCATGCCGATGGCCTGCGCGAAGGCTACGAGCGGGGCCGGGTGGACGGCTACGAGGCCGGGCGCCAAGTCCTGGTGATCCGTGATACCCGCCCCGAGCATGTCGCTGTGCCGGGCCAGGACGACAACCTGTTCGACGACTGGCGCCTGCCGCTGACCGCCGAGCTGAAGAAGCGCTTCAAGGCCGATGTCGCCCAGCGCCTGCCCGCCGAGATGCAACCGAGCGCGGCGCAGTGGAAGCTGATCTTCAGCGACACCCCGTCCACTTGCGTAGTGGCCGGCGCCGGGGCGGGCAAGTCGACCTCGCTGGTGCTGCGCATCCTGTTGCTGCGCCATTACCTGGGCTTCGAGCTCGATGCCCTGACCGTGGTGACGTTCACCCGTGAATCGCGCAAGGACTTCATCCAGCGCCTGCTGCAGGTATTCGCCCTGTGGCAGGTCGAACTGTCGCCGGCCCAGGGGCGCGAACTGGTGCGCACCTTCCACTCGCGGATTCTGCCGCTGGTGCGCAGCCTGCCGGGATTCGCCCAGGTGCGGGCGTTCGAGACCCTGGGCAATGAAGTGCCAGTGGCAAGCGAGGCCAGTGCCGACAGCAACCCGTTCGACCTGCGCCTGAACGATGCCCAGCGCCAGCAGCTCAACCTGTGCTACCGCGACCTGATGGGCCAAAGTCCGCGTTTCGCCCAGCTCATCGGTGCGCTGCGCCAGGAAGCCCTGCTGCTCAAACCGCTGGATCCCGATCACCCGGATGTGCAGAAGCGCGCCCAGGTGACCCAGTTGGCGGCCCAGCGCGACGAAGAGCTGTGCGACGTGATCGAGGACCTGTGGTTCGCCGCCGGCGCCTGGCCGATCAAGGGCATCGAACCGTGCCGGGACACGGTGCAGATCCGTGGCAGCCGTTTCCATGTGCATGGTCGCCTGGAAGGGCTGGATGCCTGGGTAGTACTGGGCTTCGATCCCGCCGAAAGCGGCCAGTATCAGCGTCCTGGCGCCAAGCTGGCGGTGCGTGCGGAGTGGGCGGTAAAGCGCACTTTGTTTCAAGCTTTCTGCGATAAACCATTGATATGGCTTGATAATTATTCTTCGGCAAAACGGTTGGCGGCGTCCCTGGCGGGTGATGCCGTGGCAGGTCCGGGCTTCGAGTACAAGGTCAAGGGCGAGCTGGCCCCGGCGCCGTTGCTCGACGCCTTCGTCACTGCGGCCAGTTTCATCGAGAACCTAGGCCTGGACGTGAATGCGGCGGTGGCGGCCATGAGCTTCCCGTCCGGCGACACCGACGCGACCTTCTTCGAAGCCCTGGCCCTGTACTGGAAGGCGCTGGAGGCGCACCTACTGGGCCAGTCGCCGCCGGTGATGACCTACAACCGCATGTTCGCCCTGTTCGGCGAGAACAACCCGGAGAACCTCGGGCTGTTGCCCGACCCGTTGCTGCGCCCCCTGGCGCACCTGATGATCGACGAGTTCCAGGACGTCTCGCCGCAGATCGTCAGCTGGCTGCGCGCGAGCCTGGCCGAGATCCGCCGCCGTGGGCCGGCCCTGCATGTCGGGCGGGTGGCGCAGCATTCGTCGCTGATGTGCGTCGGTGATGACTGGCAGTCGATCTACGGCTGGCGCGGCAGTTCGCCGAAGTACTTCATGGAGTTCACCAAGGCGTTCCCGTCACCCGCCAACACGCGGGTGATGCTGGTGGAGAACTACCGCAGCCAGCAGCACATCATCGATGCCGCCGAGCATCTGGTCAAAGGCGCCCCGGCCATCACTGGCAAGAAGGCCAAGGCCGCAGGGCTGGCGGCTGAATTGCCGTTGGCACCGGTGAGGGTCTTCGACCGGGACGAGGCGGCACTGGCCGAGACCGTGATCGAGCACTATCAACGTGGCGAAACAGTCATGATACTGTTTCGAAAATCCAGCGATAAACTATTGATAGAGCAATATATATCATCGATTGTTAAAGTTGATTCTAGCTTGCCGATCGGCCAGCGCCGCCTGCGCCAACTGACCTATCACAGTGCCAAGGGCCTGCAGGCTGACACGGTGTTCATGCTGGGCGATTGCCAGTACCTGACCAGCTCGCCCTACAAGAACCAGGTCTACCGTCTGGCCGGCCTGGGTAAGCCGGGTGATGCCCAGGCGTTCGACACGGCGCAGAAGGAAGAGGTGCAAAGACTGGCCTATGTGGCTGTCACGCGAGCAGTCCGGCATTGCTACTGGCATGTGGAAAAGGCCAGTGGCGAGGTGGCCGGGCAGCCGCGCGCGTCGAGCCAGGTACACGGCCGGCAGGTCTTCTTCGAAGACCTGCGCGGCCAGTAGGCTCAGTTGTTGGGGTCGCGGCGTGCGGTCAGGCCAAGGTAGAGGGCGTCTTCGTCCGCTTCCAGGCCCAGGGCCATGCGGTTCATGCCCGCGACATACTGTTCACTGGTGAGGGTCTGGCGCAGGGGCTGGCCATCTTCGCCAAGGGGACTGCGCCCCAGCGCCTGGGTCAGCGCTTCGATCACCGGGGGTTCGAGCGTGCCGTCCAGGTCATTGCCCTCCAGGAAGTCCATGCCGACATCCCAGCGACGCCTGAGCACATTGAAGCGAGTAATGAATTCCCGGTGCAGCAAGCGGCGCCAGGTCGGGTGTCGAGAGATCCACTGGCGACGCCTGTCGGCGCTAGTGTCCCGTGTCTCGACCTCATTGCGTACCGCATCTTCGGTCTGCGCCGAGATTTCGGCGGTTTGCCGGTACAGCATGTCCTGTTGGAACTCGGGGAAGTCCAGTATCCTCGACAGGCGAGTGCGCAGGGCCAGGCGAATCTCGATCAGGTCCAGGCCTTCGCCAAGGCCATTGTGCAGCACGTCGTCCGACAGCGTATCGAAGCGATGCAGCTCGGGTACTGCGGGCCTGGCACCGCGCTCGTCCAATGGCTGGGCATGCCAGGCATCCATTGCACGTAGGGCATCGCGTCGCGCAAGCCTGGCGTTGAACAGGTCCTGGGCCAGGGCGTTCACCTGGTCTCGTCGGAACAGGCGCCTAAAGAACTGGAACAGTGGTGGCGTGGCAACCTCGTCACCGGCGATTCCATAGTCGGCCTTGATCTCTGCGGCCTCATCGTAGGCCATTACTTCGACCTGCAAGGTATCGAAACCATCGGCACCGGCATCGCCGCAGGTCACCGGAAACTCGCTGGCCACCTCGTTAAGGCGGGTGCGCAAGCGAGTGCTGGCGGCAGCCCGATCAAGCAGTCTCCAGACCTGACGGGCAAAGGCCCTGGGCTGACGCAGCGCGCTGGCTGACATGCCGACCTGTTCGATGACCTCGCGCAAGCTGGTGTTGCGGTCCTCGTCAAACAATGCGTTCCAGGTGGCTTGGCGGGCTTCGCTGGCACCGCTCAGCCAGTCGATTCGCTGCGCAGGTGCAGGCAAAGGCGCCTCGATCGTTTCTTCCTCGGCGGAGGCGCCGATGACCCTCAGGCTTGTGCGGGTGCGTTCATCCAAAGGGTTGTAGTTGAAGCGCCAGCGATAGCCAGGACGTCTGGCCAGCAGTGCGTCTGAATAGGCTGAGTAGATCAGCGAGTCGAAATCGGGAATCTGCGTGATGCGATTCATGCTCAGGTCCACTTCGCGCAGCATGCATGGGGTGCGCTGCATCAAGGTGCCGAGCCCGGATGGCCAGTGCTGCAACTGGGTGCTGTCCAGACGCAGGGTGGCCAGGTTCTCCAGGTTGCCCACGTCAGGGCCGAGGCCCAGCGGATTCAGGCTCAGGTGCAAGTGCCGCAACGCACGCATCGAGCCAAAGGCCCCCGCCATTTGCGCATCCAGCGCAATGCGGTTGACCCGCAGATCCAGGGTCTCCAGGCGCAGGCCCGCAATCATCTGCAGGTCCGGCAGGGTCAGGGTGAGGCGGTTGCGGGGCAGTTCCAGGCTGCGCAGATTGTCCAGTGTCGGCAATACCTCGTGGGCGACAGCTGGCAGCTCCCCCAGGCGTGCCCCGCTCAGACGCAGTTCACGCAATTGCGGAGCATTGCGCAGTGCCCGCAGGACCGAAGCGGCGCTCAACTGCGGGCTGCTGCGCACATCGATTCGCCGTAATGACACAAAGGCCTGCAGGAAGTCGGCGGGCATTTCGATCACGTTGAGGTTCTCCAGCGTCAACGTGGCGATGTGATCGAAACGCGCCGCTAGCGGCGGCAACGCATCGAGGGTGATATTGGACAGGCTGAGTACTTCGCCGTCCAGGCGCTGCCAGGCCCGGACCAGTTGGTCGGCGGTCCTGGTGAAGTAGGCGCCGACTTCTTCGCCCCAGTCGTCGGCGCCTTTGCTGGCCCAGGCGCCGAGCTGTTCACGCAGTGTTGCCAATTGAGCACGCAATGCCTGAATCTGTTCAGTAGCGCTGCCCCTGACGCGCAGGGTAACCAACAATTGCCTGACCTCGCGATCACCGAGCCCGGGGTACAAGGCATGCAGCTCGCGTTCGGCCCGGGAGGCGAATACGCCTGGGCTCAGCGGGTAGCCATACCTGCCATCGCTCAGGCGCAGGGGCGAGCGAAAGCCGGGGCTCACCGGTTGCTGGCCGATCAGCCTGGCGGCTGCCGGACGGTCGGCAAGCGCCGCGTGATAGCGCTGTTGCGCGGACCTTTGTGGGTAGCGGGCCAGCAGGTTGTCGCTGATCAGCTGGCTATCGGCGTTGGCCAGGCTGTTGCGGTACAGGCCCAGGATTGCCCGGTCCAGTCGCACGCGGGCTTGCAGCAGCCGTGCTTCCTCGGCAATACGCAGGGGAACCCGGCCTGCAAGCAGGCTGTTGCGTTCGGCGCTGCTGGCCTGGCTGGCCAGTTCGTCGAGTGCCTGCCGGGGCAGGCCGGGAAACTGTCGACCGATGGCCAAGATCGTGGGCGTGGCTGCGCTGGTATGAGCGTTGTAGAGGCTGTCGAACAGCGCCGACCGACTTGCGCTCAACCGGTCGGCCATCAGCGTCTGCAAGGCCTGTTGGCGTTGCCCGGCTGAGGCACCCTCGGGCAGCAGGGCGTTTACCGTTTCTTCGTCCAGGTTTTCCAGGACGATCCTGGCCAGGTCGCCGTTGTCCAGGTCGCTGCGGGTCAACTGGATTACCTGGTCACCGAGCCGATCGCGCCCATAGCGGGTGGCGCTGCCCATCGGCTCGACCCCCTCGAAAACCTCCAGCACCACATCCTCGGGCCAACCGGGCAGTTCGCCGAGCACACTGATGGCGAATTGTTTGTAGGCTGCCAACGGGCGGCCCTGGCGGGTTCTGGCGATGATCTCGTCGGCGGTGCTGTCGGCCTTGAGCCGGCGCAGGGCGTCCTCGAGCAGCGCCGGAGGGCGCCTGCCGTCGGCGTGGACCTGCTCCAGCACGCCACGGTCCAGGCCGCTGCTGTCGAGCGCTGCCAGCAGTTCTTCATCGTTCAAGCCCTTGCAGAGCGGACCGAGGCGGCGCATCAGCTTGACCCGGCTCCAGTCCTGCGGCCGCTCGTGCGACAAGCGCCAAGCCCCTTCGCCATTGCCACGCAGTCGTGGCTGATAGGCCTGTGGATCTTCCGGATGGACAATGCGCCAGTCTTCATCGCTGTGCTTTCGCACCTCGTGGAGCGAATCGTCCAGTTCGATGAAATGCCGATTGTCATACTGCAGGATGCCTTGGTTGTCCGGTTGCAGGTCCGCCGGCAGTTCGACCGGGCTGCGGTAGGGCTGCAACTGCGGGTGCCACAGTCGCTGCTCGCCATTGATCCAGAGGCTTTCCATCCCGTCGACAAAGCCGCTGGCCCTGGCCAGCTTGGCGACGCCAGCGATGGCGATCACGCTGCCGAGGTTGATGAGCAGCGACTCGACCTGCCCTGCGGCCTGGGCGTTGTCACCTTCGGACCAGGCTTCGAAACCGTGGAAGATACTGCTCATGACCTGGCCTGCGCCCACTGCCAGCATGGCGACGTCCAGGCCGGGGACGAACATGGCCGCCACCCCCAGCAGGTTGAAGCCGCGCTCGCCCCACAGCATCAGGCGCTCACGCCGTGCCTTGGCGTCGACATCGGCCGTCGGTACCGCCACCCCGCGCGCGTCGTCCTGCAGGCGTTGTACATGGTCGTTGAACAGCTTGGGCCACACCGGGAATGCGATGGGGGTTTCATGGATCGCCAGCACCGGGAAGCGGACGGGGCGCGGTGTTGGTGGCTCATCTGCTTCGCTGGCCGTTTCCTGTCCTTGCCAGGGATGCGTGCCAGGTTCGGTCTCGGCAAACGCGGGGGAAGGCGTCTCGAGGGGGATCACCTGCGCCCGGGGGCCTTCGAACAGCCTGGCCTTTAGTTTTCTTGCCATCTCGGGGCGATCCTTCAGGGCGACATGTTCCAGAAAACGTTCGCGATAGCCGGGCTCCAGCAGCCGGCGCCGTAGGTACCTGCCGAAGGCGAGCAGATTGATGAACTCCTGTACAGGTTGATCGTCGTCGAAGGGCAGGTAGGCGATACAGGCGGGGGCGGGCTGGCTGTTTGCTTTCAACAGCCACAGGTCGTGCAATTGAGTGCCCAGCATGCTCAAGGTCAGCACCGAGGCCGTTGCCGTCCCGTAACTTGGCGCTTGGTCGGTGGTACAGAGCTGGAGCAATGCCTGGAGGCCTTCATCCGTCAGGTGTCTGCGCATATGGGCGATCAGCGCCTGCACGGCAAGCTCATCGCGCCGCGCTTGGCTCCATAGCGGTTGCAGCACGGCCTTTCGCGTGCCGCCGTAGATGCTTTGCAGGTGCTGCTGATAGCGCTTGCCCAGGTCGAGTGCACGGCAGTGGCGGACAAAAGCGTTTGTACTCAAGCCAGGGATTGGGGTGGTGTCTTCGACACTGAGCTGCAAGGTGCTGAAGGGGCCAACCTCAGCCATGCCTTCGAAATTGTGCAGAGCGGCTTCCAGCAGGCTGGTGAGCGTGGCGGCGCCGGTCGGTTGCTCGGTCAGGATCACCGGGCGGGGCATGACATGGGATGCGTCCGGATCGGGAAACCCACCCATCTGGCCCTGCGTAAATGGCTGACGGTTGAACTGCGCTTGTGTAAGGGAGACCTGCACGCCCAGTCGCGCCTTCAGCAAAGGTTCGCAGAACTCGGTGATGCCCCGCAGAGCCTGTAAGGCCTTGGCCAGTGCCTTGCTACTGGTCGTTCGCTGCTTGATGGCCTCGCGCAGTTCTGCCTGGCGGACCGGCGACGCCTGGACGAACCAGTCCGCGAACTGTCCGTCCGGCTTGATGTGCTCCCGGTGTGCCCGACGCAACAGCCTTTGAGTGTGGGTTGGATGCAGATGCCTGGTCCAGCCCGGCAGGCTGCGCAAGATCTGTTGCTGGTGGTAGGGAGGATCGAGGCTGTGCATGGTCGCATTCCAATAAGGGGGAGCGACCATTCAAGGACAGTGGGAAGGGCTTGAGGCGGTACATAGTTGAGCCGCTTCCAGGGCGATGGCTGACATGTCAGGAGCCGTTTGGCCCACAGCACCTGCGGCGGACCTACCGTCGGCCATTGACGGCGTCGGCCTAAGGTCAGCCCGCGGGGACGCTGCTATGGTCTAGACAAAGCCTGAACGTGGAGCACTGCCATGCCAGCTTTCACCATCCTGCATATTGACCACCTGGTCCTGCGCGTCGGCGATCTGCAGCGCAGCCTGGCCTTCTACCATGAACTGCTTGGCTGTCCGGTGCGCAAACGCAGGGATTCGCTGGGGATGATCCATCTGGGGGCCGGCGACGGCCTGATCGACCTGGTGGCTGTCGATGGTCCGCTGGGGCGCCAGGGCGGCCCGCTGCCCGGCCCGAGCGGGCACAATGTCGACCATTTCTGCCTGCGCATCGAGCCGTTCGACGAACCGTCGCTGAGCGCACGGCTGCGTGAGGCCGGGGTAAGGGTCGAGGCCGCAGAGAAACGCTACGGCGCTGAAGGTGAGGGTGTCTCGCTGTACTGTTACGACCCCGATGGCAACCGCGTCGAACTCAAAGGGCCGCCCATTCAGGCATAAAGGTGCTGCGATGCGCACTCAGCTTGTAGACCCAAGCAGCAACCCCGCCTGCTGACGTTTGGGCAAGCGCTGCACCACCAGTTGGTGCGACCGCTTAAGCAGGTCGCTCAGCTCGTCGCGGCCCATCGGGTAGGGCGGCAACATGCTGATCCACTTCGCCCGCGCCAGGTAAGGCGCCGGGCGAATGCCGGGGCGGTCGCAGTAGCCGAGGAACAGCTCGTCGGCCACCTTGAACGACAAGCCGGCGCCGCCCAGGTCCTGCACGGCGAACATCTTGTTGCCGGCCACCGAGAACACCCGGATGCCGCCCCATTTGTAGTCTTCCCGCGCCCCAGGCAGGGCCAGGCACAGCGCCGCCACCTGCTCCTCGGACAGCCTTTTCTCAGACATAACGCTCTCCACAGGCTTCGAATGAAGCCGCCAGGTGATCGATCCATGCGCGTACCGCTGGCAGCAGGCCCCGGCGGTGCGGGTAGACCGCCTGCAGGTAGCCGCCGGGCAGCGACCAGTCTGGCAGCAGGCGCACCAGTTCGCCACGGGCCAGTTCTTCCTCGCAGAACATCGACGGCAGGGCGGTGAAGCCCAGCCCTGCACGTACCGCGGCGTTGCGCACGACAAAGTCGTCGATGGCCAGCCGCGGCTCCAGGGCGACTTCCTCCTGACGGTCATGGGGCCCGTGCAGACGGAAGTGCACCAGGCGGTCGGCTTCGGCCGCGCCGAGCACCGGCAGGGTTGCCAGCTCGGCGGGCTCGCGGATATGATCGGCGAAGCCCGGCGCGGCCACCAGCTGCATCTGCGCCTGGCGCAGGCGCCGGGTGACCAGCGCCGGGTCCTCGTCGCCCAGGTCGCGTACCCGCAGGGCGACGTCGATGCCCTCGGAGATCAAGTCGACCCGGCGGTTGAGCAGCACCATGTCGAGCTGCACCTGGGGGTATTGGGTGAGAAAGCGACTGATCACATCCGGCAGGAAGGCGTGGGCCAGGGCCACCGGGCAGGACACCCGCAGGCGACCCCGGGGCTCGCTGGACATGCTGGCCACTACCTCGTCGGCCATCTCCGCCTCCAGCAGCATGGCCTGGCAATGGTTCAGGTAGCGCTCGCCCACGGCGGTGAGCTTGAGCTGCCGGGTGGTGCGCTGCAGCAGGCGGGTGCCCAGGCGCTCCTCCAGCTCGGCGATGCGCCGCGACAGGCGCGACTTGGGGATGCCCAGCTGGCGCCCAGCGGCGGCGAAACCACCGGCTTCGACCACCCGGGCGAAGTAGAAGAGGTCGTTGAGGTCTTGCATTTGACAGTCTCATTGTTCCATCAGTGGAACAAACTAACGCGTTTTTACCGACTTATCAGCTATTCGATGTGCCGATAGGATTGCTCCCATCGTGATCGCCCACCGCCGCGGTCTTCATTCACAGGAGAGTCCCATGAAACTGTTGCATATCGATTCGAGCATCCTGGGCGACAATTCCGCCTCCCGCCAGCTGAGCCGCGAAGTGGTCGAGGCCTGGAAAGCCGCCGACCCGAGCCTCGAAGTGGTCTACCGCGATTTGGCTGCCGATGCCATCAGCCACTTCTCCGCCGCCACCCTGGTCGCCGCCGGCACCCCGGAGGAGATGCGCGATGCCGCCCAGGCCCACGAGGCCAAGCTGAGCGCCGAGACCCTGGAAGAATTCCTCGCCGCCGACGCCGTTGTGATCGGCGCGCCGATGTACAACTTCACCGTGCCGACCCAGCTCAAGGCATGGATCGACCGCGTGGCGGTGGCCGGCAAGACCTTCCGCTACACCGAGGCCGGCCCTGAAGGCCTGTGCGGCGACAAGAAGGTGATCCTGGTGTCCACCGCCGGTGGTCTGCACCAGGGCCAGCCGACCGGTGTCGGCCATGAGGACTTCCTCAAGGTGTTCCTCGGCTTCATCGGCATCACCGACCTGGAAATCGTCCGCGCCCATGGCCTGGCATATGGTCCGGAGCACCGTGCCAAGGCCATCGACGCCGCCCAGGCGCAGATTGCCGGTGAGCTGTTCGCCGCCGCCTGATTGCGACTGCTTGACCAAAGCCGACTGCCGCCCAGCGCGCCAGTCGGCTTTTTTCATCCAGTTTTCATGTGCTGGCTGCGAGCCGGGTTCTATGCTGGCCTCCATTCCCGAGTGCTGCGCAGTGCCTTGCGACGAGGAGTGCCCTGCGATGAAACGAACCCGTATGCTGATGGCGCTGTTGCTGCTCGGCGGCCTGCTGGCACGCGCCGACGCGGCGCCGTGGGTGGCCGGGTTGCACCGCCTGACGCTCACTGACCCGGTGGACGCCCGGCCCATGCAGGCGCTGGTGTTCTATCCTTCCAGCGGCGAAGCGCGCCCGGTGCGCATCGAGGGCTACCAGACCCGTGTCGCCGAAGAGGCGCCGGTGGCCATGGGCCAGTTCCCGCTGCTGGTGATCTCCCACGGCAATACCGGCAGCCCGATGGCCTTGCATGACCTGGCCAATGGCTTGGCTCGCCAGGGTTTCGTGGTGGTGGCGGTGGTCCACCCCGGGGACAACAACCGTGACCATAGCCGCCTGGGTACCCTCAGCAACCTCTATGGCCGGCCACTGCAAATCAGCGCCGCGATCACCGCGGCGCGCAACGACAGGCTGCTCGCGCCGTATCTGAATGACGGCAAGGTCGGGGTGATTGGCTATTCCGCCGGCGGCGAGACCGCACTGATCCTGTCCGGCGCACGGCCCGACCTCGAACGCCTGCGCCGCTATTGCGAGCAACGCCCCACCGACACCGACGCCTGCAAGACCCATGGCGTGCTGATCGCCGACCACAGCGAGCTGGCGCCCCGCGCCGATCCCCGGGTGGGCGCGGTGATGCTGATGGCGCCGCTGAGCCTGATGTTCGGTCGTCACGCATTGGCCGGCGTGCAGGTGCCGGCGCTGATCTACAGCGGTGACAACGACCAGTTGCTGGTGTTGGAGCACAATGCCGATGCCCTGGCGCGCAAGCTGCCGGTCACCCCCGACTACCGCCTGCTGGCCGGCGCCGGGCACTTCGTGTTCATGGCCCCTTGTGACGATGAGCAGCATCAGCGCATGCCGGTGCTGTGCAAGGACGCCGAGGGCGTCGACCGTCAGCATATCCACCGCTCGCTACGCAGCGAGACCACCGCCTTCTTTAGCCAGGCTCTGGGCGCGCCGGAGCCCGCTGAGCGTTCAGCCGCGGCGGGCCAACAACAGGGTCAGGCCCACCCCTGACAGGGCGAGCAGGGCGGCGACGCAGAAGATCGAAGCGTACCCCAGGTGCACCGCCACCGCGCCCATCACCGGGCCCGCGATGGCCAGCGCCAGGTCGAAGAACACCGCGTAGGCGCCCAGCCCGGCGCCACGGCTGCTGCTGGGGACCTGGCGGATCGCCTCGACGCCCAGGGCCGGGTACACCAACGACAAGCCGAAGCCGGTCAGCCCGGCGCCAACCATCGCCCACAACGGCGACGGCGCCAGCCACAGCAGGCTCAGCCCGAGCACCTCGGTGGCCATGCAGGCGATGGCCACGTTGTAGCCGCCGTAGCGGTTGACCGCATTGACGAACAGCAGTCGCGAGAGGATGAAGCACAGGCCGAAGGCGCTCAGGCACCAGGCGGCGCCGACCCAGCCGCGCTCGAGGTAATACAGGGTGACGAAGGTGGTCAGGGTGCCATAACCGATCGACGCCAAGGTCAATCCCACGCCACAAGGTGCCACGCGGCCGAACGCCGACCAGAACGGCAACCGTTCGCCGCGCACCACCACCACGTCCGGCCGCGTACGCAGCACCAGCAGGGCCAGCAGCGCCAGGCCCAGCAGTGCAGGCCCGAGCACGGCAAAGCTCAGGCCGTCCACCAGTAGCACGCCAGCGGGCGCGCCAATGGCGATGGCGCCATAGGAGGCGATGCCGTTCCAGGAGATGACCCGCGCGGTATGTTCCGCTCCCACCTGGCCGATGCCCCAGCTCAGCGTCGCGACGCCGATCAGCCCTTGGGCGATGCCCAGCAACAGCCGGCCGCCCAACAGCAGCGCCAGGCTCAGCCAGGGCAGGGCGAGGGCCCAGGCCGACAGCAGGGTCAGCACACCGCAGCCGGCGATGCCGTACAGGCCGTAGCGGATCGCGCGCTTGCCGCCAAGGGTGTCCGCCACCCGCCCGGCAAAGGGCCGGCTGAGCAGGGTGGCCAGGTACTGCAGGCCGATGGTCAGGCCGGCGATCACCGCGCCGAAGCCCAGCTGGTCGTGCACATGGCCAGGCAGCACCGCGATCGGCAGGCCGATGCAGAGGAAGGCGATGAAGGTGTAGAGGACGATCGAGAGAATCTGCAGGGTGACGCTGGAGGCGTGTGGCGCGGTCATGGGCTCGTTCGCGGGCGGGCGGTGGGGCTGTGCCCATCATGGCTGCCGCGCGACGGAAAAGAAAGCAGGCTAACTAATTAAACGTGTCGCGGGGCAAGTCGCATCGGCGTACCGCCGCGACTTGCCCCGCGATGAAGGTTACTCAGCGTTGGCTCAGACCACCACGCCCTGACTGCGCAGGTAGTCGTCATAGGTCCCGCTGAAGTCCACCACGCCATCGGCTGTCAGCTCGATGATGCGGGTGGCCAGCGACGACACGAACTCACGGTCGTGGCTGACGAACAGCAGGGTGCCCGGATAGTTCTCCAGCGCCAGGTTCAGCGCCTCGATCGATTCCATGTCCAGGTGGTTGGTCGGTTCGTCCATCACCAGCACGTTGGGTTTTTGCAGGATCAGCTTGCCGAACAGCATGCGGCCCTGCTCACCACCGGAAATCACCTTCACCGACTTGAGGATCTCGTCGTTGGAGAACAGCATGCGCCCCAGGGTGCCGCGGATCACTTGCTCGCCGCTGGTCCACTGGCCCATCCAGTCGAACAGGGTCATGTCGTCTTCGAAGTCGTGGGCGTGGTCCTGGGCGTAGTAACCCACCTCGGCACTGTCGGTCCACTTCACTTCGCCCTTGTCCGGGGTCATTTCACCGACCAGGGTGCGCAGCAGGGTGGTCTTGCCGATGCCGTTGGGGCCGATGATGGCTACGCGCTCGCCGGCTTCGATGGTGAAGCTGAAGTCCTTGAACAGCACCTTGTCATCGAAGGCCTTGGCCATCTTCTCGACGGTGACCGCCTGGCGGTGCAGTTTCTTGGTCTGCTCGAAGCGGATGAACGGGCTGACCCGGCTCGACGGCTTGACCTCGGCCAGCTGGATCTTGTCGATCTGCTTGGCGCGCGAAGTGGCCTGCTTGGCTTTCGAGGCGTTGGCCGAGAAGCGGCTGACGAAGGTCTGCAGCTCGGCGATCTGGGCTTTCTTCTTGGCGTTGTCCGACAGCAGTTGCTCGCGGGCCTGGGTAGCCGCGGTCATGTATTCGTCGTAGTTGCCTGGGAACAGGCGCAGCTCGCCGTAGTCCAGGTCGGCCATGTGGGTGCAGACGCTGTTGAGGAAGTGGCGGTCGTGGGAAATGATCACCATGGTGCTGTTGCGCGCGGTGAGGATGGTTTCCAGCCAGCGGATGGTGTTGATGTCCAGGTGGTTGGTCGGCTCGTCGAGCAGCAGCACGTCCGGATCGGAGAACAGCGCCTGGGCCAGCAGCACGCGCAGCTTCCAGCCGGGAGCGACTTCGCTCATCGGGCCGAAGTGCTGCTCCAGCGGAATGCCCAGGCCCAGCAGCAGCTCGCCGGCACGGGACTCGGCGGTGTAGCCGTCCATCTCGGCGAATTCGGTTTCCAGCTCGGCGACGGCCATGCCGTCTTCCTCGGTCATCTCCGGCAGGGAGTAGATGCGGTCGCGTTCAGCCTTGACCTTCCACAGCTGCTCGTGGCCCATGATCACCGTGTCGATCACGGTGAATTCTTCATAGGCGAACTGATCCTGGCGCAGCTTGCCCAGGCGGGTGTTGGGCTCGAGCATCACCTGGCCGCCGGATGGCTCCAGGTCGCCACCGAGGATCTTCATGAAGGTCGACTTGCCGCAACCGTTGGCGCCGATCAGGCCGTAGCGGTTGCCGTTGTTGAATTTGACCGAGACGTTTTCGAACAGGGGCTTGGAGCCGAACTGCATGGTGATGTTAGCGGTGGAGATCAAGTGCCTTACCTATCAATAACTTACGTGGAGTCTTCGCAGCTACGGACCAATTTCGGACCAATTTGGAGCTTTTCGAGCTCCTGCCAGTCGCTGGACGAGTTGATCCAGCGTGCATACGTCGATAAGAGCATCTGCACGCTGTGCCCGAGCTGTTGGGCGATAAATGCGGGGTTGAGACCAGACATTAAACATATTGTCGCATAGGTGTGGCGGCAGTTGTATGGCGGCCGGTATCGAATCCCTAGTCGTCGGAGTAGCCGGTACATCAGGGGCAGCTCGATGCCCGCACGCAGCAGGATGGCCTTGCAGTCATCCTTGCCCAAGCTGCGGTCAATCAGCGGGACGATCACTGGGCGGTCTGGGTTTCGCTCCCTGAAGTCTTCCAGGCGGTCGGCTTCCTCGGCGGTGTAACCGAACACCATCACATCACCTGGCTGTTTCCACGAGTCGAGCAAGCGCCGCTTGAGGATCTTGGTACACGGCGTCCCGGTTCGGCCTTTCATGTAGCGCTTGCGGCGAAACACCTCGTGGGCGTCGGCGCCGTACTTCTCGTCCCGCAGGACGGTGATCGGCTGGCCGAACCATGTTTCGCAGTCCTGGGCGAATCGGCGGTTGTCGGATTCCTCATTGGCAAGGAACGCATTGATGATCTGCACGTCGTGCGTGCTGCCGTACTCTGCCAAGGCCAGCTTGGTGGCCACCGCCGAAGCGGCGCCGCAACTGAACTGGCAGACGATCCTTGCGCTCATTGCGGCGCCTTCCAGATGCTGCCTGCTTTGCTGGTGGCCAGGATGCGTATTCCCCTGGCGGCAGTTCGTCGGTCACATCGCGACCGGCCCACTGTAGGAACCTGTCTATCGGCATGCGCGGATAGTGGCGCCCAGGGGCCACTGATGGTCCGTCGTACTGGACCTTGTCCACGCCGATATAGATAACGGTGCGATCGTTCACCAAGCCGCAGCTGCGCACGCATGCGGGCTTCTTGCCGCGATAGGTGCGGCCGCGCTCCAGTTTGAGTATTTCAGACATGACGATTCCTTGGCCGCCATATCGCGGCAGTTGTGAAAGTTCGTAACCGATTCAATTTATTTCTGGATAAGCTGAGGAAGCTCTATACGCTGACTGTTACGTCAACTTTCTTCCATTCTTCTCGAAGGCCCGACCATGCGTAATCGCGGGAAGGTGTACTGGGATTGGGCCGATCCGCAGCTGCATTTCCGCAACTGCGATGAGCGTCTGTCCTGCGGCACCCTGATCAATGTACAAGTGCGCACTTCGCCTCTCGGGGCTACCCAGCTCTTCTTTGGTATCTACAAAGAGAAGGGTGAAATGCTGGTCGAAGAGAGCTATGCAGACTGCAAGGGGCAGACCATGAGTGCGGCAATGGCATGGGCGCTGCAGCATGCGAAGGAATGGGTTGCAACCACCTTTCCGGCGATACCCGTTCAAGCGAGACAACCCTTGCCGAGGAAGGGATCGCGACTCGCAAAGTAGAGGGGAGAGGTACAGTTGGATGGAGTACAAATGTGCTCCGTACGGATTCCCTAAGTGATCGCTTCAATTTAGTGTCACAATGACGGCGCAGGGACATCGGCACGTATTCTCGGGCCAGCCCTTTAGGACATCAGTCCAATGCTAAGCAATGATGATTTTCGATACATGGCTCATCGGCACCTCCTCGAACTGGATGCCTCAAGTTCCAGGCTCAGGTACCTGGTTTCTAGCGGCGAGATTAAAGGCGTCCCTTGGGACGATGCGGTGGCCTGGCACCAGAAGTCATATGACGCTTGGGTCATCTTCCTCAGCCAGAAAGCTCAAGCTCCGTTGTCAGGTTGATCCGAAGTCGCAGAGGATCTGCGACTTTCAGCCTCGATCCCTGCTCAGACCTTTCCTGTAACACAGATCTGGCAATCGAGCCGTCCTCCTAGGGGCGCGCAGCTTGCCCTGTGCATGTTGCTGGATCGGTTTTCTGTTGGCATGGTCATCTCCTCTGGGTCGGCGTTATCGTTGAATAGGGGAAGGCGCTGGCGGGCAACGCCGTATGTGGCTCAGTTAAGCGAGTGGTATGCTTCGCCGCTTACCAAACAAGGAGCGTGGTAATGGGGTTGCGGGAGAGGCATAAGGCTTTGCAGGAGTGGCTCACTCCAAGGCGCCGGCGGCGCACTGGGGCAACTCTGATCGTCGCTTGGATCGCTGCGGCGGTAGTGTGGCCAAGCATCAGCTGGGCCTGGATCGGTGGACCAGGCGTCTACATCTTCTTCAGCGCATGGCCGCCTGAGCTGCACGATAATCGTTGAGGTACTGGTGGGCAGCTCCAAATTGGGCTATTGCTTCCTTCTCGGTCAATCCACCAAGGAGTGTGAGATGAAGAGATTAGTGTTGGGGACATTGTTGGTGGTGTCTGGCGCGGCCCAAGCCGGTATTCCGCTGGTGAACGCCACATGCCCAGGAAACATCGAGGTTCACGCCGACAAGGGCGGCCCGATCTACATCAATGGCAAGGAAGCAAAGCTGAAGAAGTTCAACGACAACTACTTCGAAGCCAAGGGCAGCGATGTGACTATCTCGCTGTCGATCAACCCGGATGGCTCGCCTGATGTTTCATATACCGGTAAGAACCGAGCCAACGGGGTCTGCCAGGTAAAGGGTGCGGACTCCTAAAGCGCTGCCGGCTGTGCAGTGAAGTCAGTCGTAGGCTTCTTCGCTGTAGCGGATGTTACCAACGTACATCTGCTCGTATTCAACCTTGGTGCCGCCCGTGTACAGGTTCAGTACCAAGGCCTCGGCGCCGTACGCGCTGCCAAGAATCAGCGACTTCTTCATGTCGGTTTCGCCAACACGCAGGGAGTAGCACTCACCTTCACCAGTGAACGCCATCTGCACCTGACAGGAATACTTGTCCACCCCCTCGTTGGCATCGGCATAGAGGTGCCAGTATTCGGAGGTGAACGAGTAGCCCGTGCCTTTCTCGACAATGAAAGTCGGCGCCTCGCTACCATGCTTGTCGCGGAGGTGGCTGTCTTCGAAGGCCCTAGGTTCTGTATGAAAACCTTTGAAACCTCACCGGAGTCTCTGGCGGCCTGATTTTCCGTAGAGTTCTCGCTTTTTAGGCGAAGGATTCTGCCATGTCCAAGCGATACGAACTTTCCGATGCAGAATGGGAAATAGTCGCGGATCTCTTCACCGCACATCGACGTACAGGACGCCCAAGAGTCGATGATCGCTTGATGCTCAACGGCGTGTTGTGGGTGCTGTGCTCAGGTGCAACCTGGCGGGACATGCCTGAACGGTTCGGGCCGTGGTCGACGGTCTATCAACGATTTCGAGACTGGCGAAACCAAGGAACCTTCAACAAGATGCTCAAGCGGTTACACCTCAAACTCAATGCACAGGGCCAGATTGACTTGACCACCTGGTGCATCGACTCAACCGCCGTGAGGGCCACCCGTGCCTCTGCCGGAGCAGGCAAAAAAGGGGGGCTGAAGAACCAACGGACCACGCACTTGGACGAAGCCGGGGCGGGTTGATGACGAAAATTCACATGGTCAGTGACGCCCGTGGCATCCCACTCCTCTTCACGCTCTCTGGTGGTAATGCCAGCGACATCTCCCATGCTCAGCGCCTGCTGGACGGTGTCCACATCCCTTCGAATCGAGGTAGGCCACGCAAGCGCTGCCGCTGGCTCCTGGCCGACAAAGGCTATGACGCAGAATCCTTGCGGCAATACTGCGACCGCTATCGGATGCAGCCGGTGATTCCGCTGCGTGACATGAAACGCAAGCCGAAGCCGGGCTTGCCGCGGCTATTTGACAAGCCCAAGTATCGGCAGCGGAACGCTATCGAACGCCTATTTGGTTGGTTGAAGGAGCACCGCCGCCTGGGTACAGGCTATTGCAAGCTAGCGGAAAGCTTCGCTGCGATGCTCACGCTGGCTTGCTGGCGGCGGTGTTTACGACATTACTTTTCGTACAGTGCCTAGAAAGCCTTATGCACATTCGGCATGGGGCATCTCAGACCAGATTCGGACCAATTTGCGAACCAGCGGATGCGTTCCGGTAGGGGATTGAGGGGATTTGGCCCAACAAAATCGACACATCCCCACCCGCCAAATCCCATCGTATAGCGCATGGTGATATTAGCGGTGGAGATCAAAGCGCTTACCTATCAGTAACTTACGTGGCTGGATTTTCAGCTGATACCGATCTGATACCAATCCTGAGCGTGTCCAGCTCGTTCCAGTCGGAGCTTGAGTTGAGCCAACGCGCATGCGTCGACAGCAGCATGCGCACGCTGTAACCCAGCTGTTGGGTGATAAATGCGGGAGTTGAGGCCAGACATTGCGGCTATTGTCGCGTAGGTGTGACGACAGTTGCATGGGGCTCTCCTGATCCCCAGTTCACTCAGCCTCTTCACCATGGGCGCCAGTGGGTGACCCACGCCACGCAACGGCGTCTATAGAGGTCTGTGCAAGGAAGCAAAAAGGACGTTACGTGATTTGCAAGGCGATTTTACTGGTGCTGATAGCCAGCTTGAGTGGGTGCATGGCTACCGCCATGCGCATGGATTATGACAAGCACCGATGCCCCTACATCGGCCTCAGGTTCGATTGGTGGCTGGTCGGCACCTCCAAAGGCAAGCTGATCCCTTTTTTACTGATTGATGCGCCGTTTTCCCTGGTGGTGGACACCGTTTTCTTTCCCTTTGAGTATCAATACACCTGCAACCTCTGATCATGGGCCAGTCATTGGCTGAGCCTTCCAACGGCAAGTGCAGCGCGCAGCATCCGGCTGGCGCTCGCTGACGGTTCGGGCAGGGCCTGCTCAGTCAGTGGCTGCCCCTTCGAGTGCGGTTCTTCTCATTCCTGCCTGACGAACCTCTCGCGGTGGCAGCGGTTTCGCCGCGCTGGGCCCATCGCCAGACTGCATCCCCTTCAATTCGCTGGGCGGAATGTGGACATGCAGCTGCCGACGGCGCTGCTGGATGATCTTCTGGATGCGTCTCATGGGGGCACACCTTGATGGGCATCCTTGCGCGAGCCAGGGGCATGATCATCAGTAAACGCCTGTTTGCCCGAAACGCCCGTCTCGCCTGACCAATGGACATGGCCCCGGCGCGGGCAGGCTGGAATGGGAGTTGCTTGAACCCAGGAAAGCGATCATGCGGGGAGAGCGGACATGTTCCAGAATGATTTCGATTTCATGAGCTTCGTCGTGGCTGCCGTGCTGGCTTTGGATGTGGTGGCGGTTTTTGTGTTTCTCCAGGCCGGTGCCTGATCCCCATTCCTGGGGATACGGCCCCTGAACTGGCGCTTGTGCCTGCACGCCACGGCAACATCGACCCAGCAGCCGGGTATCGAATATGATTCAGTCTTTGCCGGCCAGGGGAGTTCTGATGGGATGGTTGGATCGTATGAGGTCAACGAGAGAGCGGATCAGCGCTCGGCAACGCTGCTCTGCGAAATGACCAGCAACCCCTCGGTGTAGTCATGCACCTCTGCCTCGACGGGCATCTGGTCCATGCGCAGCACCTTGATGTTCGAACACCCCACCTATCCCAGCACGGTGGATTTCCACGCGTGGGGCAAACCTTCGCTATTGACTCAAGATCCAGTAGTGGCATGGCAACCTCCTTGTTGCGAGGAGTGCCTGGTAGAAGGGAGTTTCAGTTTACCCATGTTCATCGAAACACCGCGTCTTGTCCTGCGCCCCTGGGCCGATCGGGACATCGAGGCCTTTGCCCTCGTCAATGCCGACCCCGAAGTCAGGCGCTACTACTACCCTGCGATACTGTCTTCCGATCAAACCCGGTCGATGCTCGCGGACTGCGATCAACATCTGCAGGTCCATGGGTTCGGTTTCGTCGCCGTCGAGCGCAAGGCCGATGGCGCATTGGTCGGTGGGCTTGGGCTGTCCCTGACCGGGGATGAGATCCCGGGCGGCCCGCAGGTCGAAATCGGCTGGATCCTCGGACGCAGCCACTGGCGGCAGGGCTACGCATTCGAGGCGGCCAGCGCATGCCTGGAGCACGCCTGGTCGACGCTTGGATTAAGGCAAGTCATCGGCTACACCTCCAGCATCAATACCCCATCACGGGCATTGATGGAGCGGCTGGGTATGCGTTCGGACCCGGCGGAGGACTTCCCCGACCCAACGGTGCCTGAAGGCAATGCATTGCGCCCGCATGTGCTCTACCGAATAGACAAGCCGACCTGAAAGCCTGGCGATATAGCGAACCGGCCTACCGTGCCCGTCACCCCGGGCTAGTCTTGTAGATCGTAAGCAGACTATTAAAAAGGGTGGTGGGTGTATGACCCTGTCCAGGGCTTGCTGCTGGGGTGGTTGGAGTCTGTATGAGCCGTTTGACGATGGCAGTGGTGGCCAGCCTGTTGCTGGCCGGCTGCGCACATGATCCCGATATCCGCGCGGGCCGAGACAACACTTTCGGCATGACCTCGAAAAGCCCGCCGGAGTACCTGAACTGCGTCAAGGCCGAGCTTCCCGATACGGCCACGACCTATGTCATGCAGAACCAGGACGCCCTGGAGCTGTTTGTCGCCAGCACCGACCCGAACAAGGCCGAGGGGCTGGTCAAGGTTCAAGGCGCCGCCGGGCAGCATCAGTTCTCGGCGTACCAGCGTGATGCCTGGTATGACAAGGGGCGTCTGCTCGATGCCGCGCTGATGTGTTCGCGGGTATGATCGCAGCGTAGCGGGGCGCGCTCGTTTCCATCGCGCTCCGTGAAGCGATCCCGCCTCACTTCACCTCAGGTGCCCCTCATGTTGAACGGACTCAACCATCTCACCCTGGCGGTTTCCAGCCTGCCGGACAGCATCGTGTTCTATCAGCAGGTCCTGGGCTTCAAGCTTGATGCGCGCTGGGACCACGGTGCTTATCTGAGTCTGGACGACCTTTGGCTGTGCCTGTCGGTCGACCAGATCGAGGCAGGCGACTTACAGCGCAACTACACGCACTACGCATTTTCCATCCGCCAGGCCGACTTCGTGGCATTCGCCCAGCGCTTGCATGAGCATGCCGTGCAACTTTGGAAACAGGACAGCAGCGAGGGCGATTCGCTGTACTTCCTCGACCCGGACGGCCACCAGCTCGAAGCCCATGTCGGCGATCTGCAGTCGCGGCTGGCGGCCTGTCGGGCCAAGCCCTACGCGGGCATGGTGTTCTACGGCTGACGCATCCGCGCCATGCACAGCGCATCGACATACACCCCGTCACGCACGCCGTAATCGCGCAGCCGGCCTTCGGTCTCGAAGCCGAACTTGCGATACAGCGCCAGCGCCGGCTCATTGTCGGCGTAGACGGTGAGCTGGACCCGGCGCAGGTTCATCCAGTTGTCGGCAATGTCGAGGATGGCGGCCATCAGCCGCGAGCCGACGCCCCTGCCTTGCCAGGCCTGGGCAACACCCATGAGCAGCTCGCCCAGGTGCGCCTGGCGAATGCGCGTGCTCTGGTCGAGGCCGATGTTACCGATCACCTGGCCCTGGTGCACCGCCACCAGGCGGACCTGTCGCTCATGGTAGGTGGCCAGGCGCTCACGCCAGACTTCGACGGACTGATAGGGCATCTGCAGTACCTGGCGGCACACGGCAGGTTCGTTGTAGAGCGCAGTAATGCCCTGCAGATGCTGCTCGGCAAAACGTTCGATGACGATGTCGGGCGATGGGTCGTTCACTGTGTTTCCATCCTTTGAAAAACGAGTGGCGCCTCAGTGTACGAGGCGCAGGCCAAAGCTGGCCAGTGGCGATGGCCGGGCAAGAAAGCGGATGCGCCGTCGTGCCGCGATGGGTAGAGTGCAGCGATCGTCGTCTTGCCGGAGCCTGTCATGTCTTGTGCCTTCACCCTCATGCAATCGCCTGTCGGCCCCTTGACCCTGGTGGCGCGGGGCGAGCGGCTGGCCGCCGTGCTGTGGGAGCACGAGCGGGAGAACCGGGTGCGCCTGGGCGACCTGCACCGCGACGACCGGCACGGCGTGCTGCGCGAGACCGCCCGCCAGCTGGGCGAGTACTTTGCCGGGCAACGCCAGCGTTTCGAGCTGGAACTGGATTTCGCCGGCACCGAGTTCCAGCGGGAGGTCTGGGCGGCGCTGTTGACCATTCCCTTCGGCCAGACCCGCAGCTACGGCGAGATCGCACGGCAGATCGGCAAGCCCGATGCGGTCCGTGCGGTAGGCGCGGCCAACGGACGCAACCCGATCTCGATCATCGCACCGTGCCACCGGGTGATCGGAGCCTCGGGCAGTCTCACCGGTTTTGCCGGCGGCCTGCCGGCCAAGCAGTTCCTGTTGGCACTGGAAGGGCGGCAGAGCCTGGCGCTGGATTTCTAGGCGTCAGTCGAGCCAGAAACAGAGCAGCGCCAACACGAGGGCCAACAGCGTGCCCGCAAACAGGCTGTAGTGGCGGTGTGCGCGGCGGGCGTGGGCTTCGACTTCTCGCAGGTACTGCCCTGGAGGCGGGGCGTCCGGGCGATGGCGCAGGCCTTCGGCAATATCGGCCAAGCGTCCGCGAATCAGGGTGCCCACCAGATACCAGGCGCTGGTATAGCTGGCCAGGATCACCAGCACATACTTCATAGGGGCGATACCCCGGCAGTGCCTGCCGGTGAGACCGGTCGTAGCATGCGGCTCCTCATGGTGCATCCGTCCTTGGCATGTCGTCGGCTGACGAGGATACAATCGATGGGCGCTGACTCCCAGCGCCGATGTGTCGATTTCACGGACGAGACCGCAATGACCCATGCCGCAGCCATACCCGCCGACTCATTGATCGCCCCCTACGCCGCGCAGGCGGGCTTTCGTCATTGCCGGGCGATCGACCTGGCGGACGACGGGCAGCCCGCCATGGCGCACTTCCTGCGCCTGATGGCGAGCATGCCCGGCTGGATCGACGAACTGATGGTCCTACGCAATCGCCTGGTCGGGCTGCTTGGGCTGAAGAACCTGGGCCGGTTGACCGCCATCGATCCAGCCCGCGCCCCGGACAGCTACCAGCCCGGAGAGCGGGTGGGCATCTTTACGTTGATCAGCAACAGCGCGAATGAGGTGCTGTTGGTCGACCGCGATCATCATCTGGACGTACACATCGCCCTGATGCGTCGCCCGACGGCCCCGGGGCGGTGCGAGGTGCTGGTCAGCACCGTGGTGCGCACGCACAACTGGCTGGGCCGCCTGTACATGCTGCCGGTGGCGCCGTTCCATCGCTTGATCGCGCCCATCGCCCTGCGCCGGCTGGCGCGGTGACGATCAGGACGGCGGCGCGAAGCGTTGACGGAACCAATCACCGAGCATGGCCTTTTCCGCATACAGCCGGTCGTGACTGCCCAGGCGGCCGGGGCGGCTGAGGTACATCTTGTCGCTCAGGTGTTCCTGGGCCTTGAGCGCGGCCTGCCCTGGCTGCTGGAGGGTGTAGTCGAGGTCGATGCTGGGCCAGGTTACCTCGCGCATGAAGCGCACATCGTAGGCCTGGCTGTGCCAGGGCTCGAAGCGCCCGGCCAGGTCGATGTCGCGGATGTCGATGACCAGTTGCTGGCCGGGTCGCAGGTAGCGCTGGCCGAGCTTCTGCAGGTGCTGGGTGAGGGCCTTCATCACTTGCGGGTCGGCGCCTTGGGGATAGCCGCGGTTGTCGAGGCTGGCATCGCGGAATTTTTCCGGGTGGTCGAAACGCACCTCGACCTGCGCGGTCGGGGTGCCCTGTGCCATGCTGTCGAATGCCAGCACCAGCAACAGGGCGCTGGCCAGGGTGGTACGCATGATGCACCTCCGGGTTGGGGCGGCTTGCCTGCCTATTTTACGCCGGTACGGAGCATAAGCAGAGGACTGATGCAATGAGCGCTTTTCGGCGGATGACCGCCAATACCCGCGGGCGTGACCTGGCCGTGGGTGATATTCACGGGCACTTCGAACGCTTGCAGGAATGCCTCGAGGCCGTCGAATTCGATCCGGCGGTGGACCGTCTGTTCAGCGTCGGTGACCTGGTCGACCGCGGGCCGGCCAGCCCGCAGGCGTTGGAATGGCTGGCCAAGCCCTGGTTCCACGCGGTGCAGGGCAACCACGAGTCACTGGCGGTCAATCACCTGCGCGGCGGGCGGGTTGACCTGGACATGTACCGGGCGGCCGGCGGCGGCTGGTTCCTCGACCTGCCGAAAACGGAGCAGGCGCGTTTCGTCGAGGCGTTCGAGCGACTGCCGATCGCGTTGCAGGTCGACACACCCAACGGTCCGGTCGGGCTGCTGCACGCCGACAGCCCGTTCGATGACTGGGAGCATCTATGCGTGAACCTGCAGGCTGGGGATGACCCCGAGGTGCGCGAGGTGTGCCAGTGGTCGCGACGGCGCCTGAAGGAGGGCGACAGCCGACCGGTGAAGGGCCTGCGTGCCTTGCTGGTCGGGCATACGCCAGTGCTGGAGGTGAAGGTGCTGGGCAACGTCTGGCACCTGGACACCGGCGGCTGGAGCCGTGGTCACTTCAGCCTGCTCGAGCTGCGGGGGCTGACGTTGCTCAGCCCAAGGCCAGGTGCATGAGCACGCCGCTGGCGAGCAGGATCAGCATCACCCCCGAAGTCCGTTCCAGCCAGGGCAGGGCGCGGGCGAAGCGGTGCAGCACCCGCTGATTGCCGATGGCCACGGCCACCAGCAGATCCCAGGCCAGGACGATGGCGAACATCCACATGCCATAGGCCAGCTTGGCCAGGGCGCCGCTGCTGGCGGTCATGCTGGCCAGGCTGGCGTAGAACAGTGCGTTCTTCGGGTTGAGGATGCCCGAGGCGAAGCCCATGCCCAGGCTGTTCAGCCAACTGCCGGCGTGGGATGAAGCATGGGCGGCGGCACCCGTCAGGCCGCTCTTTCCAGCATGGCGCAGGAACAGTTGCCCGATGTACAGCAGGTAGCCGCAGCCGGCCAGTTGCAGGGCGACGAACAGCGGGCTGCCGTCGCGCAGGAACGACACCCCGGCGAACGCCGCGCCAATGAACACGCCATTGGCCAGGGCGATGCCGGCGCAGGCGCCACTGGCCACCCGCCAGCCGGCGCTGGCCGAGGTCCGGGCCACCAGGAAAAAGTCCGGCCCTGGCGAGAGCAGGGCGAGGAAATGGGCGGTGGCGATGAGCAGGAACAGTTGCATGGTCGGGCTTCCAGGGAGAGGAAGCCGCAGTCTGTGGCGGGGCGACAGGGCGGGTATTGAAGATTATTGCAAGGCTGCGCGGTATGTCCCCGGTGTTACCCCGGCATGCGCCTTGAACACCCGCTGGAAGTGACTCTGGTCGGCAAAGCCCAGGCCGTAGGCGACTTCAGCCAGCGGCTGGCCCTGGCGCAACAGTTGCCGAGCCTTGTTTACACGGGCGTTGAGCAGGTAGGCATGGGGCGTCATGCCGGTGGCGAGGCTGAAGGCGCGGATCAATTGATAGCGCCCCATGCCGGCCAACCGTGCCAGGCGGTCGAGGCTCAGTTCGGCCAGCGTCTGCTCTTCGGCATGGCCCAGCAGGTCGCGGAGTGTCGAAGGTGGCAAGGGCGGCGCAGGTGGCAGGTGCGGATGGATGGAGAAGTCGTTGTCGCCGAGAAAGGCCACCAGTGCCGCCTCTTTCTCGAACGCCGTCGCCCTGGAAAACAGCAGGGTGTTCAGTGTGCAAAACCGCCGGTACAGAGCTGCCGAACGGCTGATCCGGGCCGCCGCGCTGGGCTGGTCGGCGGCAATCCCCGACTCCAGGCGCAGGCAACGCAGCCAATCGGCGTCCAGGTGCAGCATCTGGTAGCTCCAGGCCTGTCCGGCTTCGGGGTTGCAGGCATGCACCCGCTGGGCCGGCACGAACACCAAGGTGCCGGGTGCCAGCCGCACCTGTCCGTCGCCGGCCCCGGTGAAGCGGCTATGACCGGCATCCACCGCACCAATGGAAAAGCTCGGGTGGCTGTGGGCCTTGTAGCAGGCACGGCTGTGGCAGGCGCGTCGGCTCTCGACGTAGGGCAGGGCCGGGTCGTGCCAGATTTCGCTGCTCGATGGGGTCATGGCGAGAGGGCCTGGAGGGGAGCGCAGGGCGCCAGTCTAGCGCGTGCCTGCTGTTCCGGCCATTTACCGTGCCACTGTGCTTGACGCGCCTGCCCGCCGGGCGCGACGCTGCGACGGTCACCGCTGGAGAAGAATAATGGACCTGTCGAGCCTGCTGCTGTTCATCCCCGCCTGTTTCGCCCTGAACATGGCGCCGGGCCCCAACAACCTGCTGTCCCTGCACAACGCCAGCCGTTACGGCCTGCGCACCGCCTGCGTGGCCGGCGCCGGGCGCTTGCTGGCCTTCAGCGGCATGATTGCCCTGGCTGCCATGGGCCTGGCCGTGGTACTGCACACCAGCGAGTACCTGTTCCTGGCGATCAAGGTGCTGGGCGCTGGCTACCTGTTCTATATCGCCTGGCAGCTGTGGCGGGCGCCGGTCGGCGAGGCGGTGGTGGCCGGCGAGCAGCCGCGCGGCACCTGGAAGCTGGCGCGCCAGGAGTTCTGGGTGGCGGCGGGCAACCCCAAGGCCATTCTTATCTTCACCGCCTTCCTGCCGCAGTTCGTCTCGGTGGGCAGCGCCACGCCGGTGAGCGAGCAGTTCCTGCAGCTGGGCGTGCTGTTCCTGCTGCTGGAGTGGGCGGCTATCGCCATCTACGCCGGGCTCGGCGCCTACCTGCAGCGCTGGTTCGAACGACCCGGGCCACGTCGGCTGTTCAACCGGGTGAGTGCCTCGCTACTGGGGTGCGCGGGGCTTGGCCTGCTCGCGGCTCGTCGTTGATCCGCTGTTTTTCAGTGCAGCTGAGTATTGCCGCACTGTGCGCTTGCTGACACCTTTCCCTGTTTCTGCCCGGCGCTTTTGCGCCGGGTGACAATAGGTGGGTCTATCCCGGGAGCGTGGTGTGAAGTGGTGGAGCAAGGCAGGTCGGCAAGACCCGCAGATCAAGGAGCTGAACCTCGCGCTCGAACGTAGCCGCTCACAGCTGGCGGCGTGGGAGCAGCGCGCCCGCGAGGCAGAATCGAAGGCCACGGAACTGGCACGGGAGAACCAGGTGCTCGCCCACCTGGCCGGCAACCTCTCGGCATTCTCGCATTCCCTGGAAATGACCCAGACCTCGTTCGCCAGCCTCGCCCACAGCATGGCGCAGGAAAGGCAGTACGCCATCCGCATCCAGGGTATCGCCAGCAGCAACCAGGCCAGCATTGATGCCATCGCGACCAATCTTGAGCAACTGGCCGATGCCTCCGGCGAGGCGTCGGAGAAGGTTGGCAGGCTCGATCACCAAGCCCAGCAGGTCGGTGGTGTGCTGGAGATCATCCGCGAGGTGGCGGACCAGACCAACCTGCTGGCCCTGAATGCGGCCATCGAGGCGGCGCGGGCTGGGGATGCCGGGCGCGGCTTTGCCGTGGTCGCGGATGAAGTCAGGACCCTGGCCAGGCGCACGGCGGACGCCACTGCCGAAATCGGCACGCTGGTCTCGGCCATTCGAGCCGACAGTGCGCAAAGCCGCGGGCATATCGCCAGCCTGGCCGAGCATTCGTCATCGTACAGCGGTGTTGGCCAGACGGCGGCCAGTACCATGCGCCAGTTGCTGGACATGTCGACGGTGGCGGAGGGTTCGGCATCGGTGTCGGCGCTGCGCAGTTTCTGCGAGCTGGCCAAGCTCGACCACCTGATCTACAAGTTCCGCGTCTACAAGGTGCTGTTCGGGGTCTCGCAGGAGCGCGGCGCGGACTTTACCGACCATACCCTTTGCCGCTTGGGCAAGTGGTATCGCGAGGGGGACGGGGCCCTGCACTATTCACATCTTGCAGGATACAAGGACATCGACGCGCCCCATGCCGCCGTGCACCGTTGCGCATTCGACGCCATTGATGCCCATGCCAGCGGCAATACCGCAGCGATGCTCAAGGCAGTGGCCGACATGGAAAGCGCCAGCCTGGCCGTGCAGGAAGGCTTGGAGCGCGTGGTCGCCAGTGGCGAACAATCGCCAGCGCTGCTGCAAAGGCGCCGCGCCGATGAGGCTCAGTCGCGGTAGAACGTCTGCACCAGGTGATAGCCGAACTTGCTCTTGATCGGCCCGTGTACCACGCGCAGGGGCTTCTTGAAGATCACCTGGTCGATGGCGCCGACCAGCTGGCCCGGGCGCACCTCGCCCAGGTCGCCGCCGCGCTTGCCGGACGGACAGGTGGAGAATTTCTTCGCCAGCACGTCGAAGGCCTCGCCGTTGGCGATGCGCTGCTTGAGCTTTTCGGCTTCGTCAGCGGTCTTGACCAGGATGTGGCGGGCTTGGGCTTTCATGGGCTTACCTGTGCTTCGGGGGCAAAAGGTCGACATTATGCCTGATGGCGTCATCAGCGTAACTCCGGTCTGTCGCGGAACTGCTCCAGCGCCTCGGGGTTGGCCAGCGCATCGGTGTTCTTCACCGGCAGGCCATGCACCACGTTGCGGATCGCCAGCTCCATCAGTTTGCCGCTGAGGGTGCGCGGGATATCGTCGACCTGGGCGATCACCGCCGGCACATGGCGCGGCGTGGTGTACTGGCGGATCACCAGGCGGATGCGCTGGCGCAGGGCGTCGTCCAGTTGCAGGCCGTCGCGCAGGCGCACGAACAGCACCACGCGCACGTCGTTGTGCCAGTCCTGGCCGATGGCCACGCTCTCCAGTACCTCCTCGACCTTTTCCACCTGGCGATAGATCTCCGCGGTGCCGATGCGTACGCCGCCGGGGTTGAGCACGGCATCGGAGCGGCCGTGGATCACCAGGCCGCCGCCCGGGATCTGCTCGGCATAGTCGCCCTGGCACCAGATACCCTCGAACTGGCTGAAATAGGCGTCATGGTAGCGGCTACCATCGTCGTCCCCCCAGAACCCCAGCGGCATCGAAGGAAAGGGCTGGGTACAGACCAGCTCGCCTTTCTCGCCAGTGATCGATTGCCGCTGTTCATTCCACACGTCCACCGCCATGCCCAGGCCCTTGCCGGCGATTTCGCCGCGGCGCACCGGCAGCAGCGGGTTGCCGAGCACGAAGCAGGCGACGATATCGGTGCCACCGGACATGGACGCCAGGCACACGTCGGGCTTCACCTTGGCGTATACATAGTCGTAGCTGTGTGGTGACAGGGGCGATCCGGTGGAGAGGATCAGCCGCAGGCTGTCGAGGCGGTGGGAGCTTGCCGGTTCGACGCTCGCCTGTTCCAGTGCGGCAAGGTACTTGGCGCTGGTGCCGAAGGCATGGATCCCTTCGGCGTCGATCAGGTCGATCAGGCGCTCGGGGCCCGGATGAAACGGCGAGCCGTCGTACAGCACCAGGGTGGCGCCGACCGCCAGGCCGCTGACCAGCCAGTTCCACATCATCCAGCCGCAGGTGGTGTAGTAGAACAGCACGTCGTCGGCCTTGAGGTCGTTGTGCAGACCGTGTTCCTTCAGATGTTGCAGCAGCACGCCGCCGGCACGGTGGACGATGCACTTGGGCACGCCGGTGGTACCGCTGGAGTAAAGGATATAGAGCGGATGGTCGAAGGGGAGCGCGGTGAAGGCCGGCGTGCCGCCGGGCGTGAAGTAATCGGCCCACAGGGTCGTCGGTGTACCGATGAACTCATCGGCACGGGTCTGCGGCCGAGTGTGCGGCACCACCAGCAACTGCTCGACGCTCGGTAGTTGGGCCACGACCTGGTTGATCTTCTCCACCTGGTCGATGACCTTCCCGGCATATTGATAACCGGCGCACGCCACCAGCAGCCTGGGCGCGATCTGGCCGAAACGGTCGATGATGCCATGGGTGCCGAACTCCGGTGAACAACTGGACCAGACCGCGCCGAGGCTGGTGGCGGCGAGCATGGCCACCAGGGTTTCCCAGGTGTTGGGCATCACCGCGGCGATACGGTCGCCGGGCTGGATGCCGGCCTGCCTGAAGGCCTGTTGCAGCCCGGCCACCTGGGCGGCCAGCTGGTTGTGGGTGAGGCAGTGGCGAGTACCGTCCTCGCGCACGGCCACCACGGCCGGTCGATCGTCTCGGCGCTGCAGCAGGTGCTCGGCGACATTCAGGGTGGCGCCGCGGAACCAGCGGGCCTCGGTCATGTGCTCGCCTTCCTCGAGGATGCTTGCCGGTGGCGTGTGCCAGCGCACATGGAAGTACTCGGCCAGGGCCTGCCAGAACTGTGGGCGCTGTTCGATGCTCCAGCGGTGCAGGGCGGCGTAGCTGTCGAGCTGGAGGTTGAAGCGCCGGTTGACCCGGCGGCGGAAGGCTTCCATCCGGCTCGCTTCGATGCGGGTGGTGGAGGGGCGCCAGAGGACGTCGTTCATGCCGGGACCCTCGAAAATGGCTACTGGTCTGATAACAGGCAAGCGCAATCCCTGTAATCGATGGTCTCGCCCTCGCTGCCGTTGGCTTCTTCGAACGCCACCGTGGCACTGTGATGCCTCGGCGGGGGCGAGTCCATCGATTACAAAAAACGTGTATCCCTGATCATTCGGCGTCAGGTCGTCCTTACTCCACTTTAGCCGCTTACTGGGCCAGCCAGCCGCCATCGACGTTCCAGGCGGCGCCACGCACCTGGCTGCCGGCCTCGCCGCACAGGAACAACACCAGCTCGCCGAGATGCCGGGGCGTGACGAAGGCCAGCGAGGGCTGCTTCTCGGCCAGCAGGTCGTGCTGCGCCTGCTGCGCGTCGCCCCCATTGGCGGCGCGGTCGTCGATCTGCTTCTGCACCAGCGGGGTCAGCACCCAGCCCGGGCAGATGGCATTGCAGGTGACGTTGCTGGTGGCGGTCTCCAGGCCGATGACCTTGGTCAGGCCGACCACGCCGTGCTTCGCGGCGACGTAGGCGGCCTTGCCGGTGGAGCCCACCAGGCCGTGCACCGAGGCGATGTTGACGATCCGCCCCCAGCCCCGCGCGCGCATGCCAGGCAGGACCAGGCGGCTGCCGTGGAACACCGCCGACAGGTTCAAGGCGATGATCTTGTCCCAGGCCTCCACCGGAAACTGCTCGACCGGCGCCACATGCTGGATGCCGGCGTTGTTGACCAGGATGTCGACCGCGCCGAATTCGCGCTCGGCCAGGGCGAACATCTGCTCGATCTGCGCCACGTCGGACAGGTCGGCGGGGTGGTGGGCCACCTTGACCCCGTGCTGCCTGATCTCGGCAATGGCGCCCGCCGGATCGCCAAAGCCGTTGAGCAGGATATTGGCACCGGCCTCTGCCAGCACCTGGGCTATCCCCAAACCGATGCCGCTGGTGGAACCGGTGACCAGTGCGGTCTTGCCTTTGAGCGTCATGCCGTTCTCCTTCATACGATGCCGGTGGCGTAGAACGTGGCGATGACCACGAATACGGCCAGGGTCTTGATCAGGGTAATACCGAAAATATCCTTGTAGGCCTCGCGGTGGGTCAGGCCGGTCACCGCCAGCAGGGTGATCACCGCGCCGTTGTGCGGCAGGGTGTCCATGCCGCCGCTGGCCATGGCGGCGACCCGGTGCAACACCTCCAGCGGGATGTTCGCCGCGTTGGCGGCGGCGATGAAGCTGTCGCTCATGGCCGCCAGGGCGATGCTCATGCCGCCGGAGGCGGAGCCGGTGATGCCGGCCAGCAGGGTGACGGTGATGGCCTCGTTGACCAGCGGGTTGGGGATACCGCGCAGGGCGTCGGCCAAGACCAGGAAGCCCGGCAGCGAGGCGATCACTGCGCCGAAACCGTATTCCGAGGCGGTGTTCATCGCCGCCAGCAGGGCGCCGCTCACGGCGCTCTTGGTGCCTTCGGCCAGGCGCTGGCGAATGGTGCCGAAGGCGCACACCAGCACCATCAGGATGCCCACCAGCAGGGCCGCCTGCACCGCCCAGATCGCCGTGAGCTTGGCCACGTCGCTCTGCACTGGCGTGGCCATGCCCGGCAACTGCAGGGTGTGGCTGGCCCCGTACCACTGCGGGATCCAGTGGGTGAACAGCAGGTTCATCACCCCCACCAGCAGCAGCGGCGCCAGGGCCAGCCACGGGTTGGGCAGGGCGATGTCGTCGGCGGTTTCCGGCTCGTTGCGCAGGTTGCTGCCGTAGCCTTCGCCCTTGCGCTGGGCCTTGTTACGCTGGCGTTGCAGGTAGAGCATGCCGGCGCAGAACACGAACAGCGTGCCGATCAGCCCCAGCCAGGGCGCGGCCCAGGCGGTGGTGTTGAAGAAGGTGCTGGGGATGATGTTCTGGATTTGCGGCGTGCCGGGTAGGGCGTCCATGGTGAAGGAGAACGCGCCCAGGGCGATGGTCGCCGGGATCAGCCGCTTGGGAATGTCGCTCTGGCGGAACATCTCGGCGGCGAACGGGTACACCGCGAACACCACCACGAACAGCGACACGCCGCCGTAGGTAAGCAGGGCGCAGACCAGCACGATCACCAGCATGGCCTGACGGGTGCCGAGCAGGCGAATGGCGGCGGCGACGATCGAGCGTGAGAAGCCCGACAGCTCGATCAGCTTGCCGAACACGGCGCCGAGCAGGAATACCGGGAAATAGAGCTTGATGAAGCCGACCATCTTCTCCATGAACACCCCGGTGAAGGCCGGGGCCACGGCGGCGGGGTCGGTGAGTAGCACGGCGCCAAGGGCGGCGATGGGGGCGAAGAGGATCACGCTGTAGCCGCGGTAGGCGGCGAGCATCAGCAGGGCCAGGGCAGCGAGGGCGATGAGCACGGTCATCCTAAGGGGATCTCCAACTGTTGTTTTTATGGTTGGAATACCAGTAGCGGGAATTGTGCCAACTTGTTAAGTCATTGAAATTATTGAATTATCTTGAATTTATAAAGATCGATGTCTCGAATTTGAGAAAGTGGGGCCGCGTTGCGGCCCATCGCCGGCAAGCCGGCTCCCACAGTGAATTGCGGTACGCCATGTGGCAGCCGCCTTGCCGGCGATCGAGGGCGCAACCATCGCGCCGGTCTCAATAAGGAGATGTGTATCTCCTTATTGAGACTCAATGTCCAGCGCCACCATCTTTTTGTACAAGGTCGACCGTCCCAGCCCCAATGCCTGCGCTGCCTCCGGCACATTCCCGCCAGTGCGCCCCAAGGCCCGCACAATCAGCCCGCGTTCAAACTGCGCACAGGCCTCCCGGTACCCCAACTGCGGTGCCGTCTCGGCCACCGGGCTCAATGGTCCCAGCGCGTTTGTCAGATCATGCACGCCCAGCCGTGGCTGGTCGGCCAGCAGGGTCGCCCGTTCCAGCACATTACGCAGCTCTCGGATATTCCCCGGCCAGGCATGGCGCCCCAACAGTGCCTGGGCCTCGGCCTCCAGCTCATACTGGCTGCCCAATTCGGCAAGAATCGCCTCGCACAGCGCCGGCAGGTCCTCCAGGCGTTCGCGCAGCGGCGGCACCTGCACCGGCAGCACATTCAACCGGTAGTACAGGTCGGTACGAAACGCTCCCCGGGCCATCGCCGCCTGCAGGTCGATGGAGGTGGCGGCGATGATCCGCACATCGCTGCGCAGCATCTGGTTGCTGCCCACAGGCTCGTATTCCTTCTCCTGCAGCACGCGCAACAGCTTGCTCTGCAGGGCCAGGGGCATGTCGCCGATCTCGTCGAGGAACAGCGTGCCGCCTTCGGCCAGTTGCAGCTTGCCGCTGCGGCCCTTGCGGTCGGCGCCGGTGAAGGCCCCGGGTGCGGTGCCGAAGAACTCGGCCTCCAGCAACGCTTCGGGGATCGCCGCGCTGTTGATGCTGACGAACGCCTTGTGCGCGCGCGCCGAGGCGGCGTGGATGGCGTGGGCCAGCAGTTCCTTGCCGGTGCCGGTCTCGCCGAGTAGCAGCACCGGTGAGTCGCTGGTCGCGCCGCGGCGGGCGCGGCGCTTGGCTTCAAGGCAGGCCGGGCTGCTGCCGACGAACTGGGCGAAGCTGTAGCGGGCCTGGCGCGCACGCAGTTGCGAGCGGGTCGAGGCCAGTTCCTGCTGCATGCTGGCATAGCGCTTGAGCAAGGGCGACAGGCTGCGCAGCTCGTCGAACAGGGCAAAGCCAATGGCGCCGATCAGCGCGCCCTGGTCGTCGTGGATCGGCAGGCGCATCACCACCAGCGGCTCGTTCGGCGTGTCGAGCATGTCCAGCAGGATCGGCTTGCCGTTGCTCACCACCTCGCGCATCAGGCTGCCGGGGATTACCGCCTCGCAGGGCTGGCCGATGGCGCTGGCGGCGTCCTGCAGGCCGAACCGTCGGGCATAGCGCTCGTTCATCCAGACGATGCGCGCCTGGCGGTCGACGATCACCGTGCCTTCGCTGGATTGCTCGATGATCTCGAACAGCGAGCGGATGGCCAGTTGGCGGACCTGGGGGTAGTCCTTGAGGTTGTCGTGCATGGAAGACGTATCCGTTGAGACAAGTGTCGTGCGCCCCTGTAGAGCGGCCTTGTGTCGCGATAGGGCCGCTCCTGCAGTGACCGAGGTAAGGCTATGAGCGGGGATCGAACGCCTCGCGCAGCGCATCGCCGATAAATACCAGCAACGACAGGATCAGCGCCAGGGCAAAGAACGCGGTAAAGCCCAGCCACGGCGCCTCGAGGTGCTGCTTGCCCTGGGTCACCAGCTCGCCCAGCGAAGCGCTGCCGGCGGGCATGCCGAAGCCGAGAAAGTCCAGCGCGGTGAGGGTGGTGATCGCCCCGGTGAGCATGAAGGGGACATAGGTCAGGGTCGCGTTGAGGGCGTTGGGCAGGATATGCCGCAGCATCACCTGGGTATCGGACAGTCCCAGTGCGCGAGCGGCCTTGACGTATTCCAGGTTGCGCCCACGGAGGAACTCGGCGCGCACCACATCGACCAGGGTCAGCCAGGAGAACAGCGCCATGATCCCCAGCAGCCACCAGAAATCCGGCTCGACGAATCCTGACAGGATGATCAGCAGGTACAGCACCGGCAATCCCGACCACACTTCCAGCAGGCGCTGGCCGAACAGGTCGACCCAGCCACCGTGGTAGCCCTGCAGGGCACCGGCCGTCACGCCGATCAGCACGCTGAGCAGGGTCAGGGCGAAGGCGAACAACAGCGACACCCGTGTGCCATACAATACCCGCGCCAGCACATCGCGGCCCTGGTCGTCGGTGCCCAGCCAGTTGCTCGCGCTGGGCGGGCTGGGGGTGGGCACCTGCAGGTCGTAGTTGGGGGTATCGGCGCTGAACGGGATGGGCGCGAACAGCATCCAGCCGCCCTGGCCCTCGATCAACTGGCGCACGTACTGGCTGCGGTAGTCGGGCTGGAACGGCAGCTGCCCGCCGAACTGCTGCTCGGTGTAGCGCTTGAGCGCCGGGGTGTACAGCTCGCCCTGGTAGCCCAGCAGCAAGGGCTTGTCATTGGCCACCAGTTCCGCGCCCAGGCTCAACAGCAACAGCCCGGCGAACAGCCACAGCGAGATCCAGCCGCGGCGGTTGTCGCGAAAGCGCCGCAGGCGCCGCCGGGCGATGGGCGAGAACATCAGCGGCCCCTCGCGTCGAAGTCGATGCGCGGGTCGAGCACCGTGTAGCACAGGTCGCCCAGCAGGCGGATCAGCAGCCCGGCCAGGGTGAAGATGAATAACGTGCCGAACACCACCGGGTAGTCCCGCGACACCGCTGCCTCGTAGCTCATGCGCCCGAGGCCGTCGAGGGAGAAGATCACTTCGATCAGCAGCGATCCTGCGAAGAACACCGTGATCAATGCCTGGGGCAGGCCGGCCACCACCAGCAGCATGGCGTTGCGCAGTACATGGCCGTACAGCACCCGGCGCTCGCTCAGGCCCTTGGCCCGTGCGGTGACCACGTACTGGCGGGCGATCTCGTCGAGGAAGGCGTTCTTGGTCAGCAGGGTGAGGGTGGCGAAACCGCCGATCACCAGGGCGCCAACCGGCAGCACCAGGTGCCAGAAGTAGTCGGCGACCTTGCCCAGCAGGCTGAGCTGGTCGAAGTCCTCCGACACCAGGCCGCGCACCGGGAACCAGTTGAGCGAGGTGCCGCCGGCGAACAGCACGATCAGCAGCAGGGCGAACAGGAACGAGGGCAGGGCGTAGCCGATCACGATCAGCGCGCTGCTCCAGGCGTCGAAGCGGCTGCCATGGCGCACCGCCTTGCGAATGCCCAACGGGATCGACACCAGGTAGGTGATCAGCGTGGCCCAGAAGCCCAGCGACAGGGTCACCGGCAGTTTCTGCACGATCAGCTCGGTGACCGTGGCGCCGCGAAAGAAACTCTGGCCGAAGTCCAGCCGTGCATACTGGCCAAGCATCAGCCACAGCCGTTCGGGCGCGGACTTGTCGAAACCGTACTGGCGCTTGATCTCCTCGATCAGCTTCGGGTCCAGACCGCGGGTGGCGCGGGACTCGCCCTGTACTGCCTCGACGCGGGCACCCGGCGCGCCGCCGCCGATGCCCTGCAGGCGCGCCACGGCCTGTTCCACCGGCCCGCCGGGCGCGGCCTGGACGATGGCGAAGTTCACCAGCAGGATGGCCAGCAAGGTGGGGATGATCAGCAGCAGGCGGCGCAGGATGTAGGTGGTCATGGCATGCTCCGCAAGCGCTCGGCCATCCGCGGGTTGGTCAGGGCCCGGGGGCTGACTTCCCACCAGGTGTCCAGGCCTTCGTCATAGGCCGGCTGTACCTTGGGCAGGCCGAAGCGGTTCCACCACACCGTCGAGCTGCCCGGCGGGTAGTAGTTGGGAATCCAGTAGTAGTTCCATTGCAGCACCCGGTCCAGGGCGCGGGCGTGGCGCTGCATGTCGGCCTGGCTGGTGGCGCGTACCAGGCCGTCGAGCAGGCGGTCCACCGCCGGGTCCTTGAGCACCATCAGGTTGTTCGAGCCCGGATCATTGGCTGCGGCGGAACCGAAGTAGTTGTACTGCTCGCTGCCCGGCGACAGGGTCACCGGGTAGCCGGTGACGATCATGTCGTAGTCGCGGGCCATCAGCCGGTTGACGTACTGGGCAGAGTCGACGTTGCGGATGTTCAGTTCGACGCCGATCTGCGCCAGGTTGCGCTTCCACGGCAGCAGCAGGCGTTCCATCCCCGACTGGCCATTGAGGAAGGTGAAGCTCAACGGCTGGCCCTGGGCATTGACCAGTCGATCGCCCTGGGGATGCCAGCCGGCGTCCTGCAGCAAGGCCAGGGCCTTCAGTTGCTGCTGGCGGATGATACCGGAGCCATCGGTGACCGGTGCGTTGAATACCTGGCTGAACACCTCGTCCGGCACCTGGCCGCGCAGCGGTTCGAGCAGCTTGAGCTCCTCGGCGTCGGGCAGGGCGCGGGCAGCCAGGGGGGTGTTCGAGTACAGGCTCTGCTGGCGGATGTACATGTTGCGCATCATCTGCCGGTTGCTCCATTCGAAGTCCCAGAGCATGGCCAGGGCCTGGCGCACGCGGCGGTCCTTGAACTGCGGCTGGTCCAGATTGAACACGAAGCCCTGGGCGATCTGCGGCTTGGCCGGAGCCAGGTGGGCGCGCTGCAGGCGCCCGTCATTCAGCGGGGCACCGTTGTAGCCGAGGGTGTAGGCGGTGGCGGAATACTCGCGGTTGTAGTCGTAGCCTCCACCCTTGAGCACCTGGCGGGCCACCTCGGTGTCACCGAAGAATTCGACGCCGATGCGGTCAAAGTTGTACAGCCCGCGGACGACCGGCAAATCCCGCGCCCACCAGGTCGCATCGCGCTCGAAGGTGATGCTGCGACCGTTGTCGATCCTGCTGATGCGGTAAGGGCCGCTGCCCACCGGCTTGTCGAAGCCGGCGCCGTTGGCGAAGTCGCGTTGCTGCCAGTCGTGCTCGGGCAGCACCGGCAGGCCGGCCAGCTCAAGGGGGAGCGTACGGCCATGGGGCTGTTTCAAGTCGAAGCGCACCTGGCGCGGGCCTTCGACCGTGACCGCGGCGACATCGGCGAACTGGGTACGAAACTTGAGGCTGCCCTGGTTCATCAGCAGCTCGTAGCTGAAGCGTACGTCTTCGGCCCGTACCGGCTTGCCGTCGGCGAAGGTGGCGCGGGGGTCGAGGTAGAAGCGCAGCCAGGCGTCATCGGGGCCGCGCTCCATGCGCTGGGCGACAAGGCCGTATACGCTGTAGGGCTCATCAAGCGAGCGCACGGCCAGCGGTGCGTACAACCAGCCATCGACCTGGCTGACGCCGATGCCTTTGTCGATGTAGGGCAGGACATGGTCGAACTGGCCGATCTCGATGGCCGAGCGGCGCAGGCTGCCGCCCTTGGGGGCGTCGGGGTTGACGTAGTCGAAATGGTGGAAATTCGCGGGGTAGCGCGGGGCTTCGGCGTAGACGGTGAGGGCGTGGGTGGGGGCGGCATGGGAGGTGGCAGTCAGGCACAACAGCATGAACCCACACAACAACTGTGGGAGCGGGTTTACCCGCGAATGCGTCAGCTCAGGCAACGATGTTGCATGGACCGGCGTATTCGCGGGTGAACCCGCTCCCACAGGGTACGTCATCGGCTGC
Source organism: Pseudomonas sp. P106(2024) (assembly GCF_057480815.1). Taxonomy (NCBI): domain Bacteria; kingdom Pseudomonadati; phylum Pseudomonadota; class Gammaproteobacteria; order Pseudomonadales; family Pseudomonadaceae; genus Pseudomonas; species Pseudomonas sp. P106(2024). Next base: position 223,016 of record NZ_JBLIYU010000005.1, on the reverse strand, counting down.
GATGACTTAGTCCTGACGGCTGGTCACTTCCAGCAGGTGGTAGCCGAACTGGGTCTTCACCGGACCCTGGACGACATTCAGCGGCGCGCTGAAGACCACGGTGTCGAACTCGCGAACCATCTGGCCCGGGCCGAACGAACCCAGGTCGCCGCCCTGACGGCTGGACGGGCAGGTGGAGTGGGCCTTGGCGACTTCGGCGAAGTCGGCGCCGCCTTCGATCTGCGCTTTGAGTTCGTTGCACTTGTCTTCGGTGGCAACCAGGATGTGGCGGGCGGTGGCACGGGCCATGGGTACTGCTCCTTGGGATCGAAAAGGCAAGCCTAGCGCACTTGTTCGTGCCGTGTCTCGCAAGGCTTGCCATAGAGGCCTACAGGCGAGCGGCGGCCTCGCGCAGCAGGGCCTCGGTCGGCTCCCAGCCCAGGCAGCCGTCGGTGATCGACACGCCGTACTTCAGCGCGCCCTTGCCCAGGGCCTGGCAGCCATCGAACAGGTGCCCTTCGAGCATCACCCCGACCAGCGAACGGTCGCCGGCCAGGCGCTGGGCAAGCACATCCTCGAACACCGCCGGCTGGCGAGCCGGGTCCTTGCCGCTGTTGGCGTGGCTGCAGTCGACCATGATCCGTGGCGCCAGCCCGGCCTTGGCCAGGCCCTGGCGGGCCAGGGCGACGCTCTGGGCGTCGTAGTTCGGGCCCTGGTGCCCGCCGCGCAGCACCAGGTGGGTGTCGGGGTTGCCCAGGGTCTCGATGATCGCCGGGTGGCCTTGGACGTCCATGCCGAAGTGACGGTGCGGGTGGGCGGCGCTGCGCATGGCGTCGCAGGCGATGCCGATACCGCCGTCGGTGCCGTTCTTGAAGCCGACCGGCAGCTCGAGGCCGCTGACCATCTCGCGGTGGATCTGCGACTCGGTGGTGCGCGCGCCGATGGCGGCCCAGCCTAGCAGGTCGTCGAAGTAGCCGGCGGCCATCGGCTGCAGCAGCTCGGTGGCGATCGGCAGGCCGCGTTCGAGCATGCCCAGCATCAGGCCGCGGGACAGGGCGATGCCCGCGTGCATGTCGTCGCTGCCATCAAGGTGCGGATCGTAGGCCAGGCCTTTCCAGCCCACGGTGGTGCGCGGTTTCTCCACGTAGGCGCGCATCACCAGCAGCAGCTTGTCGTCGACGTCACGGCTGAGTGCGGCCAGGCGGTCGGCGTATTCGAGGGCCGAGCGCGGGTCATGGATCGAGCAGGGGCCGACCACCACCAGCAGACGTGCGTCGCGGCCTTCGAGGATGGCGCGGATTGCCTGGCGGTGAGCGTGGACTTGCTGGGTGAGTTCGCAGGATAGCGGCATCTGCTGCTTGAGCAGGTGCGGGCTGGGCAGGCGCTGGCTGACGGTGGTGTTGGCAGCGTGCGGTTGGGTCAGGGGCAGGGCGAGGTTCGAGGCTTGCATGGCGTTTTTTCCCTGGGCGGACGGCGGGTTCTGGCCCGCGTCGTCGGCCCTATCGAGGTGTTCGACTGATCGTCAAATGGGGTGTCTGTGGGGCATTGCCACCGGAAATCGACCGAACGGAGGCGGCAGGCTGGCCCGAACGGAACTGGCTAAATCGCCATGCATAGGTGCGGTAGTAGGTGGTGTAGTTCATGTCGCTGTCCTCAAGGTAATCGGTATGTTTCTTGGGTCCGGAAAAGCAAAACCCCCGGTCGGGGAGCCGACCGGGGGTTTGAGTATTCTCATGTTCGGCGGCCCCTCGAAGGTGGGCGCCGGATGGGTCATCGGCGCCTAGTGGCTAAACCAATACCCAAAATAAAAGCTGGCAACGGCGTTACGACCGGCAACGGCCAGCACGCGGTGCGCGGAGCGACCGGTGTGGTTGGCGTGGTTGCGGGATTGTTTCGACATGTTGCTCTCCAGTGATTGGGACCGAGCTTACTGCACCTTTGCGTTGGCGTTCAATCACTAAATGCTATTGGGGTCATTGTGTTCCTGTACTGGCCTTATCGCCGGCAAGCTGGCTGCCACGGGAATGTGCTGGCAAAGGCCTGCGTAGCAGCCCCTGATCCGGGGCATACCACTGGGTGATTTTCCCCGAATCGCATCGTCATAATTCATAACCTATTGAAAAATAGCAGTTAATTGGCTGGCATGGCCCTTGCTCACCTTTGTGCATATTCCTGTGTTTCCGGAGGTGCCCCATGTCGACCCCTCGCAAAGGCCCGGTCCTGTCCACCTTCCTGCTGGCCCTGCTGGGCTGGCAGGTCCCCGGCGAGGCCGCGGTGCAGTGCCAGCGCACGCTGGTGGCCAACGTGGTGGCGCTGGATCAGCCACTGATGTTCAACCGCCTCGGCGCGCAGAACGCCAACGGCATGATGTACGCCCTGCGCCAGGATGTGGTGGACGAGCATCAGGTGCCCTTGAGCAAGGGCGGCGCCGCGGTACCGGGCAAGGTCACCCTGCGCCCGGACAAGCGCCCGCGGCCGATCGTGCTTCGGGTGGCCGCCGGTGACTGCCTGACGGTCAACCTGACCAACCTGCTGGCCTACCAGGCCAACCCCAACAAGCACGGTATCGACCACGACGAAACCGAAGTCGAAGGCGAGGAGGAAGAGGGCGCCGAGGTCGAGAACGAAGGCGGCGAACACTTCGTTGCCGACGAGCAGGTCACCGACCGCCATGTCGGCTTCCAGGTCAACGGCCTGCAGGCGGTCAACAGCATCGGCGACATCGCCGCCAACACCGGGCGCAACGGCAACTTCCTGGTCGCTCCGGGCGGCACCCGCAGCTACACCCTGTACGCCGAGCGCGAGGGGGCGTTCGCCGTCACCAGCCAGGGCGCCACCTTCGGCGGCCAAGGCGGTGCCGGCAACGTCGCCAACGGCCTGTTCGGCCAGGTGGTGGTGGTGCCCAAGGCCGGGCGTACCTATCGCAATACCCTGACTGAAGAAGAGATGCGCCTGGCCACCACGGGGCGCACGGCCACCGGGCAGCCGGTGATCGACTACCAGGCCCGCTACCCCAACCTCGAGCCGTGGATCGCCGAGGGCAAGGCCGGCAAGCCGATCATCGCCATGCTCGACGGCAACGAGATCCTCAGCAGCGAGACCGACGCCATCGTCATGGGCCCCAACCCCGACGGCAGCTTCCCGGCCAGCACCTATCCACTGGAAAGCGTCGGCAAGCGCAACCCGGCGTTGCCCAACCGGCTGGAGGCGTTCCGCGACTTCGCCTCGCAGTTCGCCGACGAGGTGGCCGCGACCCAGGCCTTCCCCGCCTACTGGGCGGACCCGGTCATGGGCCATGTGCTCGAGCCGACCCGCGACTCCTTCATGATCAACTACGGCTCAGGCGGGATGGGCGCCGAGGTGGTGGCCAACCGCCTCGGCGTGGGGCCGATGCACGACTGCCTGTCGTGCGCCTACGAGGAATTCTTCCTCAGCGCCCATACCGTCGGCGATGTCGGGACGTTGGTGGATATCCCGGCCAATGTTGGGCTGGAGCACATCCGTCCTGGCGAAACGCCGCCGGCCAGCGCCACCGGGGTCAAGGCAACCATGGCCCTGTACCCGGCCGAGCCTGCCAACGTGCACCACAGCTACATTGGTGACTTCACCAAGTTCCGCAACACCCATAACGGCCACGAGCAGCACATCTTCCACTTGCACGGACACCAGTGGCTGTTCAATCCCAACGACGACAATTCCGACTACATCGACGCCCAGGGCATTGGCCCTGGCGTGGGCTACACCTACGAGATCGCCAACGGCGGTTCGGGCAACCGCAACCGTGTGGCGGGCGATGCCATCTATCACTGCCATTTCTATCCGCACTTCGCCCAGGGCATGTGGGCCATGTGGCGGGTGCACGATGTGTTCGAGCCGGGTACCCGCCTGGAGGTCAGTGGCGAGGGCGCCAACGGCTTCCACAGCACGCCGTTCGCCTTGCGCAATGGCAAGCCGGCCCAGGGCGCCCGTGCGCTGCCGGACGGCGAGATCATCGCCGGCACGCCTATCCCGGCCATCGTGCCGTTGCCGGGCAAGGCCATGGCGCCGATGCCGGGCAAGGTCACCGTGGTGCCCAAGCTGTCCGAGACCCTGGTCGCCGGGCATGAAGATGACGATGAAGAGGAGGAGGGCGATGATCATCCGGGTCAACCGCCCATCCCGCGCGCCGTCGGTTCCCTGGCCCTGGTCGACCGCAGCGAGACCAATCGCAACGCCGACGGCAGCCTGAAGAACCCAGGCTACCCATTCTGGATTGGCGGCATGGAAAGCAGCGTCGGCCAGCGCCCGCCGACCCCGCCGCTGGACATGCTCGACCCGGCCCTGGCCCGCCAGCTCAAGGAAAGCGGCAAGGCGCTGTGGGCCAACCTCGACCCCAACCAGGTCGACGGCTGGGACGGCGGCCTGGGGCGGCACACCCTCGACGGTGTGTCTGCCGGTGGCGATGCCGTGACCACCACCACCAAGCTGGATTTCTCCAAGGTGGTGCACAAGGCCAAGCCGATCTACCTGCCCGAGGAGGGCACCGAGGTCGAGCAGGCTGCCATGCAGTTCCACGCCAAGGCCGAACATCCAAGCTTTGCCCTGATCCCCGGCGGCGCGCCGGTGGCCAAGGCCTTTCGCACCAACGGCGCCTTGCCCACGGCGGGCGCGCCGTTCTACGAGCCGTGCATGGACGACCGCGGCAAGCGCCTGACCCAGTCCTCGGGCGTCGGCGAGTTCTTCAGCGGTGAAAACCTCACCGGCATGAGTTTCCGCGGTTCGTCCACGTTCACCGCTGACCGCCCGCGCATCTACAAGGCGGCCAACATCCAGTTCGACGCGGTGTACAACAAGGTTGGCTACCACTTCCCGCAGGCGCGCATCCTCGCCCTGTGGGAAGACGCCTGGCCGGTGATCACCAAGCAGCGCCCGCCGGAGCCGCTGGTGATGCGCATGAACACCTTCGACTGCACCCAGTACGTGCATACCAACCTGATCCCGTCGTTCTATGAGATGGACGACTACCAGGTGCGCACGCCGACCGACGTGATCGGCCAGCATATCCACCTGCCCAAATGGGACCTGACCGCCGCCGACGGCTCTGCCAACGGCTGGAACTACGAGGACGGTATCCTCTCGCCCGGCAGCGTGGTCGAGCGTGTGCATGCCATCCGCAGCTTCAACAACTGCACCGAGGGCGACACCCGCGACGGTACCGCTGCCTGCCCGAAAGCCAAGCAGCATCCGTATTTCGGGCGCTTCGGCCGGGCCGATTGGCTCGGCGCGCGCAGCGCCATGCAACGCTGGTTCGCCGACCCGCTGGTGAACGTGTACAACGTCGATCGTGGCCTGGGCACCATCTTCACCCATGACCACCTCGGCCCATCGACCCACCAACAACTGGGGCTGTATGCAACCGTGCTGGCCGAGCCCGCCGGTTCCACCTGGTACCACGCCGAGACCGGCGAGCAGCTGTACAACCCGGCCACCCGCCAGGACGGCGGCCCGACTTCGTGGCAGGCGGTCATCCAGACCGGTGACCACGACGGCGATGGTAAAAACGACAGCTATCGCGAGTTCTTCCTCGAGTACAGCGACTTCCAGCACGCCTACGAGGCTGGCGTGTATGTCGGCGCAGGCCCCAACGGCATACCTGACGGCCAGGCCTATCCGGCCACCGCCGACAGCTTCCGCTACGCCATCAACCCGCCCGTGCGGCAGAAAGCCTCGACGCTGCTCGAGTCGGTGGTCGAATCCCGTGGCGGGTTGAGCCCAGGTTGCCCGACCCGGCCATGCCCGCAGGCGATCTCGGTGGATGACCCGGGCATGTTCGTCGTCAACTACCGCAACGAGCCCCTGGCCCTGCGCGTGTTCGACCCCAACAAGGTCGGCCCCGACGGCAAGCGCGGCATGCAGGCCGACGGCCTGGGCGGTGACCTGGCCTACGCCATGCAGAGCCGCACCGACCGCGCCATCCCGGCAATGAACCTGGCGCCTTCGGCGATCACCCAGGCCACCGGCCCCACCGGCGGCACCACGTTGTTCCCGCCCCATATCAACAAGGGCACCGAACCGGGCGACCCGTTCACGCCGCTGCTGCGTACCTACTCCGGCGACAACGTACGCCTGCGCATGCATGCCGGCGGCCATGAGGAGGAGCACAACGTCACCCTGCACGGCGTGAAGTGGCTGCAGAACGGCTCGGGCTTCGGCAACAGCTCCAACTCAGGATGGAAGTCCTCGCAGATGATCGGCATCTCCGAGCAGATGGGCTTCATGGCGCCGGTGTCGATGATCTCCAGCTCCGCCGCCACCAATGGCGATTACCTGTACTCCATGGACGCGGCTCTGGAAGGCTACTGGAACGGCATCTGGGGCATCATGCGCAACTACACCGCCCAGCGCGCCGACCTGTTCACCCTGCCGAACAACCCTCAACCGGTGGCCATGCGCAACACTGTCAACTTCGACGGAATCTGCCCGAAAACCACGGCCAACGCCAATGGCATCGGCACCCGGCCGACGGTCAAGCGCAGCTACGAGATCGTCGCGGCCCTGGCCAACGACATCCTCGAGAACCGCCATGGGGTCAGCATCAGCGACCCGGCCGGTATTGGCCAGCACGTGGGCGGGGCGCTCAAGGCCAATGGCGGCACCCTGGTGTTCAACAGTCGCAAGGTCGATATCCCGCTGGCCACGGTCACCGACGAAGAGGACGGCGCGACTTTCACCGTCGGTGGCCACAGCTCGCCATTGCACGACCCGACTGCCGTGCTCTATGTGCGCAAGGCCGACCTCGATACCAGCACCGGCAAGCTCAAGGCCGGCGTGCCGGTCGAGCCCCTGGTGCTGCGGGCCAATGCCGGTGACTGCATCAGCATCACCCTGGAGAACCGTCTGCCGCTGATGATGCCGGACCTGCCCAGCACCGCGGTGATGCAGAACGTGGTCAAGCGCGATCGGGCCGGCGGCGAGGGCTCAACGGCGTTCAACAACAACCTGATGCGCCCGTCCAGCCACGTCGGCCTGCATGCGCAGCTGCTGGCCTACGACATTACCAAGTCGGATGGTGTCAACGTTGGTCTCAACCCGGTACAGACCGTGCCGCCGCGCGTCGGCAGTAGCGGCGCCTACCCGAGCCGGGTGTACCAGTACTACGCCGGGCACCTGGAGCGCGAAGGCAAGCCGGTACTGCAACTGGGCCGCACGGTGGACAACATCAACACCACGGCCATCGAGTTCGGTGGCCTCAACCTGACCCCGGCGGATGTCATCAAGCAGCCGCAGAAGGGCCTGGTGGGCGCAATGAGCGTGTTGCCGCAGAGCGCGACCTGGACCGAGGACAACGCCAGCCGCGCCCAGGCCACGGTGAAGGTCAGCGGCCAGCCCGACTACCGCGACTTCGTCACCGTGTGGCAGCGCTCGCTGAACATGCGCTGGTCCGATGGCCGGCCGGTGGAGGGCATCGCCACCGAGGGCAATGGCGTACCGGGTGATCCGAAGGACAACGGCAACATGGCGATGAACTACAAGAGCGAGCCGCTGTGGCTGCGCTTCGGCCTGGCGCCGGACGCACCGTTCGGCCATGCCGACGGCTTCGGCTTCGCCGACGTGCCCAACGCCCACATGGCCTACAGCAACGCCCTGGTCGGCGGTGATCCGCAGACCCCGGTGCTCTGGGCCAAGCCGGGCCAGCCTGCGCGCAGCCATGTGCTGATGCCCAGCGGCGGCAGCCGCGGCATTACCTACCAGCTCGACGGGCACCTGTGGCCGCTGCACAACTACCAGGCCGAGAAGAACGATGTGAACGGCTACCCCATGGGCCTGCCGGGCATCGGCTCGGTGCGCTACGGCTACAACCCGATGGCGATGTACGTGGGCGCCCAGGAGAGCGTGCTGCCGGCGGCGCACTTCAGCTTCATGCTGCCCAGCGCAGGCGGCGCCAACGCGGTGCCGGGGGATTATCTGTTCCGCGACTATGCCGCGTACGGCAATGCCTCGGGTCTGTGGGGCATCCTGCGGGTGACCAACGAGGCGCCGCCGGCCACGGCGCCGGCGCAGTAAAAGGGGGCTGGTAGCCTGGCTTGGGAGTGGGGGAGGCCACCAGCTGTTTGGCGACAAGGATGCAGCGCCTATGAGATCGAGCGCCGCCCGCACGGCGCGTTGCCAGCTTGCCGGCGACGCGCCGTGCGGGCGGCGCTCGATTTCATAGGCGCTACAAGGCGTTCGTCTTACACGCATCGCGCATTGAGCCTGAAGGGGGGCGCAAAGCGCCCCCGTGTTTGGGGCAGCCTCCCCAATACTCTCCGCTTGTTTCTCCAAAACCCTGATTTAAAACAATTTTACTGATGGCATAGCGCTTGCTTCCACCCTCCACAGAACCCTTGAGCCCCGTGGAGGTGCAGCATGGTCATCCCGCTCGAAGGCGCTGCCCCGTGCGCGCCCATACACGCCAACGGAGTACGGACATGAACCGCAAGCTACGCCCAGCCTACCTGGGCCTGCTGCTGGGCACCGCGCTGATCGGCCTCGGCGTGGCCTACGAAAAGCTCTGGTGCGACCCCCGCGAACTGCTGCAGGAGGCCGCCGATCCCCAGGCCCTGCACACCCTCAGCCGCGACGGCGTGACCGTGGAGTTCGAGGCGCGCCCCTTAAGCGGCGGCGAACTGCGCGAGGGCGACTTTGCCAATATCCGTTTCAAGGTCAGCGATCAGAGCAGTGGCCAGCCGCTGTCGGGCATGGCTCCCGGCGCCTGGCTCGACCCCGCGCAGTCGGCACCGGTGGGCGACCGCGACAGCAGCTGCAAGGCGCGGGTGGCGCTGTTCCTCAAGAGCAGCATCGGCGCGCGTCCTTTGCTCGATCTGAACAGCTACTTCCTGTTGGTGCTGAACAAGGACGCCAGTCTTACCGTGATCGACCCGACCGTGTCGGTAGGCGGGGTCACCAGCACCCTGGCGCGCATCGACCTGCCGGGACGGCCCATGGACTGGGTGGCCACGGGCGATGACAAGCAGGTGTTCGTGTCCATGCCCGAACGCAACCAGGTGGCGCTGATCGACACCGAGACCTTCACCCGCGTGGCCACCCTGGAGGCCGGCGAGCAGCCGCTGCGGGTGGCGCTGCAACCCGACCAGCGCCTGCTGTGGGTGGGCAACAACAGTCAGGACCCGGCCAAGGGCGGGGTGACGGTGATCGACGTCCCCAGCCGCGCCATGCTCAAGTCGTTTGTCACCGGCTCTGGCCACCACGAGATCGCCTTCAGCGCCGATTCGCGCTTCGCCTTCGTCAGCAATCGCGACGGCGGCACCCTGAGTGTCATCGACACCGCGCAGATGCGCCTGGTGAAGACGCTTGAGGTCGGTCTGCATCCGCTATCGGTGGCTTACTCGCCCTTGTCACAGGCGGTGTACGTGGTCGATGGCCAGGAGGGCACGGTGCGGGTGATCGACGCGCGCAGCCTCAGCCTGCGCCACACGGTCCAGGCCGAGCGGGGCCTGGGGCCGATGCGTTTCAGCCACGATGGCCGCTACGGCGTGGTGCTAAACACCCTGGAGAACCAGGCGCTGGTGATCGACGCCAGCACCGACCAGCTGATCCACCGCATCCCGGTGGCCGCCGAGCCCTACCAGCTGACCTTTACCAAGGCCTACGCCTACGTGCGCGGCCTGGCCTCGCCGAAGGTGAGCATGATCAACCTGGCAAGCCTGGGGCAGGGGCGCACCCCGATCGTCCAGGGCTTCGAGGCCGGCCCGGCGGCGCCGCGCCAGGCCGGTGATCTGCCGCTGGCCCAGGGCGTGAGCATCTCCCGCGACGACAACTCGGTGTTCGTGGTCAACCCGGTGGACAACACCACCTACTTCTACGCCGAGGGCATGAACGCGCCGATGTCGGGCTACAACAACCGCGGCCACCAGGCCCGCGCCGCGTTGGTCATCGACCGTAGCCTGCGCGAGGTGGCCCCGGGGGTATATGGCTCGACGGTCAAGCTGCCGGCGGCCGGCACCTTCGACGTGGCGTTCCTGCTCAACCAGCCGCAGATCATCCACTGCTTCAGCACCGAGGTCGCGGCGCTGCCGCAGTCGAGCCTGCGTAAGCGGGCCCATGCCGAATTCATCGGCACCGCCCGGCCGTTGCGCCAGCACGCGCCCTACATGGCCCAAGTGCGCATCCTCGGTGAGGACGGCAAGCCGCGCCAGGGGCTTGAAGACCTGAGCCTGCGCTACTTCCTGGCGCCTTCGTCGCTGCCGCGCAATGTAGCGCTGGTCGAGGTGGGCGAGGGGCTCTATCAGGCGCCGCTGGAACTGGCCACGGCTGGCGCCTGGTACCTGCATGTGCAGTCGCCCACCCTCGGGCGCAGCTTCGCAGAAGACAACTACACCAGCCTGCGCGTCCTGCCGGCCGCAACGGCACCAACCGCTTCCCAAGGGGAACCCAGGAGTGTGCGATGAACCGTCCGCAGGGTGGAAAACTGTTTGGCCTGAGCCTGCTGCTGGCCAGCAACCTGGCCTTGGCGCATGCCGGCCACGACCATGGCGGCCAGCCCGAAGCCCCACCGGCCGCCCACCAGGAAAAGGCCAGTGTGCGCTTCGCCGACGTGGCGCTGCTGGATCAGGACGGCATGCCGATACGCCTGGAGAAGGATCTGGTGGGGGATCACCTGGTGGTCATGGGCTTCATCTACACCAGTTGCACCACGGTGTGCCCGGTGGTCTCGTCGATCATGAGCAAGGTCCAGCAGCAGCTGGGCGGGCGGGTGGGCGAGGAGATCCGCCTGGTGTCGATCAGCGTCGATCCGCAGCGCGATGATTCGAAACGCCTGGCCGGGTATGCCCGGGCGTTCCAGCACGGGCCGGGGTGGAGCTGGCTGACCGGCTCGCCCTATGCCATCAGCGAGACGCTCAAGGGGCTGGGCAGCTTCAGCGCCAACCTCAGCGAGCACCCGCCGCTGATCCTGGTCGGTGACGGGCGCAGCGGGCACTGGACGCGTTACTACGGCTTCACCGACCCCAACGTGCTGATCGGCGAGATCAACCGCCTGAGCGCACGCCGGGTGCACGCCAAAAGCACAGCCATTGCCGGGCAGGAGGCACAGCCATGAGCGCGCAGACTTCTCGCCACGCCGGCATGCGCAGCCTCGACTGGCTGGTGCTTGGTGGCTGCCTGTGGATCCTCGCCTCGGTCGCGTTCGCCCACGAAGGCCACGCGCCGGCACCGCAACCCGCGCCGCAGCCGATGGTCAGCGGCAGCGGCACCCGCGATGCGCAGGCCTGGTTCACCGACACCGTGCTCAAGGACCAGGACGGCCGCGAGCTGCGCTTTTACAGCGATGTGCTCAAGGACAAGGTGGTGATGCTCAACGTGATCTTCACCCACTGCAACGACGCCTGCCCGCTGATCACCCGCAAGTTGCGCGAGGTGCGCGAGGCCATGGGGCCGGAGCTTGCGGCGCAGGTGACCTTCGTCTCGGTGAGCAGCGATCCTTTGAACGACACGCCCGAGGTGCTCAAGGCGTTTGCCCGCAAGCAAGGGGTGGACGGGCCGAACTGGCTGTTCCTGACCGGCGACAAGGCCAGCGTCGACCTGGTGCTCGGGCGCCTGGGGCAGTTCCTGCCCAGCCCCGAGCAGCATTCGACGCAGTTGATCGCCGGCGACGTGGCAGGCAAGCGCTGGAGCAAGATCCGCCCGGACGCGCCACCGGCGGCGATTGCCCAGCGCATGCAGCTGCTGGCTCAGCCGCTGGCGGGGCGGTGAGCGCATGAACAGGCGCACCGTCGCTCCCACGTTGGTCATGCTCATGATGGGGTGGTGCCTGTGCGGGGCGGTGCAACTGAGCGAACAGGAACTCGCCGGCAAGCGCCTCTATCGCGAAGGCGTCTCCAGCAGCGACGCCCAGTTGCTGGCCCGGGTGGGGCCGGGGGACATGAGCGTGCCGGCCAGCGTGCTGCCGTGTGCCAGTTGCCACGGCAACGACGGGCGCGGCCGCAGTGAGGGCGGGGTGCGCCCGCCGAGCCTGGACTGGCAGCGCCTGGCCCTCGGCACGGGCGATCGCGAGGCCAACAACCGACGCTATCCGGCCTATACCGAAGTCAGCCTGGCGCGGGTCGTGCGCAGTGGGGTCGATCCTGCCGGCAATCGGCTGGACCCGGCCATGCCGCGCTTCGAGCTGAGCCTGGCCGACCAGCGCAACCTGGCGGCCTACCTCAAGCGCTTGGGCGAAGACCGCGATCCGGGCGTGGAGGAGAGCACCTTGCGCTTGGGTACCTTGCTCCCCGAACAGGGCCCGCTGGCCGAGACCGGACGGACGGTGAGGGCGGTGCTGGAGGATGGCGTCGCACAGCTGAACCAGGCGGGGGGCATCCATGGCCGCCGCTTGCAGCTGATTGCGCTGGACCCGGGACCGGATTCGGCCAGTACCGCGCAGGCGCTGGACCAGTTGATCCAGCGTGAGCGGGTTTTCGCCCTGATTGCGCCCGTGGCACCGCAGCTCGACAGTCGCCAGCTGGAACAGGCGGGCCTGCCGCTGATCGGCGCCACGCCGCGCAGTGGCGGCAGCGCTCAGGTATTCGACCCTTTACCGGGCGTACCCGAGCAATTGCTCAGCGTGGCCCTGCATGCCCGCGATAGTCTTGGCCTGGCCCGCGATGCCGTGCAACTGGTCTATGCCGGCGAAGACCAGGTCGAGGCGGCGCAGGTCGTACAGCAGCGTTTGCGCCAGTTGGGCTTTACCGGCGTATCCGCGCAAGCGTTCACGGGCCAGGCGCTGGCGGGCGAGGGCATCGTCTTCCTGGGGCGCGCCCAGGGGTTTGCCGAGCTGGCCGCCAGTCTGCAGGCCGGCGGGCGCAAACCCTACCTGCTTGCCGCGTCGAGCCAGGTGGCCGGTGCCGTGCCGGGGCTGGCACCGGCTTGGTCGCGGCGGGTGCTGCTGGCCTATCCGTTCGTGCCCGGCGACTGGACCGCTCGTGGCCGGGAGACCCTGGCCGGCGTGCAGCAGCGCCAGGGGCTGGAGCCACGTCAGGCGTCATTGCAGGTCAGCACGCTGTGCGCCTGGCAGTTGCTGGTCGAAGCGCTGAAACAGGTGGGACGCGACGCCAGCCGCGAACAACTGCTCGGCGCCCTGGAACAGTTGCATGACGTCGACACCGGCCTGACACCGCTGCTGGGCTTCGGCCCCGGACGTCGCCAGGGCATGGCCGGCGCCCATGTGGTGGCGGTGAGCCTGCCGGGGCCGAGCTTTGCCGAGGTGGCGCCGTACCGTCCGGTACCGGACACACCATGACCCTTTCAGGAGTGGATCACCATGCGCGTACTGATTGCCTGCCTGCTGTCATTGCTTGCCCTGGCAAGCCACGCCGACACGCCAGTGGCGCGGGTCAATGGCGTGGATATCGGCGTGCTGCGCCTGGAGCACTACTTCAGCGAATACCTCCAGGCCCAGGGGCGGGCGGTGGCGAGCATCCGCAACCCCAACCTGTACCAGCGTCTGCGCGAGCAGGCCCTGGATGAGCTGATCGACAAGGAGCTGCTGTGGCAGGAGGCCCAGCGCCAGGGTATCGAGGTCAGTGACGCGCAGGTGACGGCGCGGGTCGGCGAGGTGGAGGCGGCCTTCGGCAGCCCGGCGGTGTTCGAGCGGCGGCTGGAGGAGGCGGGCTTCGATCGGCGCAGCTTCGCTGACTACACTCGACAGGAGATGGCCGCCCAGCAGGTCTACGCCCGTTTGACGGCGGTGGCGTCGCCCAGCGAAGCCGAGGTTGCGGCCTTCCATCAGGCCAATGGGCAAAGACTGCAAGGTATGCAGAACCAAAGTGATAATACTTCTGTCTCATCTGAACACGGCCTGCGCCTGGCCAGGGATGCGCTTGTCGCGCAATTGCAGGCCCAGGCGCGGCAAGCAGTGCGCCAACGTTTGCGTGATTCCGCTACAGTGGAGCGCGCCGACTGAAGGGACGCCAAGGCGATTCCCCATTGTTGGGGAATGCCCCAAAGGCAAAGTGCCATCAGCTTCCCCGGTTGTGGGGGAAGGTCTGCCGGCACGACCTGAAATGGATTGAAAGCTACAACGATATCAATGACTTGAAAGCGGTGCGCAATGACTTTTCATGCCTGGCACGAAGCCTGCTCAAGCCTCTACAAGGCCGCACTTCGCAGACCGGGGAACCGGGCAGTTCATGGGAGTGGACCTTGGTGAACAGAGTATTGGTAGTCGATGACGAACAGACCCTTGCGCAGAACCTGCAAGCGTATCTGCAGGCGCAAGGCCTGGAGGTCCATCTCGCCCACGACGGTACTGCGGGTATCGAACTGGCCGAGCAACTGGCACCGGACGTGATCGTGCTGGATTACCGCTTGCCCGACATGGAGGGGTTTCAGGTCCTGGAGACCGTGCGCAGGAACAGGTCGTGTCATTTCGTGCTGATCACCGCCCACCCGACCGCCGAGGTCCGTGAGCGCGCCGCCGAGCTGGGTGTGACCCATGTCCTGTTCAAGCCGTTCCCGCTGATGGAACTGGCCCGCGCCGTCTTCGACCTGATGGGCATCGAGCGCCAGCGCAGGAGCACCGACCAGCCGGCCGCGGGGTTCGTCGAACGACGCCAGAACAGGAACGAATCGTTCCCCTTGCAGTTGTACGATGGCAGCTGGGTGCTGGCCGACCGCCGACGCAACGGCGCCAAGCCAGGCGAACCTGACGACGAACAACTGCTCACCGGGGAATAGCGGCGCCCAAGGTCCCCCAGCCTGCGGCGCCGCCCCTGAGCGGAGTCGCAGGCCATGTCCCAGGCATTCGATGCAGATTCATCGCTACCCACGATCGCTGGCTACCCCCGTGACCTCCTGGCCCAGGCCCGCCAGCAAGCCGGCGAAGAGCGCTTGCTGGCCTGCCTGGAGCGGCTCTCCCGCGACACGCCCAGCACCTTCACCCAGCGCCTGGCCATCACCCTGCATTACCCGGTGCTCGCCACCCAGACCTTGTTCGCCTGCGCCCCGGCCTTCGACCTGGTCAGCCTGGCGCAATGCCTGAAGCGTGAATTCGCCCTGGTCGAGCACGATGGCGAGCGCCTCGGCGTGTTCGCCGACCCCTTCGACAGCGCCCGCCTGGCCTGGATCGACGACTGCCTGCAGGGCGCGCCGCTGTACCTGGTCCATGCCGCCGACCTGGCCGCATTCCTGGCCCGCCACGAAGAGAGCTTCCACGCCGTCGACGCCCTCGGCCACGACGCGGAGGCCGGCGGCGAGGCCGACCCGCTGCAGCGCCTGTCGCTGACCAGCATCAGCGAAGACCAGAGCCGGGTGGTCAAGCTGGTCAACTCGACCCTGTACGACGCCCTCAAGCTGCACGCCAGCGACATCCACTTAGGCATGACCGGCCAGGGCCTGACCATCAAGTACCGCATCGACGGCGTGCTCAACGGTGCCGGCAAGGCCAGCGGCAGTGCCTTCGCCGAGCAGGTGATCTCGCGGATCAAGGTCATGGCCGAACTGGACATCGGCGAAAAGCGCGTCCCCCAGGACGGGCGCTTCAAGGTGGCCATCGGCGAGCGGCAGATCGATTTTCGCGTCTCGATCATGCCAAGCATCTTCGGCGAGGACGCGGTGCTGCGGGTGCTGGACAAGCAGGACCTGTCCGACCAGGTCAGCGGCGTGCAGTTGCAGGCCCTGGGTTTCGAGGAACACACCCTGCGCGCCCTGCGCCGGCTGGCCAGCGAGCCCTACGGCATGATCCTGGTCACCGGGCCCACCGGCAGCGGCAAGACCACCACGCTGTACGCCATGCTCAGCGAGATCAACCACGGCGTCGACAAGATCATCACCATCGAGGACCCGGTCGAGTACCAGCTGCCCGGCGTGCTGCAGATCCCGGTCAACGAGAAGAAGGGCCTGACCTTCGCCCGCGGCCTGCGCTCGATCCTGCGCCACGACCCGGACAAGATCCTGGTCGGCGAGATCCGCGACCCGGACACCGCGCAGATCGCCGTGCAGTCGGCGCTCACCGGGCATCTGGTGTTCACCACCATCCACGCCAACAACGTGTTCGACGTGATCGGCCGTTTCAGCCAGATGCAGGTCGACCCCTATAGCTTTGTCTCGGCGCTCAACGCCGTGCTGGCCCAGCGTCTGGTGCGCCTGGCCTGCGTGCATTGCGCGGTGCCCTGCGAGCCCGACGACGAACTGCTCGCCGCCTCGGGCCTGGCCCGTGACGCGGTGGCCGGCTGGCGCTTCGTGCGCGCCCAGGGTTGCGGCCAGTGCCGTGGCAGTGGCTACCGCGGGCGCAACGCCATCGCCGAGCTGCTGCACCTGGACGACGACCTGCGGCAGATGATCGTCGAACGCCGCCCGCTCGCGCAGATCAAGCAGCTGGCCTGCCAACGTGGCCTGCGCCTGCTGCGCGCCTCGGCCCTGGACCTGGTCCGTGACGGCCGCACCACACTCGAGGAGATCAACCGTGTCACATTTATCGCCTGATCGGTACTGCGCCGTGCTCGGCGCCGAGAGTGTCGGCCTGGGTCGCTGGCACGGTCATCAACACCAGTGGCTGGGCAGCCGCGCCTTCAGTTGCGACGCCACCCAACCCGCCTGGGCCCCGGCCCTGGAGGCCCTGGCCGGCCTGCTCGGCGAGCACCCGGCACGCGGTGCGCAACTGCGGGTGCTGCTCTCGGCCCGCTACAGCCGCTTCTGCCTGGTGCCCTGGAGTGACGCCATCGGTACCCCGGGCGAGCTGGACACCTACGCCCGGGCCTGCTTCGAACACCTCTACGGCCAGGCCCTGGACGACTGGCGCATCGTGCTGTCGCCGGAGCCGGCGGGTGCCGCGCGCATCGCCACCGCGCTGCCCGAGGCGCTCCTTCAGGGCCTGCAGGCCCTGGGCCGGGAAAGCCGTCTGAGCCTGCGCTCGGTGCAGCCTTACCTGATGGCCGCCTACAACCGCTGCTCGGCGCAGTTGGCCCAGGGCGACTTCCTCTTCGTGCTTGCCGAGCCGCGCCGCAGCGTGCTGCTGCTGGCCGCCGGCGGTGCCTGGCAACAGGTGCTGGCCCAGGGCTGTGCCGACAGCGACCAGGCCCTGCAGGCGCTGATCGAGCGCACGTGCGAGCTGTACGGCGAGCAGCCGCCGCGGGTGTACCTGCATGCGCCGGGGCGCACGGCGGCCTCGCACCTGGCGGCGGTGCAGCTGTGCGCGCCGAGCGCCGAGGCCGACCCGTTGTGCGCCATGTGGCGGGCGGTGGCCTGAGATGCGCCGCCTCGACCTGGAATTCCAGCCCCGTCACAGCAGCCCCCTGGCCTGGTCGCTGCTGGCCCTGGGCGGTGCCGTGCTGGCGGTGCTGCTGCTGGCCCAGCAGCAACTGGTGAGCGAGCAGGTGGACCTGGAAGGCCGCGTGCATCAGCTCGAACTCAAGCTCGGCCGGCGCCCGGCCACCGCTGCCGTGCAAAGCAGCGCGGTGATCCGCGAGCAGGCCGAGCGCCTGGCACAGATGCGCAGCGTCTCGCAGCAGCTTCAGCGGCCCTGGCAGCAGCTGTTTGCCATGCTCGAGGCGATGCCGCAGGAAGACGTGGCGCTGCTCAGCCTCACCCCTGACGCGCGCAAGGGCCAGGTTCGCATCAGTGCCGAGGCGCGCAACCTCGAAGCGATGCTGCAGTACCACCAGCGCCTGGAACGCAGCAGCGAGCTGTCCGATGTGTCGCTGCTCAACCATGAGGTGCTGGCCGGGCAAGCCGAGCATGCGGTGCGTTTCAACCTCACTGCCACCTGGGAGACCGGCCATGCGCGTCCCTAGCCTGATCGTCCATGAAACGCTGCGGCGCCTGGGCCGGGCAGGGCTGGCCGCACTGCTGGTCGGCGTCCTGGCGCTGGCCGTCTGCCTGGCCGGGGTGCTGCCACAGTGGCAGACAGTGCGCGAGCTGCGCGCCAGCGAGGCCGACGCCAGCGCCCAGGTGCAGCGTCTGGCGCGTGGCGAGCTGAAGGTCCAGGCCCGGCCCGAGCAACAGGCGCTGGACGAACTGCGCCAGCAGCTGCCCGGCCAGCCTCAGGCCAGCGAACTGATCGAGCGCCTGTACCACCTGGCCAGCGCCGAGCGCATCAGCCTGTCCCGCGGTGAATACGCCCTGGGGGTGGACCCCAAGACCCAGTTGGCGCGCTATCAGATCGTCCTGCCGGTACGCGGCAGCTACCCCCAGATCCGCGGCTTCCTCAAGGCGCTGATCGGCCAATTGCCGACCCTGGTGCTGGAAGACCTGGAGCTGCAACGCAAGCGGATCGGTGACCGGGAACTGACCGGTCGTGTGCGCATGACCCTTTACCTGTCGAGGTCGTGATGAACACTCAGCGTGCGGTGATGTGGGCAGGGTTCCTGGGGCTGAGCGCCGCGCTGGCGTGGGCGCCTGGGCACTGGTTCGGCCTGGAGGAAGAGGAGGCTGGTCCGATCGCGGGGCAAGCCCGTTTCCTCGCAACTTCCACCCACGTGGAAGCGGGCTCGCCCCGCGATGAGGCGGTAAGCCCCTCACGCGACCTGTTCCCCAGCCAGCAATGGACCCCACCCCAGGCCCTGGCCACCGTCACCGAACAACCCGTGGTCACCGCCCCGGTGACCGTCGCGCCCACCGCCCCGACGCTGCCGTTTCGCTTCATCGGCCGCATGGGCGAGCGCGACGACCTGCAGATCTTCCTGCAGAGCGGCGACAAGCTCTACGTCGTGCGCCAGGGCGATGTGATCGATGACACCTACCGTCTGGACCACGTCTCGGCCACCGAGCTGGGCCTGGTCTACCTGCCACTGCACCAGCCACAGACCCTGTCTGTCGGGAGCGCACCATGAAATCGTCGAAGTTGTGCAAGCCTGCGCCGTTCATGCTCCTGGCCCTGTGCGTGGCCATCGGCGGATGCGGCTCGAGCGCCGTGCGCAAGGACAGCCAGGAACTGATCAAGGAAGGCCAGTACGAGGCGGGGATCGCCCGCCTGGAGGAGGCCCTGCGCGAGGACCCGCGCGACACCGAACTGAACATCGCCCTGGCCCATGGCCGTCAGGCGGCGGTAGAGGCGCTGCTGACCCAGGCCGACAGCGACCGCGCGCGCCACGACTTCGCCGGCGCGCGCATGGGCTACGGCCGGGTGCTGACCATAGAGGCCAACAACCGCCGCGCCCAGGAAGGCATCCGCCAGCTGGAGTTGATCCGCACCCTAGACGATCGCGTCGCCCTCGGCCAGGCGGCGTTGCGCCAGGGCGACCTGTTCGGCGCCGAACGCTACATGCGCGAAGTGCTGCGCCTGGATCCGCAGAACCAGAAGGGCCAGACCCTGCGCAGCGACATCGAGAACGTCCAGGCGCGTACCGCCACGCCGTACCCGCAGCTGCGCAGCAAGCTGGAGCGCCCGGTGACCCTGGAGTTTCGCGATGCCGATCTCAAGACCATCTTCGAGGTGCTGGCTCAGGTCGCCGGAATCAACTTCATCTTCGACAAGGACCTGCGCCCGGACATGAAGGCCACCATCTTCGTGCGCGAGGTGCGCATCGAGGACGCCGTGGCCCTGTTGCTGGAGCAGAACCAGTTGCGCCAGAAGATCGTCAACGACAACACCCTGCTGGTCTACCCGGACTCACCGCAGAAGACCAAGGACTACCAGGAACTGGTCATGCGCACCTTCTACCTGACCAGCATCGACGCCAATACCGCGCTGAACATGGTCAAGACCATGCTCAAGACCCGTGACGTGTTCGTCGACGAGCGCCTCAACACCCTGACCATGCGCGACACCCCCGACGCCGTGCGCATGGCCGAGAAGCTGCTGCAGTCCCAGGACCAGTCCAACCCCGAGGTGGTGCTGGAGGTGGAGGTGATGGAGGTGGCCACCTCGCGCATCCTCGACCTCGGCCTGCAATGGCCCAACACCTTCGGCGTGCTGACCAGCGATGGCAAGTCGGTGAGCGTGCTCGACCAGCTGCGCGGCATCGACTCCAGCCGCATCAGCATCTCGCCGGCGCCACAGGCCAAGATCAATGCCCAGGACAAGGACATCAACACCCTGGCCAGCCCGGTGATCCGGGTCAGCAACCGCGAGCAGGCGCGCATCCACATCGGCCAGCGGGTGCCGATCATCAGCGCCACCTCGGTGCCCTCGACCCAAGGCCCGGTGATCACCGAAAGCGTCACCTATCTGGACGTCGGCCTCAAGCTCGAAGTACAGCCCACCGTGCACCTGAACAACGAGGTGGCGATCAAGGTGGCCCTGGAAGTGAGCAACGCCACGCCCCTGGAAGCGACCCGCCAGGGCACCATTCCGGTCCAGGTCGACACCCGCAATGCCCAGACCAGCCTGCGCCTGCACGACGGCGAGACGCAGGTGCTGGCCGGGCTGGTGCGCAACGACCACAACGCCAGCGGCAACAAGATCCCGGGGCTGGGTGACATTCCCGGCCTGGGTCGGCTGTTCGGCAGCAACAAGGACGACATGAGCAAGTCCGAACTGGTGCTGGCGATCACCCCGCGTATCGTGCGCAACCTGCCGTACCAGAGCCCGTCGGACATGGAGTTCGCCACCGGAACCGAGTCGGCCCTGCAGGTGCGCCAGCTGGCCCAGCCGGTGCCGGCCAGCGCCGTGCCCACCGAGGCCCCGGACGACGAGTCGCAGGGGGCGCCACGGGTGGAAGGGCAGATGGCGGTAGTGCCGGCCAGCCCGAGGCCACGGCCATGACACCCCGCCAGCAGGGCTTCAGCCTGATCGAGGTGGTGCTGACCCTGGCGCTGCTCGGGCTGCTCGCCAGCATGGCCGCGCCACTGACCGAAACCGTGGTGCGACGGGGCAAGGAGCAGCAGCTGCGCGAGGCCCTGTACCAGATCCGCGACGCCATCGATGCCTACAAGCGCGCCTTCGACGCCGGCTACATCGAGAAGCGCCTGAACGCCAGTGGCTATCCGCCGAACCTGCAGGTGCTGGTAGACGGCGTGCGCGATGTGCGCAGCGCCAAGGGCGCGAAGTTCTACTTCCTGCGGCGCATCCCCCACGATCCGCTGCGCGCGGTCAAGGCCGACGACCAGGGCGACTGGGGCCTGCGCGCCTATGACAGCGCTGCCGACAATCCGCGCGAGGGCGAGGACGTGTTCGACGTCTATTCCAAGGCCGCCGGCAAGGGCCTCAACAACGTTCCCTACGGGCAATGGTGACGGCGATGAAACCGAGCAAAGGCTTCACCCTCATCGAACTGCTGGTGGTGATGGCTATTATCGCCACCTTGATGACCATCGCCATGCCGCGCTACTTCAACAGCCTGGAGGCCTCCCGCGAGGCCACCCTGCGCCAGAGCCTGGCGGTGCTGCGCGAGGCCCTGGACCACTACTACGGCGACACCGGGCACTACCCCGATTCCCTCGACCAATTGGTGGAGCAGCGCTACCTGCGTAACACCCCGGTCGACCCGATCACCGAGCGCCGCGATGCCTGGCAAGTGGTGCCACCGCCTGAGGGCGTGGCCGGCGGGGTGGCCGACATCAAGAGTGGAGCCAGCGGGAGGGCGCGTGATGGCAGCCTCTATGCCGAATGGTGAAACCGGCTTCACCTACCTGGGCGTGCTGCTGCTGATCGCCGTCAGCAGCGTGGCCCTGGCGGCCACCGGCACTCTGTGGGCCACCAGCGTGCAGCGCGAGCGTGAGCGCCAGCTGCTGTGGGTGGGCGGTCAGTATGCCCAGGCCTTGCGCAGCTACTACCGCGCCTCGCCGGGCTTGGCCCAGTACCCACATGACCTGGGTGAACTGGTGGAGGACAACCGTTTCCCGGCACCGCAGCGTCACTTGCGCAGGCTCTATCCAGACCCGATCGGCGGTGAAGAATGGGGCCTGCTGCGCGCGGCCGATGGCCGCATCACCGGGGTGTACAGCCGCTCCGAGGCCACGCCGCTCAAACGCAGCGGTTTTGATGCCCAGTGGAGCGGTTTCGAGGGGCTGGAGCACTACAGCGACTGGCAGTTCGTCGCCGAGCAGGCGTTTGCCGAAAGCGCCGGCGGCGCCCGCCAGCACGCAGGCCCGGGAGAAGCGCCATGAAACGCCTGGCCGCGTTGTTGTGCCTGTGCCTGGCGCTGCTGCAGGGCCAGGCCCGGGCGGGCGCCGAGGACGAGATGATGGGATTTATCGTCGACAACACCATCTCGCACATCGGCCACGACTTCTATCACGCCTTCAGCGACCGGCTGCGCGCCACCAGCCGGCTCGACTTCAACCTGGTGGTGCGCGAACGCCCGGATGCCCGCTGGGGCAGCCTGGTGACGGTGGAGTACGAGCGCGAGGTGCTGTACCGGCGTTTCCTGCCGCCCAACACCACGCAACTCAACGACGAGGCCATCGCGGCCGCCGACCTGGTCAGGCAACAGATCGTTCAGCGCAAGCTGCAACGACTGCTGCAGGACACAACTGATCTTGAGAGGGACGAGCTATGAGCACCCACCTTGCACGACGCATCGCCGCCTGCCTGCTGGCTGCCGGCCTCGGTGGCCAGGCCTTGGCCACGGAGCTGGTGTACACCCCGGTCAATCCGTCCTTCGGCGGCAATCCGATCAATGGCACCTGGCTGTTGAACAACGCCCAGGCGCAGAACGACTACGACGATCCCGACCTCAAGGACCGCACTTCGGCGTTCGCCGGGACCTCGGCCCTGGAGCGCTTCAGCAACCAGCTCGAATCGCGCTTGCTTGGGCAACTGCTGGACACCATCAGCAACGGCAACACCGGCAGCATGTCCACCGACGCCTTCCTGATCGACGTCATCGACGATTCGGGGGCGCTGAGCATCAAGGTCACCGACCGGGCCACCGGGGAAGTCTCGATCATCGAGGTCAGCGGCCTGAACCCCTGAGAGGGACGGGTCTTTACTGGGGAGAGAACGCCATGAAACGCCTGCTGAGCACACTGCTGGTCCTCGCCGCCCTGGGTAGCCTGCACGGCTGCGGCCTGCGCGAGCCGATGCCCGCCGAACAGGACCCCGAGACCCCGACGCTGACGCCGCGGGCCTCGACCTACTATGACCTGGTCAGCATGCCGCGGCCCCGCGGTCGGCTGATGGCGGTGGTGTACGGTTTCCGCGACCAGACCGGGCAGTACAAGCCGACCCCGGCCAGCTCGTTCTCCACCAGCGTCACCCAGGGGGCGGCGAGCATGCTGATGGACGCGCTCAACGCCAGCGGCTGGTTCGTGGTGCTGGAGCGCGAGGGCCTGCAGAACCTGCTGACCGAGCGCAAGATCATCCGCGCCTCGCAGAAGAAACCCGATGTGGCGGAAAACATCCAGGGCGAGCTGCCGCCGCTGCAGGCGGCCAACCTGATGCTCGAGGGCGGCATCATCGCCTACGACACCAACGTGCGCAGCGGCGGCGAGGGCGCCCGCTACCTGGGCATCGGCCTGTCCCGTGAATACCGGGTCGACCAGGTTACGGTCAACCTGCGGGCGGTGGACGTGCGCACCGGCCAGGTGCTGGCCAATGTGATGACCAGCAAGACCATCTACTCGGTCGGGCAGAACGCCGGGGTGTTCAAGTTCATCGAGTTCAAGAAGCTGCTCGAAGCCGAGGTGGGCTATACCACCAACGAGCCGGCGCAGCTGTGCGTGCTGTCGGCCATCGAAGCCGCGGTGGGGCACCTGCTGGCCCAGGGGATCGAGCGGCGGTTGTGGCAGGTAGCGGGGGATGGGGCGGGGGACAAGGCGGTGCTGGACAAATATCTGAGTCAGTATCAGCAGCCGTAAGCCGAGGTAACGCTCCTACAGGGGAAACGCATTGCGTGAGGATCCTGGATCTGGCTTCATATCATAGCGTTGCCGAGCCTGAACAATCGCTGGCATGTTCGACTCCGCCCAATGCGCCAGTTGCTCCACCGTGCTACCCAGTGTCGCGCCCAGTTCGGTCAGGGCGTATTCGACGGTGGGCGCTACGGTCGGGTGTACCTGGCGTTCCACCAGGCCATCGCGCTCGAGCTTCTTCAGGGTCTGCGACAGCACCTTCTGCGAGACGCCGGCGATATCCTGTCGACCCTGCCGCCGGGGCGGGCGCAGGGCGTTGAAGGGCCGCTGAAGGCTTCCCGGGCATTCCGCGCGGCGGTGCCGGACCTGCGCTGTGAGGTGCTGCAGATGATCGTCGCGGGCGACCGGGTCACCGCGGCGCTGCGCTTCACCGGCCACTTCACCGGCACGCTGGGCGAGCACCAAGGCCAGGGCCAAGCCATCGACTTCATCGCCATGGACATCTACCGCATTGCCGATGGCCGGATCGCCGAGGACTGGCACCTGGAGGACAACCTGGCGTTCATGCGCCAGGCGGGCCTGGTGGGGCGTTGAACCCTGTGATCAGCTAAACCCCCGAGGCGGATTGACCGGCGCGTCGTCCTGGGCCAGGGTCCAGCGAGCGATGTCGTCCTTGCGCATGAAGGCCACCCCGGCATGGCTGCGGGCGTAGGCGAAGAACTGGTCCAGCGCCCGCACCACGGTGGGCGTGCCGCCGATGCGGTCATGGGCCGACAGTGACATCAGCCGGCGGCGCTGGCTGCCTTCGGCGTACAGCACGTCGAACTCGTCCTTGAGCTCCTGCAGCAAGGCGGCGCCGGTCATTGCCGTGGATCCGGCGATGCGGCCGATGTCATTGTTGCGCAGGGTGTAGGGCACCACGGCGAACGGCTTGCCGCGCACCGGGGTGATCGAGGGCTCGTCACGGGCCAGGTCGTCGATGTGGTAGAGGAAGCCCAGGTCCTGGAGGATATTCAGGGTCTCGCGGGAGTGGCGCATCCAGAACGCGTTGAAGCCCAGCGGACGCTGCCCGGTGACGCGTTCAATGATAGCGCTGGCCTGCTCGTACTGGCGGCGCTCTTCTGCAGGCGTCAAGCTGTACTGGGGTGCCCAGTGCAGGCCGTGCCCGGCGGCCTCATGACCGCGCCGGACCACCTCGGCCGCCAGCTCCGGGTAGGCTTCAACAGCCTTGCCGACCATGTGCGAGGTGACTTTGATGCCGTGCCGGTCGAACAGCGCGAGCAGGCGCGGCACGCCTTCCAGCGGGCCGTAGCGGTACCAGCTGGGGGCTATGGTGTCGGGGTAGCGTGGGTCCAGTGGCGGGAAAGGGCTTTCGGCATGCTCCGGCTGCCCACCTGATTCGAACTGCAACGACACCGAGATCACCAGTTGCGCGCCGTTGGGCCAGAACGCCTTGCCACCGCCGTTGCCGGGCGTCGTCCCGTTGCTGCTGCCGGGCTGGCTTGCCAGTGCCGCGCCCGCCGCCACGGCGATGCCGCCGGCGAGGGTGCCTTTCACAAAGTCTCTTCTGCTGGTCATCGGTTCGCTCCTGAGTGCGTGGGTTTCGATACCGGGCAGTGTAATTAGCGGAAAAATCGCTAATAATTAGCCTAAAGGCAAAATCATATTTCGGAAAAATCGAAAGCCATGTTGGATCAACTGGCGTTGTTCCTTACCATCATCGAAAAAGGCAGTCTGTCGGCGGCGGGCCGTGAACGCGGGCTGTCACCGGCCACGGTGTCCGAGCGCCTGTCGGCGCTGGAGGCGCATTACGGGGTGACGCTGCTGACCCGCAGCACCCGCTCGCTCAGCCTGACCGACGCCGGTCGCCTGCTGGCCGACGGCGCCCGGCGCCTGCTGGCAGAGGCCGAGGAGTTGCAGAGCCAGCTGCAGGACGGCCAGCAGAAGATCTCCGGGCTGGTGCGCCTGAGCGCGCCGGTGGACCTCGGCCAGCACTGCATCGTGCCGCTGCTCGACCGTTTCCTTGCTGAGCACCCCGACGTGTCGATCGACCTGGACCTGACCGACGGCTACGTCGACCTTGTCGGGCAGGGCATCGACCTCGCCATCCGCTACGGCACATTGGCCGACAGCTCCCTGCGCGCCAGACCCCTGGGCGACAACCGCCGGGTGGTGTGCGCCGCGCCCGACTACCTGCGCCGGCATGGCATACCGCTGCACCCGGACGACCTGGCGCGGCACGACTGCATCGTCATGCGCTTCGGCATCCACACCGAGCGAGTCTGGCCGTTCCGTCTGGGCGCGGCGGCGTATCCGGTCAGCGTGCGCGGCCGGCGCGTCGCCAACAACGGCGAGCAGGTGCGGCGCTGGGCCCTGGCCGGGCATGGCCTGTGCCTGAAGTCGCTGCGCGATGTGCAGGATGACCTGGACGAAGGCAGGCTGGTGGAGGTGCTGGGTGACTTCAGCGCCGGGCCGGTGGCGCTGCAGATCGTCTATCCGCCGACCCGGGTGCAACCGAGGCGGGTGCGGGCGCTGATGGAGGCGATCGTGGCGCAGCTTGGTTGAACAGGCCGCTCCTAGAGGGGATAGACAGTTGCCTGGCTGAACTATAGTGATGAGCGGCCAGTGCGTGACGACAAGGGACTTCGATGGCAGCAGCCAGGAAACACACTGATGACGGCCTCTTCGCGGTGACCGGCGAGGGCCGCGCCGTGTCGTTGTTCCGCCTGGTGCTGGGTTTCATGGCGGTGGTGATGCTGGCGTTCGTGCTGATCGAGGGCTGGCGGATCTGGCGCGATTACCGGCAGGCGTTCGGCGACGCCGAGAACGCGGTCACCAACCTGGCCCGAGCTACGGCCCAGCACGCCGAGGACGCCATCCGCCAGGTGGACGCGATCACCGCCGTCCTGGCCGAGCGCCTGGAAGGCGATGGCTTTGCCCACGTCGATCGACCGCGCCTGCACGCCCTGCTCAAGCAACAGGCGCAGATAATGCCGCAGTTGCACGGCCTGTTCGTTTATGGCGCCGATGGCAGCTGGATCATCACCGACAAGGATGCCGTGCCGCCGGGGGCCAACAACGCCGACCGCGACTATTTCCTCTACCACCAGACCCATGCCGACCGCCAGGTGCGCATCGGCTCGGTGGTGCGCAGCCGTTCCACGGGCGACCTGATCATCCCCATCTCGCGGCGTCTGGACCTGCCCGATGGACGCTTCGCCGGGGTGCTGCTGGGCACCATCAAGGTCGACTGGTTCGTGCGCTATTACGGCGACTTCAAGATCGATGAGCGTGGCGCCCTGGTTCTGGCCAAGCGTGACGGCACCATCCTCGTGCGCCGGCCCTTCGTCGAGCAGGTCATCGGCCGCAGCCTGGCGGGCAGCGAGATCTTCCGACACTACCTGCCCTACGCCAATGAAGGGGTGACCGAGGCAGTGGCGGTGGTTGATGGCACGACGCGGTTGTATGCGTTCCGCGCGCTGTCCAGTTACCCGCTGGTGGTGCAGGCGGGCTTGTCCCTCGAGTCGATTGTCGGGCCCTGGCGGCGTGACATGATCAAATCGTTGGCGGTGCTGGTTCTGCTGCTGGTCGGCCTGGCCGGCTTCGGCTGGATTGTCCTGCGCCAGTTGCGCGAGCGCATCGCCATCGAGCGCGCGCTGCACCAGGCCCACCAGACCCTCAAGGCGCTGGCCCTGAGCGACAGCCTGACCGGACTGGGCAACCGTCGACGGCTGGACGCGGTGTTCGAGCCGGAGATCCGCCGGGCGCGGCGCCAGGGCCGGCCGCTGGCCCTGGTCATGCTCGACCTGGACTACTTCAAGGCCTACAACGACCGCTACGGCCACCCGGCGGGCGACCAGTGCCTGCGGCGTTTCGCCGAGCTGCTACGTCAGGCGCTCAAGCGCCCCGCAGACCTGGCGGTGCGCTATGGCGGCGAGGAGTTCACCCTGTTGTTGCCCGATACCGATGTCCAGGGGGCCAGCCAGATCGTCCAGGAGATCCTGCAGCTGTTGCGCCGGCTGGCCATCGAGCATGCCGGCAGCCCGTTGGGGCATGTCACGGCCAGTGCCGGTATCGCGGTGGGCGCGCCGACGCTGGAGACGGTGACCCCGGAGAACCTCATGGCAGCGGCGGATGCGGCGCTTTATGCAGCCAAGCGCCAGGGGCGGGATCGCTACTGCCTGGCGGGCAGTGCGGAGCAGCATCCGGCGCATTGAGGCCCCAGGGATCATTCAGCCATCACCAGCGTTGCGCGCCCATGCCAGGATCCCCCCTTAGGCGTTACTCCACCTCGACCACCACCCCATCACGGCCAAGCCGATAACGCTGCAGGTCCCGGGCCAGGGTCAGGTGCCCGTTGTAGTGCGCTTGCGCCTCCTCGCGCACTTCCTCGATGGAGCCGCCGCGCCCGCCGCCGGATTGGTAGCGGGCGCTGAAATGCGTCAGCACCAGGTTCCTGACACCCGCCGTTTCGGCGAAGCGCGCCACCGCGGCGGCGGTGCTGTGGCCGAAGGTGGCCTGGGTACGTTCGACCACCGGCTGGGTGAAGGTGGCCTCATGCACCAGCACATCCACATTCGCCGCCAGCGTGCTCAATAGCTCCGGGCGGTCGTTGTCGCCGCAGACGATGATCCGCTGCGCCGGGCGTGTCGGTTGCAGGTAAGTCTGCGGATCGAGCTGACGCCCCTCGTGCTCGACAGTCCTGCCACGGGCCAGTTGCCCCCACATCGGCCCGGCGGGGATGCCGTCGGCCTGCAGGCGCTGGGTGTCCAGCCGGGGCTCGGGGTCACGTTCCTCGAACACGAAACCGTAGGACGGCACCCGATGCGACAGCTCGACCACGCCGATCTGCACATTGCCATGTTCCAGCCCGGTGAAGGTCTCGACCGGCTGCATCTGCAACTCGAAAGGCAGGTAGGTATCGCTGACCGCCAGGCTCTGGCGCACCCAGGTCTGCAGGTCGGCCGGCAGCACCAGTTGCAACGGCTCCTTGCGCCCTGACATGCCAGCGCTGGCCAGCAACCCCGGCAACCCGAAGCAGTGGTCGCCGTGCACATGGGTGATGAGGATGGCGCGCAGGTCGCGCACCGACAGCGGGCTGTGCAGCAGCTGGTGCTGGGTGCCTTCGCCGCAATCGACCAGGTACCACCCAGTGCCGGATGCCTCGATGACCGCAGTCGCACTGACGTTGCGGGCCTTGGTGGGCACACCGGAAGAGGTGCCCAGAAACTGCAGGTCCATTGCCTGACTCCTTGGTTCGATGTTGTTGCGACCCCGCAGGGCGGGGCGCGCGGAGGCTAGCATGGCACTGTCGCAGGGGCCAGTACGCTCCCAACATCGAGCTTACGCGCTACCAGGCCGGACTAGTAGACACCGCCCTGGGCGCTGGTAGCGGCCCCTTCCTTGAACTTGCCCGCCAACGTCTGCAAGCCGCGCATCAGCACCGTGGTGTCGACCCCCACAGCGACGAACGCCGCCCCTAGCTCGATATACCGGCGCGCCAGCGCTTCGTCGGCACTGAGGATCCCCGCCGCCTTGCCTGCACGGCCGATGCGCACGATGGCATCGTCGATGGCCGCCTGTACTTCGGGATGCCCCGGGTTGCCCCGGTGGCCCATGTCGGCGCTGAGGTCGGCGGGGCCGATGAACACGCCATCGACACCTTCGACGGCGCAGATCGCGTCGAGGTTGGCCAGGCCTTCGCGGTTCTCCACCTGTACCAGCAGGCACATCTGTTCGTCAGCCTGGTCCAGGTAGCCGGGCAGGCTGTTCCAGCGCGATGCTCGTGCCAGCGCGCTACCTACGCCGCGCACTCCGTGGGGCGGGTAGCGCATCGCACGCACCAACTGGCGTGCCTGCTCGGCGCTTTCGACCATGGGCACCAGCAGGGTCTGCGCGCCGATATCCAGCAATTGCTTGATCAGCGCGGTGTCGCCGATCACCGGGCGCACGATCGGCTGAGCCGGGTAGGGCGCCAACGCCTGTAACTGGCCGAGCAGGCCACGCAGGTCGTTGGGCGCGTGCTCACCGTCGAGCAGCAGCCAGTCGAAGCCGGCGTTGGCCGCCAGTTCCGCGCAGTACGGATCGGCCAGGCCGAGCCACAGGCCGATCTGCGCCTGGCCCGTGCGCAGGCGTTGCTTGAAGGTATTGATGGGCATGTCCATGGTGGATCCTCAGACGAATCGGCAGGCGATCGAGCCAAGCTGGTCGTAGTCGACGTGGAAGGTGTCGCCGGGGCGGGCGGCTACCGGGCGGGTGAACGAACCGCCGAGAATGATCTGGCCGGTCTCCAGCCCCACGTCGTACGGCGCCAGTTTGTTGGCCAGCCAGGCGACGCCCTTGGCCGGGTGGTTGAGCACCGCCGCCGACACGCCGGACTCCTCGATCACGCCGTTGCGGTACAGCACCGCCGGCACCTTGCGCAGGTCGACGTCGCCCGGGCGCACCGCGCGACCGCCCATGACCACGCCGGCGTTGGCTGCGTTGTCGGAGATGGTGTCGAACACCTTGCGGGTCACGCCGCTGTGCGGGTCGACCTGCTGGATGCGCGCATCAATGATCTCCAGGGCCGGAATCACCCATTCGGTGGCGTCGAGCACGTCGAACAGGGTCACGTTCGGCCCCTTGAGTGGCTTGCCGAGGATGAACGCCAGCTCCACCTCGACCCGGGGCACGATGAAGCGCTCGAAGGGAATGTCGCTGCCTTCGTCGAACAGCATGTCGTCGAGCAGCGCACCGTAGTCCGGTTCGGTGATGTTCGAAGAAACTTGCATGGCCCTGGAGGTCAGGCCGATCTTGTGGCCGACCAGCTTGCGGCCACCCTCGATCTTGCGTGCCACCCAGGCGCGCTGTATGGCGTAGGCGTCCTCGATGCTGATCGAAGGGTGTTCCAAGGAGAACTGGCCGACCTGTTCGCGGGTGCGTTCGGCCTGGTCTAGACGGGCGGCGGCTTGCTGGATGATGCGGGCGTCGAGCATGGAGACCTCAGGGCTGACGGGTGAACAGGGGATGCAGGCTGCTGTGCTTGGCGTCGTACACCTGTGCCTGGCTCTCATCGATCTGCAGGGTCACGCCGACCGGGCGACGTTCCAGCAGCGCGTCCAGTCGCTGGCGCAAGACAGCCAGCAGCGCATCGCCGACCTGCCGGTGCACCGTGGCGCTGCGGCCGCTGCCCATGCGCAGGTTGGCGTAGACGAAACCGTAGTCGCCACGACCATCGGCGATCGCGGCATGGGCTGCCGGGTAGGCCAGCACGCGGGTGCCGCCGGTGGGGAACACCTGGCGATCATGTTCGTCGCGTTGGGCGAGCATGCAGTCGGCCAGGGCGCGGCACAGGCCGGGCATATCGGTGTCGGCTTCGATATCCGGGCTATAGAGCAGGACCAGATGGGGCATGGGGGGCTCCTTACAGGCGGCTGGTGGAGGTGATCCCAGCCGGGTTCGAGGCCTGGGCTGCGGGGATCGCGCTGCCGTCCTGCGGGGTGACCGGGAAGATCGCGTTGATTTGGCCGGTACCGGAAGAACCGAAGTACGGTGTCACCACCTCGGCCTTGCCGTCGTATCGCGACCAGCCGAGCGCACCGAGCAACATGGCAGTGTCGTGCATGAAGCCTTCGCCATGGCCCTTGACCGCATACTCGGGCAGCATCGCGCAGAAGTCCGCCCAGTCGCCGTCCTGCCACATGCGCACCACGCGGTGGTCGAGGGTTTCCAGGAACGGGCTCCAGACCTTGGTGGCAAAGTCCGGGGCCTGGCCGTTCTGGGCAAAACGGTGTGACAGCGAGCCGCTGGCGAGGAAAGCCACGGTGCCGTCGTAGTGGTCCTCGACCGCCTTGCGCATGGCCCAGCCCAGGCGCGCGCTGTCGTTGAGGTAGTGCGAGGTGCACAGGGCCGAGACCGAGATCACCTTGAAGTGGCGGTCGGCGTTCATGTAGCGCATCGGCACCAGAGTGCCGTATTCCGGGGCCAGGGTGGTGGCGTCGTGGGCCATGGTCTCCACGCCCAGTCGATTGCATTCTTGCGTGAGGATTCGCCCCAGCTCGGGGTTGCCGGGGAAGCCGTAGTTCATGTTGGCGATGAAGTGCGGCAGTTCGTTGCTGGTGTACAGGCCTTCGAAGTGCGCGGCGCAGTTGATGTGGTAGTTGGCGTTGACCAGCCAGTGGGTGTCGAACACGACGATGGTGTCCACGCTCAGTTCGCGGCAGCGCCGGCCGATCTCGTGGTGCCCGTCGATGGCCGCCTGGCGAAAGCCCTGGCGCGGGCCGGGCAGTTCGGACAGGTACATCGAGGGCACATGGGTGATCTTGGCGGCGAGAGCGAGTTTGCCCATGGTATGTCTCCTGTTGAAGGTTGTTGTTCTTGGTGTCCATGGCAAGGGCTGCGCAGCAGCCCCGTTCTACACGCCCCAGCGCGGAATGTGATGGCTACCCATGGATATACACACGTTCTTGATCTCGGCGAAGACCTCGAAGCTGTATTGCCCACCCTCGCGCCCGGTGCCCGAGCCTTTCACCCCGCCGAACGGTTGGCGCAGGTCACGCACGTTCTGGCTGTTGATGAACACCATGCCCGCCTCGATACCGCGGGCCAGGCGGTGGGCCTTGCCGATGTCCTGGGTCCAGATGTACGACGCCAGGCCGTATTCGGTGTCGTTGGCCAGTTGCAGCGCCTCGGCCTCGTCCTTGAACGGGATCAGGCAGACTACCGGGCCAAAGATCTCTTCCTGGGCGATGCGCATCGTGTTGCTCACGTCAGCGAACACCGTCGGCTGGATGAACTGCCCCTTGGCCAGGTGCGCTGGCAGCCCGGCTGGACGCTCCAGGCCACCGGCCACCAGGCGTGCGCCTTCCTCGAGGCCGATGCGGATATAGCCGGTGACCTTGTCGTAGTGCTGCTGGGTGATCATCGAGCCCACCTGGGTCTTCGGATCGGTCGGGTCGCCGACGATCAGGCGCCTGGCGCGGGCGGCGAACTCGGCGACGAACTGCGGGTACACGCTTTCCTGGATGAAGATGCGGCTGCCGGCGGTGCAGCGCTCGCCGTTGAGCGAGAAGATGGTGAACAGCGCGGCGTCCAGGGCACGGTCCAGGTCGGCGTCTTCGAAGACCAGCACTGGCGACTTGCCGCCCAGTTCCATGGAGTACTTCTTAAGGCCCGCCGTCTGCATGATCTTGCGGCCGGTGGCGGTGCCGCCGGTGAACGAGATGGCGCGCACGTCCGGGTGGCGCACCAGGGCATCGCCGGCGGTGGCGCCGTAGCCCTGGATGACGTTGAGCACGCCATGGGGGATGCCGGCCTCGACTGCCAGGCGGCCCAACTCATTGGCGGTCAGCGGCGACAGCTCGCTCATCTTCAGCACCGCGGTGTTGCCCAGCGCCAGGCACGGCGCGGTCTTCCAGGTGGCGGTCATGAACGGCACGTTCCAGGGCGACACCAGCCCGCACACGCCCACCGGCTGGTACAGGGTGTAGTTGAGCATCTGGTCGTCCACCGGGTAGGTGTGCCCGTCCATGCGCGTGCACACCTCGGCGAAGAAGTCGAAGTTGTGCGATGCGCGGGGAATCAGCACGTTGCGCGTCTGGTGGATCGGCAGGCCGGTGTCCAGGGTCTCCAGTTCGGCCAGCTGCGGTACGTTCTGCTCGATCAGCTCGCCCAGGCGGCGCATCAGGCGGGCGCGTTCCTTGGCCGGGGTGTTGGCCCATTTCGGAAAGGCCTCTTTTGCCGCAGCCACGGCCTGGGCGACTTCCTCGGCGCCGCCGCTGGCGACTTCGCCGATGGCTTCACCGGTGGCCGGGTTGTAGTTGATGAACGTGTCGCGGCTCTCGACTTCACGGCCGTTGATCCAGTGCTTGATCATGCTGTTGCCTCGTGTGCTTTGTGGGCGAAGAACTCGGCTTCGCTGACGATTCGGTTGACCAGGCGGCCGACCCCTTGCACCTCCACCACCACTTCGTCGCCGGGGACCACGTTGGCCAGGCCTTCCGGGGTGCCGGTGGCGATCATGTCGCCGGGCTGCAGGGTCATGAAGCTGGAGAAGTATTCGATCAGGTAGGGGATGTCGAAGATCATGTCGGCGGTGCTGCCTTGCTGTTTCAGCTCGCCGTTGATCCAGGTGCGCAGCGTCAGGTTCGACGGATCCGGCACGTCGGCGACGTCGACGATCCACGGGCCTACCGGGGTGGTGGCGTCGCGATTCTTCACCCGCAAGTTGGGGCGGTAGTAGTTTTCCAGGTAGTCACGGATGGCGTAGTCGTTGCACACGGTGTAGCCGGCCAGGTAGTCGAGGGCGTCCTCGCGCCTGACGTTGCGCGCCGGCTTGCCGATCACCGCCACCAGCTCGCACTCGTAGTGCATGTACTTGACGTTGTCCGGGCGCCAGGTCACCTGCTCGTGCCCGGTGTAGGTGCCCGGCGACTTGATGAACGCCAGCGGTTCGGTGGGCGGGGTGAAGGCCAGCTCGGCGGCGTGGTCGGCATAGTTCAGGCCCAGGGCGAACATGTTGCCGGTGGCCGGTGGCAGCCAGGTGACCTGGGCGGCCTGGACCAGGCGACCATCGGCCAGGCGCAGTTGCTGGTCGTCCTCGACGGTGACCTGATGGACCTGGCCGTCGAACTGGATACGGGCGTGCTTCATGGGGCGAGTCCTTGTTCGGCGACGATGGGGTTGGTCAGCTGGCCAAGGCCGTCGATCTCGACCGTCACCCGGTCGCCGGGCAGCACATCGACGCGGCCTTCGGGGGTGCCGGTGATCAGCACGTCGCCGGCATGCAGGGTCATGAACTCGCTGATCTCGGCGATCAGCCGGGCCACGCCGCGCACGCAGTTGGCGGTGTTGTTGTGCTGGCGCAACTCGCCGTTGACCCACAGGCGGATGCCCAGCGCGTCGGGGTTGTCGACCTGCGCGGCTGGCACCAGCTGCGGGCCGATGGCGCAGAAGCCGTCGCGGCACTTGGCCTTTACCGCCGGGCGGTAGTAGCTGTCCTCGGGCAGGCTGAACTCGTTGACGATGGTGTAGCCGGCCACATGCGCGAGGGCGTCGTCGATGCTGACGCGGCTGGCGTCCTTGCCGATCACCACGCCCAGCGCGGGGCCGGGTTGCAGGCGCTCGACTGCCGAGGGGTAGGTTACCGGCTGGGCATGCCCGTTGCGGGTGTTCGGGGTCTTGATGAACAGCACCGGCTTGACCGGCGGCTGCTGGTACGGCGCTTCATGGAAGGATGCCAGATGCTGCTGCAGCAGGCCCTGGTAGTTCAGGGCGACGCCGAACAAGCTGCCGTTGGCGACCTCGTGCAAGGCACGGCTCATGCTTTTCTCCTGCGCTTCGTGGTGTTTTTGTTAATGTGTTAACGTTATATTTAATATGTTAACGATCGTCAAGGCGTCTACCGCTGGCTGGTGGTGCTACGATGATTTCCCCGGCGCGTTTCACCGCTGCGAGAACAACAATGAAAGAACGACAGCCGATCCCCAACATCAACATCGGTCAGGTCTATGACCAGCGCTACAGCGACAGCGAGGTGCACTACGACCGCCTGGGCAACCTGGCCGGTTTTTTCGGTCGCAACATGCCAGTGCACCGCCACGACCGCTTCTTCCAGGTGCACTACGTCAAGACCGGCAGTGTGCGGGTGTACCTGGACGAACAGCGCTACCACGAGTCCGGGCCGATGTTCTTCCTCACCCCGCCGACCATTCCCCATGCCTTCGTCACCGAGGCCGACGCCGACGGCCATGTGCTGACCGTGCGCCAGCAACTGGTCTGGCAACTGCTGCAGGCCGAGCCCGGGCTGGCGTTGGGACCGCGGCTGCAACCGGCCTGCGTTGCACTGGGGCACCTGCAGGGCGCGGCGGCCGGCGAGGTACGGCGCCTGGAGCAGCTGTTCGACCTGCTTGGCGACGAAATCGGCCATGGCCAGGCCGGGCAGGGCACCGCCGTGCAGGACCTGGCGCGGCTGGTGATGATCAGCCTGCTGCGCCTGGGCGCCAATTCGCTGGAGGCAACGCCCGCGCGGCACGAGGACTTGCAGTTGTTCCATCGCTTCAACGAGCTGATCGAGCGCCACTACCTCGACCACTGGACGCTGCCGGCCTACGCGGCGGCGCTGGGGGTGACCGAGGCGCGGCTGAATGATGTGTGCCGGCGCATGGCCGACCTGCCGTCCAAGCGCCTGGTGTTCGAACGGCTGATGCAGGAGGCGCGGCGGTTGCTGCTGTACACCGGCGGTTCGGCCAACGAGATCTGCTACCGGCTGGGGTTCAAGGATCCGGCGTATTTCAGCCGCTTCTTCCAGCGCCATGCGCAGATGACGCCGGGGGAGTACCGTCAGCGCCAGGCGGGATTGCGTTGACATGAGGCGATCAGCTCCGGGCTGCAGGCTTCACCTGATCGTGCAACGAAGGCGATGCTTGGAAAATGCGCGTTTGCCGGGAGCGCTGGTACTTTTCACTGGAGCTGGACAGCACCGGTGAAAATGGTTTTCACTTTATTAATATCTTAATAAAACCAGCCGCTTATCCTGATGACCAATCCAAGACCTTCCCTGACGTTGACCCTGTTGCAGGCCCGCGAAGCGACCATGGCGTTCTTCCGCCCGGCCCTCAATGCCCACGACCTGACCGAGCAGCAGTGGCGGGTGATCCGCATCCTGCGCCAGCAGGGCGAGCTGGAAAGCCACCAGTTGGCGGACATGGCCTGCATCCTCAAACCGAGCATGAGCGGCGTCCTCAAGCGCCTGGAACGCGACGGCCTGGTGGGTCGGCGCAAGTCGCCGGAGGATCAGCGGCGGATCTTCATCAGCCTGACCGTGCGTGGCCAGCAGGCATTCCTGGCCATGAGCGAGGAGATGGAGCGCAATTACCAGGAGATCCAGCGCCAGTTCGGCGAGGACAAGTTGGAGAAGTTGATGGAGTTGTTGAACGAGCTCAAGAAGGTCAGGCCCTGATGCCGCGAGCGCTGACCACCGCCATCGCGGGGCCCTTGAATCGTGTACAGGGTCCCCCTACAGACCGGCAAGATACAGCGAATCATCGAGAATCTTCAGCAACGAAGCCGCCCGCCGCGCATACACCGCCGGGTTCGCGTACAGCAGCTCCACATGCAGGCTGTCGATGATCCCCAGGTACGCGTCACCATACAGCTCCAGCTTGTTGCCATCGCTGCGGGCCCAGGCGTGGCGCTCGCGCAGGGCCTGGCAGAAGCCCAGGCGGATCTGCTCCAGGTAGGCCTCGAAGCCGCCGGTGACAACCGAGCGGATCGGCGTCGGCGGCAGGAACGCCGTGCGCAGCACGAAGCGCAGGTTGGCCGAGGCGGCGTAGCGCTCGGCCAGGTGCAGCGGGTGCCAGTGCCCCGGCGCCTCGCGGCCCGCCGCCTCGTGGCCGAACCCTGCCTCGACGTAGGCGGTTTCGTCCGCCAGCGCACGTTCGAAGGCGCGCACGAACAACGCATCCTTGTTGGCGAAATGGGCATAAAGCGATGCCTTGCGCATGCCCGCCAAGGCGGCGATCTCACTCAATGACGAGCCGTCGTAGCCATGTTCGGCGAAATGCACGACGGCATGGTCGCAGATGCGCGCGGCGGATGGGGTCAGGGCTTTCAAGGCGGTCACTCCGGTTTGACGCTGGGGCAGGGCGAGGCGCTGATTGTCTTTGCCACGGCGGCGCGGGTCAAACCGACGATGATCAGGGCAGCGGCCGCCAACAGCCAGGCCCAGGCCAGCGGCCCCAGCGTTGCCAGGTGCCCGGCCAAGGGTGTAGCACTGGATGAAATCACCAGTTGCAGGGCACCGAGCAGGGCTGCGGTGGAGCCGACGTCACGTTGCTGCGACGACATCGCCAGGGCCATCAAGGTGGCCTCGCAAATGCCCAGGCCGAACAGCGCCAGCACGACGCCCGCCAGCAGCAGCGCCAGGCCCGCGCCGCTCAGCCCGGCAAGTACCGCCAGCAGCGCGCCGCCGCCCATGCACAGCGCGCCCCACCAGGCCACGCGAGCCACGCCGTGGCGCGTCACCCAGTAGCCGGACAGCGCCGCGCCGAGCAGGATGGCCACGCCGCAGGCCCCGAACAGCAGGCCGAAGTGGGCGCTGGAAAGGCCGAAATGCTGCTGGTACACGTAGGCGGAGCCGGCGATGTAGGCGAACAGGAAGAAGAACACCGCCGACAACGCCAGGGCCGGTCGCAGGAACGCGCCATCGGCGGCGATGCGCGCATAGGTGCGCCATGCGCGGGCCGGCGCCAGGCGTACCCGCTGCCCCGCCGGCAAGGTCTCGCCGAGCGTCAGCATCGAGTTGAACAAGGTCAGCAGGCCCAGACCGGCCAGCACCAGCATGATCGCCCGCCAACCATAGGCCGCGTCGATCATCCCGCCCAACGCCGGGGCGAGGATCGGCGCCAGGCCTTCGATGGTCATCAGCAGGGCGAAGATCTGCGCCGCCCGCGCGCCGTCGGCGCTATCGCGGACCATGCTCATGATCACCACCAACGTCAGCGCGCTGGCCAGGCCCTGGACCAGGCGTGCGATCAGCAACGCGTCCAGCGAGGGCGCGGCGGCCGCGCCGAGGGAGGCCAGGCTGAACACCATCAACCCCGCGAGCAGCGGGCGACGACGGCCCAGGGCGTCAACCAGCGGGCCGAACAGCAACTGGCCGGCACCCATCGCCAGCAGGAACACGGTCAGGGTCAGCTGCACCTGGGTATAGCCGGTGGCGAAGTCGCGGGCCATTTCCGGCAGGCTGGCCAGGTACATGTCGATGGCCGAAGGGCCGAGGGCGCCGATCAGGGCAAGAGAGGCGGCGAAGCGCAGGTGGGAAGCAGGCATGACTGGGAAATCCGTTGACGAAAATGCACCTACCGACCGGTAGGTTGTGCGAATTATGCCAGAGTGCCTGAAGGGGTCAACCCTGCCCGCGTCCGCTTGCGTCCCAGATACAGGGCAGCGGCATGTTTAGCGCCACCGGTCCGATCGCCCCGGAATAATCCGAATCCCGCCTTATCGCCGTACTCCCAATCCTGTACGGCATGCAGCCGTGCATCCCTTAGCCACACGAGGTTTTGCAACCATGGCCAATAAAGACAGCAACATGACCGGTCGCCAGGACAGCAACAAGACCGGCAGCCAGGGTGGATCGAAGAACCCGGGCAACTTCGCCAACGACCGCGAGAAGGCCTCCGAAGCCGGCCGCAAGGGCGGTCAGAGCAGTGGCGGCGACCACCGTCAGACCGAGTCCGGCCGCAAGGGTGGCCGCACGTAAGTGAGGGCACGCGGTGCCGGGCTTGCCTGGCACCGCGCATACCCCACCCAGGAGGCGCCATGCGTGGCGACCGATGGCCTTGAGCATCGCTATCGGGCCCTGCTCAAGGGCCCTGATCCGCTAGGCGAGGCCTGGCTGCAGCAGCCGCTGCGCCAAGTGCGTACGCTTGCGGACGACCTGCCGGATGATCCCGGGCGATTGCTGGAATGGTCAGCCGCCCATGCCCAGCGGGTCGCCAGTGAACACATGGCTTATCTTGAACAACGGCGCCAGGGGCCGCGCGCTACTTCACCAACCGGGCCCATGCCTTGTGGTTCCTGCAACAGGTTGCGCCGACCAAGGCGGTCGACGGCGCATGGTTGCACGGCGCCCTGTGCCATTGGCGGGAACCGCGTTTTCACGGGTTGATCCGCATCTTTCTCGAAGAACAGGGGGACGGCGATCCGCGCTGGCAGTGGGAGCAGGCCTTCGCGGCGGTTTGCGACAGTCGAACTGCGTATCTGCGATGGCTGCCCCCGGTTGGACGATGCCTTGGCCGTCGCCAGCCGCGAGATGCGCTGGGTCACCCAGGAAAACTATTGGCGTGCCCTGCGTCAGGGCCGCCTAGGCACCTTCATCGGCGTGTACGAGCAACAGCCGGTGAGCGCCGAAGGCTGGCTGACGCAACTGCAGTTGCAATGCCCGGCCGACAC
The DNA here is from genome assembly GCF_057480815.1 of Pseudomonas sp. P106(2024). NCBI lineage: Bacteria > Pseudomonadati > Pseudomonadota > Gammaproteobacteria > Pseudomonadales > Pseudomonadaceae > Pseudomonas > Pseudomonas sp. P106(2024). Next base: position 183,416 of record NZ_JBLIYU010000005.1, on the reverse strand, counting down.
CGCCGATGCCGAACGCGCCTTCATCCAGGCCCGGCGCATCTTGCGCGACGGCACCAGTGCCGATCACCAGCTGTCGGTGCTCGGGACTCATTGAGTAAACCATTCGCTGGTCGCCAGCCTCGAAAGCTGTGTGCCCCACAATTCGACAACATGCAGCCAAAACAGAAGGAGCCCCACCCATGCCCGGCAAGCCCCAGGACCAATTCACCCTGCAAAATCCCCTGACCCAATATCCCCATCCGCCCTTTGCGGCCCAGGGCCAACCCGCCCCTGGCCTGGATGCCCACATGCAACCCAAGCCCGACCACGGTGAAGCCACCTATAAAGGCTTCGGCCGCCTGGTCGGTCGTCGCGCCCTGATCACCGGCGCCGACTCGGGAATCGGGCGCGCCGTGGCCATCGCCTTCGCCCGCGAGGGCGCCGACATCGCCCTCAACTACCTGCCCACGGAGGAGCGTGACGCCCGAGAAGTGGTCCAGCTGATCGAGGCCGAAGGGCGCAAGGCCGTGGCACTTCCTGGCGATCTCAAGGATCCGCGCTTCTGCAGCCAGTTGGTGGACCAGGCCCACGAACAGCTCGGCGGCCTGGACATCCTGGTCAACGTCGCCGGCAAGCAGGTGGCGCGCAAGGACATTGGCCAGATCACCCACGAGCAGTTCGATCACACCCTCAAGACCAACGTCTACGCGTTGTTCTGGTTGTGCCAGGCTGCCGTGCCGCTGATGCCGGCCGGGGCCACGATCATCAACACTGCCTCGATCCAGTCCTACCAGCCATCGGCGACGCTGCTCGACTACGCCACCACCAAGGCGGCGATCGTTGCCTTCACCAAGGCGCTGGCCAAGCAGGTGATCGAGCGCGGCATCCGCGTCAACGCAGTGGCGCCGGGCCCGATCTGGACCGTGTTGCAGCCCAGCGGCGGCCAACCGCCGGAGAAGATTCCCGACTTCGGTGGGCACACACCGATGAAACGTCCCGGCCAACCTGCCGAATGCGCGCCGCTGTATGTGCTGCTGGCCAGCCAGGAGTCGAGCTATATCACTGGGGAGGTATTCGGCGTCACGGGGGGGAATCCACTGCCGTAGGGCAAAGTCGAATAAACCTTGGCCGCGCCGCGCAGTCAGTCCTTGTAAGAGCCCCTATTCATGCGGGCCAGGGAGGTGGCTGATGAAACTCGTCTGCCTGTTGCGTGGCTGCCAATGGCGCAGTCTGTTGGTCCGTGAAATCGCCGGGCTCCATTGCCAGTGCTGCGAACGCTGCGGCGCGTTGCGCTACAGCCAGCCCGGCCAACCGTTCGACGCGTAGGAGCTGACCATGGCCCGGGCAATCTGGAAAGGCGCGATCAGCTTCGGCCTCGTGCACATCCCCGTCTCCCTCAATACCGCCGTGCGCAGCGAGCGGGTGGATTTCGACTGGCTCGACAAGCGCAGCATGGAACCGGTGGGTTACAAACGGGTGAACAAGGTCACCGGCAAGGAGATCGACAAGGAACACATCGTCAAGGGCGTGGAGTACGAGAAGGGTCGCTACGTGGTGATCAGCGAGGAGGAGATTCGCAAGGCCCGGCCCGAGGCGACCCAGACCATCAATATCTTCTCGTTCGTCGATGCCCGGGAGATACCGCTGCAACAGTTCGACACGCCTTATTACCTGAGCCCCGACCGCGGCGGCGGCAAGGTCTACGCCTTGTTGCGCGAGGCCCTGGAAAGTACCGGCAAGGTCGCCCTGGCCACCGTCGTGCTGCACACCCGCCAGCATCTGGCGCTGCTGCGCCCGCTGCAAGACGCGCTGGTGATGATTACCCTGCGCTGGCCCGAGGAGGTGCGAGGCCTGGCGTCGCTGGAACTGGACAAGAGCGTGACCGACAGCAAGCTGGACAAGCGCGAACTGGACATGGCCAGGAAGCTGGTGCAAGACATGAGCGGGCCATGGTCGCCCGACGAGTACCATGATGCCTTTCGCCAGACCATCCTCGAGCTGGTGCAAGAGAAGGCCAGCAAGGGCAAGATCGAGACCGTGGACAAAGGCGAGGGCGCGCCGGCGGAGAAGGGCGCGGACATCATCGACCTCACCGAGCTGCTCAAGCGCAGCCTGGGTGGCAAGACCAAGGCGAAGAAACCGGCGGCCAAGCGACCGCGCAAAGCATCTTAGCGCGGTTGCGCAGAGGTTACGGTAGTTGCCCCTCCAGCCCATTCAGGTAGTCGCCGAAGCCCTGGCGGGCGCGGCTGTCCCGGCGACTGCTGGTGGCCACGCTGTGCGCCGCCGTCCAGACAATCTGCGCGCCACTGGCCTCGAGGGCCAGCACCAGTTGCACATCTTCGTGGGCCGGCAATGGCTGGAATCCGCCGACGCGCTCATAGGCCTTGGCGCAGACGCCCAGGTTGGCGCCGTGAATATGCCGATGGCCGTCCCGGGCCTGGTAACGGCTGCGGTACAACTGGCGCAGAGCGGCGCCTTGCCAGGGTTGCCAGCGCTCGATGTGCACCGTGCCGCAGACCGCGTCGGCATGCCATTGCAGTTGCGACACCAGCCAGTGCACGGGTACGCGGCTGTCGGCATCGGTAAACGCCAACCACTGGGCGCCGCGGTCGATCATCCATGCCGCGCCCAGGCGCCGGGCAATGCCGACGTTGCCGGCCTCCAACACCATGGTATGCACGCCATGGCGGCGGGCGATTCGCGCGCTGGCATCGACGCAGCGATCGAGGACCACCAGCACTTCGACCTCCAGGCCTGCCGCCTCGGCCCGCGCCACCGCCAGCTTGATGGCAGCGAGGCAGTGCCCGAGGCGGCGGGCCTCGTTGTGGGCCGGAATGATGACGCCGATCATGGGCAGGTCTCGTTCAGGTCCACGGCGCTGGGCTGGCACGACCAGTACTCGAGCAGGAAATCCGCCTCCTCGTGGCGCAGCAGCGGGTAAAGTGGCAGGTGTCGGGCCAGCAGGGCATGGACCTCGCCACCCTCCTGCGGGCAAGCGGCAATGGGATGGCGCCAGTGGCAGGCCAGCAGGCCGCCGTCATGGCTCAGGCTAGCCACCGATTGCTCGATCACCTGCAGCCACTCGGTGGGTGCCAGGTAGTAGCCGATCTCGCTGAGCACGATCAGGTCGAACTGTCCGCCCGGCCAGTCACCCGGGAGGTGGCCCTGTTCGACGCCGGCATGGCTCGCGCCCGCCAGCCGCTGGCGGGCCAGGGCCACGGCGGTGGGGTCGATGTCCTGGCACAGCAGCTCGGCGCAGCGCTCGGCCAGCAGGATGCTCAGTTCACCGTTGGCGCAGGCCGGCTCGAACACGCGCTCGTAGTATTGGCGGGGCAGGCTGGCCAGGGCCAGGTCGCGCTTGCGCCGTTCATACCAGCGGGTACGAAAGGCCCATGGGTCGTCGTTGTCGGCATACAGGTCGGCAAAATACTGCGCGTCGAGGCTCATGGCGACTCCATTGACAGGAAGACCAGTTCGAAGGGTTGCAGCAGGCAGGCCTGCAGGTGTTCGGGCAGTACCGGCGGATGGTCGCCATCGGGCTGCAACTGGCTGGCATGGGCGGCCAGGGCTTCGCGTTTGCGCGCCAGACGCGCCTCGTCGAGCGACAGGCGATGTGCCCGGGGCCACGGCAGCCTAGGATCGTCGGGTGCGGCCCAGTGCCAGGCCCAGACCGGCACCTCGGCCAGTTGCGCGCGACACGATTGCGCCGCCCTGGCGCAGGCGCGGCCGGCCGCTTCATGATCGCAGTGCCCATCACCCCGCCAGGTGGTCAGCAGCAGGTCGTCGGGCTGCAGCAATTGCTCCAGGTGCGCGACCAGGAACGCCTCATCGCGGGGCAGGGCGCCGTCCTTGAGGTTGAGCCGTCGCCATTCGACGCGGCTGAGGTCCAGCTCCAGCTTTTGCAGGGCATGGCGGCTCTCCAGAGGGCGCTGATGGCGCAGGCGGTGCTCGGTCCATTGGTTGGAGTGAGGATGGCTGGCCTCGCCGTTGGTGGCGGAAATCAGTACCAGGTCCTGTTCCCGGCCGTGGAAGCTGGCCAACAGACCGCCGGCCATGAGGATCTCGTCGTCCGGATGCGGCGCCAGCAGCACCAGGCGTCTGCCGGGCGGGCACAGTCGGTCGGGCGTCAGCCAGGTGGCACGGGCCAGGTACGCGGACTGTTGCCAGGCGCTCCAAGGCGTGCCGTGAGCGGCCTGGATCAGATTCTGGCTCATAGTTTCCATGCTCCTTCAGGCCTATCGGTCAGTTGCCGTCCCAGCTCGGCCAGGTCGCGTTCAGCGTGACTTTGCCGCAGGTATACCGGCAGGTCGGCGCTGAGCCGGGCGAAATGGCTGTTGCGACAGTACGGCGTTGCGCCCAATGCCCGGCCGACATGCTGGATGACCTGCTCGACCGCCTGCTCGACCTGGGCGCGGGTGCGGCGTACCTCGTAACTGGCATCGTCGCCTGGGTGGCGGTCGATCCAGGCGGCGCATTCTCGCAGGGCGGCGCGGGCTCCGAACAAGGCCGCATCGACGGCGCCCAGGTGGGCGTCGGCGTGTGGGTCGGGCCGGGGTTTGCGACAGTGTTCGCGCAGGTAGTCCGTCAAGGCTGCGGCCGCGCCGTACCAGCAGGCGGCGATGCCCGCGCCCCCGTGCCAGAAACCTGGGCGGGACAGGTACTGGCCGGGTTCGCCGATGGCCAGCCCGGGCGAGTCGTCGAACACGATGGCGACACTGGCGGTGGCGGCCATGCCAACAGCCTGCCAGTGGTCGGCCTGGACACGCTGGCTCGGGTGGCCAAGCTCGATGGCCACCAGTTGAGGCTGGTCGTCTTGCCAGGCGGTCAGCAGCGCACGGTCGATCTGCAACGCTCCCGAACACCAGGCCTTGCGGCCTCGCAGGCGAACCTGCTCGGCGTTCCGTTCGACGATGAGGGCGCGGGCATCCGGCGGCTCGGCAGCCCACACGCCCCAGATCCCTTCGCCGGCATGATGGGCTGCGCCGCATTCGGCAAGGATCGCCAGGGCGTCGGTATGGCCCTCGTAGAGTTTGGCCAGGCTGAGATCGCAAGCAGCGACCCGCGCCAGGGCCCGCCAGCGCTCCAGGGTCCGCCCCTGACCAGGCAAGGGGAGCAGGTCAAGGTGTTCGCGCTGCAGAGCCTGCAGCAGTTCCGGCAGCAAGGGTTCGAGTTCGAGGGGCTGCGCACGGGTATATAGTCGGTGTAGCAGTTGATCGAAGGGGGTCGGTTCCATCAGGCGATCCCCAATTGCTTGCGCATGCGCACGGTGATCGACTGGCGGGTTTTGGCCATGTCGGCCCACGGATCGTCCACCTCGGCAAGCCGGGCCTGGAGGTTGCCGATGTTCCATTGGTTCGTGCCTTTGAGTTGGGTCAGTTCCTCACGCCAGATCGGCACCGACACCGGCAAGCCCTCGCGGGCGCGCAGCGAATAGGCGGCGACGGTGGTGGCGCCCTTGCCATTGCGCAGGTAGTCGATGAAGATCCGCCCGACCCGGTTCTTTGGCCCGGACACGGCGCTGAGCCGATCAGGGAACAGGCCGGCCATGTGCTCGACCAAGGCATGGCTGAAGTCCTTCACTTCGTCCCAGCCGGCGCGCCGGGTCAACGGCACGACGAGGTGCATGCCCTTGCCGCCGCTGGTCTTGAGGAACACCTTCAGCCCCAGCTCATCGAGCAGGGTGAGGGTCAGTTGGGTGGCCTCGAGCATGGCTTTCCAGGGCAGTGCGGGATCCGGGTCGAGGTCGAGGACGAAGCGGTCGGGCTTGTCGAAGTCCTTGGTGGTGGCATTCCAGGTGTGCAATTCGAGCGTGTTCATCTGCACCGCGCCCAGCAGGCTGTCGGCGCGGTTGAGCACCATGGCCGCCTGGCCGGCCTGGGCCTTGCTGTAGCTGAGCACGTGGGGAATGTGCAGATGGCCGGCGTTCTTCTGGAAGAACAGCTCGCCGCCCAGGCCATCCGGTGCCCGGACCAGGGCGACAGGCCGATCCTTGAGCTGCGGCAGCAGCCGGTCGGCGACCTGGGCGTAGTACTGAGCGACCTGGCGCTTGGTGGCCCCGGTGGTCGCGTCGACCACGCGCTCGGGGTGGGTCAGGCGCAGGTTGCCCAGGCCCTCGGGTCGTGTCTGTGCTGCGCGTTTGGCGGGCATCGCTCGCTCCAGGTCGATGGCGGTGGCGGGTTTGTCGTCGCGCAGACCGTGGAACACCGAATGGCGCACGATGCCTTCGCGGGTCATCTGGGCGTAGGCGACTTCCGCCAGCAGTTGCGGCTTGAGCCAATGCACGCCGCGGGCTTCTGCTCCGGTGGGGGGGCTGGCCAAGGGCGACTTGGCGGTCTGCAGCGGTTTCAGGCGAGCGAGGATGCTGTCCAGGGTGGCGGCGCTGAAGCCGGTGCCGACCTTGCCGGCGTAGCGCAGCTGGCCGCTGTCGTGGTCGTGCAGGGCCAGCAGCAGGGCGCCGAAACCGTGGCGGCTACCCTTTGGGTCGGTATAGCCGACGATCACGAATTCCTGGCGCTGCTTGCACTTGAGTTTGATCCAGTCGCTGCTGCGCCGGCCGACATAGGGGCTGTCGGCACGTTTGCCGATCAGCCCCTCGAGTTCCAGCTGGCAGGCGCTGTCGAGTAGCGAATCGATCGGCTCATTGAAATCGGCGGAGTACCTGAGCAGCGGCGAGGCGTGGTCATCCAGCAGCTTGGCCAGGGTGTTGCGACGTGCCTGTAGCGGCAGTTCGCGCAGGTCCTCATCGCCCAGCCAGGGCAGGTCGAACAGGTAGTAGGTGATGTGTTCGTCGTGCTCGGTGTCGAAGGCGTTCTGCAAGGCCTGGAAATCGGCCACGCCGTTGTCGTCGACCACCACCATCTCGCCGTCCAGCCATGCGGCATCGAGCCCCAGTGCCCTGAGCGCCTCGACCTGGCGGGGCATCTTCGTACTCCAGTCGTGGCCATTGCGGGTGAACAGGCGTATGTCGTCACCGTCGATGCGCGCCAGGATCCGGTAGCCGTCGAATTTGACTTCGTAACGCCAGTCTCCGCTGGGCGGGGAGTCGACCAACGTGGCCAGCTGTGGCGTAAGAAGCGCCGGCAGGGACTTGCGACCGGCCTTGCGCTTGCGCGTGGAAGCGGTTGCCTTGGCCGGGCGCCGTGGTGGCAGGGTGCGGTCGCTCAGCACGCTGTCCGGCAGGGCTTCGACGATGCGGTAGTCGGTTTCGCTGCGCGCCTGTCCGTCATGGGACTTGACCAGCATCCACTGCTCTTTCTTGCCGGCCAGGTTAGTGCGGAACAGGTTCCAGATTCCAGATAGTTTTTCGCCCTGCAGGCGAAAGCGCAGCTTGCCCTTGGCATAGGCTTCATGCGGATCGCCCTCGGGCTCCCAGACACCCCGATCCCAGACGATCACATCACCGGCGCCGTAATGGCCTTCGGGGATGTGCCCTTCGAAGTTGGCATAGTCCAGCGGGTGATCCTCCACGTGCACTGCCAGGCGCCGAACCTTGGGGTCGAGCGAGGGGCCCTTGGGGATCGCCCAGCTCTTGAGGGTGCCGTCGAGTTCCAGGCGGAAGTCGTAGTGCAGGTGGCTGGCATCGTGTTTCTGGATGCAGTACTGCAGCGCGTGCGCCGAGTGTGGCTTGGCGCGCTTGCCAGCCGGCTCGGGCGTGGCGTTGAAGTCGCGCTTGCGCTGGTACTCCTGCAGGGGCTTGGCCATGGCGGGCTCCGGGAGGGTTCGCGGGTCTCAAGATTGGGAGGTGGCGGCGCGGCGTGGAGTTCAAAAAAAGCGTGGGGCGGTGCTTTGTGAAGAAACTCTGAATTATTGCTTCGTGGGGGCAGTCGACCGTGTGAAGCCCACTGATGGAGAACGTTCATGCCTAGACCCGATGACCCAAGACCGCAGGTTGATATCGACGACACCGAGGACCGCATGGGCAGTGTCCACGAACTGGATTTCAGCGAGCGCCGCGATGAACGCCAGGGGCGTGTCGGCGACGAGCGTCCGGCGCGCGAAATCGCCGAGGATTACCCGCCCCGACGTGTCGCCGAAAGCGGCATGACCGGCGGCGAGACCCTGAGCGATAGCCTGCACGAGGACAATGTCACCCTCGACGATTTGAGCCCAGACACGCTGTTTGATGAAACCGGCGCTCGCGACCCGCATGAGCCTGGCACAGGCGGCGGGCCTGCCGACCAGGACCTGCGCCAGGTGGACGCCCACGAGATCGGTGGCGGCATCGGCCTGGACGAGGCCGAACTCGCCCGCTCGGCGCCATTGGACGGTGAGCCGTGGACCGATGAGGTGGTGCCTGATGACGACAGGAGAGAGCCGTGATGAATGAGCAACGCTGTTCCTGCAACCACTGTTCCTGCACCGTAGATGCCAATGCCCTGGTCCAGGATGGCAAGGCCTATTGCTGCGAAGCCTGCGCGACGGGGCATAGCAATGGGGAGGCTTGTCGTATGGCGGACTGCAAATGTGGAGAGATAACCCAGCCGAAGGAGAGCAATGTCGATAACGCTTTGGATGAAACATTCCCGGCGAGTGATCCTATATCGCCATAAAGTTCTTTCATTCTCGACGGCTGTTTCGTTAGAATCTCCGGTGAAGGGGAGTTATTATATCAACATGCGCACCATTCAATAGCAGCTCTTTTGATCTTGATCTTGATCTTGATCTTGATCTTGATCTTGATCTTGCTGTTGCTTCTAAGTGCACAATAGTTCAGACGCCGCCAATTGCGACTTCAGGAGGCCGAGCGGAGTTCTTGCGGAGGGAGGTGACGGGCATGGATGCCCGTCAAGCGCTGCGCCCCAGGATGGGGCGTTCAGCGCGGTCCTCCCGGGAGCAAGAACGGAGCGAGGGGACCCCGGAGCGAAGCGTAGGGGCCGGATGAATGGAGCGAGGATTTTTTGGTGACTTTTTGATCCTTCAAAAAGTTACCCGCCGTAAGGGCGGAAAGGTGACTTTGCGTCACCATCGCAAATGAATGCGCATATAACTTTCAAAACACACTCTCTCAAAGTCAAAGTCAAAGTCAAAGTCAAATGCGGTCGGAGTCGGTTTTAATAGTTGTAAGTGCATTCATTTGCGATGTCGACGCATAGTCACCTTTTCGCCCTTACGGCGAGTTCCTTTTTGAAGGATCAAAAAGGAACCAAAAAATCCTCGCTCCATTCATCCGCCCCTACGCTTCGCTCCGGGTCCCCTCACTCCGGCCTTGCTCCCGGGAGGACCGCGCTGCAGGGCCCATCCTGGGCCCCAGCGCTTGACGGGCATCCATGCCCGTCACCTCCCTTCGCAAGGCCTGCGTTCGGCCTCCTGAAGTCGCGAAGTTACGCGCGGCGCCTGGGCTGACGCAGCTGTCGCTAGCGGGCTATGGCGCTAGACTCTTGATCGGCAACGGCAACGGCAACGGCAACGGCAACGGCACAGCGCCGAGCTTGCCTCGGGAGGACGCCGGCGCGTCTCAAGCCACCTTGCGTAAGGCCTCGATCAATTCTCCCTTGCGCATGCTCGAGCGCCCGGCAATGTGCCGCTTGCGCGCACGGTCCATCAGTTCAGCCTTGGTCATGTCCTCCAGCCGCTGTCCGGGGCGAGGCACGCCATGCTTGGTCGCCACCGCGCGCCGGGCCGATGAAGCCCTCGCCTGGGCCTTGGCCGCAGGGCTTTTCTTCTGCCCGGAACCGCCTTTGCGCTCGCCGCCTCCTGACTGCTTGTTGACCGTGGCCCAGGCGCGGGCTTCGGCTTCGTCCTTGGACACGCCCTTGTCCTCATAGCTCTGCTCGATGTGCTCGGCCTTGCGTTTCTGCTTGTCGGTGTACTTGTCTTTGTCTCCACGTGGCATGGTCGTTCTCCTCTGCGTCAGTGAGTCTGCCAGACCCCGTTGTTGCGCTCGCAATCGCTGCGCGCCTGGCCCAGGCTCGGGGTGTCGTAGTAATAGGTGATGATCCGCGCATCCTTGGGCACGGCTGGGCGGGTAGAGGGCTCACCACGTCCGGCGGCATCGGGGTTGGCCAGGGTCTCCTGGGTCAGCGGCGCGATGCAGCTGCCGACGCTGCCGTCGGCGCAACGCTCGACCCGGCGCTTCTGGCTGTTGAGCATTTCCTTGCTTTCGTTGCTGCACGACCAGGCGATCGCTTCGGCCGGCATGTTGCCGTAGCTGTAGCACGTGTGCTGCTGTACCGGCTTGACCGCCTCGCTGGAGGAGCGTGTGACCACATCACAGCCTTCGGCCAGCACCTGCCCGCTGGCCAAGGTGCCCAGCAGTGCCATGTACAGAATGAACCGCATGATGTACCTCCCGGGCGATGGCCCATCAGCGCTTGTCGAGGGCCGGCCCGGTCTGTTGGCGCAAGGCCTTGGCGCGCTTCTCGAGGATCAGGTAGGTGAACACCGCCAACAACAGCGGAATCAGGTAGTACAACGTTCGATAACCCAGCAGCGCGGCGACCAGCTCGCCCTGACCGAGCTGGCCATGGAGCAGGGCGAGGAACACGGCCTCCAGCACGCCGAGCCCTGCGGGAATATGGGCGACCACGCCCGCCACGCAGCTGATCAGCAGCACGCCCAATACCGACGGATAGAACAGGTCTGGTGGCAGCAGCAGGTGGATCAGTGCTGCCATCAGTGCCCAGTTGCTCGCGCCCAGGGCCACCTGGCACAGCGCCAGGCGCAGGCCCGGCAGGGTGACTTCGTGCCCGCGCAGGTCCCACGTTCGCCGCTTGGCGAAGGCGCAGGCGAACAGGTAAGTCCACGCGACCGCCATCATCAGTACGCCGATCAGGCGCAGGCCCCCAGCCCCCACCGCCCAGTTTTCCGGCAGCTTGACCATGCCAAGGGCGAACACGGTGCCGGCCAACAACAGGTAGCCCATCCAGTTGGTCAACAGACCCAGGGTGAGGATGCGGGTGATGGTTGGCGTGTCGAGCCCCAGCCTGCCGTACAGGCGATAACGCAGGGCCACGCCACCGACCCAGGTGGTGAAGTTGAGGTTGAACGCATAACAAACGAACGCCACCGGCAGCACCTGGCGGGCCGGCAGGCGATGGCCGGTGTAGGCGCGAGCGAGCAGGTCGTAGCTGGCGAACACCAGGTAGCTGCACAGGGCCAGCAGCAACCCCAGGGCCAGGGTCGAGGGTCGGTAGGCCAGCAGCGACTGGCGGACTTCGTTCCAGTCCAGGTTACGCGCCAGGGTGAACAGCAGCACCGGGATCAGCACCAGGAACAGCACGGTCAGCAGGCGTTTGCCCCAGGTCTTCCAGCGCGGCGTGGCCATCAGGTCTTACCCCCGTGGTAGCCGGCCGGGGCCTCGCTGTCGGCTTGCAACGACTGCAGGCGTTGCCGGTGCGCCGGAAACCAGCCGGCGATACGCGGGAAATAGCGGGTGATGTGGAAGCCCAGGAAGATCAAGGGTGCGCGCCACCAGTAGCCACGCACCATGCGCTCCAGCGTCACGGTCTTGCAGTGTTCGCGGCTGAGCTCGCTCAAGTGTTGGTAGAGCACATCGTTGAAACCACGGTCGCGAACCAGCAGGTTGGCCTCCAGGTTGAACGACAGGCTCAGTGGGTCGAGATTGCTCGAGCCTACGGTGGACCACTCGTCGTCCACCAATGCCACCTTGCCGTGCAGCGGGCGCTGGCAGTACTCGTGGATGTGCACGCCATCGCGCAGCAGGTAGTTGTAGAGCAGCCGCGAGAGCGCGCGCACCCAGCGCATGTCGGGCTGCCCCTGGAGGATCAGGGTCACCTCGACCCCGCGCCGAGCGGCGTTGCGCAGCTCGCGCAGCAGACGGTAGCCCGGGAAGAAGTAGGCATTGGCCACGACGATACGTTGCCTGGCTTCACGGAAGACCTGCAGGTAACAGACCTCGATATCGTTGCGATGCCGCCGGTTGTCGCGCTCCACCAGCACGGCGCTGGCCGGGCCCGCATCAATGCCGGTCGGCCGGACCTGGCTGGCGGTGTCCAGCACCGGTGCAAGCAGGCGGCAGGAGGATGCATGTACCTGGGCAACCACCGGGCCGACGACCTCCACGGCGTAGTCCTGCTTGGCCTGCGGACCGAAGTCGCCGAGATGGTCGGCGCTGTAATTGATGCCGCCGATGAACGCGCGCTGCCCATCGATCACCAGGATCTTGCGGTGCAGGCGGCGGAACAGGTTGGTGCGCATGCCGGCCAGCCGGGGTTGCGGATCGAACGCATGGAAACGCACCCCGGCCTCGGTCATCGAGGCGATGAAGTCGTCGGGCAGGTCCGCGGTGCCATAGCCGTCCACTGCCACCTCGACCCGCACCCCCCGCCGCGCGGCGTCGATCAGGGCCTGGCGCAAGGGTTGGCCGACCTTGTCGTCATAGATGATGAAGGTCTCCAGGAGGATCTCCTCGCGTGCCTGGGCCATGGCCTCGAACACGCGCGGGTAGTACTGCTCGCCGTTGATCAACAGTTCGATACGGTTGCCGTTGCTCCAGGACTGTTTCATAGCGTCACCTGCGCCACCAGTGGGGCATGGTCGGAGAGGTGTGACCAGGGGTATCTGGACAACACCCGCGCTTGGCAGGCTTGCGCATTGCGCAGGTAGATGCGGTCCAGGCGCAGCAGCGGCAGGCGGGCGGGAAAGCTGCGCGCCGGCCTGCCAAAGGCCTCGACCAGGTATTCTGAGAGCCGCGAATCCGCTTTCAGGCGCCAGTCGTTGAAGTCACCGGCGATGATGACCGGCTCGTCCGGCGGCAGGCTGTCGAGCAATGCCAGCAGCAGGCCGACCTGGCGCTGGCGATGGGCCTCGCGCAGCCCCAGGTGCACGCAGATCGCGTGTACCTGCTCATGGCCAGGCACTTCGAGCAGGCAATGCAGCAGGCCGCGTTCCTCGTTGCCGTGGATCGTCACGTCGAGGTTGTCGTGGGCGCGAATAGGAAACTTGGACAGCAGGGCGTTGCCATGGTCGCCATGGGGATAGACCGCGTTGCGCCCGTAGGCGAACTGCGGCCACATGCTGTCGGCGAGGAATTCGTACTGAGGCGTCGTCGGCCAGGTCGGGTGGCGTTCGGCATGCCCGTGGTGGCTGCCATGCACCTCTTGCAGGAACACCAGGTCGGCCCCGGTGGCGCGCACCGCCTCGCGCAGCTCTGGCAGGATGAAACGGCGATTGAACAGGGTAAAGCCCTTGTGCACGTTGAGGGTCAGCACCGTCAGGCGGTGCACGGCGGTCACCTTGTCGATGATGCAGCGGGGAGTGGGCAGGGTCCCGTTCATAGAGGCTCCTGCGGCTCGACGCCAGGCTCGGTCACCAGCTCGCCGTCAAGGCCGAGCTTGGCCAGCAGGCGGCGGGCATCGTAGGGGGCATGCACTTTCTGGTCGTTGTCGAAGTAACAGTACACGTCACGGGATGCGCGTTTTGCAGGGGCCCGGCGTACGACGCGCCGGGCATCTTCCGGTTGGCCGCCCGCAGCCCAGGCCTGGATGCGCAGGCGCCAGCGGCGCAGTGCGCTGGCGGTGTAGCCGCTGCTGTAGAGCTCGACATCGCCATGCAGGCGCAGGTACACGAAATCGGCCGTGATCTCCTCGACATAAGGCCATTTGCCCGCGCTGTCAGCGACCACCAAGGCAATCTTGTGCTTGCGCAGCAGGTTGATAAAGGTGTCGCAGAGGAAGCTGGGGTGGCGAATTTCCACGGCGTGGCGCAGGCGCTGGTTGCCGCGGATGGCCGTGCCGCCGTTGTCTTGCAGGCGCTCGGCCGCCTGGCGGGCAAGGAGGCGGGCAGCGTTGCGATCACGCGGCAGCTTGGCCAGGAAATCGCTGAAGCGTTGCGCATCAAATTTCAGGCTCGGCGGAAACTGCCACAGGAATGGCCCCAGCTTGTCGCCCAGCATTAGCGGGCCCGATGCGAAGAAGTTGGCAAGCGGCTCGTCGATTTCTCGAAGCCTGCGCACATGGGTGATATAACGCGGCGCCTTGACCGAGAACACGAAGCCCTGGGGTGTTTGGTCACGCCAATGACCATAGCGTTCCGGTGTCTGCAGCGCGTAGAACGAACCATTGATCTCGATGCTGTTGACCGCTCGCGAGGCGAAGGCCAGTTCGTCGTCCTGGCGTAGCCCCTTGGGGTAGAAGTCCTTGCGCCATGGGCCATAGCGCCAACCGGAAATACCAATACGGATCTCGCTCACGAGAGCCCCCTGTGTTCGTGTACTTATCAGTAGCGACTGGTAGCGGCGCGAGAGGGTTCATCAGGATTGACGAGTGGCGCTGGCGGAAATGCCCTGGCGGAGCTTTGTTGGCGACAAGGCACCGCCGTTTGGTTCTTTCTATGACTGATAAGTCAGCGATCAGCCTCTCAACGTGTTGAAAGGGTTCCAAAAAAAACGATCGGTGGTCAGCCTAGTTTCCGACAATGTGTCTTACTTAGATCTCACCGTGGGAGAACGTGATGAGAGAAAGAGGTCAGACGTATTGGGATTGGATGGATACGCAGCTACATTGCCGTACGCACACTGAAATACTTGATACCGGCTGGACTATAGATGTCCAGGTGCGCCTTTCACGTGTTGGAACCACACAGTTGTTCATGGGCATCTATCGCCAGGACGGTGCATTGATCCACGAAGAAGCCTATGGGACGCGCCCGGGGCAGTCCATGACGACCGCCCTGCTATGGGGTGTTGCCAGGGCGCGTGAGCTGGCCTGTTCTCAATCCTCTTCCGATGCCGCTTCCCACTGACGGAACGAAGGACTGCCTAGCTACCGGCCAGCGCCTTGATCAACTGCTCGTTGAAGGCCGGAATATCGTCTGGCTGGCGACTGGTAATCAGATTGCCGTCCACCACCACTTCTTCATTTACCCAGTTGCCGCCAGCGTTGCGAATATCATCCTGCAAGGTCTTGTAGCTGGTCATCCGTCTGCCTTTGGCCAGATCACTCGATACCAGCAGCCAAGCGCCATGGCAAATGACCGCCAAGGGCCTGCTTGCCGAGTCGTGGCTTTTCACCAATTTCTGCGCTGCAGGCATCAGGCGAATGGTATCGGAGTTCTGTACGCCCCCCGGCACCACAATGGCATCGTAAAGATCAAGGTGGGCGCTCTCGAAGGTGGCGTCCACCGCAAACTCATCGGCAGGCTTGTCATGGTTCCAGCCGCGAACGGTTCCCTCCTTGTCACTGAGAATGTCGATTACCGCTCCATTTGTTTCGAGCGCTTCGCGAGGCCCCGTCAGTTCCACCTGTTCAAAACCATCAGTGACCAGGAAGGCAACGCGCTTGCCATTCAGTTGAGCAGTCATTTTTCGATCTCCGTTTTCGATGGGCCCTGGGAGGCGAAGGGCTGTGCTCCTGCCGCCCAAGGTCAAGGTGCGGTCATCCGTCAGATTGTTCCTCGGGTGCCACTTGGCCTTCCGGCCAGTCGGGTGCCTCGTGTTTCGGATCGGGCGGCGGTACCTTGTCGCCGGGGTCGTGCGCGGCCTTGCTTCGTGCTTGTACCGCAACTGTCCAATACCTCCCCAGGGCGAACGCTGTCGCCCTGGGGAACGCCTTTGCAATCAGCGTTCCTTGTCCATGCGTTGGCCTGGGTCACGTTGTTGGCCGCCGACTGTTCCGGTGTCGGAGAGGTTTTCCTTGTCCTCAGGCTGCTCCAGCGATTGCCCGCCTTGTCGCCCGGTGTCCTGGGATTGCGCCCACTCCTTGTCGGTCTTGTCATCAGGTCGTTGGCCACCTTTCTGCCGGTCGGTCATGTCGCCCGCCGAGCCGTGGCCCCCTTGCTGGCCGGCGTTGCCCACGTTGGTGTCGGCGCTACGGTCGCCGCCCTTGTCTTGATTGTTAGCCATGATGGCTTACCTCTGGTCGAACACAGGAAGGTCTGTGTTCAGTTATGACTGGGCCGTGAGTCATCGCACTGCAATGATTTTCCGATTTTCGGACCGGTTGTCTGAAGGACTGCGAGGCAAACATTTAGCGGGTGAACAACCGCGGTACAGCGCGTGGTCGGCGAGAAAAACTGGAACTTTGCCCGCCTTGCGAACCTCCACCGCATGCCGGCGCGCAAACCGAGGTGAGCCATGAACAGCGAAAATGCTTTTGACGACGATCAACCGCAAGCCACGGTGCAACCGGGCAAGTGGCCTGCAGGAGACCCAACGCATGAAATTCGACCGGTTTGCCCATTGGCTGGCCAACCACAGTGGACGCCCGGTGATCTTCATCATCGCGCTGATGCTGATCATTGCCTGGGGCGTCAGCGGGCCATTGTTCCACTTCAACGACACCTGGCAACTGGTGATCAATACCTCGACCACGATCATCACCTTCCTCATGGTGTTCCTGATCCAGAACACCCAGAACCGCGACAACGATGAGCTGCACATCAAGATCGACGAGCTGCTGCGCACCACCAAGCGGGCGCACAAGGCCCTGCTCGACCTCGAAGACATGGGGCCGGCCGAACTGCATGCGCTGCGCAAGCATTACCAGCAGATCGGCGAGCACGACCTGGCGGCGCCGGGCAGTGACCTTGCGCAAAAGCACACGCCTGACTGACCCTGGAGGACGACATGGCCAGACATATCATCCACTACACCGGCCCGATCAACTCCGCGACCTGCGGCAACCTGATCAATACCTGCTCCAAGGCCCTGCAGCAGGGCGCTGAGCTGTTGCAAGTGAATATCGCCACCATGGGCGGCGAATGCAGCTACGGCTTCACCCTGTACAACTTCCTGCGCGCCTTGCCGGTGCCGGTGCATACTCACAACCTGGGCACGGTCGAGTCGATGGGCAACATCCTGTTTCTGGCCGGTGTTCACCGTACCGCCTGTGCCTGCAGCAAGTTCCTGTTCCATCCGTTCCACTGGACCTTGCACGGCTCGGTGGACCATGCGCGCATGGCCGAATACGCCATGAGCCTGGACTACGACCTGCGCCTGTATGCGCAGATCGTCGCCGAACGAACCGAAGGCGCCAGCGACGTGCTGGACGTGCCGCGTTACTTGATGGCCTATCCGCGTATCCTGGGGCCGGAGGAGGCCCTGGTCAGCGGGATGATCCACGCCATCGACGAATTGCCCATCGCTGCGGATGCGGTGCAATGGAGCGTGCATGCGTGAGTGGGGCAGGGGGCGATGGAATGCGTCTTGACGACGCTGTGCCAGCCCAAGCTCAATAGGGCTCCGATCCGCACAATGTCTCTATGGCCTCGACCAGGTCGTCGTACCCCACCGGTTTGCTCAGGTGCCGGTCGAAGCCTGATTGGCGTGAGCGGTACTGGTCGGCGCTGGCACCATAGCCGGTCAGGGCAATGGCCGGCGTGTAGCGCAGGTGCCCCAGGGCACGCAGCGCCTTGATCAGGGCGTGGCCGTCCATCACCGGCATGCCGATATCGGACAGGATGATATCGTAGCGCCCGCTGGCGGCGGCCTCCAGCGCCGCTTGCGGATAGCTATAGGCCTCGACTTGCGCGCCTTCCATCTCCAGCAACTGCTGCATGACCTCGAGTATTTCCACCGAGTCGTCCACCAGCAGCACCTTGACGCCGTCCAGGCGGCCGTCGCTGGTCTGCCCGGATGCCTCGTTCGGGGCCTGACGCCCGGGCGCGCACAGTGGCAGGCAGACCGTGAAGGTCGTGCCGCAACCCAGCCCCGGGGAATACGCCGCCACCGTCCCGCCATGGGCCTCGACCAGCTGGCGCACCAGTGACAGGCCGATACCCAGGCCGTCGCGGTTGCCGGACAGCTGTGGGGCGGCCTGGGTGAACAGGTCGAAAACGCTCTCCAGGCTGTCCTCGGTCAGGCCGACACCCTGATCGATCACCTCCAGGCGGGCATGGGCGTCCTGTCTGGCGAGTACCACGCGAATCTCGCTGCCTGCGGGGCTGAATTTCAATGCGTTGTTCAGCAGATTCCAGATGATCTGCTCGAGCCGCGTGCCATCGGCCTCCACGTGAACAGGCGCGCCATCCGCAGGCAGTGCCAGGCGCACGGCGCAAGGATGCTGTTCGTTAAGCACCACGGCATGGATCCCCTGAAGTACCGTGCCCAGGTCGATCACCTGGGTCTTGAGCTTGAGTTTGCCGGTGCGGATGCGAGCGACATCAAGCAGATCGTCGATGATCCGCGCTTGACTGGAGACCGCGTCGCAGATAACGCCGATGGCCTTGCTGGCAGCG
The DNA here is from genome assembly GCF_057480815.1 of Pseudomonas sp. P106(2024). Classification (NCBI taxonomy): domain Bacteria; kingdom Pseudomonadati; phylum Pseudomonadota; class Gammaproteobacteria; order Pseudomonadales; family Pseudomonadaceae; genus Pseudomonas; species Pseudomonas sp. P106(2024). The sequence goes on along the minus strand of NZ_JBLIYU010000005.1, from coordinate 165,305 downwards.
CTGGCGGCTTTCACCGACGGCGACCGCCGCAGGATCTCGGCGTTGAGCTGGATCAGGTTCAGCGGGTGCTTGAGTTCATGGGACATGACGGCGAAAAACTCGTCCTTCATGTGACTGGTGCTCTGCGACTCGGCCAGTTGCTTGCTCTGCTCGTCGTGCAGGCGCTTGTGGCCGGTGAGGTCGCGGGCGATCTTGACGTAGCCCCGCAAGCTGCTGCCCTTGAGGCGCGACACCTCGCCGCTGCAATAGAAACGGCTGCCATCCTTGCGTACGTGCCAGCGCTCGTCCTGACCACGACCATGGAGGCGGGCGCTGCGCAGTTCACGCTCCGGCACGCCGCTGGCCTGGTCCTGCTCGGTGAAGATCAGCTGGTAGTGGCGGCCGAGGACCTCGTCCTTGCCATAGCCGAAAATCAGCGCGGCCCCCGTGTTCCAGTCGGTGATCAGGCCTTGGTCGTCAAGCAGGATGATGGCGAAGTCATGGGTGCTTTCCGCCACCAGGCGCATGCGTTCCTCGCCCTGGCGCAGGCGTTCCTCCGCGGCGCGGCTCTGGCTGATGTCGATGAAGGTCAGTACGGTGCCGTCGACGTGGCGCTCGCTGGCCCGGTAGGGCAGCAGGCGGGCCAGGTACCAGTGCTGGTTGTGGCCGAGCACTTCGCGTTCGATGGTGGTCTCGCGTTCGACCACCGCACGGGCATCGTCAGCCAGGCCTGGGTAGTCCAGGCGATGGGTGATGTCGAGCAGCGAACGGCCGGTGTCCACCGGCAACATGCTGAAGATGTCGGTGGCTCGGGGGGTGAACCAGCGGATGCACAGGTTGCGGTCGACGAACACCGTGGCGATGTCGGTGGAGGCGATCAGGTTGCTCAGGTAGTCGTTGACCTTGTCGGTCTCCTCGACCTTGGTCTTGAGCTCGTAGTTGACCGTCAGCAGCTCTTCGTTGATCGACTGCAGCTCTTCCTTGCTGGTTTCCAGTTCCTCGCTGGCCGAGCGCAGCTCCTCGTTGATCGCCTGCATTTCCTCGTTGGAAGCGGTCAGCTCCTGGCTGGAAAACTCCGATTGCTCGATGGTTTCCTGCAATTGCAGCCGTGTGCGATGCAGTTCGCGCTCCAGGTTGGTCAACAACATGCCTTCGCTCTGCTCGAGAGCAGGGCTGGGGCCTGCATTGCCGTCGACTTCGATGCTCTGGAACACCACCAGAAGGCAGTCGGTGCCACTGGGGTCATCCTGGTGGGGTTGGATCAGGATCTGCACCGAGGTCGAGTATTCGTCGAGGTTGACCTCGACCCTGCGCGAGGTCACCGCCTGGCCGCTGCCTTGCGCTTGCAGCAAGGTGCTGCGCAGGGCGGGCCGTAACGGGGCGATGACCAGGTTGAGCAGGTTGTGGCTGAGCTCGCCACCCGCGTGACGCAGGAAGCGTCCGACGCCTTCGCTCATGTGCAGGATATTGCCCTCGGTATCGACCACCAGGCTGGGCGGCGTGCAGCGGGCGAGGGCGCGGTGATGGATCTCGGCGTAGGACAAGCGGCGACTGCTACGTGCCCGGGCAGGTGACGCGAGCGCAGGTTCCGGGGCCTGCAGGCGCGCCGGATGACTGGTGGTCTGCACCTCCCGGGCGCGGAAGATGCGGTTGCGTTTGTCCACGGCGACGAACAGGTCGGCCGCAAGGTCCGTCGACTCGGAGCTGCCCAGGAACAGATGGCCGCCTGGACGCAGGGCGAAATGGAACAGGCGCAGGATGTCGCGTTGCACATCGCGGTCCAGGTAGATCAGCAGGTTGCGGCAAACGATCAGGTCGAGTTGGGAGAACGGTGGATCGGATAGCAGGTTATGACGGGCGAACAGAACCTTTTCCCGGATTTCCTTGCGCACCCGGAAGTGCTGATCCTCCTTGATGAAGAACTGGCGCAGGCGCGCCGCCGACACGTCGGTGGCGATGGCGTCCGGATACTGCCCGGCACGGCCGAGGCCGATGGCGCGTTCGTCGAGGTCGGTCGCGAATACCTGCACCTGGACGCTACGCTGCTCCACCGCCAACTGTTCGGCCACCAGCATCGCCAAACTGTAGGCCTCCTCGCCGGTGGAGCAGCCCGCCGACCAGATGCGCACTTCGTGCGCCGCCTCTTCAATGGCATCCATGTTGACCAGGCCGGGCATCACATGGCGCTGCAACGCTTCGAACGCCTCGCGGTCGCGGAAGAAGTTGGTCACCCCGATCAGCATGTCGGCCAGCAGCGCCCGCGATTCCTCAGGGTGGCGTTGCAGGAAATCGAGATAGCCGGCCAGGTCTGTCTGGCCGGTCACATGCAGCCGGCGCTCCAGGCGACGCAGCACGGTGGCACGCTTGTAATGGCTGAAGTCGTGGCCGGTCTCGCCTTGCAACGTCAGCAGGATCTCATCCAGCAGCGGGTCACTCGCCGCCGGGTCGCCCTCTCGCTCTCCCAGTGGTGGCGGCAGGCTGTCGTCTTCGATTTCCGGTAACTTCACCTGGCGCGCCGTACGCCACAACTCGACCAGGCGCGCAGGCATTTCATCCACCGGCAGCAGCAGGTCGACCATGCCGGTGGCCAGCGCCGCACGGGGCATGTCGGGGTATTCGGCATCCTCGGGTGCCTGCACCAGGGTCAGGCCACCTTGCTCCTTGATGCGCGACAGGCCTACGGCGCCGTCGCTGCCGGTTCCCGAGAGCACCACGCAGAAAGCGTGATCCTTGTGCACGTCGGCCAGGTCGCGGAAGAACAGGTCGATGGCCACATGATCGCCGCGGTTGCGCTTGGCCGGGCTGACCCGCAGGTAGCCGTCGTTGGTCGACAGGCGATTGGCCGGCGAGATCACATAGACATGGTTGCGTTCGATCGGCACCGGCTCGCTGACCTGGCGCACCGGCATGCGGGTGACGGCCTGGATGATCCGGTCGGCTTGGCTCTGGTGGTCCGGGGACAGGTGCAGCACGACGACGAACGCCATGCCGGAATTGTCCGGGGTGTGCTGGAAGAACCGGCGGATCGCCTCCAGGCCGCCGGCCGAGGCACCGATGCCGACCACGGGGAAGTCCAGGTGGCTGGGGCTGAGCGCCGGATTGTGCGGCGAGGCGAGGGGCGATTTGCTGGACGACTTCATGGCATCAGCCTTGTACGGACCTGGAAATGGCCCAGGGTGAATCGCCGGGCACTGGGCGCAGATTATAGGCTGCCGCTCACTTTGGCGACGAGCGGGTACCTTGAATCAGTGCAAGGTGTTCGATGGTTTCCTGATAGCGCACGGCAGCCCTGCTCCTACGAGCAGGACAATGGCGGCATGATCGAGTTGGTAGGCGCTGGCGAACAGCCGGCGATTCTGCTCAAGCGCGAGCGCGTGGCAGCCGTGTGTCATGGGCATGAAAACTCCGTTGTGCGAAGTGGGCATTCAGCGTTGTGACCGCAGGCTACGCGAATAAGTGCAAATGATTTGCCCGGTGTCGAGCCCATGCACCCTGCACGCTGGTTACCGTTTGTCAGGCACGGCAAGAATGGGTGGGATGTGGCGGATCGAGACGGCTCAAAACGGTTGCACGGTGGCACGGCTGCCACCTCCAACCCAGCCATGGGGCGGCAGCGATGTGTAATGGGCTGGCCCTTCCTTCACCGTGTCTGGCATTTTTTTTGAATTTTCATGGCGCACCACGATCAGTCAAAGAGTCATCCATGGAGAAGAGGAGGGCCTGCGGCGATGCCTAGTCCCCAGCTGTACACCATTGAATACCGGCTGCACGGAGAGCCACGGCGGTTCATCATCCGCCAGGAACACATGGACAATGCCGAAGCCTGGCACTGGGCCAGTTGCGACGCGGGGTTGGGGATCATTCCGAAGTTCGGGCGGGAAAAGATCAAAAAGGTCAGCCGACCGCTGGCCGAGCGGCATGGCATCACCGATGTGCACTGGCGGGTCTGATTCACGCCCTTGGTAGTGCGCAGGCCCTTGGCCAGCGGGCAAGTCCGCGCCAGGCCCTAGGCCCCGGATTCCGGATCGCTGGCCGGCACGCTGGGGCGGTTTTCTTCCTCGGTAAGGTCAGGGGCGGCATCCGCATCATCGGGATCGGGCTGGTCGTTGCGTCGGTCTGGCTCCAGTTCCGGCCAGTCGCTCTGCACGTCACCACCACCCATCCCGTGTTTCTCGTTCATGCCGGCATCCTCCCTCAACGCGTGCGGCGGAACATTCGCTGCTCATGCATTGGGATCGTGCAGGGGGGGTGGGAAGGTCTATCTCATCCCTTGCTTGGCGACAAGCGGTCGTTCAGTTTCCGGAATACTTCACGGCCGCCGCCGTGCGGGTCGGTACGTTGAGGGTCTTGAGCAGGGACGACACATGGATGCGTACGGTAAACGGCGAGATATCCAGCGCCCGTGCGATCTCCTTGTTGGTCTTGCCCTGGGCAATCAGGCGCAGCACGTCCTGCTGGCGGTCGGTGAGCTGTTCCAGTTCGCTGGAGGCCTCCCGTTGCGGCAGCAGGCCGCTGGGCACATAGTTGACCACCACCTCGCCGGCGCGAATGGCGAGGATGGCCGCGCCGATTTCCCCAGAGCTTACGCTCTTGCCGATAAAGCCATCGACACCCGCAGCCATGACTTCGCAGATGACCTGCGGGTCATCGACCATCGACACCACGATCAGCGTGGTGCGCGGCAACTGCCGGCGCAGCTCGGCGAGGCGACCGATGCAGGTCAGGCCGGGAAAGCGCAGGTCGAGGATCAGGGTGTCGGGCGTCTCGCCCAGTGTGGCCAGGCGCAGCACATCGGCCAGGCTGCCGGCTTCCTCCAACCGGGCGTCGGGCAGGATGCGCCGCACAGTGTTGACCATGGCTTCCCTGAACAGCGGATGGTCATCCGCCACGATGATGCGGCAACTCACGTCGAGGAACTCCCTGTCGTCCGGCACATGCTAATTTAGCAGTCAACTGCGGCATTTTCTTATGATGCATGCCGCAAATGCCGACTGGCGCACAAGGACGTTACCCCATGAGGTTCGAGAAGAACAACGAACTGGACCAGGCCAACCTGCGCATCATCGTCGCCTCCTGCGCGATCAGCTACGTGGCGCTGTTGGGCTTCCTGCCGGGACGCTCGCCGGCCACCTACCTGCCGGTACTGCTCTACTACGCAGGTTTTGTAGTGGTGTCGATCGGCATGCGCCAGGCCATCAAGCGCTGGCCGGGGCATTACCCGGCGCGGCGGATCTTCGGCATGCTCGGCGACTACACCGGTACCTGCTTCGGCCTGGTGGTCGGCGGCGAGACCGCATTGCCGCTGTATGCGGTGATGGTATGGATTAACCTGGGCAATGGCATGCGCTTCGGCTCGCGCTACCTGGCCATCGCCACGGTGCTGGCCCTGGCCGCGTTGCTGGTGGTGTGGCGGCTGACGCCTTACTGGCAGGAACAGCCGTTCCTGCTGCCGATGCTGCTGACCACCAGCACCTTGATCCCGTTCTACGCCCACCTGCTACTGGAGCGCACGCGCAAGGCCACGGCCCTGGCCGAGGCCGCGACCCGCGAGAAATCCCGCTTCCTGGCCCAGGCCAGCCATGACCTGCGCCAGCCGATCCACTCCATCGGCCTGTTCACCGCCTGCCTGCGCGAGGCGCGCTTGGGTGAGGAGGAGCGGCGCCTGGTGGACAGCATCGACCGTTCGCTGCTCAATGTCTCGCAGCTGTTCCGCTCGATCCTCGACCTGTACACCCTGGACAACGGCCGGGTGCAGCCGAAGTGGGAGGCTTTCGCGGTGGACGGCTTTCTGCGCGAACTGCTGCGCCAGAACAGCGAGGCGGCGCGCTGGGCCGGGGTCGAGATGCGCCTGGTGCCCAGCCATCACTGGATTCGCGCCGACCCGGGCATGCTGGCGACCATGGTGCAGAACGTGCTGTCCAACAGCTTCAAGTACGCCGCCGGACGCCCGCTGCTGATCGGCGTGCGGCCTCGCGGCCAGGGCCTGGCCATTGTCGTCTGCGACCAGGGCAGAGGGATCGCCGAGGAGCACCAGGGCCGAGTGTTCGAGGAGTTCTACCGGGTGCGCGAAGTGCGCGACAAGGATGTCGAGGGCGTTGGCCTCGGCCTGGCCATCGTCAAGCGGCTGGGGCGGTTGATGGGCCTGGAGGTCAGCCTGCGCTCGCACCTGGGGCATGGCACCTGCGTGACCTTGAAGGGGCTGTCCAGAGCCTGCGCGCAGGTGTCGCGGGCCACGGTCGACCAGGCCGTGCAGGCGGGCCTGCTCACGGGGCTGCGGGTGTGCCTGGTGGAGGATGACGACAACGTGCTGCAGGCCACTAGCGCCTTGCTGCAGCGCTGGGGATGCGAGGTGCAGGCCGAGTGTTCGCCCTTTGGCCTGGTCAGTGACTGCGATGTGATCGTCGCCGACTACGACCTGGGCCCGCAGGCCACCGGCATCGACTGTATCGACCAGCTACGCGCGCAGCGCGGCGCCGATGTGCCGGCGCTGATCATGACCGGTCACGACATCGACAGGCTGCAGGGCGCCTTGCAGGCACGGGGCATCGCGGTGCTGGCCAAGCCGGTGCGACCTGCCGAGTTGCGCGCGGCGTTGCGCGCCCTGCGCGAGAGGGGAACGGCACCGGTGGTTCAGGCCGATGCCTGAGGGCGTCACTGGAAGACAGGGGCCTGGCCTTCTTTCCAGCAGGTCGGTGACGGGGTGATAAGGCCCATGCCAGCGACCGCGACCAGGCCTCCGCTGGCCACCTGGCAGTCATACTGGCCCTTGGCGGTGCTGGCGCTGAAGTAGGTGGTGTTGGAGTCGCTGCGCAGATTGCTGACCTTGTTCACCGGCACGCCAAGGGTGACTTCGGCGCGCTGCTTGAGGGTGTCGGCGCTGGGGCTGGCGGTCTGGCAACCGGTCAGGGCGGCGAGGCCGGCGAGCAGGAACAGGGACTTGAAGGGGAGGGACATGGGGATCATCGCGTTGCTTCCTTGGCATTGTTCTCGGTACGGCGCACCCACCGCCAGGAAGGGGGCTGGCGGTGGGGCGACTATAGCGCCGAGGGGCGTTGCACGATGTAGGGCGGATGTGCGAGGTGGCATATTGCCTTTAGTGTCGGGTCTTTCAATGTATTGAGTAGTGACGTCAGGCTTGGACATGCCGGGGCTGTTTTGCAGCCCTTTCCGACCGGTCCGGCGCCCCGGCAAGGCCGCTCAGGGAGCGCGAATCGCCACCCAATCTCGCTTACCGCTTCAACACCAACGTCAAGATGTCATAACTGGCCACCAGCTCACCCAGTTGGTTGGTCACCTCCACATCCCAGGCCACCACCCCTTGCGCCTGCCCTTGCGGGCTGGTCTTGCCCTGGTCGATCTTGCGCTTGCAGGTCAAGCGCGCCTGGATGGTGTCGCCGATCCCCACCGGGGTGATGAAGCGCAGCGTGTCCAGGCCATAGTTGGCCAGCACCGGCCCTTCGCCCGGGCTGACGAACAACCCGGCCGCCGCCGACAGCACGAAGTAACCGTGGGCAATGCGCTTGCCGAACTGCGACTGCTTCGCCGCAATCTCGTCGAAGTGCATGTAGAAGTGATCGCCCGACAGGCAGCCGAAGTTGACCAGGTCGGCCTCGGTCACGGTGCGGCGGTGGGTCAGCAGCGATTCGCCGATGCGCAGGTCGTTGAAATGGCGACGGAACGGGTGCACCTCGGTCTCGATCACCTCGGCGCCGCGCACGTATTCACCGGTCACCGCCATGAGCATGCTTGGCGAGCCTTGCACGGCGGCGCGTTGCAGGTAGTGCTTGACCGCGCGCAGGCCACCCAGCTCCTCGCCGCCACCCGCTCGGCCGGGGCCGCCGTGCTTGAGCTGCGGCAATGGCGAGCCATGCCCGGTGGATTCCTTGGCTGCCTCGCTGTCGAGTACCAGCAGCCGCCCGTGCCAGGCCGCCGCCACCGGGATGGCCTTGGCCGCTACAGAGCGGTCAGCGGTCACCAGCGATGCCACCAGGCTGCCCTTGCCTCGCGCGGCCAGGGCCAGGGCCTCGTCGAGGTCGTCGTAGGCCATCAGCGTGCTCACCGGGCCAAACGCCTCGATGTCATGGGCGCCGCCTTCGGCATGCGGGTCGCGGGCCAGCAGCAGGGTCGGGGCGAAGAACGCACCCTCGGCCACGCCATCGCCGACCGCGGTGAAACCGTCACTGGCCCCCAGCAACTGCTCGCAGCTGTCCAGCAACTGGCGCACGCGCTCGCCGACATCGCGCTGCTGGTCGTGGGAGGCCAGCGCGCCCATGCGTACGCCCTCGACCGCAGGATCGCCCACCACCACCTTGCGCAGGCGTTCGCGCAGGCGGCTGGCCACCGCGTCGAGGTGCCTGGCCGGGACGATGGCGCGGCGGATCGCCGTGCATTTCTGCCCGGCCTTGGTGGTCATCTCCCGCGCCACTTCCTTGATGTACAGCTCGAACTCCTCGCTGTCGGGGCTGACGTCCGGGCCGAGGATGGCGCAGTTCAGCGAGTCGGCCTCGGCGGTGAAGGGCACCGAATGGCGGATCAGGTTCGGGGTCACGCGCAGCTTGGCCGCCGTGTCGGCGGAGCCGGTGAAGGTCACCACGTCCTGGCCCTGCAGGCGGTCGAGCAGATCGCCCGTGCTGCCGATCACCAGTTGCAGGCTGCCGGCCGGCAACAGGCCCGATTCGTTCATCAGGCGCACCACGGCTTCGGTCAGGTAGCTGGTCGCGGTAGCGGGCTTGACGATGCACGGCATGCCGGCGAGGAAGGTCGGGGCGAACTTCTCCAGCATGCCCCAGATCGGAAAGTTGAAGGCGTTGATATGCACGGCCACGCCTGTGCGCGGCACCAGGATATGGCTGCCGGCGAAGTGGCCTTGCTTGCCCAACGGGATCGCCGGCCCTTCATGCACCAGGTTGCCCGACGGCAGCTCGCGCCGGCCCATGCTCGAATAGGCGAACAGCGTGGCGTTGCCGCCCTCGATGTCGATCCAGCTGTCGGCGCGGGTGGCGCCGGAATGGCGGGACAGGGCGTAGAGCTGCTCCTTGCGCTCGGCCAGGTACAGCGCCAGGGCCTTGAGGCGGGCGGCACGCTGCTGGAAATCCATGGCCAGCAACTGCTTGAGGCCCTGGGCCCGGGCGAAATCCACGGCCTCGGCGAAATCCGGGCGCTCTTCGTGGCTGTAGGCCAGGACGTGGCCATCGAGGGCGCTGCGCAGGGCCTGGGCGCCATGCTGGCCGATCCAGCGGCCGGCGATGAAGCTTTGCAGGGTAGGGGCGGCGGACATGCTGTTCTCCTATAAAGGGGCGCGGTTACCAGAGCGCCAGGGTGTAGCCGATGATCAGGCGGTTCTCGTCCACGGCGTTGGTCAGGCCGTTGCCGGAACGGAAGGTGACGTTGCGCCAGCGCAGGCTGACGTCTTTGAACGGGCCGCTCTGGATGACGTAGGTGATGTCGGTGTCGCGCTCGCGCTCGCGGCCGTTGCTGAGCGTGGCGGTTTCGGCGTGGCGGCCGTCGGTGTAGCGGGTCATGAAGCTCAGTCCGGGGATGCCCATCGCCACGAAGTCGTAGTCGTAGCGCACCTGCCAGGAGTCGAGCCCGGCGCGGGTGAAGGTGTTGTAGGTGACCAGGTTGACGGTGTAGGGATCGCCGCCATTGAGGAACGGGAAGGCGCTGTCACCGGACATCTGCTGCCAGGTGGCGGTGAACTTGTGGGCCTTCACGCCCAGGGTGAACATGGCGTTGAAGTTGCGGTTGTCGATGCGCCCGGCGCGCTCGGCGCCGTCGCCGCGGCTGTCGAAGTAGCGCAGGTCGCTGCGCAGGCTGACGCCTTCGGCCAGGGGTTGGGTATGCAGAAAACCGAGGTATTGCTGGCGGTAGATGTCCTCGAGCTTGGCGTAGTAGTAGCTGACGCTGGCCTGCGGGGTGATGGCGTAGCTGCCGCCGCCGAAATCGAAGTGGTCGCTGCTGGCGGCGCCGTAGCCGATGTCGTCGCGCCCGGAAGAGTCGCGCAGATTGGCCTTGGTCAGGCGGCCGCCGTTGAAGGTCAGGCCGTCCAGCTCCTGGCTGGTCAGCAGGCCGCCCTGGAAGGTCGAGGCCAGCAGGCGGGTGTCGTTGTACACCACCACCGGCAAAACCGGCTGCAAGGTGCCCAGGCGCAGGGTGCTCTTGGACACCCGCAGTTTGCCGGTCAGGCCCAGTTCGCTGTAGTCGTCCACCGGCTCCAGGCTACGCGGCCCGTAAGGCAGCAGGCCGGTGTTGCGTCGGTCGCGGCTGGAGTCGAGCTTGATGCCCAGTTGGCCCATGGCGTCCACCCCGACACCGACCGGCCCCTCGGTGAAACCCGATTCGAAGCGCGCGGTGAAGCCCTGGCCCCATTCCTCGGCCTTGCTCTGCGGGGCGTTGCCCTGGCGGAAGTCGCGGTTGATGTAGTGGTTGCGCAGTTCCAGGCGTGCGTGGCTGTCAGCGATAAAGTCCGCCATGGCTGGCAAGGGCAGGGCAAGGGTGGCCAGCCAGGCGGCTGACGTGAGGTGCGTGCGGTTCATTGTTGTTGTACCCGACATTGTTATTGTTCTTGAGGTCAGTGCTTGCTGGCGCCGGCGGCGCCGATACCGGTCATCGAGCGGATGAACTGGGCCAGGTAGCGCCCACGCTCTTCACGCGCCCGCTCCGAGCCGTCGGTGACCGAGAAGGCCCAGGCGGCGAGGAAGGCCAGCGACATGGAGAACAACGCCGGGTTGCTGTAGGGGAACAGCGCCCGCTCGTTGTGCAGCACGTTGACCCACACCGCCGGGCCCAGCACCACCAGGACGATCGCCGAGACCAGCCCGGCCAGGCTGCCGCCCACCGCGCCGCGGGTGGTCAGGCCTTTCCAGAACATCGAGAGCAGCAGCACCGGGAAGTTGACCGAGGCAGCCACCGCCAGCACCAGGCCGGAAAGGAAGGCGATGTTCTGCGACTCGAACAGCAACCCCAGCAGCACCGCGAACAGGCCGATCCCCAGCGTGGCCAGGCGCGACACGCGCATCTCTTGCTGCTCGCTGGCCTGGCCCTTGCGCACCACGCAGGCGTACAGGTCGTGGGACACCGCCGAGGCGCCGGACAGCGCCAGGCCTGCAACCACGGCGAGGATGGTGGCGAAGGCCACCGCCGAGATGAAGCCGAGGAACAGGTTGCCGCCCACGGCCTGGGCCAGGTGCACCGCGACCATGTTGCCGCCGCCGATGATCGCCCCGCTGGCATCGCGGTAGGACGGCTCGGTGCCGACCATGACGATGGCGCCGAAGCCGATGACGATCAGCAGCAGGTAGAAGTAGCCGATGAAACCGGTGGCGTAGAACACGCTCTTGCGCGCTTCCTTGGCGTCGCTGACGGTGAAGAAACGCATGAGGATATGCGGCAGGCCGGCCGTGCCGAACATCATGCCCAGACCCAGGGAGATGGCGTCCACCGGGTTGGACAGCAGCGCCCCCGGCGCCATGATCGCCTGGCCCTTGGCATGCACGGCCACGGCGCTGGCGAACATCGCCTCGGTGCTGAAACCGAAGTGCCTGAGCACCATGAAGGCCATGAAGGTGGTGCCCGACAGCAGCATCACCGCCTTGATGATCTGCACCCAGGTGGTGGCGAGCATGCCGCCGAAGGTGACGTACAGCACCATCAGCACTCCCACCAGCATCACCGCGTACAAGTAGCTGATGCCAAACAGCAGCTCGATCAGCTTGCCGGCGCCGACCATCTGCGCCACCAGGTACATCAGCGCCACGGCCAGGGTGCCGAAGGCCGAGGTCAGGCGCACCGGGGCCTGGGCCAGGCGGTAGGACACCACGTCGGCGAAGGTGTACTTGCCCAGGTTGCGCAGGCGCTCGGCGATCAGGAACAGGATGATCGGCCAGCCGGCCAGCACACCCAGGGCGTAGAGCAGGCCGTCGTAGCCGTTCATGAACATCATCGCCGAGATGCCGAGGAAGGACGCGGCGCTGATCATGTCGCCGGCGATCGCCAGGCCGTTCTGCATGCCGGTCAGGCCACCGCCGGCGGTGTAGAAGTCACTGGCCGAACGGGTGCGCAGGGCGGCCCAGCGGGTCACTAGCAGGGTGAAACAGACGAACACCAGGAACATCGAGATGGCAGTCCAGTTCATCGCGCGCACTCCTGCTTGACCACTTCGTTGAGCGGGTCGATGACGCGGTTGGCGCGGTGCATGTAGACGCCGGTGAGGGCGAAGGACAGCAGCACCATCAGCACGCCCACCAGCATGCCGACGCTGGTCACCCCGCCGCTGAGGGACTGGCCGAGCACGCCGGGGGCGAAGGCCACCAGCAGGACGAAGCCGTAGTAGGCAACGAGCATGGTCAGGGTCAGCGAGCCGTTGAGGCGGCGCTTGCGCTGGATCAGTTGCACGAAGGCGGGGTGCTTGCTGATGGATTCCAGGTGTTCGGGTGTCATGGGGAGCGTTCTCTCTGGCTGTTGTAATTGTTTTTTCAGGTCACGCGGTATTGCTGCTTGCACCGTCCCTGTAGGAGCGGCCTTGTGTCGCGAAAGGGCTGCGCAGCAGCCCCGGCAATCTTTGCAATGTTGCAGATCCCGGGGACCGCTTTGCGGTCCTTTCGCGACGCAAGGCCGCTCCTACAGGGATGCAGGCGCCTCGATCTCAAAGCTGATCGAAATCGAGCACCACCTTGTCGCTCAGCGGGTAGGTCTGGCACGACAGCACATACCCGGCCGCCACTTCGTAGTCCTCCAGGGCATGGTTGCTGTCCATCTCCACTTCACCCTCGATCACCTTGCACTTGCAGGTCGAGCACACGCCGGCCTTGCATGACCAGGGCAGCTCGGCGCCGATGGCATTGCCGGCCTCGAGCACGCTGCGGGTGTTGCGCGGCAGGTCGAAGGCCAGGGCGCGGCCGTCGCTGATCACGGTCACGTGGCTGACCGCCGAATCCACCTGGCGCGCCGCCTCGCGAGCTTCGCGACGGGCCTCGCCACCGGCGGCGGCAAACAGCTCGAAGTGGATGCGCTCCCTGGCCAGGCCGTTGGCCTGCAGGCTGTCGCGCACGGTCTCGGTCATCGCCTGCGGGCCGCAGATAAACGCCGCGTCGAGTGACTGCACGTCGAGCCAGCGGGCGAACAGCTGGTCGCACTTGTCGGCGTCGATGCGGCCGTTGTACAGGTCGACGTCCTGCTGCTCGCGGCTGAACACGAAGATCAGGTTGAGGCGGTCGAGGTACTGGTTCTTCAGGTCTTCCAGGCGATCGCGGAACAGCGCGCTGTTGCTGGCGCGGTTGCCGTACAGCAAGGTGAAGCGGCTGCGGGGCTCGCTGGCCAGGGTAGTGGCGACCAGCGACAGGATGGGGGTGATACCGCTGCCGGCGGCCACGCCCAGGTAGTGCCCCCGGCGCGCCGGGTCCAGCGGCACGAAGAAGCTGCCCGACGGCGGCATCACCTCCAACTGCTGGCCGGCCTTGAGCACTTCGTTGGCGAAGGCCGAGAAACGACCGCCCGGCACGCGTTTGACCGCCACGCGCAACTCGCCGTCCTGCACCGCGCTGCAGATCGAGTAGGAGCGGCGTACCTCTTGGTCATCCAGTCGGGTGCGCATGACCAGGTACTGGCCCTGGGTGAAGCGGAACTCTTCGCGCAGGTGCGCGGGCACGTCGAAGGCGATGGACACCGCGTCGCGGGTCTCCTGGCGCACTTGCCGGACGGTCAGGCTGTGAAACTGGCTCATGGCGTTCTCCACGGCTCAAAGGCATTTGAAATAGTCGAACGGTTCCAGGCACGCACGGCAGCGGTACAGGGCCTTGCAGGCGGTGGAGCCGAACTGGCTGAGCAGTTCGGTATCGCGGCTTGCACATTGCGGGCAGCACACCGTGGGCGGGGCCCCGCGCAGGCTGGCACTGCCGGCGGGCGGTGCGATGCCGTAGGCGCGCAGGCGCTCGCGGCCCTGGTCGCTGATCCAGTCGGTGCTCCAGGCCGGGGTAAGCCTGCGCTCCAGCTCGGGCTCGGCGAACCCTGCTTGTTCTAGCGCCTGGCGGATGTCGCCCTCGATCACCTCGGTGGCCGGGCAGCCGGAGTAGGTCGGGGTGACCACCAGGTGCAGGTGGCCGGCGCGCCAGTCGAGGTCGCGGACGATCCCTAAGTCGACCACGCTGACCACTGGCACCTCCGGATCCATCACCTCGGCCAGCACCGCCCAGGCCTGGGTCAGGTCGCCGTCGCGCAGGGCGCGGGCGCCGCGGTCACCCACGATCAGTTCACCAGGTCGCATCGGGGTAGGCTCGCGGCAAGAACTGCATCTCGGCCAGCAGCAGGCCCAGGTGCTCGGTGTGCAGGCCCTTGCGCCCGTCCAGGTAGAAGTGGCTGGCGGCGTTGGGCAGCGGCAGCTCGACCGAGGCGAAGATTGCCTCCACAGCGGCGTGCCAGCGCTGGGCGACCTGCGTCGGGTCGGCGGCAATGCCGGCGTGGGCCAACTGTACTTCGCTGTCGCTGGCGACCGTCAGCTCGACGGTGAAGCGCCACAGCATCGGAATGGCCTCGAGCATGCGTCGACGGCTTTCCTCGGTGCCGCCACCCAGGCGCTGCACCCACTCGCCGGAACGGCGCAGGTGATAGGTCACCTCCTTCAGGGCCTTGGCGGCGATGCCGGCGATACGCTCATCGCCCGAAGCACTCAAGCCATCGAGCATGGCGTGGTGCCAGGCGTCGTAGAGGAACTGCTTGAGCATCGTCACTGCATAGTCGCCGTTGGGCTGCTCGACCAGCAGCAGGTTGCGGTAGGCGCGCTCGTCGCGACGGAAGGCCAGAGCGTCGGCATCGCGGCCGTCGTCCTGCAATTCGGCGGCATAGTCCAGCCAGTTGCGGGCTTGGCCGACCAGGTCGAGGCCGACGTTCATCAGCGCCAGTTCTTCCTCCAGCGCCGGGGCCTTGCCGCACCACTCGCACAGGCGCTGGCCCTGGACCAGGGCGCTGTCGCCGAGCAGCAGCAGGTATTGAATCAGTCCTTGCTTGTGCATGGTGTGCCTCACATGTGTCCGACTTCGGCCGGCAGCTCGTAGAAGCTGGCGTGGCGGTAGACCTTGTCATCGGCCGGGGCGAACAGCGGGTCCTTCTCGTCGGGGGAGGAGGCGGTGATCAGCGCCGAGGGCACCACCCACAGGCTCACTCCCTCGCTGCGGCGGGTGTACAGCTCGCGGGCGTTCTCGATGGCCATGGCGGCGTCGGCGGCGTGCACGCTGCCAACGTGCTTGTGGTTCAGGCCGTGCTTGCTGCGCACGAAGACTTCGAACAGGGTCCAGACAGACATTGGGGGTATCTCCGCATCATTCGCCGCTTCAGGCGGCGTTCTTGTTCTGTTGCTTGCGGGCATAGGCCACGGCGGCCTCGCGCACCCAGGCACCGCTTTCGATGGCGTTGCGCCGGGTGGCCAGGCGTTCCTGGTTGCACGGGCCGTTGCCCTTGAGCACTTCGTAGAACTCGTCCCACTGGATCTCGCCGAAGTCGTAGTGGCCGCTGGCCTCGTTCCACTTGAGCGCCGGATCTGGCGCGGTGCAGCCGAGCAGTTCGAGCTGGGGCACGGTCTGGTCGATGAAGCGCTGGCGCAGTTCGTCGTTGGTCTGGCGCTTGATCTTCCAGGCCATGGACTGGGCGCTGTTGGGCGAGTGCTCGTCGCTGGGGCCGAACATCATCAGCGCCGGCCACCACAGGCGGTCGATGGCGTCCTGGACCATGTCCTTCTGCGCCTGGGTGCCGTGGCGCATCATGGTCAGCAGCAGTTCGTAGCCCTGGCGCTGGTGGAAGCTCTCTTCCTTGCAGATGCGGATCATGGCGCGGGAGTAGGGGCCGTAGGAGGTGCGCTGCAGCACCACCTGGTTGACGATCGCCGCGCCGTCCACCAGCCAGCCCACCGCACCCATGTCGGCCCAGCTCAGGGTCGGGTAGTTGAAGATGCTCGAGTACTTGGCCTTGCCACTGTGCAGCTTGGCGATCTCTTCGTCGCGGTCGGCGCCGAGGGTTTCCATGGCGCTGTACAGGTACAGGCCGTGGCCGGCTTCGTCCTGGATCTTGGCCATCAGTTGCAGCTTGCGCTTGAGCGACGGGGCGCGGGTGACCCAGTTGCCCTCCGGGAGCATGCCGACGATTTCCGAGTGGGCGTGCTGGGAGATCTGGCGGATGAGGGTCTGGCGGTAGGCCTCGGGCATCCAGTTCTTGGCTTCGATCTTGATCTCGGCGTCGATCTTCTCCTGGAAGGCGCGCTCTTCGGGCGACATCTCCTCCAGGGACTTGAGGCGCTTGACGCCGGTTTCTACGAGCTGTGCGTACATGTTCAGGCTCCCGGTTGTGGGCTGCTTGGGGCGTGGGTCATTTATAAGCGATACAAAACACAACATCAAACAGTATTTGATGTATCAAATAAGATTTGTGTATCGCATTGGGGTTGCTGGGGCTGCTGCGTAGCCCTATCCGACCGGTCCGACGCCTCGGCAAGGCCGTTCCTACAGGGCAACGCGCCCCCGGCTTTCTCGAGGCAAAAAAAGCCCCGGACCATGCCGGGGCTCCATTCTCAGCGCTGCCGTCAGCCAGCAAGTCGCTTGTCATACACATGACAAGCCTTGCCCTCCGAACGCTTCAGCGTGCCGCAAGGCTGCAACTGGATCTGCGTGCTGATACCGATATAGGTCTTGATCTGCCGCGCCAGCTCGCCCACCACCTGCTTGCGCTGCCCCTCGTCGAGGTACTGGCTGTCGCTGCGCAGTTCCACATGCACCTCGACGCTGTCGAGGTTTCCATTGCGATACAGATGGATCTCATAAAGCTCTGAAAGCTGTTTTATCTTAAGTACCTGCTCCTCGATCTGCGTCGGGAACACATTGACCCCGCGGATGATCAGCATGTCGTCGCTGCGCCCGGTGATCTTGCCGATGCGCCGCATCGGCCGTGCCGTGCCGGGCAGCAAGCGGGTCAGGTCGCGGGTGCGGTAGCGCACCATGGGCAATGCCTCCTTGCTCAACGAGGTGAACACCAGCTCGCCAAGCTGGCCGTCCGGCAGCACGTCGCCGCTGACCGGGTCGATAATCTCGGGGTAGAAGTGGTCCTCCCAGATGGTCGGGCCGTCCTTGGTCTCAAGGCATTCCATGGCCACGCCCGGGCCCATGATTTCCGATAGCCCGTAGATGTCCAGCGCATCGATGCCCAGGCGCTGCTCGATGGAGCGGCGCAGTTCGTCGGTCCAGGGTTCGGCGCCGAAGATGCCCAGGCGCAGCTTGAGGTCGTGCGGGTCGATGCCCTGGCGCTCGATCTCGTCGGCCAGGTTGAGCATGTACGAGGGCGTGACCATGATGATGTCCGGCTGGAAGTCGCGGATCAGCTGCACCTGCTTCTCGGTCTGGCCGCCGGACATGGGGATCACCGTGCAGCCCAGGCGCTCGGCGCCGTAGTGCGCGCCCAGGCCGCCGGTGAACAGGCCGTAGCCGTAGGACACATGTACCTTGTCGCCGCGGCGCCCGCCGGCGGCGCGGATCGAGCGCGCCACCACGTTGGCCCAGGTGTCGATGTCGTTCTGGGTGTAGCCGACCACCGTCGGCTTGCCGGTGGTGCCGCTGGAGGCATGCAGGCGCACCACCTGGTCCTGGGGCACGGCGAACATGCCGTAGGGGTAGTTGTCGCGCAGGTCATTCTTGCCGGTGAAGGGGAACTTCGCCAGGTCGTCCAGCGACTTCAGGTCATCGGGGTGGGCGCCGCAGGCGTCGAAGCGCTGGCGATACAGCGGCACGTTGGCGTAGGCGTGGTTCAGGCTCCAGCGCAGGCGTTCCAGCTGGTGCTGGCGCAGCGCGTCGAGGCTGGCGGTTTCCATCGGGTCGAGCAGGGCGCGGTCGGCATCGTGGTAGAGGTTCATGGTTTCACTCGAGTTGTTCTTGTCGTGGGCCGAAGCCCTGAGTGTCATGGCAGGCAGCATACTGCCCGCGTCGCGTGGCGTCTCTGGCGGCTGATCAGAGGCGTTCGAGCACAAGGGCGATGCCCTGGCCGACGCCGATGCACATGGTGCACAGGGCGTAGCGGCCGCCGGTCTGCTCCAGCTGGTACAGGGCGGTGGTGACCAGCCGTGCGCCGCTCATGCCCAGCGGGTGACCCAGGGCGATGGCGCCGCCGTTGGGGTTGACCCGGGGATCGTCGTCGGCCAGGCCCAGCTCGCGCAGCACGGCCAGGCCCTGGGCGGCGAAGGCTTCGTTGAGTTCGATCACGTCCATGTCGGCCAGGGACAGGCCGGTCAGTTCCAGCACCTTGCGGGTGGCTGGCACCGGGCCGATGCCCATCAGTCGCGGCTCGACGCCCGCCACGGCGAGGCCAAGGACCCGGCCGCGAGCCTTGAGGCCATGTAGCCGGGCTGCCGCGGGGCTGGCCAGGAGCAGGGCGCAGGCGCCGTCGTTGACCCCCGAGGCATTGCCGGCGGTGACGCTGCCACCGTCGCGGAACGGCGTGCCCAGGCGCGCCAGTTGCTCAAGGGTGGTGTCGCCCCGAGGATGTTCGTCGTGCTCGACGCGCTTGGCCGGGCCTTTTCGTTGGGGGATATCCACCGCGACGATCTCCCGGGCCAGGCGGCCATCGGCCTGGGCGGCGGCGGCCTTGAGCTGGCTGCGCAGGGCAAAGGCGTCCTGGTCCTCGCGGGAGATGGCGAAACGCTCGGCGACGTTCTCGGCGGTCTCGGGCATCGAGTCGATGCCGTATTGCGCCTGCATCAGCGGGTTGACGAAGCGCCAGCCGATGGTGGTGTCGAACAGCTGCGCGCTGCGACCGAAGGCCTGTTCCGACTTGCCCATGACGAAGGGCGCCCGCGACATCGATTCGACGCCGCCGGCCAGCATCAGCCCGGCCTCGCCGCAGCGCAGGGCGCGGGCGGCGTTGCCGATGGCGTCCAGGCCCGAGCCGCACAGGCGGTTGATCGTGGTGCCGGGCACCTCGATCGGCAACCCGGCCAGCAGGCCGGCCATGCGCGCGACGTTGCGGTTGTCTTCGCCGGCCTGGTTGGCGCAGCCGAGGATCACATCGTCCACGGCCGCCCAGTCCAGCTCGGGATGGCGCGCCATCAGCGCCTTGATCGGCACCGCGGCGAGGTCGTCGGGGCGCACGCTCGCCAGGGCGCCGCCGTAGCGGCCGATAGGGGTGCGCACGGCATCGATAATCAGTGCGTGAGGCAGGCTGGCGTCAGTCATTTGAAGTCTCCGGCGACAGCACGGTGCCGCGCACTTTGTAGGATTTGCCGTGGAACAGGGCGATCAGCTCGCCCTGCTGGTTCTCGATGCGCACGTCGTAGTTGCCGGTGCGGCCCTTGCGGCTCTGCTCGTCGGCGGTGGCCAGCAACTGATCGCCCAGGCGTGCCGGCGCCACATAGTCGATGCTGCAACCCAGGGCCACGGCCGCTTCATCGTAGCTGTTGCAGGCGAAGGCGAAGGCCGAGTCGGCCAGGGCGAACAGGTAGCCGCCGTGGCAAGTGCCGTGGCCCTGGAGCATGTCGGCGCGCACGCGCATGCCCAGTCGGGCGCTGCCGGGGCCGGCGTCGAGCAGCTCGATGCCCAGGCCCTGGCTGGCGGCGTCGCGGGCGAACATGGCCTGGGCACAGGCGCGGGCCAGGGTGTGTGCGGATTGTTCAGCCATGCAGACGGCCTCCTTCGGCGTGAGTGCGGCGCAGCAGCAGTGACGGGCGGTAACGCTCCTCGCCGTAGCTGCGTTGCAGGTTGTCGAGTACGTCCAGGGTGAAACCGACACCCAGGTCGTCGGCCCAGGCCAGCGGGCCGCGCGGGTAGTTGACCCCGGCGCGCATGGCCAGGTCGATGTCGCCGGGCGTGCCGACGCCCTGCAGCACGGCGTCGGCGGCCTCGTTGGCGAGCATCGCCACGGTGCGCAGCACCACCAGGCCGGGCAGGTCGGCCACCGGACAGACGCTCAGCCCGGCCCGGGCGAGCAGGGCGACGGCCTGGTCCAGGGCCTCGGCACTGCACTCGGCGCCGTGGCTGATGGCCAGGCGCGTGGCGTTGGCGTAGTCCAGGGCCAGGTCCAGCAGCACCAGGTTGCGCAAGCCGTCCTCGCGGGCGCGCTGGCTGGCCAGGCGGCCATCGGACAGCGCCAGGGTGGCGTCCCCTACCCGCAGCAGGCCGCTGCCAGCGCGCTCGGTGACGCCGATACCCTTGGCGCGCAGGCGCTCGACCAGGGGCTGCAGGACGCCGAGGTCACCTTCCACGGTGCAGCGCTCGACAGGCGCCTGGCTGGTGATTGTCGCGGCCTGTGGCCGCTCGGCGCCTTCGGCATAGCTATAGAAGCCCTGGCCGGTCTTGCGCCCGAGGCGCCCGGCGTCGACCAGCTCTTTTTGCACCAGCGATGGCTGGAAGCGGAAATCGCCATAGAACGCCTCGAACACCGAGCAGGTCACCGCGTAGTTGACGTCATGGCCGATCAGGTCGGTCAGCTCGAAGGCGCCCATGCGAAAGCCTCCGGCGTCGCGCAGCAGGGCATCGAGGGTGGCGCAGTCGGCGGCCCCCTCCTGTAGCAGGCGCAGGCTTTCGGCGTAGAAGGGCCGAGCCACGCGGTTGACGATAAAGCCCGGCGTCGAACGGGTGTGCACCGGTTGCTTGCCCCAGTTCCGGGCGGTGTCGTACAGGGTGGGCGCCAGTGTCGGCGCCGTGGCCAGCCCGGACACGACCTCCACCAGCGCCATCAGCGGTGCCGGGTTGAAGAAGTGCATGCCGATCACCCGTTGCGGGTGCCGGAGCCCGGCGGCAAGGCTGGTGATCGACAGCGAAGAGGTGTTGCTGGCCAGGATGCAGTCGTCGGCGCACCGGGCTTCAAGTTGGCGCAGCAATTCTTGCTTGATCGGCAGGCTTTCGACGATGGCCTCGATCACCAGGCGGGCATCGGCCAGGTCGTCGAGGCTGTCGATCGGTTGCAGGCGAGCGCGGATGGCACTGCGGTTGTCAGGGGTGAGCCTGCCTTTTTCCACTAGCCGGCCGAGCTGCCGGTCGATACCCTCGATGGCCTGCGCAGCGGCGCCGGGGCGGTTGTCATAGAGGCATACCGGGTGGCCGGCCTGGGCCGCCACCTGGGCGATGCCGGCCCCCATGGCGCCAGCGCCGATCACCGCCACCAGGGCATGATTGTCGAGTGCGGCCATGGTCAGCGCCCCTTGAACACAGGTGTGCGTTTGTTCATGAAGGCGCCGACGCCCTCGCGGTAGTCCTCGCTGCGCCCGGCCAGGTGTTGCAGGTCCCGCTCCAATTCCAGCTGTTCGTCGAAGCGGTTGTCGAAGCTCTGGTTGAGGGCGCGCTTGATCAGGGCCAGGCCATAGGTGGGCTGGGTCGCCAGGTGGCGGGCGAGCTTGAGCGCCTCGTCGCGCAACGCGGCATCGTCCACCACCCGGTGGATCAGCCCCCATTGCTCGGCTTGTTCGGCGCTCAGCCGCTCGCCCAGCATGGCCAGCGCCTTGGCCCGGGCCAGGCCGATCAAGCGCGGCAGTAGCCAGGTGCCGCCGGAGTCCGGCACCAGGCCGATCTTGCAGAACGCCTGGATGAAGCTTGCCGAGCGCGCCGCCAGCACCAGGTCGCAGGCCAGCGGCAGGTTGGCGCCAGCACCGGCGGCCACGCCGTTGACCGCGCAGATCACCGGCAGCGGCAGGTCGCGCAGGCTGCGCACCAGCGGGTTGTAGAACTGTTCGATGGACTGACCGAGGTCCGGTAGCTCCGCGTCGGGCGCGACGTTGCGGTCGGCCAGGTCCTGGCCTGCGCAGAAGCCACGGCCTTCGCCGGTCAGCAGCAGTACCCGGGCGGTTTCGCTCTGGCGCACCTGCTTCAGCGCCTCGCGCACTTCCAGGTGCATGGCGCTGTTGAAGCTGTTGAGCTGCTCGGGCCGATTCAGCGAAAGCAGGGCGACGCCGTCGTCGCCAATGGAAAACAGGATGTGCTGGAAGGACATGACTGGCTCGCTCCGTCAGTCGGTGGAAGGCTTACAGCCCTTGGAATCGGGCCGGGCGTTTGGCCTGGAAGGCGCGGATACCCTCGTCGCGGTCGGCGGTGCCGGCCAGCAGGGTGAAGGCGTGGCGTTCGAAGCGCAGGCCGCAGGCCAGGTCCATGTCCTGGGCCTTGAGCAGCGCCTCCTTGGCCAGGCGCACCGCCAGCGGTGCCTTGGCGGCGATGGTGGCGGCCACCTGCAGGGCGCGCTCTACGGTGAGTTCGGGCTGGGTGACTTCGCCGACCAGGCCTGCCTGTAGGGCATGACGGGCATCAATGGCTTCGCCGCCGAGGACCATCTGCATGGCCAGCGGCTTGCCCACGGCGCGCAGCAGGCGCTGGGTGCCGCCAGCGCCGGGGATGATGCCGAGGTTGATTTCCGGTTGGCCGAAACGGGCGTCGCTGCCGGCGATGACGATGTCGGCGCACATCACCAGTTCGCAGCCGCCGCCCAGGGCAAAGCCGTTGACGGCGGCGATCAGCGGTTTGCCAAAGCCGGCGATGCGCTGCCAGTGGGCCACGCGCGGATCGTTGAGGATGCCAACCAGGTCGCGCTGGGCCATTTCGTTGATGTCGGCGCCGGCGGCGAAGGCCTTGCGGCTGCCGGTGATGACCACGGCGCGGATCTCTGGATCCTGGTCGGCGGCGTCCAGTTCTGCGGCCAGCTCTTCCAGCAGCGCCGTGTTCAGGGCGTTGAGGGCTTGCGGGCGGTGCAGGGTGATCAGACGGACGCCGTCCGCCGGGGCCTGCACGATGAGGTTGCTTGGCATGGGGGTACCTCAGGCTGCACGTTCGGCGCCGGCTGGGGCCGGCTTTTCTTGGAATTGTTCGTGGTGCTGGGATAAGTATATGTACAAAGCGATACGTAAAATCAACATTGAAATTGTAATCGCGTATCTTTATTTGAGATGGGTGACGCTATCGCGGGCAAGCCCGCTCCCACGCTGCCTCACCGTTGTAGCTATTTGTAGGCGCTGGCTTACCCAGCGATTAGGTCATCACTGTCCTGAAGCTTTGTGAAGAAAGCGATACACCAGCAAGGCATTGACTAAGTGATTTGATCTGATACAGGATCGCCATATCTTCTGAATCATATCGAGCCCCCAGCCCATGCCCTGCTATCGCCTCGACGGCCTCACCCCAGTGGTTCATCCCAGCGCCTATGTACACCCCAGCGCCGTGCTGATCGGCGACGTGCTGGTCGGCCCCAACTGCTACATCGGCCCTTTGGCCTCGTTGCGCGGCGATTTCGGGCGAATCATCCTGGAAGAGGGCGCGAACCTGCAGGACACCTGCGTGATGCACGGTTTCCCCGGCGGCGACACGCTGGTCGAGCGCAACGGCCATATCGGCCATGGCGCGGTGCTGCACGGTTGTCGGATAGGCGAGGACGCCTTGGTCGGCATGAACGCGGTGGTCATGGACGGCGCGTATATCGCCCCACGCTGCATCGTTGCCGCCACGGCCTTCGTCAAGGCGGGGTTCACCTGCCCGGAGCAAAGCCTGGTGGTTGGCGCGCCGGCCGAGGTCAAGCGCCCGCTCAGCGACCAGGAGCTGGCCTGGAAACAGCGCGGCACCGCCGAATACCACAGCCTGGCCCGGCGCTGCATGACCGCGCTGGTGGAGTGCCCGCCGCTGACCGCGCCCGAAGCCGACCGCCCACGCATGGGCGACTCCGGCTTCAGGCCCAAGGCCGAGGGCGGTGCATGAGCCTTGCGCGGTCGCGGCAGGCAGGTATAGTCGAGGCTTTAGCCGCGCCTCGTTCCCCCATGAGCAGCCTTGCCCCCCTGAATCACCTGATCACCCGTTTCCAGGAGCAGACGCCGATCCGCGCCAGCTCCCTGATCATTACCCTCTATGGCGATGCCATCGAACCCCATGGCGGCACGGTCTGGCTGGGCAGCCTGATCAACCTGCTGGAACCGATGGGCATCAATGAACGGCTGATCCGTACCTCGATCTTCCGCCTGACCAAGGAAGGCTGGCTGACCGCCGAGAAGGTCGGCCGGCGCAGCTACTACAGCCTTACCGGCACCGGCCGGCGGCGTTTCGAGAAAGCCTTCAAGCGCGTCTACAGCGCCAGCCTACCGGCCTGGAACGGCGCCTGGACCCTGGTGCTGCTGTCGCAACTCGACGCCGGCAAGCGCAAGGCCGTGCGCGAGGAACTCGAATGGCAGGGCTTTGGCGCCATGGGCACGAACCTGCTGGGCTGTCCGCGCACCGACCGTGCCGACCTCGCCGCGACCCTGCGCGAGCAGGACGCCGAGGACGACTGCATCGTCTTCGAAACCCTCGCCCAGGAAGTACTGGCCTCCAAGGCCCTGCGCGCCCAGGTGCGGGAAAGCTGGAACATCGAGGAACTGGGCCAGCACTACAGCGAGTTCATCCGCCTGTTCCGCCCACTGTGGCAAGCCATGAAGGACCTCGAGGCGCCGAGCCCGCAGGACTGCTTCCTGGCGCGCACGCTGCTGATCCACGAATACCGCCGCCTGTTGTTGCGTGATCCGCAACTGCCGGACGAGTTGTTGCCGGGGGATTGGGAAGGGCGCGCGGCCCGGCAGTTGTGCCGCAACCTGTACCGGCTGGTGCAGGGCAGGGCGGAGGAGTACCTGGCCAGCGCGCTGGAGACGGCGGATGGGCCTTTGCCGGATGCCAACGAGAGCTACTTCAAGCGCTTTGGTGGGCTTGGTTGAATTGAGGGCGTTGGCGACCTGGTAATTCTGCCAGTTGCCGGCATTGCGATCCGTTGCAAGGATTGCCTGCGTATTCATGGCAGGCGGCACTTCTAATATGAGTCGGGCACGGTGGCGGCACCCCCATAGCATCTCCTCGATTCTGGCCACAGATCGGCAAGGTTCGATCCTGCTCTCCAATGACCAGCCAAATCGATACACCGGCTATGGCGACAATAGTCAGAGCGCCGCCCGGCTCGGCTTCACCGGCCAGTATTGTGAGACGAATGCGGGTGTCTATTTGCTAGGTAACGGCTATAGGCATTACAACCCTCGGCTCATGCGCTTTGGCTCACCTGACAGCTTCAGCCCGTTTGGTGCCGGTGGAGTCAATGCCTATGCGTACTGTGGTGGGGATCCAGTCAATCGGATCGATCCGAGCGGTCATGTGCCTGGCTCCTACAGCCTGTACGCAGGAGGGGGAGCAGTTAGCGGAAAACTGAAAGTACTTTCACATGGCAAGCGGGTGGCTGGTCCCATGGCGTCAGGCTACCAAGCACCTGCAAATTTCGTAGCTCCGTGGAATGCCGAGATCAATTTCTTTACCCAAAATGGATTCACTGCCGTGGTTAATAATGATCCGGCGAGTGTGAAATCGATACCATCGTTCATAAAGGGTAATCGGCCCGTAGTTCAGAGCTACCAATCAGGAAAACGTGTTGGAAACTACGAGTTGCTTGAACTGGTGCCGAACAAGGGCTCTGCCGAGCCTATCAAGGATTATGAAAGAGTACCTTTCAGAATGTCGGTAGAGCGTATGGCCAAGGCGTCGGGAGTGGACGTTGCGCTTATCAACAAACCAATAGCTCTGAGCGAACTCTTGGATGAACTCGATGCCTCCGGGCATGTTTACACGTCTGTCGATTGCCTGCATTGCCGCGGCAACATTTCCTCCAACAGGCCTTCAGTTTTCAAAAACATGTACGGGGCCGTCCTGACCCAATTGGACATTCGTTTGTAATTGGCAGCATTCTCTCGTGAATAGCTGAGTGCATGGGGGCGTAGTGCTTCCAGCAGGGGCGCCTGCCGGCGATGCACCGGGCTGCGCTCGATCTCACAGCCACTGCCCTTACACCTTCGAGCACCTTGAACGCAATGCTTCCCCCATAGAGAGGCGATCACGTCAACCCCGCTGATCGAAGAAATGCCCCATCAGCTGCAACAACGGCCGCCGTCGGTTCTTCACCGCGAACGCCCACTCATGGGTCTGCGACGGCGCATGGCCAACCTCATGCTCGCTCAGCAGCTTCTGCACCTGGGCCAACCGGTACCACGGCACCGAGGGGAAGGCGTGGTGGACGATGTGCAGGTTGAAATTGAGGATCACATAGCGCGACCACAGCGGCAGGTCCTTGCAGTCATGGGACACGCCGTCCTGCTCCCAGAACTGCAGGCGGTCGGCGTCCCTTGGCAGCAACGGCGCCTCGGCGTGGTGGGGCAGGTTGAGCAGCTCGACCATGAAGAACAGGAACACCCAGGTGATCCCGTAGAACAGCACCAGGTCCAGCAGGTGCCCCAGGCTCCAGGCCAGCACGGCCGCCGCCAGGTAACCGGCCAGGTACAGGCGGGCGAAGCGGATCTCCTTGAGAATCCTCGGCGAACTGTCGCCCTTGGCCCGGGCAATGAACGGCGCGCGCCAGTTGAGCAGGAAATGGTTGGCGGCGATCATCGGGATCCAGTGCTTCCAGACGAACTCCAGGGTGCGCTCCTGTTTTTTCGTCATCACCGAGAAGCGCTCGATCATGCCGCGGTTCTCCGGGTCGTTCACCGGGTGCGCGGTCCAGGTGTGGTGTGCCATGTGGAAGCGCCGGCGGACCAGGAACGGCAAGGCGATCAGCCAGCCGTCGCAGTGGCCGATGAAATCGTTGAGCCGACGGTTGGCCGAGGCGGCGCCGTGGGTCGCCTCGTGCATGATCAGGTAGAGCTGCACGGTGGCCAGGCCTGCCAGCGCCAGGCCCAGCAACTGCAAGGCGGTGGAGTCGGCGAGCCACAGGTTCCAGGCCACCGCCAACAACAGCAGGTCGGCGACCCAGAGCATCACGGTCCAGGGCTCCCGGGCGCCGTCGGGGATCTGTTTTCTTACACTAAGCCATTGGTCCTTGGTCACTTGCAAAAACTCCGATCGGTTAGCTGGCGGCCCGGGAAGCCGGGTCGGCGGGAAGGCTGCAAAGGTTGTTGGCCAGGTGCGCGTAGGCCAGGTCGAATCGGGCGATGTCGTCGTCGAAGCCGTGGCTGCGCGGGGGCACGGCGAAGTCCTGGAACACCAGCTGGATGCAGTCGTAGCGCACGCCGTTCTCCAGGTGCCAGGCCGGCAGGTAGGCGGTGATGGCAAAACCCAGGCGGCGCAGGCTGGCCAGCAGCTCCAGCTTGTCTGCCAGGATCACCAGGCTGACGTACTCCGCCTGCGCATGTTGGCGCAGCAGCGCGCCCAGCTCCGCCAGCACAGCTTGGCTTGACAGGTAGCGACCGCACTGGCCCGACAGCATCAGCGCGCCGACCTGGGGATCGTGGGTGTAGCTGAGCTGGCCATGGCGTTCGGCGCCGGTGGGACCGCTCAGAAAGGTGTCCGGGTAGCTGCCGGGAGTGACGCCGAGCCGCAGGGCGGGGTAAAGCAGGCGGCGGACGAATTCGGCGGCGCGAGCGGTCACGTACCAGGGCGCCACATGGACAAAGCCGGCCTGGAGCACCGGCTGGATGGCGGTCAGGTGATATTCGCGCAGGCCGTCGACCGTGTCCGGGCCGCCGTCATGCCCCACCAGCACGGCGGGGCGGATCTTGTTCATGACGCTGTGGCTTGCGATGTTGCGGGTGATGTAGAAGCCCAGCTCCATGGGTTCGGGCCGGTGGGTCTCGAAACCGAGGCGGATCAGGCTGGAGATGGCGCCGGTCCTGCGTGCATCGGGGTGGATCACCCCGTGGCAGACTTCCCACGAGCGGTTCCAGGGGCGGCGGGCGATGCAGCAGCATCCGAGCAGTTGGCCCTGGGCCTGGGCGACAAACCACTGCTGCTGCCCGCTGCGCAGCGAGTGACGGATATAGTCCGGGCTCTGGCAAGGGTGGGTGGTCTGCCCATAGACCTGCTGGAACAGCGCGGCGAGGGCTTCGATATCGGCTGGGCTGGCCGGGCGACAGCGCAGTGTTTCGGTTTCCGGCAACGGCGCAACGGCCGTTTGCGGCGAACGGGTCGCAGTCATGACGCACCTTTTGTCTTTGTTGAAGGCGAACGAAGGCAGTGACCGCCCAGGGCAGGTCACGGGCACGTGGCGGGGCTGGGGTCAGTGACGGAGATGTCGTCGCAGGTCGGCGCGGCTGGGTGATGTGTGTGAAGGGTGAGGCGAGAGTGCGTCATCCGTGAGCATGGCCATCATGCGACTCCTGTACATGGCGGGTTCTTGTCCAAGGCCAGCGCAACTCCTTGGCGCTGCCAGGAAACGGACTATAGAGTCACGCGATGGGCCGTCAAACGGCCATCGGCAGGAGACTGCAACGTGTTGTGCGGTCAAGGTGCCGAGGGGGCGGGCAGGCCCGCCCCTGTTTTTCGGTACGCCAGGTCCCGGAGCAACACGCTGTAGGAACAGGCTTACATGTAAATGGCTGTAAAGACGACTCGGTGTTCAGATATCGCTGCCCTTGAGGCGGGCAAGGCCGCTGTCACGTGCGAGTCTGGGATGGCCCGGCAGCGGCTCCGGCCGAGGATGTCCTGCCGTGCTGTAGACCCGGGTACGACTGCCCAGGCCCTCCACCAGGGGCGCCTGCAGCGGGTATCGGGTGCGGGCCTTGAGGTCGGCGATCAGCTCGTCGAGCAGCGCGTCGATCTGCGTGCTGTCCTGGTGGTGGGCGGTGGTGATCAGGTGCGCGGTGTCGCCCGAGGTGGCCAGGCAATGGCGTTTCCACACGCTGGCCGAGGGGCAGGGGAACACCACGGTGATCGAGTTGGGGTTGCGCCAGGCCTCGATGCCGGCCGCCCGCAGCCGGTCCACCGCATGTTGGGCCAGGTCCAGGCAGCGCTGGATGCGTGCGCGCCAGTCCTCCCGCGACCGGCTGCACAATGCGGCCCACATCATCAGTGGCGTGTGGCCGTTGCGCGAGCCGCTGATGGTCTGGTCGCGGGCACTGATGTAGTCGATTTCCACCGAAATGCGCTCGACGTTGTGGCGCCAGGCCACGACGATGCCGCAGGGCATCGGCGAGCCGATCATCTTGTGCCCGGAGACGCAGATCGAGTCGATGCCGTCGGCGAACGAGTAGGGCTCGGGGGTATCGACGAAGGGCAGGATCATGCCGCTGAGGGCCGCGTCGGCATGCAGGTAGTAGTCCTCGCGGCGGATGCCGGCCTGGGCCAGGCGCTGCTGAATGGTGGCGATGTTGTCGGTGGCGCCGCGCAGGGTGGTGCCGATATTGGCGAAGATGATCGGGTGGCGTTCACCGTCGGCGGTGATTCGCGCGACCAGGTCGTCGTAGTCCATTTCGCCGTTGGCCTGGGATTCCACCACCTGGGCCTTGATGCGCAGCAGGCGGACGATCTTGGCCACCGAGTAGTGGGTGTCCTTGGAGTAGTAGAGGGTGGCGTCGGGAAACAGCTCGCGGGCCAGGTAGCAGCCGAACATGTTGCCTTCGGTGCCGCCGTTGGTGACATAGCCCCAGCTGTCCTCGAATGGGATGTGGAACAACTCGGCGAAGAAGCGCATTACCTCGCGCTCGAAGTCGAAGGAGTTGAGCAGGTAGTTGCTGGGCTCGTTCCAGTCGCCGCAGTTGTTGATGGAAAAGCGCATGAAGCGGTGCAGCAGGCTGTAGTCGAAGTCGGCCGACTCGGGGTAGCCGACATTAAAGTACTGGTGGGTAAGGCAGTACTGCCAGAAGGCCTCGAGACGCTTGTGGTCGGCGGGTGAGAATGTCATGTCCAGCTCCATGGTGCGCGCTCGGCCGGCCAGGGCCGAGCGCGGTGCGGGTGAAAGTCCTTGTCAGTGCCGCATCAGGCTCAGGCGGCCAGGGTGGCGCCGCCGTCGACCACGATATCCTGCAGGGTCACGTGCCCGGCCTGCTCCGAGGCCAGGAACAGCACTACATTGGCGATGTCGTCGGGCGTGGCGATCTTGCCCAGCGGCACGCCGAGCTTGTACTGCCCAGGCAGGCCGTCGACCAGCTGGCGTTCGCCCGCCGGGTCGCCGAGCATGCCGGCGAGCATCGGCGTGCGCGTCGAGCCTGGAGAAACCACGTTGCAGCGCACGCCGTAGGGCGCCAGCTCCAGGCCCACGCAGTGGCTCAGGCTGACCAGTGCGGCCTTGGAGGTGCAGTAGGCGGCCATGTTCAGGCGCGGCACGTGGGCGGCGTTGGAGGCGACGTTGACGATGGCGCCGCGGCGCTGGCGGCGGAACACCGGGGTCCACTGGCGCATCAGGTAGAACGGCGCGCTCACGTTGACATCCAGGCAGCGCTGCCAGTCTTCGCAGGACACCTCGTCGCTGCGCCCCAGGCGCAGCACGCCGGCGACATTGACCAGCACGTCGAGGTACTGCGCCTGCTCCTTGAGGCGGTCGCAGACCCGTTGCACGTCGGCCGGATCGGTCAGGTCGACATGCAGCAGCGCGAAGGGCACGTCGGCCTCCTCGCAGTCCAGGCCGATGACCTCGGCGCCTTCCTCGAGAAACTGCTGCGCCACGCAGCGACCGATGCCGCTGGCGGCGCCGGTGACCAGCACGCGCCGGCCGGTGAAGCGGGCCATGGCCATCAGGCGGCCCCCCGCGCTTGCATCAGCGACCACCAGCCATCCAGGGTCGGCGCGTTGGCCAGCTCCTCGAAGCTGACGGCGATGCCGCGCTGCTTGAGCTCGGCGGCCAGCTTCATCACCTGCAGCGAGTCCAGGCCGTAGAAGATCAGGCTTTCCTGCGGGTCAAGGTCGCTGTCGTCCTCGATCATCTGGCGCACC
Organism: Pseudomonas sp. P106(2024); assembly: GCF_057480815.1. Lineage (NCBI taxonomy): Bacteria > Pseudomonadati > Pseudomonadota > Gammaproteobacteria > Pseudomonadales > Pseudomonadaceae > Pseudomonas > Pseudomonas sp. P106(2024). The sequence goes on along the minus strand of NZ_JBLIYU010000005.1, from coordinate 134,685 downwards.
CGGCCATGCAGCCAGTCGCGTGTGGTCTCGCCCGCGGGTTGGGTCAACAGGGCGATGGTGTCGGTGACATGGCCGCAGCGGGTGGCGACGTACTTCAGGGCCAGGCGGTGCTCTTCCTCGGAGAAGTCGGCCACCGCATCGCCCACCAGGAACGCCTGGATATCGTTCATGAAGGCGTCGGCGGCGGTGATCATGCAGCCGATATGGGCGTACACGCCGCCGATCAGCAGCTGGTCGCGTTGCCAGGTGCGCATGCGCTCGAGCAGGTCGGAGCGCTGGAAGGCGCTGTAGCGCCACTTGGTCAGCACCGTGTCGCCCGGCTGCGGCGCCAGGGCGTCGATGATCGATTGCTGCTCGGGGCTGGCCGCCGGCAAGCCCGGGCCCCACATGGCGTTGAGCAGGGCGCGGTCCTCGGGCGGCTGTTCATGGGGCTGGGCGGTGTAGACCACAGGGATGCCCTGCTCGCGGGCCCAGTGGATCAGCCGCGACAGGTTGTCCACCAGGGCGGTGAGCAGGGCGCCGTCGGGTTGGTAGAAGCGCAGGAAGTAGCGCTGCATGTCGTGGATCAGCAGCACGGCGCGGGCCGGGTCGGGTTGCCATTGGGTCTTGTTGGCCGGGTAGCTGGCCCGCAGCGGCATGGCATAGTCGTGGATGGTTGGAATGGTCATGTCGGGTCCTTGGACGGTCAGGCGGTCTGGGCGACGGCGAGCAGCGCGCGCAGTTGCTTCTTGTCGATCTTGCCCACCGCGGTCAGCGGCATGGCGTCGATCAGCCGGATCCGGTCCGGGAGCTTGTATTCGGCGATACCCAGGCCCATCAGGTGGCGGCGCAGGGCGATCGGCTTGAGCTGCGGGTTGCGCGAGACGATGAAGGCGCAGCTTTTCTCGCCGAGCAGGTCGTCGGGCAGCGCCACCAGGGCGGCATGGGTCACGTCCGGGTGCATGACGATCAGGTTCTCGATCTCCTCCGAGGCGACCTTCTCGCCGCCGCGGTTGATCTGGTCCTTGACCCGCCCGACCACTCGCAGGTTGCCATCGGCGTTGCGCTGGACGATGTCGCCGGAGTGGTAGAAGCCGTCCTGGTCGAACACCTGGGTGTTGTGCTCGGGGCTTTGGTAGTAGCCGCAGAAGGTGTAGGGGCCACGGGTGGCGAGCATGCCTGGCTCGCCGTCGGCGACCGGCTGGCCCTGTTCGTCGAGGATGCGCACTTCGTCCAGCTCGCTGATCGGCCGGCCCTGGGTGGTGAACACCTGCTCGTCGCTATCGTCCAGGCGGGTGTAGTTGACCAGGCCCTCGGCCATGCCGAACACCTGTTGCAGGCGGCAGCCCAATACCTCGGGGACCTGGCGGGCCAGGGCCTCGGCGAAGCTCGCACCGCCGACCTGCAGCAGGCGCAGGCTGCGCAGCTTGGCCGCGTGCCCGGGCGCGGCCTGCAGCCACAGGGCCACGGCGCTGGGCACCAGGGCGGCCATGGTCACCGCGTGGCGCTCGATCAGGGCGAAGCAGTTGAGCGGCTCCGGGTTGGCCGCCATGACGATGCAGCCGCCGGCGTGCAGCACGCCCAGGCCGCCGGGGGAGCTGAGGGTGTAGTTGTGCGCGGCGGGCAGGGCGCAGAGAAAGCGCGTGGCGCTGTCCAGGGCGCAGATCTGCGCGCTGGCCCGCACGCTGTAGGCGTAGTCGTTGTGGGTGCGCGGGATCAGCTTGGGGGTGCCGGTGCTGCCGCCGGACAGCTGGAACAGCGCCACTTCGCCGGCCGGGCTGGGCGCGTAGTGGGTGCCGCGCACATCGGCGCTGGCGCTCCATTCGTCGAGAGCATCGAGCATCAACGTCAGCTTCGGACGCAGGCCTTCCTTGGCCAGGTCGTCGAGGAACGCGTCGTTGCGGAACACCTCATGCTCGGCCGAGGCAATCAGCAAGGCGGGGTGGATCTGCCGGGCGAAGGCGCCCAGCTCGTGCTGGCGGTGGCTGTAGAGCGCGTTGACCGGGGCGATGCCGGCCTTGAACAGGGCAAACAGCACGATGTAGAACTCGGCGACGTTGGGCAACTGCACCAGTGCCGTGTCGCCCTGGCCGAGGCCGTGGGCGGCCAGGCGCGAGGCCAGGTTGGAAGCGCGCCGGTCCAGTTCGCCGTAGCTGATGTAGCGTTCGCCGCAGAGGATCGCCGGGGCCTGTGGCTGCGCGGCGGCGCGCTCGATCAGCAGTTGGCTGAGCGGCTGGTCGTTCCAGTAGCCGGCGGCGCGATAGCGCTGCGCCCGGTCTGCGGGCCAGGGGGTGAATTCGATGGTCATGGGCATCTCGGAAAGCGGGTTTGAGGTCAATGGTCCAGGCCGCAGGCACGCAGCATGGTGCCGAGCTTGGTCTGCACTTCGTTCCATTCGGTATCGGGGCTGGAGGCCTCGACGATGCCGGCGCCGGCGAACAGGCGCACGCGCTGGCCGCTGAAGGTGCCGCAGCGGATGGTCACCACCCACTCGCCGTTGCCCTGGGCGTCGCACCACCCGACCATGCCGGTGAACAGGCCGCGCTCGAAGGGCTCGACGAAGCGGATCAGTTGCCGAGCCCGCTCGGTGGGGTAGCCGCATACGGCGGGGGTCGGGTGCAGGCGGCAGGCCAGTTGCAGGGCGTCGATATCGGCCGTGGCCAGTTCGCCCTCGATGCGGGTGGACAGGTGCCACAGCGCGGCGGTGCTGATCAGCGACGGCCGCTCGGGGACCTGCAGGCGGCTGCACAGTTCGCCGACGCGCTGGGCGATGTCCTCGGTGACCAGGCGGTGCTCGTAGTGATCCTTCTCGGATGCTGCCAGCCATTGCGCACTGGCGCGATCCGCCTCGGGGTCGGCCATGCGCCGCACCGAGCCGGCCAGCGGGTTGCTGACGAAGGCCGTGCCTTGCTTGTGCACCAGCAGCTCCGGGCTCACCCCCAGCAAGGTGCCGCCATCGGCCAGGGGCACGCGGAAGTGGTAGCCCTCGCGGTTCAGCGCCTTGAGGTTGGCCTGCACCTGTGCCGGGTCCACGGGCGCGGCGAAGTGCAGTTCGCGCTGCACCGAAAGCACGGCCTTGCGCACATCGCTGTGCTGGAAGTTGACGATGGCATGGCGCACGGCGCGCTTGAAACCGTGTTCGTCGGGAATGTTGGACTGGCTGAGCAGCGCCGGCAGCGCGCCGGCCTGGGCGGGCGCCGCGGTGCGTTGCTGCCAGGCATAGGCCTGGGGAACGTACAGACTGGATGCCTGGGTGGTGTCGAAGGGGATGGCGCCGACCACGATCGGGTTGTCCTGCCCGGCCTGGCGGGCGCGCTCGAAGGCCTGGTCGATGCTGCGCCGCAGCGCGCCGCCGGCCAGGTGGCTGCCGTGGGCCGGGGTGTCGATCCGCTCACGCAGGCCGCTGACGCTCAGCTCGCGGTCGCCGGATGTGAATGAAAAGCTCGAGTCCTCTTGGCTGAGCGGCACGGTGTCCCTGTCTTGCAAACGCAGGGTGCCTGTCTTCATGGGTAGCCTCCTTGGCCGATGGGTGAGAAAGAAAACCTTGAAATATAATCATTCTCGTTAGTAAATATGAGGACGCGAAACACATGGATTTGTCAACTACGCGGGTAAGCGATGAGAGAGTTAACTTCGATGCAGGCCGCCTGTTGGATCGGGCGGGATGCACATGCGGCACTGGGTGGCGTCAGCGCTCACCTGTATGCCGAGTTCGATGGCCAGGCCATCGATGTGGCGCGCCTTGAAGTCGCACTTGAGGGGCTGTACCGGGCACACCCGATGCTCAAGCTGCGCATCGACGGACAGGGACGGCAGAGCATCGACGAGACGCTGCGCCCCCAACTGGAGCTGGAGGATTTCAGCGATCTGGACGGTCCAGCCGTGGAGCGACGCCTACTGGAGAGACGCCGCCAGTGGAGCCACCAGCGCCTGGACCTGAGTACTGGCCAGGGTGCGCGCTTCGGCCTGAGCCTGTTGCCGGGCAATGCCGCTCGGCTACACGTGGACACCGACATGATTGCGGTGGACCCGTCCAGCTTCCGGGTGCTGATGGAAGACCTGGCCCGGCTGTACGACACCCCTGAAACCGTGCTGCCGACCACGCCGAGCTACTTCGACTGGCTGGACCAGGTGCGTGCCGATGCCGACCTGCGCGACGCTCGCAGCCGCGACCGGGCCTGGTGGCGGGCACGCCTGGCGCAGATCGCCCCGGCGCCGACGTTGCCCTTGCTTGCCCCGGGCCCGGCGCGCAGCGAGCGCTTTGCCGCCCGGCTCGAACCCGAGCAGTACCGCGCCTTGCAACAGGCGGCGCGGGCGCAGCGGATCACTTCGTCGGCGTTGCTGCTCGGGCTGTTCGCCACCGCCCTGGGAGAGCACACCGGGGACCGCCGCCTGCGCCTGAACGTGCCGGTGTTCTGGCGCGAGCCGGTGCTGGAACCGGTGCAACGGATCGTCGGCGAGTTCGCCAACCTGGTGCTGGTCGATGTCAACTTCACCGGCGTCGCCAGCCTTGCCGCGCTGTGCCAGGACCTGCACCGGCAATTGGTCGAACGCCTGGCGCACAGCGCCTATCCAGGCGTGGACCTGATGCGCGACCTGTCGCGCCATCACGGCACGCCGCAACTGGCGCCGGTGGTGTTCACCGCAGGGCTGGACCTGCCCGGTGGCGAGCTGTTCTCCGAGCGCGTGGGCCAGGTGTTCGGGCCGATGGACTGGGTGATCTCCCAGGGTCCGCAGGTGGCGCTGGACGCGCAGGTGGCCCAGGTCGATGGCGGCCTGCTGGTCAACTGGGATGTGCGCCTGGACGCACTGCCGGCGGATTGGGTCCAGGCACTGTTCGAGCGCTTCATTGCCCTGGCCGTCGCGGTGGCTGCCGACATGGGCGCGCTGCACCAGCCTTTGACGATCGCGGCCAGCCGGGATCGCCCTTTGAACGCCCTGCAGCAGGCCTACCTGCTGGGGCGTGGCGAGCATTTGCCGCTGGGCGGCGTGGCCATGCAGGAGTTTCGCGAATACCGCGGGCACATGGACCTGGCGCTGCTGCGCAGCCGCCTCACGGACATGGTGCGCCGCCACGACAGCCTGCGCACCCGCATCGATGCCCAGGCACTGACCCAGTCGTTGAGCGACCAGGTGCAGGTCAACCTGGAGGTGATCGACCTGCGCGCGTTGACGGGTGAGCAAGCCCAGGCGCAGCTCGAGGTCCGTCGCGAGGCCTATGCCCACGCGCTGTTCGACCTGGCTGGACCGCCCTGGAATGTCACCGCCTTCCAGCTGCCGCAGGGCGAGCTGGTGGTGTTCGTGCGCTTCGATGCGCTGATCCTCGATGGACGCGCCATCGCCACCCTGATGGTCGAACTGTTCGACGGGCACTGCCAGCCGCTGACCACCAGCGAGCCGACGGCGGCTGTCGACGACCAGAGCGAGGTGCGCAAGGCCGATACCGAGTATTGGAAGTCAAAGCTGGCCGAGATCGATGGCGCGCCACGGCTACCGTGGCGCTGCGCCCTGGACAAGGTCGGCGTGGCCCGATACGCACGCCAGCGTCAAGTGATCCCGGCCCCGGCGTTCAAGGCATTGAGCCGCGCCGGCGCACGCGAGGGGTTGTTCAAGAACTCGACGATCATGGCCGTGGTACTAGAAGTGCTCGGCCACTGGCTCGACGAGGGCAGCCTGTGCGTGGCGGTGCCGGTGGCGCCGCCCCAGGACGGCGCGTTCGCCAACCGTTCCAGCTTCATCGCCCTCGACTGGCAACACAAACTGCCCACGTTCGCCGAGCGCGCCAAGCGCCTGCAGGCCGATGTGCTGGAGGGCCTGCAGCACCTGGCGTTTTCCGGCGTGGACCTGGCCCGCCTGCTGTACGACAGCAACGGCCCGGGCCCGGCATTGCCGGTGGTGTTGACCAATGGCCTGTCCTGGCCGGTGGGCGCGCTCGATGGTCCGATGACCTTGAGCGCGGGCCTGACCCAGACGCCCCAGGTGGCCATGGACATCCGTTTCTGCAACACCGCCGAGGGCGGCTTGGCGTTCGAGATCGACTATGCCCGCGAAGCGGTCGATGGCCGCTGGGTCGGGCAGTTGCTCGCAGCCTTTGGCCAGGCGGTGGCGCAACTGGCCGGGCAGGGCGCGTTCGAAGTCCAGGCACGGCAGTTCATCGACCTTGGCCACTACCGCCTCAACAGCAGCGAGGCGCAGGCCGCACCTGTCGATTTCCTCGGCCGCATCGCCCACAACCTGTTCGGCCCGGACAGCGGACGCATCGCCTTGCTGCACGGCGAGCGGCGGATCAGCTACGCCGAACTGGGCGAGGGCGTCGCCCGCATCGCCCAGGCATTCAAGGCCCGGGGCCTGCAGCCTGGCCAGGTGGTCGCGATCTGCCTGCCGCGCGGCCCCGAGCACAGCATGACGACCCTGGCCTGCGCCCTGAGCGGGCTGGTCTGGGTGCCGATCGACGCGGCAGCGCCCGAAGAGCGCCTGCGCTACCTGCTGGACAACTGCCAGCCGGCGCTGGTGGTCGATAGCGCCGCGCCACTGCTGGCCAGCCCGCCGGCCGCCCTGGACCTGACAGGCCTGGCGGCGTTGTCGGTCAGCACCGCGCCGGCCTACTACCTCTACACCTCCGGCACCACCGGCAAGCCCAAGTGCGTGGTGCTGAACAACCGCGCCACGGCCAACGTCATCGGCAGCACCCTGGCGCAGTGGCAGGTCAGCCGTGATGACGTGTTCATCTCGGTGACCCCGCTGCACCACGACATGTCGGTGTTCGACGTGTTCGGCAGCCTCTGCGCCGGGGCGGCGCTGGTGCTGCCCGAGCCCGGCGAGGAAAAGGACGCGCTGCGCTGGAACCAGCTGGTCAGGCGGCACGGCGTGAGCCTGTGGTGCTCGGTGCCGGCCATCCTCGAAATGCTCCTGGCCTGCCGCCAGGGCGATGGCTTGCGCAGCCTGCGCCTGCTGGCCCAGGGCGGCGACTACATCAAGCCGGCGGTGATCGCCGAATTGCGCGAGCTGTTGCCGGCGGCGCGGCTGGTGTCCCTGGGCGGGCCGACCGAGACCACCATCTGGAGCATCTGGCACGAGATCGGCGACCAGGACCGCGCCAGGGTGCCCTATGGACGCCCATTGCCGGGCAACCGCTACTGGCTGCTGGACGAACACGGCGAGCATTGCCCGCAGGGCGTCGCCGGGCGTATCCACACCAGTGGCGTGGGCCTGGCCCTGGGCTACCTGCAGGAAGGTGAGCTGGTGCAGAACGACTTCGTCAGCGTGCTCGACGAGCAGGGTACATCGGTACGGGCCTTCCGTACCGGCGATCGAGGTCGCTACCGCGAGGACGGGGTGCTGCTGTTCGACAGCCGGGTCAATGGCTATGTGAAGGTGCGCGGTGTGCGCGTATCGCTGCCGGACGTCGAGATCGAGCTGATCCGCCATCCGGCGGTGCAGCAGGTGCTGGTGGTGGACTATGGCGATACGCAACAGGGCGAGGCCTGCATCGGCGCCCTCTATGTGCGCCGCCACGACGCGCCACCCGGCGCCGTGGCGCTACGCGAGCATGCCCGGGCGTTGCTGGCGCAATCCCATGTGCCCACGCACTTCGTCGAGGTGGCCGAGTTGCCGTTGACGGCCAATGGCAAGCCGGACCGCCGCCGAGCCCGCACGTTGCTGGAAGGCGAAACCGAGCAGCCGCCGGCAGCGACGCCCAGTGACCCGCAGCGTTGCGCCCAGGTGCTGGCGATCTATCAGCAGGTGCTCGGCGTCACGCAGCCGGCCCGGGACTTCCTCGCCATGGGCCTGCGGCCGCAGCACCTCAAGCCCCTGGCGGCACGACTGGGCGAAGCCTTCGCGGTGCGCTTGTCGCCCGCACAGTTGTTGGCGTGCCGCACGGTCGAAGACGTCGAGCGCCTGCTTGCCGCCACACCTGCCTGAATCAACCGCCCTGGGCCCGGCCCGGGGCGCCATCCGTAGTTTTTGGGAAATCATCGAGCATATGGACATAGCAACCGTAGACATCGCCGGCATCGGCATCGGACCGTTCAACCTGGGCTTGGCCGCGCTGCTGTCGCGCCACCCGGACCTGCGCTGCGCGTTCCTTGAGCGCAAGGCGGAATTTCGCTGGCACGAGGGCCTGCTGCTGCCGGGCACCACCTTGCAGGTGCCGTTCCTCGCGGATCTTGTGACCCTGGCCGACCCGTGCCACCCGTTGAGCTACCTCAACTACCTGCACCAGCACGACCGCTTGTTCCAGTTCTACTACTACGACCACTTCCAGGTGCCCCGGCGTGAATACGATCACTATTGCCGCTGGGCCGCGCGCCAGTTGCCGACCTGCCACTTCGGCGAAGAGGTCACCGGCGTGCGCTACGATGGCGGCAGCGAGCGCTTCGTCATCGACAGCGTGTCGGTGTCGGGCCTGGAGCGGCGCTACAGCAGCCGGGACCTGGCCATCGGCCTCGGCACCCGGCCGTGGCTGCCAGCCTGGGCGCGCACCCGCAGCCAGGCGCCGGTGCTGCACTCGGCGGAGTTCGGCAAGCGCCAGGGGGAACTGGAGCAGTGCCGGCGCGTGGTGGTGGTCGGCTCCGGGCAGAGCGCGGCGGAGTGCGTGCTGGCCTTGTTCAATGCGTTGACGCCGGAGCAGGTGGAGGCGGGGGCGTCGATCCACTGGATCACCCGTTCAGGGGGCTTCCATCCCATGGAGTACTCCAAGCTCGGCCAGGAATGCTTCACCCCGGCCTATATGAACTACTTCCACACCCTCGACCGGGACAAGCGCCGCGAGATCGTGGCCGAGCAGGGCCTGCTGTACAAAGGCATCAGTTTCTCCACCATCGGCGCGATCTACGACCTGATCTACGAACGCTCCATCGGCGGGCGCGAGCCAGGGCTGACGCTGCTGTCCAGCTGCGAGGTGGAGACGGTCGAGGACCTGGGCTCGGCGGGCTTGCGCATGACCTTCCGTCACCGCCAACTGGACCAGCGAGCGACCCTGGACACCGATGCGATCGTCGCGGCGACCGGCTATGCCCATGCCTGGCCGCAGTGGTTCGAGCAGCTCAAGGGCACGGTGCTGGCCACCGACGCGCACGGCGACTGCATCGTCGGCGAGGATTTCACCGCGCAGCGCTGCGATGGCGGCAGTGGCCGGGTGTTCGTGCAGAATGCGGAGATCTTCCAGCATGGCGTCGGCTCGCCGGACCTGGGGCTGGGGCCGGTGCGCAATGCGGTGATCCTCAACCAGTTGCTGGGCCGGGCGCAGTATCGGGTGCCGCAGCGGTCGTCGTTCCAGCGCTATGGGTTGCCGCAGGGTTGAACGATGGGGCTGCTTCGCAGCCCTGATTTAAATCGGACTGCGTGGGAGCGGGCTTGCCCCGCGATCACCGGCGAAGCCGGTGCTGTACTGCATCGCGGGGCAAGCCCGCTCCCACGCTGGTGATGCTTACAACGCCACGTCGCCCAGCGCCTGTTGGCCAGCCCCCACCTCGGCAAATACCCCAAACGCCGCGGAAATCATCGCGCACAGGCGCTCGACCTGGGCGGCGCTGTAGCGATCGCTGCGGTAGGTGACCACCAGGCGCAGCGAGCGCTGGCCGTCGAACACATCCTCCATGATCTCGAACTGCAGGCCGAACATCGACTCGCTCTTGTCCGGGTCGATCTGCTTGTATCGAATGGCCTGGCCCTCGGGCGTGTGCAGGGCGCCATTGAGGGCATTGTTGGCGTGGATCTGCACGTACACATCGAACATCAGGCCCTCGGCGGGCGTCATGCCCAGCGCCTGCTGGATGGTCTCCATGGGCACGTCGGCGTAGGCCATAGAGTCGTTGATCATCCGCGTCACATCGCCCAGCAGCTCGCCCAGCGACTGTTCCGGGACGAACTGCACGCGGTGGGCGACCATGGTGGTGAAGTACCCAACGGTGTCGAAGAACGCCGGATCCGTACGCCCCGAGGCCGAGGTGCCGATTACCAGGTCCGACAGGTTGCCGAGCTTGTGCAGCGACAGGGCGATGGCGGTGTAGATCACGCTGAACAGCGATGACTGGTGCTGCCGGGCACTGGCGCCGAGTTGCTCCAGCACGCCGGGCTCAGGACGCAGCTCCAGCCAGCGCGCACGGGTGGTCGCCTGGTCGGCGGGCAGCAGCGTGGCGTCAGCGGGCAGGGCAAGACCGCGGGTGGCGTCGCGCAGCAGTTCGGTCCAGTACGCCAGGTGGCGCGGGTTCGGGCCCTGGGCACTCTGGGCGAGGGCGAATTCGTGGAAGGTGCGCGCCGGCGCCGACCATTGCGGCGCCCGGTCCTGGGCGCGGGCCAGGTAAGCCTCGGCCAGTTCGGCCATGATCACGTTCAGCGACCACTCGTCGATGGCCATGTGGTGGACCAGGAACGACAGCACCTGATGGCCGCTGTGCGGGTCACGCAGCAGGCGCAGCCTCAGTGGCAGCTCGCGGGCCAGGTCGAAGCGGTGCTTCGCCTCGCTGGCAAGGCTTGCGCCGGTGCTCTCGGCGCTGGTCCAGAACCACTTGTAGCGGCCCAGTTCGGCCAGCGGCACGATGCGCTGGCAGGCGCTGTCGCCTTCGCCATGGTAGGTGGTGCGCAGGCTGGCGTGGCGCTCCAGCAGGTCGCTGAAAGCTTGCTGCAGCAGCGCTTCGTCCACCGGGTCATGGAAGTCCAGGGCAAAGGGCAGGTTGAACAGGGTGCCGTAGTCGAACGCCGCGCAGGCGCGCCACAACGACGCCTGGGCCAGGGCCATCGGTGCCTGCTGGATATCACCGGGCTGATCGCTGGCCTGACTGGCTTGCCCTTGGCTCAGCTTGGCACGGGTAGCGAGCGCCGATGCGCTGGGCGAAGCGAAGAAGTCGCTGAAGCGCAGTTCGATGCCGTGCTCGCCCTGCAGGCGCCCGATGATGCGGGTGGCCAGCAGCGAGTGGCCGCCCATGTCGAAGAAATCATCCTCCAAGGTCATGCCAGGCTCCGCCAGGGCTTGGCGGAACGCGTCGAGAATGCGTTGCGCGATGTCCGTCGAGGGCGCCTGGGACAGCGGCTCGAACTGCAGTGGCTGGTCGCCGGCCAGGGCGTCGTATTCGGCGCGAATGCGCTCGAGCAGGGCTTGCGGCGACTGGCCCAGCACCGCATGGCAGAGCAGGCCGAGCGCGGCCTGCTGGTCGCCGGCCAGCAACAGGGCCTCGAACGGCGGCTGCGTGGTGGAATCCCAGGGCGCCGCCTGGCGCGCCCGCAGCAGGGCGTCCATGCCCTCGGCCGCGCTGTGCTCGATGCGCAGGCACGGGTACCAACCGGGTGCCTGGGTCTTGTACAGGTCGCCGTCGTCGCTGAAGTGGTAGCGGCTGTTCAGGCCCGGCGTGGCTTCGACCACTGCCTGCACGGCCAGGGCGAGCAGCGACAGGTCGGCCCGGGGGCCAAGGCGCCAGGCGCCCAGTTGCCGGTGCAGCTGCTCGGGTTGCTGCTGCTGGGCGAACCAGGCGAGTTCCTCGTGTTCGTCCAGGGCCTGGGGCGAGGGTGGGGTGGTGTTGCGTTCCAACATAGCTAGCTTCCTGCTGTTCGATCGTTCAAGGCCCGCGTCGGCCTTCACTGCCATCCATGGATCGCGGTGAGTGGCCGCGCAGAGGGGTTGCACCACCGGGGTGCATTGCGTGAATCCAAGGGATTCGTTATGGTGTGAAAGATGCAAATAATTATCATCTAGATTGGCGTACGTCAAAGCAAGCCGTCTGGAATGCACCACGCTCAGGGAGAGGTACCGTGGACAACGGAACGTTCGCGCTTCATCAGCAGCTGCACCAGCTGTATCAGGATCATCACGGCTGGTTGTGCGACCTGCTGCGGCGCAAGCTCGGCAACTCGGTGGATGCGGCGGACCTGGCCCACGACATCTACCTGCACCTGATGAACAAGGGCCAGGTGCCCAGCGCCGAGCAGTCGCGCTGCCACCTCACGCAGATCGCCAACGGCAAGGTCATCGACCTGTACCGCCGTCGCCAGCGCGAAACACGCTACCTCGAAGACCATGGCCAGCAGCCCGAGCCGTGGGTGCCCTCTGAGGAGACGCGGGCGTTGGTGATCGAGGCCCTTGGGGCGATCGACAGGGCCCTGCAGCGGCACTCGCCCAAGGCGCGCCAGGCCCTGTTGCTGTGCCGCCTCGACGGCATGGCCCACCGCGCCATCGCTGACGAGCTGCGGGTCTCGGTGTCCTCGGTGGAAAAGTACATCGCCGCCGGCCTGCGCACCTGCAGGCGCTATCGGCTGGGCGGCGCCTGAGGGCGCGCAGATTTTCTTGAGGGTTTGCCCGCCTCGTGCGGAAAACAGGTTGAGAAGGACATGCGGGCAGGGCGCCCCTGGAATGGCCCGGCCCGCGCCTCGTGCTGAAAAGGAGCATTCATGAGTGTTGAACAAGGGGTGGCGGACCCGTCCGCCCGTGGACCGGTCGCCGCGGTGCTTGCACCGATACGCGGCCGATTGATCGTCGCCGGGCTGCTCGCTGCCCTGGGCGCCATGCTGACCCTGGCGCCGCTGGCGGCCATCGCCGAAGTCGCCCGCCTGGCCCTGGCCGGCGGGCAGGGCCTCGACCAGGCCTGGCCGGTCATCGCCATGGGGCTGGGTTGCCTGTTCGCCGGTATGGCGCTGATCTCGCTGGGCGATCTGGTCGCGCACCTGGCCGACAACCACATCACCGGCACGCTGCGCCTGGCGATCATCCGCCGCCTGGCGCGGGTGCCGCTGGGCTGGTTCACCAGCCGCGCCTCGGGCGAGGTCAAGCAGGCCATGCAGGACGATATCGGCATCCTGCACAGCCTCACCGCGCACTTCTATACCACCCTGGGGCGCAGCGCCGGGGCGGTGCTGGCCTCGATCGCCTACCTGTTCGCCATGGACTGGCGCATGGCGATCGTGTCGATGCTGCCGTTCCCGCTGTTCTTCCTGTTCTTCGCCCGCGCCCACCAGGCCAGCGCCCGCAACATGCAGGCCTTCGGTGCCGGCATGGGGCGGATCAACCAGGCGGTGGTCGAGTTCGTCAACGGCATCCCGGTGGTCAAGGCCTTCGGTGGCCAGCGCAAGGCCCATGGCAGCTACCGCGAGGCGGTGGACGCCTTCGCCGCGGCCTTCACCGACTTCACCCGGCCGCTGGTCAGCGCCATGGCCAACGCCAACGCAATGATCGCCCCAGTGTCGGTGCTTGGCGTGGTGCTGGCGTTCGGCACGCTGTTCGTCGGCCTGGGCTGGATCACCCCGGTGCAGGTGCTGCCGTTCGCCCTGGTGGCGCCGGGCATCTGCGCGCCGCTGCTGTTGCTGGCCTATATCACCCACGACCTGAACAACGCCACCGGCGCCGCCCAGCGCGTGCAGACGCTGCTGCGCACGCCGCTGCTGGAGACCGACGGCCAGGGCGCCGGCAAGCTGCCGGCCGATGCACGGATCGAAGTGCAGGGTCTGGGCTATCACTACGACCCGCGCAATCCGGTGCTGAGCGAGGTGTCGTTCACCCTCGAGCCTGGCACGGTGACCGCGGTGGTCGGCGCCTCGGGCGCCGGCAAGTCGACCCTGGCGCGCCTGCTGCTGCGCTTCTTCGACCCCAGCGCCGGGCGCATCACCCTGGGCGGCGTCGACCTGCGCCAGATCGACAGCGCCCAGCTGTACCGGCGTATCGGCTTCGTTCTGCAGGATGTGCGCCTGATCCATGCCAGCGTGCGAGAGAACATTGCCCTGGGCCGGCCTTCGGCGAGCCAGGAGCAGATCGAGGCGGCGGCACGGATCGCCAATATCCACGAGCGCATCCTTGCCCAACCGCGAGGCTACGACGCGGTAATCGGCGAGGACGTGCAGTTCTCCGGCGGCGAGCTGCAGCGGCTGAGCATCGCCCGCGCGGTGCTGCTCGACCCGCCGGTGCTGGTGCTCGACGAAGCCACCGCGGCGGCCGACGCCGAGAACGAAGTCAAGCTGCAACAGGCACTGTCGCGCTTCGCCCAGGGCCGCACGCTGCTGGTGATCGCCCACCGCCTGGACACGGTCATGCATGCCGACCAGATCCTGGTGCTGGACCAGGGCACGGTCGCCGAGCGCGGCAATCACGACGAACTGCTGGCTCGGCGCGGCCTGTACGCCCGCTTGTGGGCTGCCGGGGGTTATGCGAAGGCGCGGGCGACCGCGCAGGTGGAGGAGCACTGATCATGCTGGGGATTTTCGTTCGACTGCTCGGCGCCGACGCCGTGTTCCTGCGCCGCTACCTGCGCCTGGCGCTGGTGTATGGCGTGCTCTGCGGGCTGACCATCGTCACCCTGGTGCCGATCCTGCGCCACCTGCTGGGCAACCAGCTGGGAGCCGCCGGCCAGTGGCTGGCCCTGCTGGCCCTGGGCGTGGTGGTGTGCTGGTACCTGCGCCGGCGGGTGGAAAAGGCCGGCATCGCCGTCGGCATCGCGGTGCTGCGCGGTGGCCGCCAGCGCCTGGGCGAGCATGTCGGCACGCTGCCGGTGGGCTGGTTCAGCGCCGCCAACACCGCGCGCCTGAGCCACGTCACCACCCAAGGCATGATGGAGATCGCGCAACTGCCGGCCCATGTGTTCACGCCGCTGTTCACCGGGGTGGTGACGCCGCTGGTGATCCTCGTCGCGCTGTTGCTGGTCGACCTGCGCCTGGGCCTGGTGGCCCTGGTCAGCCTGCCGCTGCTGGCGCTGGTGATGCTGGCGACCATGCGCCTGGGCCAGCGCGCCGACCAGCGCTACCAGCGTGACACCGCACAGACCAGCCAGCGCATGGTCGAGTTCGCCCAGGCGCAGTCGGTGCTGCGCGCCTTCAATGGCGAGCAGGGCGGCACGCGTTTCCTGGAGCAGGCCGTGGCCCAGCAACAGCAGGCCGCGCGCAAGCTGATCCAGCTTTCGGCGCTGTCGTCGGTGCTCAATGTCTGGGCGGTGCAGGCCAGCTTCGCCGCCTTGCTGGTGACCGCCACGCTGTGGCTCGGCGAGCAGGCCGGTGCCGCCTTCGACAGCGCGGCGGTGATCGCCACCCTGGTCGCGCTGGTACTGGCGACCCGCTTCATCGACCCGTTGCTGGATGTGGCCGGCTACAGCGAGGTGCTGCGCGGCACCCGTGGCCAGTTGCAGGCGGTGGCCGAGCTGCTGGCCGTCGAGCCGCTGCCCGAGCCCGCAGCACCGCAGGCGCCGGTCGACGGTTCGGTGCAGTTGGAGCAGGTCGGTTTCCGCTACGGCGATGATCAACCCGAAGTGCTGCGCGAGGTCAGCCTGGATATCGCGCCCGGCAGCATGACCGCGCTGGTCGGCGCGTCGGGGTCGGGCAAGACCACCCTGGTACGCCTTATCGCGCGCTTCTTCGATGTCACCCAGGGCCGGGTCAAGGTTGGCGGGGTGGATGTGCGGCAGATGTCCGCCGAGCAGTTGGCCGGGCAGATCAGCCAGATCTTCCAGGACGCCTACCTGTTCCAGGGCAGCATCGCCGACAACATCCGCCTCGGCAAACCTGACGCCAGCGAGGCCGAGGTGCTCGAGGCGGCGCGGCTGGCCGGGGTGCAGGAGATCCTCGAACGCCTGCCCGAAGGTTTGCACACGCCGGTGGGCGAGGGCGGTGCACGGCTGTCCGGCGGTGAACGCCAGCGTATCTCGATCGCCCGTGCGTTGATCAAGGACGCGCCGATCCTGCTGATCGACGAGGCCACCGCGGCGCTGGACGCCGAGAACCAGGCGGCCATCGCCGAGGCACTGGCACGGCTGCGCGGCAAGCGCACGCTGATCGTCATTGCCCACCAGCTGTCGACGGTGGCCATGGCCGACCAGATCGTGGTGCTCGACCAAGGGCGCATCCGCGAGCAGGGCGCCCATGCCCAGTTGGCTGCCAAGGGTGGGCTGTACGCGCACTTCCTCGAGCAGCGTCGGGCCGCCAAGGGCTGGCGCATCGGCGAGGTGGCAGGCGATGGAGTGACCGCTTGAGTCGGGTGCTACTGCCAACGCTGTTGTTGCTGCTGTGTGGCGTTTCACTGATGGTCGGGGCCAGCCAGATGTCCTGGTCGGCCTTGTGGTCGGCCAGTGACGATGCCTGGCTGACCCTCACCGCCAGCCGCCTGCCACGCCTGGCGGCGCTGGTGCTGACCGGGGTCGGCCTGTCGATCTGCGGGGTGATCCTGCAGCAGATCGTGCGCAACCGCTTCGTCGAGCCGGCCACCTGCGGCGGACTCGACGCGGCCAAGCTGGGCATCCTGGTGGCCCTGACCGTGCTGCCCGGAGCCGGGGCCAGCGGACGCATGCTGTTCGCCCTGGTGTTCTGCCTGCTGGCAAGCCTGGTGTATGTGGCGATCATCCGCCGCATCCGCTTCACCAACCTGGTGCTGGTGCCGGTGATCGGCCTGATGTACGGTAGCCTGCTCAGCGCCATCGCCGAATTCTACGCCTACCGCCACAACATCCTGCAGAGCATGCAGGGCTGGCTGCTGGGCGACTTCTCGCGGGTGATCGAGGGCAACTACGAGATCATCTACCTGATCCTGCCGATCGTCGTGATCACCTACCTGTACGCCCAGCGTTTCACCGTGCTCGGCATGGGCCAGGGCATGGCCACCAGCCTCGGGCTCAACTACGCGGCCACCGCCATCCTCGGCCTGGTGCTGGTGGCGGTGACCGTATCGGCCACGGTGATCACCGTGGGCGCGATCCCCTTCGTCGGCCTGGTGGTGCCGAACCTGGTGGCGCTGCGCTACGGCGAGCACCTCAAGCGCACCCTGCCCATCGTTGCCATGTGCGGCGCGGCGCTGCTGCTGGCCTGCGACATCCTCGGCCGGCTGCTGATCCATCCCTACGAGGTACCCATTGGCCTGACCGCCGGCGGTGTCGGCGGCGTGCTGTTCCTGTTGCTGATCCTGTGGAAGTGCAAATGATGCGCCGCGCCGCCTGGTTGTTGCTGCCGGCCCTGGCGCTGGCGTTCCTGTTGCTGGGTTCGGGCCTGGACTTCAGCTACGTGATCCCCAAGCGCCTGGTGCGCCTGGGCGCGATAATCGTGGCAGGGGTGTGCATCGCCTTGTCCTCGGTGATCTTCCAGACCCTGGCCGGCAACCGCGTGCTGACCCCGGCGATCATGGGCTACGAAGGCATCTACCTGCTGTTCCAGGCCCTGCTGGTGCTGTGGCTGGGCACCGCCAGCGTGGCGCTGCTGGGCGCCCAGGGCAACGCGCTGCTGTCGATCGCGCTGATGCTTGGCTACTCGTGGCTGCTGCAGCGCTGGCTGCTGCGCGAGGGGCGGGGTGATGTCTACCGCCTGTTGCTGCTGGGGCTGGTGCTGACCATGGTGCTGGGCACCTTCACCCAGTTCATCCAGCTCAAGACCAGCCCGGGGGAGTTCTCCATCCTGCAGAGCCTGGGCTACACCAGCTTCAACCGCGCCCAGCCGACCCAGGTGCTGTACTCGGGCCTGCTGGTGGCGGCGGTGGCGCTGCTGGTGGCGCGCGGCACGCGGGTCCTCGACGTGCTGGCGCTGGGGCGCGACCAGGCCATCGCCCTGGGCCTGGACCATGGCCGCTGCCTGCGCCTGCAGATGGCGCTGATCGCCGTGCTGGTGGCGGTGTCCACCAGCCTGGTGGGGCCGACCGCGTTCATGGGTGTGTTCGTCGCCAACATCGCCTACGCCCTGGCGCGCAGCGCCCGGCACCAGGTCACCCTGCCACTGGCCTGCGCCGTGGCCATCGGCATGTTCCTGCTCGCCCAACTGCTGGTCGAGCACCTGTTCAACTACCGGACCAGCGTCAGCATCCTCGTCAACCTGGTGTGCGGCGCGTACTTCCTCGCGTTGATGGTCCGAACCCGAGGCACCCCATGATCACCCTCGAACACCTGCACAAGGCCTACGGCGAGAAGACCGTGCTCGATGACGTGAGCCTGGCGTTTCCCGCCGGCCAGGTCACCTCGTTGATCGGCCCCAACGGCGCCGGCAAGAGCACCCTGCTGATGTGCATCGCCCGGCTGTTGCCGGCCAATCGCGGGCGGATCCTGCTCGACGGCCAGGACATCGACCGCATAGCCATCGCCGACTACGCCCGCCGCGTGGCCACCCTGCGCCAGGTGCTGGACTTCAACCTGCGCCTGACCGTCGAGGAACTGGTCGCCTTCGGCCGCTTCCCCTACAGCCGTGGCCTGCTGACGGCCGACGACCAGCAGGTGATCGACGAGTCACTGGATTTCCTGGGGCTGCAGCCTCTGCGCGGGGCTTACCTCGACGAACTCAGCGGCGGCCAGCGGCAAATGGCCTTCCTGGCCATGACCATCGCCCAGCGCACCGAGCTGCTGCTGCTCGACGAGCCGCTGAACAACCTCGACATGAAGCACGCGGTGCAGATCATGCAGGCGATCCGCAGGCTCTGCGACGAGCAGGGGCGCACGGTGATCCTGGTGGTGCACGACATCAACTTCGCCGCCAACTATTCCGACCACATCGTCGCCATGAAAGGCGGCGCCGTGCACAGCCACGGGCCGGTCGCCGAGGTGGTCACCCAGGCCAACCTGCGCGCGCTGTTCGGCCTGGCCTTCGAGATCCTGCCCAGCGCGCACGGTTTCGTCTGCAACTACTTCAACCCATCACTATCGAGAGAGCTGGTATGAACGGAATCTGCAAGATACTGCTGGCCGCCGCCGTGGCGGCCGCGCTGCCCGGCTGCGACCAGGCCCCGCCGGCCCAGGCGCGCGCCGCCAGCGCCGACTACGCCCCGGTGAAGGTCGAGCACGCCCTGGGCACCACGCTGGTCGAACACCAGCCGCAGCGCGTGGTGGCCTTCGACATGAGCGAGCTGGACACCCTCGATCAGCTCGGCGCGCCGGTGATCGGCATCGCCAAGGACTATGTGGCGGGCTTCCTGGCCAAGTACCGCGACGACCCCAAGGTGGCCGATGTCGGCACCACCATCCAGCCCAACCTCGAGCGCCTGCATGCGCTCAAGCCCGACCTGATCCTGATCTCGCCGCTGCAGGCGCAGAGCTACCCGGAACTGAGCCAGATCGCCCCGACGGTGCACTACGACATCGACATGGACAACCGCCAGGGCAACGTCATCGACACCGCCAAGCAGCACCTGCTGACCGTCGGACGGATCCTCGGCAAGGAAGACCGGGCCCGGGAAACCGCCGAGCGCATCGACGCCAAGGTGGCCCAGGTGCGCCAGGTGACCGACGGGCGCCCGGAGAAGGCGCTGGTGGTGCTGCACAACAACGGCGCGTTCACCGCCTATGGCGTGCGCTCGCGCTACGGCTTCATCTTCGACACCCTCGGGGTCAAGCCGGCCAGTGACGACATGCAGGCAGGCCTGCACGGGCAGCCGATTTCCAACGAGTTCATTCACCAGGCCGACCCTGACATCCTCTACGTGATCGACCGCACCGCAGTGATGGAGCGCCGGGCCGCGCTGGACCGCGAGACCCTGGACAACCCGCTGCTGCGCCAGACCAAGGCGTGGAAGAACGGCCATGTGGTGTTCGTCGATCCACAGACCTGGTACCTGTGCACCGCCAGCGTGACCTGCCTGGAGCGGGTGGCGGACGAGGTGGTGAAGGGGTATCAGGGCTAATCCTGCATTCAGGTCATACGTAATTCCTGTGGGAGCGGCCTTGCGTCGCGAAAGGGGCGCGCAGCGGCCCCAGATTCCGAAACACCATCAAAATTGCTGGGGCTGCTGCGCAGCCCTTTCGCGACGCAAGGCCGCTCCCACAGAGACAGCAGTTCCCTGCAAGACAGCGAAGCCCCAAAGGGCTGGCCGATCTCCTACACGAAATGGGTTGCTCAGCCGATAGTGGCCAAATGACTGTAATTTCTGTTGAGGGATTCGCCGACTCGTACGGAATGACTAATGAGAAACATTACCATTTCGTCCCGAAAGGAATCCCTCATGCCTCCACTGCAACATCCCCAGGCCCCGAACCTGCCCCGCAGGGCCTTGTTCATGGCCGTACTGCTGGGCATGGCCGCCATCGCCGGCAACGCCTTCGCGCAACCGCCACGTTCCAGCACCTCGGCGCAGCAACAGACCCCCGATGTGAAGGAGGAGGGCCTGACCCTGCCGGAAACGTTGGTACAGGACACCCGTGATTCGCTGGGCGCTCCACCACCGGAATATGCCGGTGGCCAGGTCGGTTCGGGCAGCCGGCTCGGGCTGATGGGCAACAAGGACTTCAGCGAAACGCCGTTCAACGCCATCAGCTACACCAAGGAATACATCGAGAACCGCCAGGCCCAGGACATCGGCTCGGTGATCGGCGCCACCGATCCGTCGGTGTACGTGCCGAGCAAGCGCGGCATCTTCGAGACCTTCTTCATCCGAGGCCTCTACAGCACCGGCAACGACATCACCTTCAACGGCCTGCCGAGCATGGCGCCGAACATGCGCGGCTCCACCGAGCTCGCCGAGCGCATCGAAGTGCTCAAGGGCCCATCGGCGCTGCTCAACGGCATGCCGCCTGACGGCAGCGTCGGTGGCAGCATCAACATCGTGCCCAAGCGTGCCGGCGACGAGCCCCTGGCCCGGCTGACCGCCTCGTACGAGTCCGATGGCCTGGCCGGCATGCATGCCGATATCGGCCGCCGCTTCGGCGACCAGAAGCAGTTCGGCGTGCGCTTCAACGGCGTCTACCGCGACGGCGACACCCCCGTGGACGACCAGCAGCACCGCATGCAGCTGTCGTCGCTGGCCCTGGACTGGCGCGGCGAGCGGGCGAGGGCGTCGCTGGACTACTACCACCAGCGCGAGCGCATGGACGGGGTCAACTATTTCGGCATCTCCTCGATCAGCCCCGGGGTGACCCACCTGCCCAAGGCCAAGAAGGGCGATCATTCGCTGGCCCCGGAGTGGGGCTATACCGTCAACGACACCGACACCGTGGTGCTGCGCGGCGAGTACGACCTCAACGACTCGCTCACCGCATTCGCCGGCTGGGGCCACAGGGAAGGGGGCTACAACGCGCTGATGACCAGCGGCATGCTGCTCAATGATGCCGGCGACATCTCCGCCACGCCGATCCGCTCGGCCCGCGATGGCGAGCAGAAATCCGGCGAAGTCGGCCTGCGCGGGCGTTTCGCCACCGGGCCCGTGGATCACGCCTGGTCGCTGGCGGCCACCCGCTACGACTCCGAGAACAGCTTCAAGGACAAGCGCCTGTCGTCGACCATCCGCACCAACTACTACAACCTGGACTACGGCCCGCGCCCGGAGATCGGCGAGTACGGCAACGTCACCTCGCGCATGCGTGCCCGGCTGAGCAGCGAAGCCTTGCTCGACACCCTGTCGTTCCTCGATGACAAGGTGCAGTGGACCGTCGGTGCACGCCACCAGAACGTGCGCGCGTCGAACTACAACGGCAACCACCAGCGCACCTCCAAGCCCTACGATGAAAGCCGGGTATCGCCGGCCACGGCCCTGCTGGTCAAGGTCACCGACGAGCTGTCGCTGTACGGCAACTACATCGAAGGCCTGAGCCAGGGCGGTATCGCGCCGGACAACGCGCGAAACGCGGGTGCGATCATGGCGCCGTACCAGACCAAGCAGTACGAACTGGGCGCCAAGCTCGACCTGGGCACCTTCGCGCACACGGTCAGTGTCTATCAGGTGAAGAAACCAAGCGCCTATACCGACCCGGTCACGCAGGTCTACGGCGTGTACGGCGAGCAGCGCAACCGTGGCCTGGAATGGTCGTTCTTCGGCGAGATCGAGCCGGGGCTGCGCCTGCTGGGCGGAGCGTCCTACACCAAGGCCGAGCTGACGAAATCGATACGCAAGGAGAACGAAGGCAACCAGGCCACGGGCGTGCCCAAGGTGCTGGCCAAGCTCGGCGTCGAGTACGACCTGCGTGAGCTTCCGGGCTTGACCCTGATCGGCAACGCCAACTATGCCGGCCGGCGCTACGCCACCGATGCCAACAACCTGTCGCTGCCGTCCTACACGATCTTCGACCTGGGCGCCCGCTACAGCCTGAAGATCTCGGACAAGCCGGTGACCTTCCGCGCCACCGTGCAGAACGTGGCCAACAAGGCCTACTGGATCGGTTCGTGGAATGGCGGCGATGGCAGTGGCCTGTCCGGTGGGCTGGGCACGCCGCGGTCGGTGATGTTCTCTACCTCGGTGGACTTCTAGCCAAACCAGCGCTGGCTGCGTGGGAGGGATGGTGCACCAATGCGACTTGCCCCCTGATCACCGGCCAGCCGGTGCCAGATTCACACCGCGTCCGGATATGCCTCACGCAGGCTGTCACCCAACCAACCCATGAACCACAACGCATCGGCACTCGGCGGCTGCGCTGGCGTCAGCAACTGGTAGCTTTCCAGCGCCACGGCTTGTTCCACGCAGCGCACCAGGCTGCCTTCGCGCAGCTCACGCCCCACCAGTACCTCGGTGGCCAGGGCAACGCCGTGACCGCGTTGGGCCAGGTTCAGCACGATATCGTTGCTGATATGCGAAGTGTCGGCCTTGACCCGCACCCTCAGGCCATTGGCGGCGAACCAGCTGTTCCACCAGGTGCCGTCATCGACATGGATCAGCCTGCATCCGGGCAAGTTCGCAGCGCTTAGTCTCGCAGGCAACTGCGCGAGGTAGCTCGGCGCGCAGACGGCGAACACCTTCGGGCGGATCAACACCTCGCGTACCCCGCTCAGCTCACC
Organism: Pseudomonas sp. P106(2024); assembly: GCF_057480815.1. Taxonomy (NCBI): domain Bacteria; kingdom Pseudomonadati; phylum Pseudomonadota; class Gammaproteobacteria; order Pseudomonadales; family Pseudomonadaceae; genus Pseudomonas; species Pseudomonas sp. P106(2024). Next base: position 112,071 of record NZ_JBLIYU010000005.1, on the reverse strand, counting down.
CGGCAGACCGAAGGCGATGCCCAGGTCCGCCTGGCGCGCATCCACGCTGGTAAAGGTGGCATTAGGCTCGATGGCGATCCTCAGGTCCGGGCGCAGGCTACGCAGGGCGTCGATGCGCGGTGTCAGCCAGCGCGAGGCGAACGCCGGCACGCAGAGGATCCGTAGCCAGCGCTCGTCTCCCCGTTGTGCCAGGCGCGCACCGGCATCAGCGAGGATCTGCAGTGCTTCGGCTGCGGCCTTGTAGTAATGGGCGCCGGGCAGGGTGAGGCTCACGCCGCGGGGGGAGCGCTCGAGCAGGCGCACGCCCAGCCAGGCCTCGAGGTTCTTTACATGCCGACCGATCGCCGGCTGGGTCACGTGCAACGCCTGGGAGGCGGCGACATAGCTACCCAGGCGGGCGGCGGCCTCGAAAGCACGCACGGCGTTGAGCGGGGGCAGGCGGTCTTCGGCCATGGGCACGCTCCTGGCTGTTAGTTTTTTTAATAGTGAAGGCAAATTTATTGTGCTTTTCCCGCCCGTTCAAGTTGCCGACACTCGGGGCGGCGTATTTCCGCGCTTTACGAGGAGCCCTCCGATGCGGCCAACAACAATAAAGAAGTCGTTCAACGGTCTTTCCATCCTGGCCCTGACGCTCGCCGCCCTGGCGGGTGCGGCGCAGGCGGCCGACAACAAGGGGGCCTGCGGCGTGCCAGGGCTTGAACCCTGCCCGCAGCCCTTCGACAAGGTGCTGCCGGCTGCCAGGGATATGCTCACCTGGGACCAGGCCACCCGGGTCGTGGGCTTTCGCAACACTTACCGCCTCTACGGTGGCGATGTCTTCGCCCCGAACGGCGCCACGCCATTTCCCTTGCCGCAGGCCAGCCACGCGCTGACCGACGTGCAGTATCAGTTGGGCGGCAAGACGCATAACCTGGCGCAATACCTGGCCAACCAGAGTGTGACCGGCCTGCTGGTGCTCAAGGACGGCAAGATCGCCTACGAATACTACGGCAAGGGCAACACGCCACAGACCTTGTGGACGTCCCGATCGGTGGCCAAGTCGGTGGTCAGCGTGCTGGTTGGCATCGCCGTCAAGGAAGGCAAGATCCAGTCGCTGGACGACAGGATCAGCCGCTACGTTCCGGAACTGGAGGGTTCCGAATGGCAGGACGTGACCTTGCACCAGCTGTTGCAACACACCTCGGGAGTAATCTGGGACGAGAACTACGCCTCCAAGGATTCGGACTTTTCGCACATGACCCAGTGCGAGGCCACTGCTGATCCCTATCACTGCGTGCTCGAACTGGTGAGGTCGGTCAAGCGCAAGCCCGGGGTCAAGCCGGGTGAGGTCTGGTCGTACAACACCGGTGGCGCCTGGCTGGTCGGTCGGGTGTTGGAGAATGCCACCGGCATGACCATCGCCGAGTATCTGCAAACTCGGGTGTGGAGCCGCTACGGCATGCAACAGGCGGGCGTCTGGCACGCCCTGGTGCCGGGCAAGGTGGACATGGGCGGCCACGGTTTCAATGCCACGCTGCGCGACTGGGGGCGCTTCGGCCAGTTTGTGCAGAGCGGCGGCCAGCTGCCGGATGGCGAAAAGCTGCTCCCGGACGACTGGGTAGCACGTTCGACCCACTGGACCCAAGCCAAGGGATCGGTGACGGCCGCAGCGCCCAACGGCCAGTACGGCTACCAGTGGTGGTACAACGCCCCGGCCCCGGACAGCGATGCCGAGCCCAAGCGCACCGCCAACAGCGACAAGACCTTTTGGGCTCTGGGCATCTTCGGCCAGAGCATCGCCATCAACCCGGCGGAGCATCTGGTGGTGGTGCAGTGGTCGACCTGGAAGAACGCCGAGAGCCCCGGCTCGCTGTATGACGAGCAGGCGGTGTTCGTCAACGCAGTGGCCAAGGCGCTGAGCCAGTAGCAGCGGGCGAGGGCAGGGCGCCGGCAAGCGCCTGCCCAGTCACACGCGAAACCGCGACACGCTCGCCTGCATGCCCTGGGCGATTTCGCCCAGGCGCTGCGCCGCCGACGCCAGCTGCCGCGTGGTGTCGGTGCTGTCCCTGGACATGCGGGCGATCAGCTCGACCTGTTGCGCGACATCCTGGCTGGCCCGGGTCTGCTCGCCGATGGTCTGCGAGATTTCCTCGACAACCGACGCGGCGCGGCGGGCGCCTTCACGAATCTGTTGGATCGACGCCCCCGCCTGGGTGGCCAGCTCCACGCCGGCGCGGACCCGGGTGACGCCAGTCTGCATGCTGTCGACGGCGTTGCCCGTGCTTTGTCGGATGCGTTCGATCATGCCGGTGATCTCTCGGGTCGACTGCGCCGTGCGCCCGGCCAAGCCGCGTACTTCGTCGGCGACCACGGCAAAGCCGCGCCCGGCCTCGCCGGCACGGGCGGCTTCGATGGCCGCGTTCAAAGCCAGCAGGTTGGTCTGCTCGGCGATGGTGTTGATCACCTGGATGATCGAGTGGATTTCTTCCGAGCTTTGCCCCAGCACGGTGATGGTTTCAGAGGAGCGGTTGACCGCTTCGTCGATCCCCTGCATGCCGCCGACCACGTTGAGGATGACCTCGCCGCCGTCGCTAGCCAGGCGCTCGGACTGCCCGGAGATAGCCTGCGCATCGCGGGCGTGGTCGGCGATCCGCGCCAGGTTGGCGATCATCTGCTCGGTGGCCGAGGCCATGCTCACGGCGCTGTCGGACTGCTGGCTGGTGCGTTGTACGAGGCTGCTGGAAGCCTGGCCCAGTTCATCGGCCACGTCACGCAGCAGCAAGTTCTCTTCATGGATGGCCTTGATCATGTTGCCCAGGCTGTCGCGCATGTCGGCCAACGAGCGCAGCAGGTGCCCGGTCTCGTCGCGGTCATGGACCTGGATCTGGGTGGTGAGGTCGCCTTGGGCGATGCGTTCGGCTACCGCCATGGTCTGGCTCAAGGGGCGCAGGATCGAGCGCAACAGCAGGAAAGTGCACAGCGCCAGCACCACGGCGGCCAGGACCATCCCGCCGACCAGCACGGCGACGCCCTGGTGCAGAGTGGCGGTGCTCTGCTCGCGGCTCTTGTCGGCGTTGCCGGCGATCAGGTCGCTGAGGGTGCTGTTGCGCTGCTCCAGCTCCTTGAACGCCGCGACGAAGGCCGGCAACTGCGCCTGGGCCTGCTCGGGTGACTGCAAGGCCAGCTGGATGATTGAGGTGGCACTGGCGATATAGTGGTCGAGGAGGGGGCCCAGCTCGCTGATAGCCTGGTGCAGGTCGCTATCCAGAGGCAGTTCGAGGTTGCTCTGCACGACACTGCGGAACCATTTGGCGTGCTCGTCGAGGTCGGCCAGCACCTGGTTGGCGGTGTCCGTGTCGCCCGGCTTGACCAGCAGGGCGGCCAGCACGTCGGCGCGCAGCGCGTCGTGCATCATGTCGCCTTCCATGTGATTGCGTAGGGCGGCCATGCTGGCCTCGCTGCGCTTGAGTGCCTGGTTCTGGTCATGCTCGGCGAGCAGGCCGCTACCGCCGAGCAACAGCGCGGCGAGGATGCTGACCAGACCGAACCCGATGGTTTTCTGGCGAATGTCCATTTTCGAACAGGCTCCGTGGGGTAGGTCAGGAGAGCATAGATGGTTGGAGGTATTTCGGCGGCCGGAACAGGTCTGTGGAGGCGGGTAGGCAGTAGGCTCATGTCATGGTTTCAGAATCTCCTGGACTTATGCATATAACTCAACTAAATGAATATTTAGTTGAGTTATGTTTTATAGTTATCAAAAGGCTGGGCAGGGCGCAGGGCGAGTTGCAGGAATCTATCAAGCGTGTGAAGTTCTCGCCCAACTCACTTAGCCTGGCAAAAACATCAAAGGAATGAGACACCTCCATGCATCGATTCACCGTGTTACCGCTGTTGCTTGCCCCAATGATCGCCTGGGGCGACTGCACGCAGCACCTGCAAACCTGGGCCCAGGACCTGCATCCGACCTTGGAGCTCGCCAGCGAATTTGCGGTCTGCAAGGTCAATCCGGCAGACGCCAGTCAGGTGCTGGCAGCCTTGCCGCTGATGGTGAATGTCGATGAACACGGGCAAGGCGATTACGGCCTGGATGTGCTGGTGGCCGATGCCGCCAGCGGCAAGGTCATAGCCCACAGCTACCAGGAGGCTGCGATCGTCTCCGACGCGGTGCAGTTTTCAGGCCTGATGCTGGACACGGCGCGTTATCAGGTTGCGCCTGGGCTGCGGGCATTTGGCGTGCGCATTCGTCACACAGGCTCGTCGCGGGTCAATCCGTTCGGCAGCGAAACCCTTAGTCTCTTTGTGAACGACGGTTCGCAGTTGCGTCAGATCATGGAGCAGTTGGTTGTAAGCAAGAGCAATGGCGAATGGGACGGTGTCTGCGCTGGTGAATTCGACGAGACAAAGCGGACACTGGCGATTGGCAAACCTGGCAAGGAGGGTTTCAGCAGGTTGCGGGTTACCGAGATCTCGACCGGAAGTCAGAGCGTTGTTAAAGGTGATGATGACTGTGAGGAAATCGAGGGCAGTTCAACGACGAACACGTTCAACCTGGAGTATCACGGCGGTCGGTATGGGGTGCCGAAGGAATTGACGTTCCAGTGAGCTGGATTGGAGGACCGGGCTTTGATGGAGGCTGAAATCTGGCCTCCCTCTGGGCATGACGCTCAATACGAATCTACGCATAATGTATATTATGTTAAATTGAGTATTATGGGAGGTGACCTTCTGAGTCGATCACCTGTGGTTTGCGTCTGCCAGATCACGCTCGAGCCGCCGGCGCCATCTCGACAACTGCACAGCGTCCCTTCGTCCGTACCTTCTGCACCAATCGCGCTCTGTTGATGAACACATCGATCTGACAGCTGCCTGAGTGCTCCACGTCTTCCCAGTATTCCGTGTGCACGATCTGCCCGTTCTGCGGCCCTGTGTAAGTGCCTGCGGCTTCACGCGTGATATAACTGCTGTCGCGCACATACCTGAGCACGACCAAATCCTCCTCCGGCACCACCATGACCTGCCGTGGCACGCCGAAGAAATCGATCAGCTCGCCCACCGGACGAGCTTTCCAGGCACTGCTGGCTTCCAGCGATGCGCAGCCACTGAGCAATGTGGCCAACAGGCCCAATGCGAACAATCGGTTCATAAGCTCTTCTCCTTGACGGCCGCTTTACTTGGCAGACATCTGTGCAAATCCTTCGTCGATCTTCTGCATGATCGCCGCTTTGGCGGCCTCGCGATTCAATATCTCGAACAGCTGCGGCCCTGCCTTGGCTATTTGCGATGCAGGCATTACCCCCAGGCGCTCCATTTTTCGGGCCTGGCGGTCAGCCGGCTTGCACGGGAAGTCGCGGCTTTGCGCCAACCAGGTGTCAGGTTTGCTCTGCCATTGGTTGGAATACTTTGCGTTTCGCAACTCATTGAAAACGCTGCGAAAATTCTGTGCGCCCGCGATGCGCACGCGGTTCTTCGCGCAATCGATTTCGACATCGTAAGCAGTGAATGTGGGCTTGCCGGGCTCTTCGTAGAACTGGTAGACGCCCAATGATTTCGCGCCACCTGGGCGATTGAAGATGTTATTGGGGTCACCGTCCGCGACAAACACCTGATTCTTGCCCAAGCCACCTTGGTAGTGGACTAGCCAAAAGTCGCCCATCTGTACATCGCTCGCCTGGGCAGCGAGGACATTGCACAGTAAGGCGACAGGCAGGAGCTGCTTCTTGAAAGCGGTCATGGGGCCAGTCCTTTGCCTATTCTTCGAGGCGATACTTTCTCGCCCTGAACCTAAGGCAAAGGGCTATCTAGTACATCCGTCCTATGCACTGCTGATAGCGCATTCTGAGGGCGGTACGGTCGGTGTGGGAGCCGGCTTGCCGGCGATGGGCCACAAAGCGGTCCCGGGGTCTAACAGACTGACACCAATCACAGCGGCCACCGCTTTCCTACTCAACCCTCCGACCCACCATCAACCCATGATTCACATCCTGGGCCAGCGCCTTGGCCATGCCACTTAGGTAATGCACCGCCGTCAGCAGCGTAGGCAAATGATCCATCTCCGCCATCGCCAGATCACTGATCTTGTTCACCGCACACATCAGCACGGTTGCCTGTTCGACCGCATGTTCCATCGAGTGGCCCGCTACAACACGGAACAGCGGGTCTTGACCGCCCTCCTCTCCAGCCTCGCCGATAGGCGTTATGTGCCACGTATCGGGCGCCATGGGTTGGTCGACCTGTTGCAGAAATGGCGCGAGGCCGGGCTCAACCATGCGGCACTAGGCGTGCAGATGGCCCGGCGCCCGGCGCGCGAGGTGACTCAGGAACTGGCTGAAGAGGTGCTGCCGCTGTTTGCAGCGTTGCCGGGGCCGAAGCCGCATGTGCAAGTCTGGTAGCCGTGATCGTAGCCTTTGCAAGCCGTCTGCACCTTCGTTTCGAGCCTTGAGCAGTAAACGCTGAAGATCAGTAGCCGCCGCAGGCCGTAGTGCTGGTGGCTGCCCATCGCCGACAGCGCTGCCCTCTGACTCAAGATCCCTCGGGGCACAGCCATTAAAAAAAACGCTACTGAGCCCCCAGATACATCGTTTTTCAGTTCCAGGCCCTCCCCCTATAGTCCCCACGAAACACCCCGGCATCGGGGTGGTCATCACAGTCGTGCGAGAACTGGATATGAACAAGAACGAAGCGGTTGCAGGCATTGCTGGTGCGGGCGTCGGCACGCGGGTGGTGTGGAGTGGCGAGCAAGGCCAGCACCCCTACAACGCGACGCAGACCCCGATCGTGGTCAGTGCCGCGTATGGCTATCAGGACATCGACGCCTGGTACGACGTGGCGCAGGGCAAGCTGCCGGGCTACATCTACAGCCGCATGAGCAACCCGACCGTCGCCACGCTGGAGGCCAAGCTTTGCGGGCTGGAGCAGTCCGAGTCGGCCGTGGCCTTCAGCAGTGGTATGGCCGCCATCAGCGCGGTGCTGCACACCTTTCTGGCGAACGGAAAACGGGTGGTGTCGACCCGCGACAGCTACGGCGGTACGAACAAGATCTTCGAGGAATTCCTGCCGCGCATGGGCGTGCAGGTGTGCCTGTGCGACACCCTGGATACCGCAGCCCTGGAGCGCGAAATCGCTGCCGGCTGCGATCTACTGTACCTGGAAACGCCCACCAACCCGACGCTCAAGGTGCTGGATATTCGCCGCCTGAGCGCTGCTGCGCACAAAGTAGGTGCCCTGGTGGTGGCCGACAACACCTTTGCTACACCGCTGAACCAGAACCCGCTGGCTCTGGGCGTGGATGTGGTGGTGCACAGTGCCACCAAGTTCCTGTCCGGCCATGGCGACGTGCTGGGTGGTGTGGTCTGTGGTGCCGAGCACCTGATGGCGCAGGTGCGGCACTACCGGGAAATCAACGGCGCATCATTGGACCCGTTCTCGGCCTACCTCATCATACGTGGCATCAAGACCTTGGCCCTTCGACTGCGTCAGCAACAGGCCAGTGCCCAGGCCTTGGCCGAGTACCTGTGCAACGAGCCGCTCGTGGAAACGGTGAACTACCCCGGCTTGCCACAGCACGCCGGCCACGCCATCGCCAAGGCACAGATGCGCGGTTTCGGCGCCATCGTGAGCTTTGTGCTCAAAGGCGGCATGGACACCGTGGCCCGCCTGTTGCCACGCCTCGAGTACGCCCATCGGGCCGGCAACCTCGGGGCGGTGGAAACCATCTACGGCCCGGCGCGCACCACCAGCCACGTCGAAAACACCCTGGAAGAGCGCCAGGCGCTGGGGATTTCAGAGGGCCTGGTGCGTATTTCCGTGGGTATCGAGGACACCGACGACTTGCTGGCCGACTTGGCCCAAGCCTGCGTCGCGGTACGCGCGGAACTCGCGCGGCAGGCTGACCCGCAATGTGGCGCCGAGGAGGCCGGCCGCCCCATCCAGCAGCAGGCCTGAAGCCTGCCCCAAGGCACTCGCCCGCCGCAGCGGGTGCCTCTTCATGAAGTCGAACAATAACAACATGCAAGGCATTTCGATTCGCGCTGCCAAGACGAGGTCGTAGCACGCCCTTGCCCGCCAACTTTCATGAGACTCCAACAATGTCCGTGCAGATAACCACAAACAAAAATGCCCCGGCGCATGCCTTCAAACAGGATATGCAAACCCGCCACATCGTGATGCTGGCACTGGGTGGCGTCATCGGCACCGGCCTGTTCCTGACCTCTGGCTATACCGTCAACCAGGCGGGACCGCTAGGCGCGGTGATCGCCTACATCATCGGTGCAGTGATGGTTTACCTGGTGATGATGTGCCTGGGTGAACTGGCCGTGCAGATGCCGGAAGTCGGCTCTTTCAGCAGTTACGCAACCCGCTACCTTGGGCCTGGCACCGGCTACATGGTGGCCTGGATGTACTGGCTGACCTGGACGGTCGCCATCGGTTCGGAATTCACCGCCGCTGGCATACTCATGGTGCGCTGGTTCCCGGACACCCCGGTATGGATGTGGAGCGCGCTGTTTGGCGCGGCCGTGTTCTTCACCAACATCATTTCCGTGCGGACATTCGCCGAGACGGAATTCTGGTTGTCGTTGGTCAAGGTGCTTGCGGTCGTCGCCTTCCTGGTCATCGGTGGCGGCGCCATCCTGGGCGTGTTCGACATCAAGCAGGCGCATAGTGTCGGATTGGGCAACTTCACCCGTGAAGGACTGTTCCCCACTGGCTTCTGGTCCATCGCCATGACCTTGCTGGCCGTGTCCTTCGCCTTCTCCGGCACCGAGCTGATCGGCATTGCCGCCGGCGAAACCCGGGACCCTGAAAAGAACGTGCCCAAGGCCATCCGCACCACGGTGCTGCGCCTGGCGCTGTTCTTCATCGGTACCATTTTCGTGTTGGCCACCCTGTTGCCCCGCGAGCAGGCCGGCCTTGTGGAAAGCCCGTTCGTGATGGTGTTCGAGATGATCGGTATTCCCTACGCCGCCGACATCATGAACTTCGTCATCATCACCGCGCTGCTGTCTGCCGCTAACTCCGGGCTGTATGCCGCCGCGCGGATGCTCTGGACCCTCAGCGACCAAGGCAACATGCCGCGCAAGTTCGCTGCACTGTCACGCCGCGGCACGCCGTTCAACGCCATCGTTTTGAGCATGGCGGGCGGCATGGCTTCGCTGCTCAGCGGCGTGTTCGCCCCCGACACCATTTACCTTGCCCTGGTGTCGATCTCCGGGCTGGCGGTGGTGGTGGTGTGGATGAGCATCGCGGCCAGCCAGATCGCCTTCCGCCGGCACTACATCGCCACGGGCGGCAAGCTCGAAGACCTCAAGTTCCGCGTGCGCGGCTACCCCTTCGTGCCCCTGGCCGCGCTGTTCTGCTGCCTGCTGGCCTGCGTGGGCATCGCCTTCGACCCCGCTCAGCGTGTGGCGTTGTACTTCGGCTTGCCGTTCGTTGCCTGGTGCTACTTCATGTACTGGCTGACCTGCAAATATCGCCAGCGTCGTCAGGTGGCGCAGCACATGGCCGAGACGGCTACCGAGGCCGCCTGAGCAAGGTGATACTGGGCCACTGAACCAGTCGCCATGAGGAGCTTCCATTGAGCCAGAAAACCTTGCCCCCCTTGAACTGGCTACGGGCCTTCGAAGTGTCGGCGCGCTACCTGAACTTCACCCATGCCGCCGAGGAGTTGCACCTCACCCAGGGGGCGGTGAGCCAACAGATCCGTCACCTGGAGAGCCAGCTGGGGGTGGCGCTGTTCAAGCGCCTGCCCCGGGGGCTGGGGTTGACCGAAGAGGGGCAGTCCTACCTGCCGGTGGTGCAGGACGCCATCAGCCGCCTGGCGGTAGGCACCAACGAGATCTTCGGGCAACGCCAGCGACGGCCCTTGAAGGTGCGTGGCAGCCTGTCGTTCCTGCACTTCTGGTTGGCACCGCGGCTGGCTGACTTTCGCCGGGCGCATCCGCAGGTGGATATCCGCTACATCAGCAACCTGTGGGTCAAGGAGCTCGATGCCGAGGATGACCTGGAGATTCGCTGGGGCAATGGCGAATGGCCTGGCGTCGAGGCGCAGCGCCTGACCCGGGACCTGCTGGTGCCGGTCTGCTCGCCCGCCCTGATCGCCAGCTGCCCGCTGCGCGAGCCCCGCGACCTGGCAGGCCTGCCACTGCTGCATGTACTGGGTTACGAGGAAGGCTGGGGGTACTGGTTGGAGCGGGTCGGCGCCGAGGGCGTCGATTCTTCGAGCGGCCTGCAGTTCGACACCTTGGTGTCCACCTTGCGCATGGCGGAGCTGGGGCTGGGGGTGGCCCTGGCGCGCTCGTCCCTGGCCGAGGACCTGCTACAGGAAGGGCGCCTGGTAGCGCCGTTCGCCCAGCGCATCGAGGCCAGCGAGTCGTTCTACCTGGTGCGCGGCCTGGGTGAGGCGCTGCCAGCAGACGCCCAGGCCTTCAGCCACTGGCTGGTGGCTATGGCGCAACGCTAATCACGAGTCATTTGGAGCAACGATGCAGTACACAACCACGCGTGGCAGCGAGACACGAGTTGACTTTCGCACGGCGCTGCTTTCAGGGCTGGCCGAGGATGGCGGGTTGTTCGTGCCCGCGTCGCTGCCGCAATTCAGCCCTCAGGAAATTGCCAGCTGGTCCTGGCTGCCGTTCGACGAACTGGCCTGGCGGGTCATTGCACCTTTTGTAGGGGATACCCTCGATGAGCCGACGTTACGGGCGCTGGTCAGCGACAGCTACCGTGGCTTCGCGCACCGTGCGATCGCCCCGCTGCAGCAGATCGGCCACAACGAGTGGATCATACAACTGTTCCACGGGCCAACCCGATCCTCCAAGGACTTTGCCGCGCAGTTGCAGGCACGGCTCATCAGGCACTTCCTGGGCCAGAACTGTGAGCGTGTGATGTGGGTGGGCGCCAGCAATGGCGACACGGCCGTGGCCGCGATCGATGCCTTGCGCCACTGCCCTACGGCCCGCCTGCTGGCGCTGTATCCGCAGGCCGGCACCCCGGCGGACCGCGCGGCGGTGATGCGCGGCGCCGACTCGGGCAGCGTCAGTTGCGTGGCGGTGAACGGCAGCTTCGACGATTGCCAGTCGCTGGTCACCCGGTTGCTGCGCGAATGGCCCTGCCCGGCGCTGATACCGATCAGTTTCAATTCGACCAACTGGGTCGGGGTGCTGGCGCAGATAGTTTTCTATTTCCATGCTGCGCTGCAGCTGGGCGGGGGCACACGCCCAGTGGGCTTCAGTATCCCCACGGCCAGTTTTGCCGAGATTTACGCAGGTTTCATCGCGCAGAAGATGGGGCTGCCGATCAATCAGATCATCGTCTCCACCAACCGCAATGACGCCCTGCACAGGTTCATCCATTGCAACCGCTACAGCCGGGTCTCGACCAGCCGGACCTTGTCGCCCGCCATGGACTTTTCGCTGTTCTCCAACCTCGAACGCTTCGTCTGGGAGTTGTACGAGCGCGATGGCGAGGCGACGCGGGCGCTGATGGAGCACTTCGAGGCCTGTGGCGAATTGAGCATCGGCAACCGCCAGTGGTTGCAGGCCCGCATGCTGTTCGACTCCTATGCGGTGGACGACGCCTCGATCCGCGAAGAAATCACCACGCTGTTCCAGCAAACCGGCAGTGCGGTAGACCCGCATACCGCCACGGGTGCCTTCGCCGGGCGCCTGCACCGGCGCAATATCGGCGCCCCGATCGTGACCCTGGGGCAGTTCGCCCCTGAAAAATCGGCGGCGCTGCTGACCGAATTGGGTGCCTGGCAAGGGGCGATGCCAGCGTACGCGGTGGCAACCCCGGACGTTCCGCTGCTGGCCCAGGATGACCTGACGGGCTTGCACGGGGTATTGACCGCGTTGCAGGCCGCTCGATGAAGCGCATCCTCGACCCTTTGGACGAGCGCATCCTCGCCGAGCTCACGGCCAATGCACGTATCGCCCACGCCGAGCTGGGACAGAAGGTCAACCTATCGCGCAATGCGGTGCGCCAACGCATCGAGCGCCTGGAGCGCGACGGTGCCATCCAGGGCTACACCTTGCGCATCGGCGAGGGGCGCCGGCCCGCGTCGCTGATCAATGCGCTGGTGTTCGTCTACCGCTACGACCGCATGCGCGGTGACGCTGTGCTCGACGCGCTGCGGCAGATTCCGGAAGTGGTGCAGTGCCAGGTGCTGAGCGGCGAGTTCGATCTGCTGCTGCGCATCGAGGCCGCAAGCCCGGAAAGGGTGCACCACGTCTGGCGGGAAATTGCCGCGATGCCGGGGGTGGAGAACACCGTGACCTCGTTCGTGTTGTCGAGCGTGATCTGAGCTGACCCTCAGCGCGCCCTCCCTCTTGCCTCCACCACGCCGCCTGGGCCCGAGCCCCGGTGGCGTGGTGATTTTTGCAGGCGCGAATGCGCGCCTCCGGCACTGGCCAGATTGGCCAATAAATACAGCGCATTGCCATATTCAACTGGCACGGCCCGGCTCTTAGGCTGTCCCCATCAACCAACCGCCTGAGAAGGACAGCAACCCATGACCGAATACAAAATTGCACTCGTTGGCTTTGGCGGTGTGAACCGTGCCCTGGCCCAATTGATCGCCGAGCGCAACCTGCGCTGGCAGCAGGAGCTGGGCTTTGGCCTAAAGATTGTTGGTGTGACCGACCTGTTCCTCGGTTCGGTGATCGACCGCAACGGCCTGGATGCAGCCACCCTGGCCTCGCTACCAACCAGCAAAGGCGCCCTGGCGCAGCTTCCTCAAGGCTCGGCAGAGGCGTTCAACGAGTCGGTGATCAAGCAGTCGGGGGCCGGCATCATCGCCGAAGCCACCTTCACCAACCCGAAAGACGGTGAGCCCGCGGCCACCTTCTGCCGCTGGGCACTGGAAGCGGGGAAGCACGTGGTCACCACCAACAAAGGGCCGATCGCCCTGCATGCCCAGGCACTCAAGGCGCTGGCCAAGGCCAATGGCGTGTCGTTCGAGTACGAAGGCTCAGTAATGAGTGGCACGCCGGTGCTGCGCATGGCCCGCCAGACCTTGGCAGGCTCGGGCCTAGTGGGTTTCGAAGGCATCCTCAATGGCACTTCCAACTACGTCCTGACCCGCATGGGAGAAGGCCTGGGCTTTGCCGAAGCCGTGGCCAAGGCGCAAGAACTGGGTTACGCCGAAGCGGACCCGACCGCCGACGTGGAAGGCCATGACGTACGCCTTAAAGTGGTCATTCTCGCCAATGAGTTGCTGGGTGCGTGCCTTCAGGTCAGCGACGTCGCCTGCAGCGGTATCAGCGCGATCACCGGCGAGGATATCGAGCGGGCCAAGGCGTCGGGCGAGCACTGGAAGCTGATCGGCGCCGCTCGCCGCGAGGCGGACGGTTCGGTGCGGGCCAGTGTGCAGGCCCGTTTGCTGCCGGGCAGCCATCCCCTGGCGGGGATTGCCGGCGCTACCAACGCCATCGCCTTCGAAACCGAGTTGCTGGGCGCGGTGACGGTATCCGGCCCTGGTGCGGGGCGCATTGAGACGGCTTTTGCCCTGCTGTCGGACATCCTCGCCATCCACACTTCCAGCCACTCGGCCTGAGGAGCGACGCTCATGAACCTGACTTCCGTGCAGCGCGCGCCCCTCCAGACGCTTGGCCTGATCGACGTGTTCAGCCCCTACGACGGCAGCCTGGTTGGCAGCGTTGCCAACCTGGGCGAGCACGCAGTGCCCGGCCTGCTCGCCCGCGCCCGCCAAGGCGTCAAAGACAGCGCCGCCCTGCCCAGACACCGCCGAGCCGGCATCCTTGAACAGGCCGCCCGGCTGATCGAGCGCGATGCGCCAGACTTCGCGGGCCTAATTGTCGACGAGGCAGGCAAGACCCTGCGCCAGGCTGAAAAAGAGGTGAAGCGCTGCATCAACACCCTCAGGCTGTCGGCCGAAGAAGCCCGGCGCAACGCGGGCGAGGTGGTGCCTTTCGATGCCTACGAAGGCTCGGAATCACGCCAGGGCTGGTTCACCCGTGAGCCCTTGGGGCTGATCCTGGCCATAACGCCGTACAACGACCCACTCAACCTCGTGGCGCACAAGCTGGGGCCCGCGATTGCCGGGGGCAACGGGGTGATCCTCAAACCATCGGAGCTGACACCGCTTTCTGCGCTCAAGCTGGTGCAGTACCTGGTCGATGCCGGCTTGCCGGAGTCTGTGGTGACCGTGGCCACGGGCGGGGCCGAACTGGGCAAGGCGTTGGTTGCCCTGCGTGATGTGCGCATGATCTCCTTCACCGGCGGCTTTGCCACCGGCGAGCAGATTGCCCGCGGTGCCGGCCTGAAGAAGCTCGCCATGGACCTGGGCGGCAATGCCCCGGTGCTGGTGCTCGAAGACTGCGACCTGGATGCGACGGTGGAATCCTGCGTATCCGGTGCGTTCTGGGCAGCCGGGCAGAACTGCATCGGCACCCAGCGCATCCTGGTCCACGCCTCGATCTATGCGACCTTCCGTGATCGCTTCGTCGAGCTCACCCGTGCGATGGTGCTGGGCAATCCGGGCCGGCGCGAAACCGACATGGGGCCGATGATCAACGAAGCGTCTGCGCGGCGGGTTGAAGAATGCGTGAACCAGGCGCTGCAAGAGGGTGCGCAGCTGCTCTGTGGCCATCAGCGCCAAGGCGCCACCTACGCACCAACGGTCCTGGAACAGGTTGACCACGGCAGCCGGCTGTGGCGTGAAGAGGCGTTCGCGCCGGTGGTAATGCTGGCGCCCTTCGACGACATCGACCAGGCGGTTGCGTGGGCGAATTCGCCGGAGTACAGCTTGCACGCCGGCGTCTTCACCCGGGACCTGGCCAAGGCACTGCACCTGGCGCGACGGATAGAAGCTGGTGGCGTGATGATCAACGACTCCTCTGACTATCGGTTCGATGCCATGCCCTTCGGCGGCTCCAAATACGGCAGCCTGGGCCGCGAGGGGGTGCGCTTTGCCTATGAAGACATGACCCAGCCCAAAGTGGTGTGCATCAACCAGCTCGGTTGATGTTCAGCACACCATCATTCACCTCGGTGGCCTTGACTGGGTAGGCGCGCTCACAGCACTACCCGGTGCTTTGCCACTGGCGAAGGAGCGAAACACCTGTGATCACACGTTTAGCATCCGGGAACAGAATGTCCCTGGCAGTCAGTTACCGGGGCATGTTCGAGACCGCCGGAGTGGCAGCAGACAACAGGCTTGAGGATGTTCAGGGGCAACTGCGGCAAGTGCTGGCCACCATCGATGCGCTTATGGCTGAGGCCAACGTCGGCAAGGAGCAGTTGACCCGCGTGCAGATCTGGCTGGCCGATTACCGCCATTTCGAAAAGGTCAACGAGGTTTACGACGCCTGGCTGCTGGGCTATCCGAAGCCAGTGCGTGCTTGCGTCGGAGCCGATCTGGGAGAGGGATACCTGGTTGAAGTTCAGGTTTTTGCAGTACACCACTCGACATCAATTTATCCGGATGAGCGATAACGCACCTTCAATGCGGTGAGGCCTGAGTGCTCGCCATATTCGCTTCATGGCGCTCGGTTCTGCTATTGGCACCGGATTGTTCTATGGGTCCGCCTCAGCAATCAAACTGGCTGGCCCCTCGGTACTGCTGGCCTACATCATCGGTTGCATGGCCATCTACATGAAGATGCGAGCCTTGCGTGAAATGGCCGATCATCATCGTTGATTGAGTTGATCAAGGGGCCTCGCAGGATCAATCGACTGGATCGCTCCTTGTCTCGTAACAGCATCTCCGAATGTCAGCTCTTAGCCGATTACTGATCTTCGCGAGAGACCGCTTTGGGGCGAATAGAGCGTTGTGCATGATCCGTCTATATCAGGGGACGCTCTGTCAAAACCGTGTCGTCGATTTTTGCGGCGACTTGGCGAGACTAGATGGCTGATGGGACTGCTGCAACGGCTGAAAGGCGGTGGGAGTATGTTTCGGAAATGGACTACAGAGAGGGATAATCCGATTCAGAACACATAAAAAGTGTTCTCCTGTCATCAACATAGGGCTGATTGCGCCCCTGGATGTTCCCGAGCCGCATTACGGGTCAATTTTCCGCCTCGGGCGCCCGAAATGCCTTGCTGTAGTAGCCAGACGAGTCAAAACAGCAAACCGCCTTCTTGCCGCTCGCAAGCATATCGCAGGCATCCCCAATTCGCTTTTCACGCGTCTTGAGCTGCTTCGCTGAAGTAATCCAGTGGATCCAGTCCACCCGCGCAAGGGTCGTCGTACTGTCCCAAACCTTTTGAGCCTCAGGTGTGCCCGCCAGGGCTTCCTCGAAATCCACTGGGATATCAGGCTCGGGCTCCTTCTTCACCGGGACCAGTTCAAGGGTAACGGTATCACCAACGGCCACACCTGCCGCATCGAGTAAATCGCTACCGACCTTCAGCCAATGGCTCAGCTGACCATTGGGCTCAAGGGTTGCCCGAAAAGGATGCCCATTGATCGTGCCGTCAACGGATGTCCTTCCCCGCCTCGGAAGCCGTTCACTCGCGTCCCTTGGAAGAACTGCAAACGCCCACGACCTGTCATCACCGGGCTTTAACGGACGAAGAAGCTTGGCTTCGAATCGGCACCTCGCATCGTCTGCTGTCATTGCAAGTTCTCCAACCAAGAGCTTACTTGGCCATCGCCTCGTCCAACGCCTGCTCAAGTGTGCTGACCGTCCGCTCGATATTGTGCAGCTTTTCCAGCCCGAACAGGCCGATGCGGAAGGTCTGGAAATCGACCGGCTCGTCGCATTGCAACGGCACGCCGGCGGCAATCTGCAGGCCATGGCTGACAAACTTCTTACCACTCTTGATATCGGCATCATCGGTGTAGCTCACCACCACGCCAGGGGCCTGAAAGCCTGCTGCGGCGACGCTCTTGATACCTTTGCGGGTCATCATTGCGCGCACCCGGTCACCCAGCGCCTGTTGTTCATCGCAGACCTTGTCGAAACCGTAAGCTTGCGTCTCTTTCATCACTTCGTTGAACCGCGCGAGAGCATCGCTTGGCATGGTCGCATGGTAGGCGTGACCGCCCTGCTCATAGGCCTGCATGATCTGAAGCCACTTCTTCAAGTCGCAGGCGAAGCTGGTGCTTTGCGTCGATTCGATGCGCTCCAGGACCAAGGCGCTGAACATCACCAGGGCGCAGCAAGGTGAGGCGCTCCAGCCTTTCTGCGGTGCGCTGATCAACAGGTCGACCGCGCATTTGTGCATATCAACCCAGATCGCGCCTGAGGCGATGCAGTCCAGCACGAACAGGCCACCCACCGCATGCACGGCGTCGCCCACGGCCCGCAGGTATTCATCGGGCAGGATGATCCCTGATGACGTTTCAACGTGGGGGGCGAAGACAATCTGCGGTTTCTGCGACGCAATGGCCGCCAACACTTCGTCCAGAGGGGCCGGGGCGTAGGCTGCCTGGCGCCCCGACTCAACCGGCCGGGCTTTCAGCACCGTTGTGGCCGCCGGAATGTTGCCCATTTCAAGGATCTGGCTCCAGCGATAACTGAACCAGCCGTTGCGTATCACCAGGCATTGCTGGCCGGTGGCAAACTGCCGTGCCACCGCTTCCATGCCGAATGTGCCGCTGCCCGGAACCACCGCAACCGCCTGGGCGTTGTAGACCTGTTTCAGGGTGGTTGAAATGTTCTTCATCACCCCTTGGAACGACTGGGACATGTGGTTGAGCGAGCGGTCCGTGTAGACCACCGAATACTCGACCAGCCCTTCGGGATCGATACCGGGATAGATCTTCGACATGGTGCGGTTCCTTTGGCAGAGAGGTCCATGGTATCGACCCTGCCCTAAGCCATTGCAAATGACAAGATGCATCAGGCACACCGCATCGTCAGCCTGGCCCCCTGCCTGACTTGAATCAGGGAAGCGCCCACTGGTTGAAGTCCCAACAGCCTCCCCGGCCTGAACATCAGAGATGTCCACTTCCTTGCCCCACACGCAAAACTCCTTGTCCCACCCACCACTTTTTCCCGCACCGACCTCCACCCAGAATCCGCCCCTGACATCACTTCCCCGTTCAGGAGCCCAAGAATTGCGCTATTTCAAACCGCTACTACTCAGCCTAGCCCTGGCCACCACTGCCCAAGCTACCCTGGCTGCCGACTGGCAATCCTCCCCCTACGGCCCAAATGACGAAATCGGTGCCGCCAACCTCCTCACTCCCGAAGTGGTCAAGCAAGCCATCACCCTGGTCAAGACCGGCAAGACCTACCCCCTCGCCGTCCCCGTCAGCAAGGACCTGCCCGCCTTCCGCCACCGCAGCTTCCACCTCTACAACATCCAGCCCGGCGAACAGGCCGGCCAAACCCTGGGCAAGAACAAGTTCAGCTTCAACGACGAGCTGGTCAACGGCTGGACCGGCGTCGGCACCCAGCTCAACAGCATCGGCCATATCGGTATCGACAACGTCTACTACAACGGCAACAAGGCCGCCGATTTCGTTACCGTCGAAG
This sequence comes from Pseudomonas sp. P106(2024), assembly GCF_057480815.1. NCBI lineage: Bacteria > Pseudomonadati > Pseudomonadota > Gammaproteobacteria > Pseudomonadales > Pseudomonadaceae > Pseudomonas > Pseudomonas sp. P106(2024). The sequence continues at coordinate 93,649 of NZ_JBLIYU010000005.1, read as the reverse complement.
GCGTGACCAAGCTCGGCGTGGAGAAAGTGCCGCCGATGGTCACCCGCGGCGTGGTGCTGGACATGACCGCGCACTACGGCAAGGCCATCGTGCCGGGCGGTACGTCGTTCACCGTCAACGACATCAAGGCGGTGCTGAAGCGACAAGGCATCACCCTGCGCAAGGGCGACGTGGTGTTGTTCAATACCGGCTGGCTGGAGCTGATCGGCAAGGACAACGCGCAGTTCCTCGCCACCGAGCCAGGCATCGACCTGTCGGCGGCCGAGTGGCTGGCCGACCAGGGCATCGTTGCCTTCGGTGGCGACACCTGGGCCTCGGAGGTCTACCCGAACCCTACCGGTGAGGAGTTCCCGGTCAACCAGTTCATGCTGGCCAAGCGTGGCATTTACAACCTGGAGCTGATCGATACCCGCGCTCTGGTGCGCGACAAGGCCTTCGAGTTCCTGTTCGTGCTGGGCCAGCCGCTGTACAAGGGCTCGACGCAGGTCAATATCAACCCGGTGGCCATCCGCTGATCATCAGGCCGTTCGAAGATCGAAGTTAGAGGTGTATTGCCTATGGGATTTGCTGCGGACATCTGAAGGCCTGGAGTGCCTCCTGATTCGGCACAGCTGCTGTGCCGAACCAGCTGTTATTGCTCGACGATTAAGCCATAAGGATTTTTGTTCGCGCAATAAACTTTCGAGTGCGCAAGCCAGACACAAAGCTCGTTATATTTTTTCAGCATGACCATGTCGTTCAACTTGTAATGCACAGGGACAATGTTCGATTGCTTGAAGTCCAGGTCGGCATAACGGCCGACTAGTGGAATAATATTCTGCTGTTTGAGGTCAATGCTCATAATCATCGCAAAGGTATTCGTATCGATGTTAAACATGTGGCACTGAGAGCCAGGAAAGTGCGTTTGTTCAATCAACCCTCGGTCACAGACTAAAACCCCAGCGTCTTCGTGATTTCCTGCATACTGAAAGATGTAGAAATCCATGCTGACATTGCTATTATCAATAACACTTTTAAGCATGGTCTCTAGCATATTTAAATTATGATCTAAAGGCTGGAGTATCAGCAAGTAAATAGTCTTTAGCCAGGCCAGATAGTCTTCTTCAGAGATGTCGAACTCGTCACATATTCTTTTGACTTGGGGTCGATCAGCCTCATCAAGAGACCGAAAATGCGACTGTAGCTCTTGACTGCCAGGCACTACTCCTCGAAGGATACTGAAGGAGTCGAGCGTCATTTTGATTGAGTAGGGGTTCCTCAGTCGATTTAGAAGTTTAAGGAGATAGAGTCGCAGCAACTCATTCTCAAAATTCACAGCCTTAGGATTTTTAAGCTTCTCAAGAAGGGAGTTTGTTATAATAGAGATGTCGTCCTCATATCTCTGAAATGCGCTTTCCAAATTATGCTGGCCTCCCCCTTCAAGCTGCTTCAGAGAATAAAGGTCACGACGTGACAGATTTTTCTCAATCTTCACTCCGCTTGCATCATCATTTTTTATCTTGGCTGGATCTCGACTTAAGATGCTAAATTCATAGATACGCTGATTTTCAGGCTTTACAGACTTGTCTATAGCATTTAGGCGTTGCTCTACTTGTGAGATAAAATGATGATTGCGCGCATGACTCTTTTCCATACTCCCTCCTTGGATCTGTTCAGCTATCTGACGGCTTTAATTTGAGACTGGTATTTACCAGGCAGGTCTAATACATTTATCACTAGGGCTCCCTTCATGACAAGTTCCATTGATGGTCACCCGCGCCCTGGTGCGCGACAAGGCCTTCGAGTTCCTTTTTGTGCTAGGCCAACCGCTGTACAAGGGCTCGACCCAGGTCTATATCAACCCGGTGGCCATTCACTGATCATCAGGCCTTGAAGTGGTGTACCTCGCCTCCCCAGGGCTGCTTTGCAGCCCTTCGCGGGTGAACCCGCTCCCACAGGTACAGCGCCAACTCCAGAAATTGGGCGATCCTGTGGGAGGCGAAGCGCAAGACAGCTTAGCCGAAGTAAATCGCTGGTCGCGCTTTACGGAGCCGGGTAGAAGCCTCTGCATTCACGCCCTAAAGGGCCGTCTGCAAAAGTGTTGCCGCTGCAGCAGTCTAATCCGTCGCGCCCCACGTAGGTCCCCGCCCTGCACGCGGCAGGCAGCAGTTTCCTCCAGGTTTTAGTCCCAGCGTCGTTTCTACCCGTGCCATTGAGCTCGTAGGTGCAGTCATGCTTACGTTTCTCAGCATTCGGCACCTGTTGGTTATAGGCTGCTTCCCCCAGCTGGAGACACTTCTTGTACTTGGGGAGATCCAGTTCGCGTGCAGCCTTCGCCTTTGCAATGATTGCGGTGCATTCGGGATTATCCGGCGTAGCGAGGCAGTTGATTCGCCCACTCAATGCCTTGGCTCTTTCACTCAGGCTTACGCACTCCTTTGCCAACAGAGGCTGCGCCGGTGTGCTGGCGCACGCTTGCTGATAGAACGCCGGGGTGAAGTCGAAGGTATCAGGGTGCGGGCCACTCCCCCGATACATGACCTTCAAGCACTGCTTTTCACCGGACTCGAAGCAGATTCGACACGCTTCTCCCTTCACGCACTTGCTGTACTTGGTACCTTCCTTGTGAGCGAACTCTGTTCCATTCATGGCTTTGGAGAAGACGACATGTGCGTCGCAGTTGGCGGGACAAGAAACCCCATCGTCGTAGATCGTGAGTTTTTTGACCTCTGCCTGGCTGGCCGGAACCGTCGCTGCGAGGAACAGCATTGAGAACAGGAGTCGGATAAGCATGTAACCCTCCGTGGAACATGTGTGAATCGCTGCTACTTGGGCCTTGCCCCCCGATAGGCAGGAGAGGCATTCAAAGAGCCTAGCAGCGGTACTGGCACAGTGCCCTCTGTGCTTCACCCCGTCACTACCTCATACCCCACCCGATGCGCCTCAGTCGGCAGCGGCACCTCCCACTTGAACAGCATCCGCCGTATATCGTCATTGCGCAGCGACGTGTCCCGTCGCTGGTTACGCCGCATGATCTCGTCCTCCGGCCGCTCCAGATAGACGATCTCCACCTGCGCCCCGTAGCCATACAGCAAGTCCAGGGTACGGCTACGCATCTGCCCCGACAGGTGCGTCGAGTTCCACACGAAGGGCCTGCGCTCGCGCAACAGCGCCTTGGCCCGGTCGATGGCGTAGTGCGCGGCGGCGCCTTCGTTTTGGCCGTGGCGCAGGCCCAGGGCCTGGCGCGCGTCGTCGAACGACACCACCGGCAGGTCCGGGTGGTGTCGGGCGGTCCAGGTGTCCTTGCCGCTGGCCGGCAGGCCCGAGAGCATCACCACCTGGGACCCCTGGGGCTCGTGCAGCGCATAGTCCGGATGCACGCGGGCGCCACGCAGGTACTGAATGCGTGTGTAGTCGTCGGCAAACGCCCGTGGACCGTACAAGCATCCCTCCTCCGCCGCCAGCTCGCGCCACAGTTCGATGGCGGTCAGCACATCGGCCTTGCCGGCATAGTGGCGGCCCTGCATGTCGGCCTCGGCCACCGCGCAGAGCATCCACACCGGCAGCTCCCAGGACAGCTTGTGCAGCAGGAACTCCGCGCTGCGTCCGCTACGGTCACCCTGCAGGGCAAAGAACGGCAGTTGATGCACAGTGATGATCCGGCAGATCTGTTCGCGCAGCGCGAACGGCACGCCGGCGCGCCACAACAGCAGACGCGCATCCACCGCGCCTCGGCGCGAGTGGCCGGGTTGGCCGATGCGCCCGGTCTGCGGGTCGATCACCGTGGTGTCGGGCTTGGCGATGTCATGCAGCAAGGCAGCGAGGAACAGCACGAAGCGCTGCTCGGCGCTGGCGTCGCGGTAGGCGCGCTGCGCCAGCAGCGCCTCGACCACCAGGCAGGTATGGACCCACACATCGCCCTCGGCGTGATAAGTCGGATCCTGCGGGGTGTCGGCCAGGCGTGCCAGGGCCGGAATGGCCGCCAGGCAAGCGGCGCTGTCCATATCCTGCCCGGGGTCAGGCACCAGTTGTTGCAGTTGTCGAATGTCCATTTCAGGAAGCTCCTTCAGTCGCCGCGGCGTACGCCGTGCCAGTCCAGGGACAGGCGCGGCGCGTAGAGATCGACGCCGGCGGCCAGTTGATTGGGTATGTACGGTTGGTTGGCATGGTGCTGGTCGGCGTCGAGGATGGCCTGGACGAAGTCCTGGCGCACCCACTTGAGCCGGCCCAGGGTCTGGCGCTCGTCTTCAAGCTTCAGGTACAGCCCCTCCATGCGGCTCGAGCGGTCGCACTGGCGCCAGGCGCGGGCCAGATCGAGGCCTTCGCGGCGCACCACCTGCTCGAACACTTCGCGCCATTGCGCGGTCTTGGCCAGCGAGTCGCCGAGCAACGCCATCAGCTCGGCGTAGCGGCGCGGTGCCGGGCCTTCGTACAGCACCGGCACCGACAGCACCGGGCCGTCGGCGAGCAGGCGGCGGCGCGCCGCGGTGGACAGGAACAGCCCCGTGGCGCGGTCCCACACGTCGAACTCGCAGAAAAAATGCGGCAGGTGGTCGTAGAACACCGAGTGCTTCTTGTGCAGCCACTCGCCATACAGCACGAAGCGGTCTTCAAGACGCTCCAGCAACCAGTGCTCGTGGGCGACGGCCCATTGCTTGAACAGGTTGAACTGGCGCTCGCGGCCACCGCCGGTGAGGTAGTGGCCACGCGACTGCAGGCGGAGTTCGCCACCGTTGCTAAAGCTGATGCCGGCGTTGGCGCCGTCGAGTTTCTCTTCCACCACCAGCCATTGGCCGGTCAACGTGCCATAGGCCACCTGGCCGGCATCGCTGTCGCCGTCCTGCAGGCGCGAGCCTTGCAGATGGGGTGTGCGGGGGTATTTGAGCAGTTCGAGGGAATGTGCGTCGGCACGAAAATCCATGTTCATGGGTTTCTCCTTGGAAATAGGGAAAAACCGACGACAGGATCAGGTAGGTACGAGGATGAAGCGCCGCCGCGCGCAGGCGCGGGCAGCCATCAGGCACGATGGACCGTCGTCGGTATCAGGCGTGTTTGATGGCGCAGGGCACTGGCTTCACCACTTTGGGAAAAGGTTGCGGGGATTCGAGGGCGCGCATTCAACAGCAGGTGGCGTCAGCAAGTCAAGCCCTCAATGAAAGCAATGTGATAGCATCCGCGCGCCCCTGGAGGGGCAATCTTTTGAAATCCCGCAAGGAATAGGCTTCGTGAAAGACTTCGTCATCAGCGTCAACAACATCGTCCTCTACGTTTCCCTGGCCGTTATCTGGCTCTTCGCGCTCATCACGCTGTTCACCGGCGGGTTCCTGCCTGCTCTGGGTGTGTTCGTGGTCGGCAGCCTCGGCTGGTGCATCGTTTCCGGCTTCTGGTTCGTCCAGTCCGCCACCTACGAAGAGCTGCGCAAGCTCAACGCCAGCAAAGACTGACGCGTCCGGGCGGCGCGGCATCGGGTCTCGCGACCGCCCTACCCTTGCTCCTGCGCCGTGGCGCCGCGAAGCCATGGCAGCCTTGACCCATTCAGTCCGGCGCTGGTCCATTATTGATAAATATCAAGGCCACCCGGCGCGATAGCGTCACCCTGAGTCGTGAGTGCGAGACCAACGGTCCTGCTGGCCAAGCATGTCGACATGCACGAGATGAACCGCCCGTCCTAGAGTTCCTGCGATGCTCACCGTCACGCTGATCAACATGCTGGTCGTGATCCTGGTGGTGATCATCCACTACGAATGCCTGCTGCGTCTGAATGACTGGCTACCGCGCCTCAAGCTCTGGAGCCGGTTTCGTATCGTGGCGGGCGTATTCGGCGCTCTGTTGGCCCATGCCCTGGAGGTCTGGTGCTTTGCCCTGGCCTACTACCTGATGGTCCATGCCAAAGGCTGGGGCACGCTCAACGGCAATTTCGACGGAAGTCTTCTGGACTGCGTGTACTTCTCCTTTACCACCTACACCACCATCGGCTTCGGTGATGTTGCCCCCAGCGGGCACCTCAAGTACCTCACGGGCCTGCAGGGATTGACCGGCCTGGTGCTGATTACCTGGACCGCTTCATTCCTGTTTCTGGAAATGCAGAAGTACTGGAAAGCCAAATAGCCGCTGGGGCCATTCGGCTAACCAGCCACGCCCCTGCACTCGCTACGTCTTCCTGCTGAAAGTGGCCGCCAGCCGCGCAGTTGACAACGATCAAGTCAGAGCGAGGCTGCGCACCGAAACTGTCTTCCCACTGTTCATTCCAGACGCATGAGGGCATCGCCATGACTCCCGTCAAACCTCCCCATCAACCTGCTGCCTCGGCGTTTCCTACGCCCGTTGGCGAGCACTGGATCGAAGCACTCGACAATGGTACCCATGTGCTTGTCAGGCCCTTGCAAGCCAAGGACCGGCAGCGTGAAAGGGTCTTCATCGAACGCCTGTCACCAGAATCACGGCACTACCGTTTTCTGTGCCAGATCAAGGAGCCTGGTGAGGCAATGCTCGACCAGTTGATGGCGGTCGATCAGGACCGCCAGGCCGCCTTCGTCGCGCTGGCGCATGTGGACGGCGAACTGCAGGAAGTGGGCATTTCCCGTTACGCCGCCTGTGCTGATCAAGATGACTGCGAGTGCGCGGTCACCGTACTCGACAGCTGGCAACACCACGGTCTTGGCCGCTTGCTGCTCAAGCACCTGACTGATCAGGCACGGAGCAAAGGTTTCCGGCAAATGTATTCGATCGACTCAGCCGCCAACCAGGCGATGCGTGAGCTGGCCAAGGCCGCAGGATTCACCACGACTACCGACCCCGATGATCCTAGCCAGGTCATCCACCGGCTTGCACTGAGCTGACCCGAAGTCGCGCGCCATGACCCGTCGTGGCGCCGGCCTGGTTCAAGGCGTGCGTGCATGAGCCTCCTCGGGCAGCAGGTCGAACTGCTCGAGACAGCGCTGCTCATCATCGGGCGTGAGCGCTTTCAAACCGGTCACGCCCTGCAAGGGCGTTTCGAACAAGGCCATGCGCAATATCCCATTGCGTGTCATGAACCTTTGCGCCAGGCACGTGCAAACGGGTCTGCCGACCAGCGCGTTGAGCTTTTCATGTTCGGGTGTGTCGACTTGGGCCTGCAGATTGGCCTCGCAGTTCGCTGCGATCTGCGCCACCGAACGCCCCGCCAATCCTAAGGTGCCCGTGCCCAGCAAGGCCAGGCACGCCAGCATCACCAGCAGGAGGTTCGATTCCCGGGCCACTGAGCGCAGGAACGCCAAGCGGTCCTGCCAGCCTGTCTCCTGGCCGTTGAAGATAGCCTTGCCGACCGTGCGCCTCACACCCCGCTGCACTGCCCAGCCTAGCGCCACGCTAAGGGCCAGTATGGCCAGCAGTACTGCCGGATCATGCATGATAAGGCGCCAGGTCGGGCTCAGTCCGCGGTAGACCGACGTGGCCAGCAGCAATACAACGATTGCCAGGATCCAGCCCAGGCTCCCCTTGGGACGTTGCATCCATGCCCTGAGCTTTGCCCTTGCTTGAATAGTCATGAGCACCTCCCGCGCCAGGCTAGCGCACAGGGTCGATGGCAACGGTTTCCTGATACTCAGGCACGCACACCTGCCAGCCGAGTTCGAGGCTTATCCGCCGCCGCAACGTGTCGGCAGCGTGGGGCTCGCCATGGATGACATAGGTCTGACGTGGCGGCCGGGTGAACCCGCGCAGCCATTCCATGATCTCATCGGCATCGGCGTGCGCAGACAGGTTCTCCATCGCATGCACCCGTGCACGAATCGGCACATCCTCGCCGTGCAGACGCACGCTGTGGGCACCGGCGACGATATCGGCGCCCCGCGTGCCCCCGGCCTGAAAACCCGAGAACAGGATACTGTTGCGTGGGTTGGGGGCCAGCGCCTTGAGGTGGTGCAGTACCCGCCCACCGGTCGCCATGCCACTGGCGGCGATGATCACCGCAGGCTCGCGCAGCTGGTCAAGGTGCCTGGACTCATCGACCGTGCGGACGATGTGCGTGCTCTTGCACAGGGCGGCGCACTCAGCCGCTGTCAGCCGATGTTCGCTGCAGTACCGTTGGTACAGGACAGTGGCATCGGTGGCCATCGGGCTGTTCAGGTACACCGGGATATCAGGAATCAACCGGTCGCGCTTGAGCGTGTAAAGGTAATGCATGAGCAACTGGGCACGGCCGACGGCGAACGAGGGCACAAGGATGATGCCATGGCGCAGGAGCGTTTCATTGATGACCTTGGCCAGGTACTGCTCGGTCGATTCCGCAGGGTGCTTGCGATCCCCATAGGTAGACTCGATCAACAGCACGTCCGCCGCTCTGACCAGCTCGGGCGCGCGCATGATCGGGTCCTGGGGGCGTCCCAGGTCCCCCGAAAACAGCAAGGTCTGGCCTTCGGCGCTGATCTGGACCGTGGCCGCTCCCAGAATGTGTCCGGCGGTACGCAACAGCAGTTCCATGCCCTCGGCGATTGGCGTCGGGTGGTGCAGTTCCACGGGGCGAAACAGTGCCAGGGCCCGTTTGGCATCCTGCTCGGTATAGAGCGGTCGTGCCGGTGAGTGCCTGGAGTAACCGTGGCGGTTGGCATGCTCAGCCTGTTCTTCCTGCAACCGGGCGCTGTCGAGCAAGAGGATTTGCGCCAGGGCGCACGTCGCCGGCGTGGCGTAGATCGGCCCGCTATAGCCTTCCCGGACCAGTACCGGTAGATAGCCGCTATGGTCGAGGTGGGCGTGGGTCAGCACCACCGCCTCCAGCGCCCTCAGTGCCGGCGCCGGTGGCGCCCAGTTGCGCAGGCGCAATTGCTTGAAACCTTGGAAGAGTCCGCAGTCGACCAAGATCCGCGTGCTACCACGGGTCAGCAGGAACTTGCTGCCAGTCACCGTCCCGGTGCCGCCAAGAAAGGTCAGTTGCATGGCCAGGGCTCCCATGTTTCGGCGACTTGAGGATGAACCGCGAGCACGCTGCACGGTGGTCGGCTGACCAGACGTTCGGTGGTGTCGCCCAGTAATTTATCCAGCCCTTTGGGCTGTACCACGCCCATCACCAGGGCATCGATGTCCAGTACCGCGACCTGCTCACGGATCACTTGTACAGGACGGCCCTCAATGAAGTGCCTGCGCTGCGGCGCAACGCCTTCGGCGTCGGCCAGCGCTTCGAAGGGTGCCTGCAGTGCATCGCGCATCTCTTCGATCCAAACCTGGGTGACGTTCATGTCCGAGGCGAATACCCCAGCCAGGCTGTAAGCCGAAAGCAGATGCAACTGCGCGTCACATTGCAATGCCAAAGCCTGGGCAGCACGGATCAGTCCACGGTTGAAGCGGGCCTGGATGTCTGGCGTCTCGCTGAACGCCGTATCCACGGCGATCAGGATACGCCGCGGCACTGCGATGGCAGCCGCCGGCACGAATTGACTGACACCCTTGAAACCACGCATCAGCGCACAATCCAACGGGATACCGAACAGCCGCCCCCAGGCCGATACAGCTTCGCTGTCCTTGATGACCATGTCCGGCCGCAGCTCACTGATGTAATCGATCGCCTGGCTACGGACATCCTCTGCATTCAGGCTGTCGACCGTCAGCGCTATTGCGCTGCCGTGATACCGCTCGATCAAGCCTTTCAACTGCACGCGGTAGTGCTCGTATTGGCGCGTGATATCGGCCACATTCAGCCGCTCTTCGCGCAGCAGGTGCTGCTGGTTCGGCGTGAACAAGCCCAACACATGCACGCCGGCACCGCTGAGCTGGGCCAACGCAAGCCCCCTGCGCAAAGCAGCGGAATGTGGATCGACTTCGGTGAGCAGCACCAGCAGATGTCGATACTGACCCATGGTGAACCTCCGCGCTCGTGGGCATGATGCCTTCAATGTTCCGCGCGAAGGGTCGGTGTTGCTTGATACAGATCAGAAAGCCGCTACCCAGCCTGAACTTGATGATTGTCAGAACCACGCTGGCCCGCCACGTTAAAACGGCTGCAACAGCTACTGATCACGTCATCAGGAGGCACCATGAACGGGCAGCAGGCCGCACAGGCGCAAACAGCTGAACACTGGGTCGAAAAACTCGAGGATGGCTCGGCGGTGCTGATCCGCCCACTACGCGAGGAGGACCACGAAAGGGACAGGCGCTTTCTCAGCACAATTGCTTATGACTCCCGGCGCTTTCGTTTCATTGCCGGACTGAGCGGCTGCTTGCCTGGTGTAAACACGCACTGCGTGCCAGTCGATCATCCCCCGTGCATGGCCTATGTCGCCTTGGTGCATGCAAACGGTAAATTGCAACAGATTGGCATCAGCCGTTACGCCGGCATTGCTGGTAGCCAGTATTGCGAATGTGCGGTGGCGGTCAGCGAAGACTGGCAGCGCAAGGGGTTGGGCAGGCGCCTGATGCGACACCTGATCGCGGCAGCACGCCGCGAGGGATTTGAGCGCATGGTATCCAGGGATATGGCGAGCAACTATGCCATGCACCGGCTGGCCAAGGCTCTGGGCTTTACATCATGCTATCCGGGTGGAGATGTGCGCGAGATCCTGCACCAACTGGATTTGCGGCCTTGAGCAGGCGAGGCCCTTGCGGGCCTCGTGCTTCAGCCTTGGGAGCGCTCGGGCGAAATTACCAGCACACTGCTGGACAACCGATGCAGAACCCGCTCGGCAGTGCTACCGATGAACCCGCCGACGCCATGATGGTGATAACTACCCATCACCAGCACATCGATTTCATTGTTATCCATGAACAGCGCCAGGGCCTTTGCCGGGTCACCTATGCGCATGTGGCGGTGTTCGACGGCGATCCCGTTACGTTCGGCAAGCGCCTGGAACGCAACGCTCTGGGCTTCGTGGAGGGTCTGGGCGAGGTTCGAGTCGAACAGAAACGAGTGCTCACGACTACCGTCGACGCCCAGGTACAGGGTGCCCAGGTCGTAGGCGTACAGCAATTCGACCTGGGCACTGCATTGCAAGGCCAGTTTCAACGCTTCACTGATGATCTGATCGTTGAAGCCTTCATATTGTTCTTCCGGCCTGGACAGGTCCACCGCGGCCAGAATCCTGCGTGGCAATGCCTGGCTGGCGTTGTGTACCAGGTGCAAAGGGATTCGCGTTTCGCGTAGCAGCTGAATATCCAGCGAGGTGAACATGGCGCGCATCCACCAGGGCTCATGTTCGAGCGCCTTGATCAGCATGGCGAATGGCTGTTCACGCAAATGCACCAGGATCTCGTCCAAAGGATGCTGCACCCACACCACTTCGGTGGTGACGATGACGCCGTTGCGCCGCATCGACAGTGCCTGGCTTTCCAGCCATTCACGGTGTTGGCGCACGTAGCCCTCACGCATCACCGCCAGCGCCTGGTCGTTCACCAGGCCTGCCGTGGCAAGTCCTTCCAGATAGTCGAATGCCACGATGTGCAGTGCCATCCCCTTGGCCTTGGCCAGGGCCGCTGCACGGTCGTAGACCGGGGTTCGGCGCATCAGGGGCGATGCGATCAGCAGGAGTCTTTGCGGCGTTTGCATGGCTCACCTCCGGGATTGCGCCAGGTAGCCAGAGCATCTACTTCCCACGTCTTGCACGTTTGATGTTTGTCAACTGGAGGCGCCTGCAGACCAACGGCATTACCCAAGACGCGGGACATTGACACGGATCAATGCGGCGAGCGTTCGCTGGCGCACTTTATTCCCATATTCCAGACACATTCAGGTATCCGCAGATACTGCGCTGCGGGTCACGCACCGCTTCCGGCTCGCTGACACTGAGGTTGCCTGCTAAGTGTTCGCTCAACAGCGCGACGGTGTGATCCACGCCCCGCTGCCAGCATGGACGCTTTCATTACCTATCCATGCTTTGGAGGCGCTGATGAACATCCATGTCGAAAAAAGCTCCGAGCCGGAACGCTGGTGGGTGCATATGGATGACTGGCGGGTGGGGTTCAGTACGGCTGCCGAAGCCGAGCAATTTGTCGAGCGGCTCACAGGCCGCCTCGAGGCTCCCCATTCGCTTGACCTGCTGGTTGATTGTTCACCTCGCGGCACCCGCGGCATGCATACTGACGCAGGGGCCCAAGGCGATCAGCGACGAGCGAAGGAGGCCTGAAAATGTACGGCCAATTGAAGGTCAGGTCGCTCGACTCGCCCAACGTTTCGTGTACGACCCATCCCATCCACCTGAAACCCCCGGCGTCCCTGTGCAGGGATTGCCGGGTCAGCGGTCTGTGCCTTCCCACCGGTTTGCCTGTTCACGACAACAGCTGCCTGGGCGCATTGATAGGCCCGCGAATGCGCATGCAAAGGGGCGCCGCGCTGTTCAATGCCAATGACCCGCTGACCCTGCTCTATGCCGTACGCTGTGGCAGTTTCAAGACCCGCATGAACACCGCCGAGGGCCAGGGTGTGGTGATCAACTTCTGGATGCCGGGTGACGTGCTTGGGCTCGATGCCATTGCCACTGAGCGCCATGTCTGTGACGCGATTGCCTTGGAAGACAGCGAAGTCTGCCCGATCCCCTATCACCGCTTGCAAGGCCTGGCGCGCGACTTTCCTTTCCTGCAACAAAGCCTGAATCGCTTGATGAGCCGGGAGATCGTGCGCGAACACAAACGCGTGCTGATGCTGTGCAATCTCACTGCGGAACAACGGCTGGCGGGCTTCCTGGTGGAGTTGTCCGGGCGCTTCGCCTGTCGCGGTTACTCTGCCCATGGCTTCATGCTGCGGATGTCCCGGGAAGACATGGCCTCGTACCTGGGTTTACGCTTGGAAACCGTGTGCCGATCCGTCGCCCGCCTGCGCGCACTGGGTATCGTCGAAATCCATGGCAGGCTGGTGCAGATTCTCGATATGGCCGCACTGATCACGCTGCAACAAGGCGACGGTGAATGGGAGGCCAAGGCCATTATGAAGGCACCATGCTCGATACCGTGAATGTGGGCCACGGTGCCGTGGCATTGGGTATTGGCATGCTGGTGGGCCTTGAACGCGAACGCAGGAAAGGACGTAACGAACGCCAAGCTGCCGCTGGCTTGCGGACCTTCGCTATCACCGCGTTGCTAGGCTACCTCAGCATGGTACTGGCAGGGGCGGTGCTGGTAGCGGTCGCGAGTCTCGCACTGGTGTTGATGCTCTGTGCGCATTACCGAAAGCATGTCGACAACGATCCTGACATTACCAGTGAAATTGCGCTGCTTCTGGTACTGACACTGGGCGCACTGAGCCTGAATGAACCTGAGCTTGCCGCCGCTGCGGGTGTGGTACTGACCGTGCTGTTGGCGCTGCGACACGAATTGCATCATTTCGTGCTACAGCAACTGAGCGAAGAAGAGCTGCGCAATGGCTTGATGCTGTCAACGGTGGCATTGGTGGTACTGCCGTTGACTCCGGACCAGTTTCTAGGCCCCTACAACGTACTCAACCCGCGTACGATCTGTAATCTGGTGGTCTTGCTGATGGCTGTCGGCGCTTTGGGACACATAGCCATGCGCCTGATGGGGCCTCGGTACGGATTGCCCTTGAGCTCAATCGCATCGGGTTTTGCCTCGAGCACTGCCACCATTGCCTTGCTCGCACACCGCGCTCGTCAGCAAGGCTCTGCTGCCAGGTCATTCGCCGGATCTGCCATATTGTCCAATCTCGCCAGCATCACCCAGTTTTCCCTGGTGCTGGGCATCATTGATCGTCGCTTGCTCGAGCCTTTATGGCCTTCGATCTGGCTCGGTGCGCTGGCCACGCTTGTGTATGGGGTACTTCTGCTGGCGCCCTGGCGTTCGACTCATGGCGGGTCGGCGGCGCAGCCGGGGGCTGGTGCGTTCAGTCTCTGGACCGCTATGGCCGTCACCGCTGCCATAACCGGTATCTCATTGTTCTCGGCGTTTCTTCTTCAGCACCTGGGACACTACGGCGCGAACGTCGCGGCGTTCGTCAGCGGGTTGGCCGACGTCCATGCGGCCACTGCCTCGATCGCCTCGCTGGTCATCGCCGGCAGGCTCGGTATTGATGACCTGGTGATATCAGGATTACTTGCATTGACCGCAAACGCGCTGACCAAATGTGCTCTGGCTCTGAGTAACGGCGGTTTCAGTTTTGCTCGATACCTCATTCCCGGCCAGTTGGTCATTCTTGGGGCGGTATGGCTGGGATTACTCTTGTAGATGTTCAGGGGCTTAGCGTGTTCAGGTTCAGGGCGCGGGCTCCGGCAGCCGGCGGAAGAACAGCCACAGCTCCCCAGCACCAGGCAGGCGACCAGCAACAGCGCCCTCTACATGTTCATGATCCGCCTCGGGGCTTGCCGGCCAGGCCGAGCAGCTGCAGGCGCAACTGGGCATCCCGAGCCCGCGGGTCCAGCCAGATGGCGAAGAACGCCCGGGCAAAGGCCGGGTCGGCAAGGGTGCGGGTGGGCAGGTCATCGACATAGAAGCGGCCGCCCTGCCCCGGCTGGTACAAGCCGGTGATGCGCATGCCGGGGCGCACATCCACGAATGCCTCCTGCAGTACCTTGGCCCAGGCTTCGAGCTGTTGCGGCGTCACGCGACCGGCGCCGAGGCGCCGCATCTCTTCAAGGCTGGCTTGCACCAGCGTGTCCCGGGACAATGAGCGGTGGTAGGTCAGTTCCAGGGCGAACGGCTGGTTCCAATCATGGCGCGGTCCCTCGGTCCACAAGCGTGCGCTGTACAGCCGCAGGCCGAACCAAGTGAAGTCGCCACTGCCCAATTGCTGGGCCGCCGGTAACGCCGCACGCCAGTCCGCAATAGCCGCTGGCATCGACGTCAGCAGCAGGCAGAGACAGGCCAAGCGCGCAAGGAATGCCATGACGATTCTGCAAGAAGACTGAACTTGTACAAGAATAGTTTTTTGTACAGATAAATCAAATCTCGTATAGATTTAAGCTCACCTGCAGCTTACAGATAGATTGCCCAATGAGCTTGATCCCCCATCACAATACACCCGCCAACGTGCTGGTCTGCGGCGCCAGCCAAGGCATCGGTCTTGCCCTGTGCTCGCAACTGTTGGCACGTGATGACGTCGGTCTACTGCTCGCTGTTTCGCGACAGGCAAGCAGCAGCCCTGAGCTGGATGTGCTGGCCCAGACGCATGGCCGCCGTTTGCTTCGCCTCGACTGCGATGCCCGGGATGAACAGGCGCTGCAAGTACTGGCAGATCAGATTCGTGGCTGCTGCGATCAACTGAACCTGGTCATCAGCACCCTCGGTGTGCTGCAAGCGCCGCCGGCGCGGGCCGAGAAGTCGCTGGCGCAACTGGATCTGGCGGGGTTGCAGGCCAGTTTCGCCACCAACTGCTTCGCCCCTGTCCTGCTGCTCAAGCACCTGTTGCCGTTGCTACGCCGGCAGCCCGTCACCTTCGCGGCCCTGTCGGCGCGGGTCGGGTCGATCGGCGACAACCACCTGGGCGGCTGGTACAGCTATCGCGCCAGCAAGGCCGCACTGAACCAGCTGTTGCGCACGGCCAGCATCGAACTCAAGCGGCTCAATCCCGCCTCGACAGTCCTGGCCCTGCACCCTGGGACCACCGATACCCTGCTTTCACGCCCGTTCCAGGGCAATGTGCCCCTCGAAAAGCTGTTCGCGCCAGCGTTTGCCGCCAGTTGCATCCTCGAACTCGTCGGCCAGCACGGGCCGTCAGAGACCGGCACGTTCTGGGCCTGGGATGGCAGCCCCGTTCCCTGGTGATCCGCAGGTCCTCCTCAGGGATGAGGCGCGACGGCGGTGGACACCGGGTCAAGGAAGACCAGTTGCAGCGGCTCTGCCAACAGCTGGTCGGCCTGCTCGGCAAAGCGCTGGAAGTGGGCGGTGGCCAGGTGCGTGTCCAGGGCCTGCTGGTGGTCGAACGCCTCGCGCATGTAGAACGTCCCGGGCTCATCGCTGCGTTCGAACAGCATGTAGTCGCGGTTGCCGGGTTCCGCCCGGGTCGGCTCGATCAAGGCCAGCAAGGCCGCTTTCAACGACGCTGCCAGGCCTGGCTTGGCCTTGAGGATGGCAAGGGAAACGAGGGGATGGTCTTGTGGGTTCACATCAAGCTCCTGGTCAATCGCAAGGGGCCGGATCGACCGGCCCGCCGTTGTCTGTCGGATGGGCTCAGAAACCTTCCAGAACGATCTTGCCGCGCGACTTGCCACTCTCGACCAGCGCATGGGCACGGCGCATGTTGGCGGCATTGATGGCACCGAAATGCTCGCCCAGGGTGGTGCGCAGGATGCCCTGGTCGATCAGCCCGGCCACCCGCTCGAGCAGCTCGTGCTGGCGCACCATGTCGTCGGTCTGGTACAGCGAGCGGGTGAACATCAGCTCCCAGTGCAGCGACAGAGACTTGCGCTTGAGCGGCATGACATCCAGGGTCTGCGGGTCGTCGATCACCCCCAGGCGACCTTGCGGCCTCAGCACCTCGACCAGTTGCGCGAAATGTTGCTCGGTATGGGTGAGGCTGGCGACATGGCTGACCGACTCGATCCCCAGGGCCTGCAGTTGCCCGTGAAGCGGCGCGCTGTGGTCGATGACATGATGGGCGCCCAGTTCGCGCACCCAGTCGGCGGTCTCGGCGCGGGAGGCCGTGCCAATGACCGTCAGGCGGGTCAGTTGCCGGGCCAGTTGCACCAGCATCGAGCCGACACCGCCGGCGGCGCCGACGATCAGCAGGGCATCGCCCTCCCCGCCGCCTTCGACCAAGCCTAAGCGGTCGAACAGCAGTTCCCAGGCGGTGATGGCCGTCAGCGGCAGCGCTGCCGCCTGCGCCGCGCCCAGGCTGCGCGGTTGGTGCCCGACGATACGTTCGTCGACCAGGTGGTATTCGCTGTAGCTGCCGGGCCTGGCGATGGAGCCGGCGTAGTACACCTGGTCGCCTGGCTTGAACAGGGTCACCTGAGGGCCAACTTCACGGACGATGCCGGCCGCGTCCCAGCCAAGTATTTTTGGCTCGGACGTGAAAGTGCCGGCGCGCACCTTGGTGTCGACGGGGTTGACCGACACGGCCTTGACCTCCACCAGGATGTCCCTGGGCCCTGGATTCGGCCTGGGCATGTCGATGTCCTGAAGGGACGCAGGGTCTTCGATGGGCAGGCCGTTCTGGGTGTAACCGATCGCTTTCATAGGTACTCGCTGCTGGATATGGTTTGATTCGTGAATCCAGTCTGGCGTGTTCGGTACTTTGGAAAAACGGGCTGAGCCCGTGAACACTTTCATTGCAGGAGTGAAAATGATCCGTCTCGACGACCTCGGCATCTTTGTGCGCAGCGCCGCGTTGGGCAGCTTTACCGCGGCCGCCCATGAAGCCGAGCTGCTGCCCGGCCAGGCGGCCGAGGCGGTCAAGCGCCTGGAGCGTGAGCTGGACGTACGGCTGTTTGCCCGCACCACGCGCAGCCTGCGCCTGACGGCCGAAGGCGAGCAGTACCTGCCCTCGGCCCTGGCCGCCTTGGAAGCCCTCCGGCAAGGGCGGGACAACCTGCAGCGGGAAAGCGCCCAGTTGAGCGGTATTCTGCAGGTGGCCGCGCCGTCCGACCTGGGGCGCAACGTGCTGTTGCCCTGGCTCACGGCGTTTCGCCGCGAACACCCGCAGTTGAACCTGCGCCTGTTTCTCTCCGACCAGATCGCCGATCTGTTCCGCGACCCGGTGGATATCGCCATCCGCTACGGCCTTAACGCCGACGCCAACTACATTGCCCTGCCACTGGCGCCGTGGAACCGTAAGGTGCTGGTGGCTTCGCCCGAGTACCTGGCGCGGCAAGGCACGCTGCACACTCCCGAGGAGTTGTGCGAGCACCAGTGCCTGCTGTACATGCAGCAGGGTCGGGTCTACGACAAGTGGCAACTGGGGACGCAGACCGTGCAGGTGCGTGGCGCCCTGTTCTGCGACGATGCCGATATCGCCCGGCGCTGGGCCGTGGCGGGCGAAGGGATCACCTACAAGTCCTGGCTGGATGTGAGTGACGACGTATTGGCGGGACGGCTCGTCGTGCTGTTGCAGGATCACCCCGGGCCGACCATGCCGCTGAGCCTGGTGTGCCCGCACCGCAAGCAGTTGTCGCCTGCGGTGAAACAGTTGCACGCCTGGCTGTCGAGCCGCCTCGCCGCGCTGGAACGCTACTGATCAGACGGCGGCAGCACGCCCTGGATCGCCGATACCACCTGCCGCGTCGCCGCTTCGAGGGTGCCTTCATTACGGCACAAGACCCAGCCGTGATCGGCAACCGCTCGCTCGAAAGCTTGCGTGCACACCACATGCTCATGCAGTTCATGCATCACGGTACTGCTTAACCCACGCGAGCGCGCCGCTGCCCTGCTCCACGAGATTTCGGGGTCGGTGACAACACCCACGTGCAGGTCCGGCACACGCACGCCGTGTTCGATGTTCAGCCGCAAGATCTCGGCAAACGGCACCAGCCGGCGAAATGCGGCTTCGGACGGGTACCAGCGATCGATCAGGATGATGCTGTCCTTGGGCTGCCTGGCCAGCACATGTTGGGTAATCCAGGCCCGGCTCAGCGCAAGGCGCTCACAGACCTTCATCTCCAGATCCCGGCAAGGGTCCCTGACGAACTGGTTGACCAGGGCCATGGTTTCGCCCCGATAAGGATCGCTTTTCTTCTCGCTGATGCGGATCACCTTCCTGTTGTCCGCCCTCAGCGCCTGGGTGACGGATTCCAGCAGCGTGGTCTTGCCGGTGCCCTTGGGCCCGTCGAGGGAAATGAACAGCGAATGATTCATGCGTCACACAACGGTTGGATTTCCTTCATCGACAGGCATTGGCTTACATCAGGCAGTAGAACTCGCTGACCTCTGCGACGATCTCCCGGGCGGCATTGTACAGCCTCGCCTCAGGTGTGAGGGCCATGGAGCGGGCTTCAAGCAGATAGCGCTGGCCGGCCTGGAAGTGGGCGTAGTCGAGGGTCAGATAGCATTGGCGGATGGTGGTGCCGCCCATCATGCTCAACCCGCCTGCGCCACTCGTTTCGTAATCGAACCTGACCACCAGTTGATGACTGCCGGGAGTGACCTGGAAGAAGCGGCCCTCCTCCAGGCGCTGCTTGTCCAGGCGTTCGGCCAGCAGCACGCGGTCGTTGGGGAATGGCAGCGAAAGGTCGACCCAGGCCATCTCGGGGTTGGCGACTGGCATCGGAGCCTGGCAGCCCGGGATGGCGGTAATCAGCAACAGCAGTAGCAGCCGGCGCATGATGGGTAATCCTTTGGGGAATGGTCAAAGAATAGCGCTGGGGGGGCAGGCTGTTAATCGTCTGGTTCGAGGCCTGGGATGACGGCTGATGTGAAGGAAGGAATAAAACTCAGGCCCGCCGGGATGAACCCGGACAGGCCTGAGGAAGGGAAAACGGTCGAATGCTACGCGCTACAGACTCTCGTCAAGAAACTTCACCACCGTCCCCATGCACGCCACCCGCTCTTCCACATGAGGCATGTGGCTCGAGTTTTCGAACAGCGCCCAACGGATTCCGGGGATCAGGTCCAGGTACGGTTTGACCACCAGCGGCGTCGCCTCGTCATAGCGCCCGGAAATCAGCAGGCTTGGCACGTTGATCTGCGGCAGGCGGTCGACGATGGTCCAGTCCTTGGTGCTGCCGATGATATGGAACTCGTTTGGACCGGTCATGGCGTGGTACACGGTCGGGTCGGCATCCACCTGGGCGAAGGTGCGCGCCACCTCTTCAGGCCAGGGTTTGAGCCGGCACACATGACGGTCGTAGAACACCCGGGTGGCGGCGATGTAGTCGGCGGCGGTGTAGTCGCCGACGGCCTCGTGGCGCAGCAGGGTGTCCTGGACGTCCTTGGGCAGCTCTTCGCGCAGGCGGTTGGCCTCGCGCACCCAGGTGCGCATGTCCGCTGGCGAGTTGGCGATCACCAGGCAACGCAGGCCCCGCGGCTGGCGCACCGCGTGCTCGCTGGCCAGCATGCCGCCCCAGGACTGCCCCAGCAGCGCGTAGCGCTCGGTGATGCCCAGGTGCTCCAGCAGGTTGTCGAGCTCCTCGAGGAACAGCTTGACCGTCCAGAACGACGCCGGCATGTGTGGCAGGTGGGTCGAGCGGCCATTGCCCAGTTGGTCGTAGTGAATGACCGGGTAGCCACCGGCCGCGACGTCCTTGTAGGCGTCGACATAATCAAAGGTGCAACCTGGGCCACCGTGCAGGATGACCAGCGGGGTGCGGCCGCAATCCAGGTCACCGGTGACGCGGTACCAGGTCTGGTAGTCGCCGAAAGGGGCAAAACCTTCACGCGATTGGGTGAGTTCCATGTCATCCGGCTCCGTGCGAATCATGGTGCACACAATAACCCTACGCGTGGCGCGGCATAACTAGAGAGTTCTCTAGGTTTTCGACCTTTTTTGTGTCTTCACTGATCAAGCAGGCGGTAATGCACCGCCCGGGCGACCGCCTGGACACGGTTTTTCGCCCCCAGTTTGTGCATGGCCGAGGTCAGGTGCAGGGAAATCGTCGCCAGCGAGCGGTTGAGCTTCTCGGCGATCTCCCCCGCCGTCAGGCCTTCGGCGGCCCAGCGCAGGCATTCGACCTCGCGGCGGGTCAGGCGGATGACGCGGGTGGCGGACTCCTTGGCCAGCAAGGGATAGGCCGCCTCCTGCAAGGCATGGGCGATCAGGCTGAAATCGCCCAGGTGCTCCCGGGCGTCGTCCAGGTCGCGTTGGCTGGCCTGGGGGCGCAGGCCGGTCAGGGTCGCCAGCCCGCCCCGTGGCAGGTGGATGGGCACGGTCACGCCGCAAGTCAGTTGCGCGTCGTGCAGGTAACCGACCACCGGAGCGTGGCGCTGGTCGATGTGGCGCTGCAGAACGGTCTCGCCCTTGGGCAGGTACGACCAGACGAAGGGTGCGATGGAGGACACCGCCACCTGCTGCACCGGGTCGATCTGGTAAAAGCCCTCGGAACACCACAGGTCCTGCCAGTCCTTCGGGGTCTGGCGCAGCCGGACCACGCTCGGGGTGATCAGCTCGCCGACATGGTCCAGTGGCACCGGGCTGTAGTCGTACACCAGGGCATCGAAGCCCAGTTCCGCCGCCAGTTCGGCGACGCTGTCCATCTGCTCATCGAGGCTATCGTCCGACGCCAGACGCGCATTGAGTTCAGCCACCTTGGCCTGCATACCTGACACTCCCTGTGATTCCTTTTGGATTTCCATCTCGAAGTCCGGCACGTAGAATGCCACGGCTTGGCGCGGGACTGCCATACGAAACCTATAGGAAACACTAGCTTGTAGGCGACGAAAACTCCTGCGCTAGTTATAGCTGCAAGCCATGGCCAACAGGAGAGTAGCGATGTGGCGTGAGATGCAACCTGACCAGCAGTTCAACGTATCGGTCGATGGCCACAATCTCGTGGTGTACAGCTTTGGTGAAGGGGACGAGGTGCTGTTGTGCCTCAATGGTGGGCCGGGGCTGCCCTGCGACTACCTGCGCGACGCCCATGCCTGGCTCAAGGACAAGGGTATCCGCGTGGTCGCCTTCGACCAGCTGGGCACCGGCGCCTCCGACCGCCCCGATGACGACAGCCTGTGGAATATCACCCGCTACGTGGCCGAGGTCGAGCAGGTGCGCCAGGCCCTGGACCTGGGCCGTGTGCACATGCTCGGGCATTCCTGGGGCGGCTGGCTGGCGATCGAGTACGCCATTCATCACCCGCAGTCGCTGAAAAGTCTGATTCTCGAGAATACCGTCGGCGACATCCCGCACCTGATCACCGAGCTGGAACGCCTGCGCGGCGCCCTAGGCAGCGAAACAGTGGCGATGATGCAGCGCCATGAGGCCATGGGTACCCTCGACCACCCGCAGTACCAGGCCGCCATCACCCTGCTCAACTACCGCCACGTCTGCCGGCTCGATGAATGGCCGGCGCCGATCCAGCGTTCGCTGGGCGACTGGAACATGGGCCCCTACAGCACCATGCAGGGCCCCAACGAGTTCCTCTATATCGGCAACCTCAAGGACTGGAACCGCCTCGAGCAGATGGGCGCGTTCCGCATGCCGGTGCTGATCACCACCGGCCAGCACGACGAACTGACCCCGGCCTGCGCCATGCGCATGAAGCTGGCGCTGCATGATCGTGCCGAACTGCATGTGTTCCCCAACAGCAGCCATATGCCGTTCTACGAAGAGCCCCAGGCCTATTTCCCGGTGTTGCTGGATTTCCTGCAACGCAACCGGGGTTGATCGATGAGCCTGGCACGCTACCGGTTCGTCCTCATCCGTCCGTTACAACTGCTGCCGGTGCTGCTGGGCATCAGCATCATCACCTTCGTGCTGGTGCGCTCGATCCCCGGGGATCCGGCGCGGGTGCTGCTGGGCGCGCGCAGCACCCCGGACGCGATCCAGAAGATCCGCGCGCAATTCGGCCTCGATGAGCCGATCTGGGCGCAGTACCTGTACTTCCTCAAGAACCTGCTCAATGGCGACCTGGGCAAGTCGCTGCTGTACAAGGTCGACGCCCTGCCGCTGATCGCCAGCCGCATCGAGCCGACCCTGATGCTGGTGCTGGGCAGCGTGGCCCTGGCGCTGCTGATCGCCGTGCCGCTGGCCATCCTCGCCGCCCGCCACAAGGGCGGCTGGGCCGACAACCTGATCCGCCTGTTCACCACCGCCGGCCTCGGCTTGCCGGCTTTCTGGCTGGGGTTGATGCTGATCCTGTTGTTCAGCGTGCACTGGGGGCTGTTCCCGGTGTCCGGCTATGGCCGCACCTGGGCCGAGAAGCTGCACCACCTGGTGCTGCCCTGCCTGACCATCGCCCTGGCGCTCTCGGCGGTACTGGTGCGCAACCTGCGCGCCAGCATCCTGCTGGAGATGCAGGCCGACCATGTCACCGCCGCCCGTGCCCGGGGCCTGGGCGAAGGGGCGATCCTGCGCCGGCATGTCCTGCCCAACTCCATGGTGCCGACCATCAACCTGCTGGCGGTCAACATCGGCTGGCTGATCAGCGGCACGGTAGTGATCGAGAGCCTGTTCTCCCTGCCGGGCGTCGGCCAGTTGCTGGTGCGCGGCATCTTTACCCGCGACTACATGGTGGTCCAGGGCGTGGCCATGGTGCTGGCCTGCGCCACGGTGGCGGTGAACTTCCTCGCCGACGTGGCGACTACCGTCCTCGATCCGCGGGTGAAGATCCAATGAGCGCCATCGTCGCCCTGCGCGCACGCCTGGCCTGGAACCTGGGCGATGGCCGCCTGACCCTGTACTGCGGCCTGGCCATCGTCTTCGGCTGGTGCCTGCTGGCGCTGTGCGCGCCGTGGGTCGCGCCGTTCGATCCGCTGCTGCAGAACGGCGACCTGCGCCTGGCCGCGCCCAGCCTGGCGCACCCTTTCGGCACCGACAACTTCGGCCGCGATGTGCTCTCGCGGGTAATCTGGGGCGCCCGCGTCGACCTGCAGATGGCCTTGATCGGGGTGATCTTCCCGTTCCTGCTCGGCACCTGCATCGGCGCGGTGTCCGGCTACGTCGGCGGTTGGCTGGACAACGCCTGCATGCGCCTGATCGACATCGTCCTGGCCTTCCCGTTCCTGGTGCTGATGCTGGCGATCATGGCCATCCTCGGTCCGGGCCTGGGCAGCTTCTATATCGCCATGGCCCTGGTCGGCTGGGTGTCCTATGCGCGGCTGATCCGCTCGCAGATCCTCGTGCTCAAGCAGAGCGACTTCGCCCTGGCCGCCAGGAGCCTGGGTTTCAGCCACCGGCGCACGCTGTTCGGCCACCTGCTGCCCAACGCGCTGTTCGGCTCGGTAGTGTTCTGCATGTCGGATGCCGTGCTGGTGCTGCTCAACGGCGCCGCCGTCAGCTACCTGGGCCTCGGTGTGCAACCGCCGACCCCGGAATGGGGCACCATGGTCGCCGAGGGGCAGAGCTTCATCACCAGCGCCTGGTGGATCTGCACCTTCCCGGGCCTGGCGGTGGTGACCCTGGCCATGGGCTTCAGCCTGCTGGCCGACGGCGTCGCCGAACGCCTGGGAGACCGCTCATGACCACGCCCCTGCTCCAGGTTCGCGGGCTGAGCGTCATCGCCCGCGCCGGCCAACGGGATATCACCCTGGTCGATCGGCTGTCCTTCGACCTCGGCGAAGGCGAGATCCTCGGCCTGGTGGGCGAAAGCGGCTCGGGCAAGACCCTGGCCTGCCGGGGCCTGATGCGCCTGCTGCCAGCAACGAACCTGCGGGTCGAAGGCCAGGCCGTGCGCCTGGCGGGCCATGACCTGCTGCGGCTGGACGAAGCTGGCATGCGCCGCCTGCGCGGCCGTGAGCTGGGGATGATCTTCCAGAACCCCAGCAGCCACCTGGACCCGCTGATGCGCATCGGCGAGCAGATCGCCGAAGGTATCCGCCTGCACCAGGGCGCGTCTCGCCGCGAGGCCCGGGCCGAAGCCATCGAGGTGCTGCGCCAGGTCGGTATCCCCGACCCGAAGTCCCGGGTCGACAACTATCCCCATGAGTTTTCCGGCGGCATGCGCCAACGGGCGATGATCGCCGTGGCCCTGGGCTGCAATCCCAAGGTGCTGATCGCCGACGAGCCGACCACGGCCCTGGATGTCACCGTGCAGGCGCAGATCCTGCGCCTGCTGCTGGAGCTGCGCGACCGCCGCGGCCTGGCGATGATCCTGATCAGCCACGACCTGGGCGTGGTGGCGCAGACCTGCGACAGCATTGCCGTGATGTACGCCGGGCGCCTCTGCGAGCACGGCGCCAAGCACGAGATGCTGGCCCGGCCCAAGCATCCCTACAGCGCCGGGCTGCTGGCTTGCCATCCTGCGGCGCAGCCTGAGGCATTACGCATGACCACCATCGCCGGGCAGCCACCGCTGCTTGATGACCTGCCGCCAGGCTGCCGTTTCGAATCGCGTTGCCCCCAGGCCATGCCGCTCTGCCGGCAGCAACTGCCCGAACTGCTGGAATCAAGCCCCGGCCACCGCCTGGCCTGTCATACCCCGCTGCTGGCCGGAGGCCCGTCATGACCACGTTGTTGCAGGTCAAGGACCTGCAGGTGCAGTTTCCCGCCGCAGGCAGCGGCCTGCTCAACCTGCGCCCGCGCAAGGTCAGCGCGGTCAACGGCGCCTCGCTGAATCTGGCTGCCGGCGAAACCCTCGGCCTGGTGGGCGAGTCAGGCTGCGGCAAGAGTACCCTGGCCCGGGCCATCCTCCAGCTCACCCCGAGCTGCGGCGGCCAGGTGCTGTACGACGGCACCGACATGAACCAGGGCAGCCCGGCGGATATCGCCCGCCTGCGCCACGAGACCGCGATGATCTTCCAGGACCCGTACAGCGCGCTCAACCCACGCCAACGCATCGGCCAGATCCTCGCCGAGGTGCTGCAGGTGCAGCGCAAGGTGCCCGCCGCGCAGATTCCGGCCCGGGTCGGCGAACTGCTCGAGCTGGTCGGTCTGCGCGCCGAGCTGGCCGAGCGCCGGCCCGGTTCGCTGAGCGGTGGCCAGTGCCAGCGGGTCGGCATCGCCCGGGCCCTGGCCGTCGAACCTCGGCTGATCGTCGCCGACGAATGCGTCGCCGCGCTGGACGTGTCGATCCAGGGGCAGATCATCAACCTGCTGCTGGAGTTGCGCGAGCGCATGGGCCTGGCGCTGCTGTTCATCACCCACGACTTGGGCGTGGTGCGCCGCCTGTGCGACCGGGTGGCGGTGATGTACCTGGGGCAGATCGTCGAGGAAGGCCCGGTGCATGAAGTCTTTACCGCCCCGCGCCACCCCTACACCGCCGTGCTGATCCAGTCCATCGCCGACATCGACCCGGCCCGGCGCCTGCCGCAGGACCCGCTGGCCGGCGAGCCGCCAAGCCCGCTGCACCTGCCCTCCGGCTGCGCCTTCCATCCCCGTTGCCGGCACGCGCTGCCCGGCTGCGCTGAAACCACGCCACCCGAGCATATCCAGGGCGCCCGGCGCCACGCCTGCGTGCATTCGCAACTGCCCTGCTGACATCACCACCATGACCATCAAACGGAGCTTGAGCATGAAACCCGCCGCATTGAAACTTCTCACCGCCGCCATACTGGCCGCCAGCACCCTGGCCAGCGGCATGGCCCAGGCAGCCGGCGTGCTGACCATCGGCTGCCGAGAGGAAAGCACCACCTTCGACCCGATCAAGAGCGCGCAGAACCGCGACAGCTGGGTGTTCGCCAACGTCTATGACGTGCTGATCCGCGTCGACAACAGCGGCACCCAACTCGTGCCGGGCCTGGCCGAAAGCTGGAAGGTCTCGGACGACGGCCTGACCTACACCTTCAAGATGCGCAACGCCAAGTTCTCCGACGGCTCGCCGATCACCGCCGAGGACGCCGCCTTCTCCCTGCTGCGCATCCGCGACAACCCAGGTTCGCTCTGGGCCGACTCGTACAAGATCATCGACACCGCCAAGGCCGCCGACCCGCATACCCTGGTGGTGACCCTGCACAGCAAGTCGGTGCCGTTCCTGGCCCAGCTCGCCACCGCCAACATCTCGATCCTGTCGAAAAAGGCCATGGACAAGCTTGGCGAGGAGGAATACGCACAGAACCCGGTGGTGTCCGGGGCTTTCAAACTCAAGGAATGGCTGCGGGGCGACCGGGTGATCCTGGAGAAGAACCCCGAGTTCTGGCAGGCCGACAAGGTCAGCCTGGATGGCGTGGAGTGGATCTCCATCCCGGATGATCGCACGCGCATGATGAAGGTCCAGGCCGGCGAACTGGACTCGGCGATCTTTGTGCCGTTCACCCAGGTGGACGAGTTGCAGAAGGACAAGAAGATCACTATCCATATCGACCCCTCGACCCGTGAAGACCACCTGCTGATCAACCACTCCAAGGGGCTGCTGGGCAAACGGGAAGTGCGTGAGGCGATCGACCTGGCGATCGACAAGAAGGCGCTGGTGGACACGGTCACCTTCGGTCACGGCGAAATGGCCTACTCCTACATTCCCAAGGGTGCGCTCTACCACAACGCCAACAACCCACAGCGCCCGTTCGACCCGGCCAAGGCCCGCGAGCTGCTGAAAAAAGCCGGCGCCGAGGGGCTGAAGGTCAACTACGTGGTCAACGCCGGCAACGAGGCCGACGAGCAGATCGCCGTGCTGGTGCAGAAGCAACTGGCCGATGTCGGCATCACTGCCAACCTGCAGAAGGTCGACCCGACCCAGAGCTGGCAGATGCTGGTCGACGGCGACTACGACCTGTCGGTGATGTACTGGACCAACGACGTGCTCGACCCGGACCAGAAGACCACCTTCGTGCTGGGCCACGACACCAACATGAACTACATGACCCGCTACCACAACGACAAGGTCAAGGACCTGGTGGCCGCGGCCCGTGTCGAGACCGACCCGGTCAAGCGCAAGCAGATGTATGAGGAGCTGCAGAAACTGGCCAAGCAGGACGTGCACTGGATCGACCTGTACTACAGCCCGTACATCAACATCTCGCGCAGCAATATCCAGAACTTCCTGCAGAACCCGCTGGGGCGTTTCACCCTGGAGGAGACGGTGAAGCTGGAAGCCGGGCAGAAGACCGCGCAGAACTGACGGCGGTTTATCGAGCGCCGCCCTCGCGGCGCTCGATCTCATTTCAAGCCTTTGCCTTGCGCCGCCGCATCCACGCCCAGGCAACCCCCGCCAGCACCACCAACCCCACCGGCAGTACCTGCGCCTTGTACGGCCGCAACGCCGTGCGCACGCTATCGAGCTTCTCGGTCAGGTAGCGCTTGTTGGCCTGGTCGAACCGGGGCTCCTCGCATTGCTTGCCGAAATCCTCCGCCCACTGCACGAACGGCCCCTGCTGGACGTAGCGCCTGTACAGCGCGCTCTCCTGTTCGCTGCCGGGCACCCAGCCGGCCGCGATGCACAGCACTGCGGCGAAGGCCTGGCTGCTGCGTGGAAGCTGGTCAGCGGCCTGGTTGGCCAGGTCGGCGGCGACATAGCGGTAGTGGTATCGCTGATCGGGCTTGGCCTCGGTCGCCCGTTGGCGCTGCACCTCGCCAGCAGCCAGGAACGGCCCTGGCTGCAATTCGGCGCTGCCCAGGCTGTAGCTGCCGCCCAACCAGGCGTAGTCGGGCGCCATTTCATAACCGAGGATCTCCATGCCCGCGCTGCGCGCCAGGGTTGCCGCAGCGTACAGCGCCTCGGCGCGGCCAGTGGGCGTCCAGCGCGAGACGGCATCCTGGCGGTGCTGGCCGTAGGCCTTGGCGTCGGCCTGCAATTGCGGCGTGGCGAAGTAGCCGGGCGCTTCGTCGTAGCGTCCTTCGCGCAGCAAGCGTCGCCCCAGCAGCTCGCGCAACTGGGTCGCCACCGGGCGAGGCACATAGCCGCCCTCTTCCACCTTGGGCGCTGGCGGCGCTGGCACATGAGCATCGACATAGCCTTTGAGCTCATCCAGGGTCAGCACGCGGTCAGCCACGTTGGCCGTGTCCTGCCAGTAGATTTCCTGGCTGCGGTACAGCAGGTCGAAGGCCTGCAGGTAATCGCCGCGCTCCAGCGCCAGGATCGCGCCCTCGCCTTCGACCCGGCAGCCGGGTTTAACGCTCTCATAGTCCCAATCGGGTGTCTGTCGCGAGCCCCATGATTCTTCACGTGGGAACGCGGCCGCAGCCTTGGCATAGGCAGCCGCCGCCTGGCTCTTGTCACCGTCGCGCAAGGCCAGCTTGGCGCGCAGCCACCAGGCAAGGCCGGTGTCGCCGGCCTGCTGCAGATAGCTTCTGGTCGCGGCATAGTTGCCTTGCTGGTAGGTCAACGCGGCCAGGCGGTCGGCGTCTTCGAGCTTGCCGCCAACACTGGCCTGCAGCAGCGCGGGCAGGCGTCGGACCTGGGTCGGCGGCTGGCCGTCGTAGTCCCAGCCGACATGGCTGAGCAGGTAGGCGGTGAGCAGCTTGCGCGGCATTGGCTGCGCCAGCAGCGCCTTCAATTGCTCATCCGGCAGGCTCACCAGTTCGTCGGCAAGCTGTCTGAGCGAGCTGTAGCCGCTGCCCGAGCCCAGGCGGCTCTGGCTGGCATACAACTGGATGGCGCTGTTCCAGTCGCCGGCGAGCTTGGCCAGGCGGGCCTCCTCGCCAAGGCTGGCCACCCCAAGCTCCAATGGGTCGCTGAAGCCTTCGGCGCTGAGCGCGCGGGCCCGGTGGAAGGCCTCGCGGGCCTGGGCTTGCAGGGCCTGAGGCGTCTGTTGCGGATCGTCGCTGGCCTCGAAGCTGCGGGCCATCAAGGCCCGCCCCAGCGAGTAGGCCGCCCAGGTGCTGCGCAGCTTGCGTTGTTCGCCAGGCAGGGCCAGCACCTTGGCGAAATAGTCCGCCGCCAGGGCGTGATCGTCGGCATCGAAGGCCACTGCGCCGGCAATGTACAGGCGCAGTTCATCCGGCAGTTCGGCACCCTGCTTCAGCACTTGCTGCGGATCGGCCAGTGCACGCAGTTGCGCGACCTTCTCGCGCAGCGACTCCGGCAACTCGCTGGCCTCGATACGGCTGCGCTGCTCACGGTACGGTCGGTCGTTGTCGTCACCGTCCCAGTAAGGGGTCAGGGTCATCTCGGTGGTGGGCTTGAGGCCTGCCAACTGTTCGCCGAGGCGATTGACCTCGAAGCCGAAATTGCCTTCTGGCAGCTCGGACAGGGTTTGCGCCCGGTCGTCCAGCAGGCGCATCGGGAAGTCCGGGCCACAGGCCAGCGCCGTGCCGACCGGTACGCTCAGGGACAGGCACAGCAAACGGCGGGACCAGTCAGGGGTAGACATTCCAGGCTCCTTGTTCGATTCCATGGCAGCGCGCCCAACCAAGGACGCGCCGGCCGCCAGCGGCCACACGCACGCTGGACTGGCGGTTGAAGACGAGGTGTTGCGGGGATTGCTGCAGGTGGTAGCCGTTGAGCCCGTCCGCGGCGTCGCAGGACTCAACGTTCAGTTCCACCCGCGCGGGTACCGGCAGGTCGAGGTTGCCGACGTTGACCAGGCTGATGTCGTAGAGCCCGGCCTGCCCGGACAGTTCGAGCCGCCATTGACTGGCGAGCGCGTCGCCGCGCGCCACCGCCTTCAAGGTGGTCAGGCTCCAGGCCCGACGGTCGCTGGGCAACGGCAGGCGGAACCAGATAAGCCCGGCCAGGTGGGCGGGCGGTTTGTCCCGCAGTTGCCTGCCCAGGTCCGCCAGTTGCTGCGGATCGGCCAGCAGCTCGCGGCGCTCGCCGGCACGGTTAAGCGGGGTTTCGCTTTCCACCACCGGCGCGCCGCCGGTGTCCGGCAGCAGCGCGACGCCATAGGCGGGCAAGGCCAGGTAGAACGGTCTGTCGCTGACGCGACTCCAGCGCTCGGCCCAGGTCTTCGCCTGGAGCGGATCGAACAGACCGCGCCGCGGATCGCTCACCGCATGCACCTGCAGCACGCTGCTGTCCACCACCTGCAACAGCGCCGGCAGGTGTGGGCTGTCGAGCCAGGCGGGCAGCGCGGTGATGCTCAGTTTTACGCCCGGTGGAAGTTGCTCACGCAGTTTCAGGAGGAATTCGGTGTAGCCCGGCAGGCGGGCGCTGCCGCTGTCGTGGTCGATTTCGAGCCCGCTTGGGGCCAAGCCGGCAGCCTGCCAGTCGGCCAGCAATTGGGCGATCTGGGTGCCGGCCTGCTGCAGGTCGAGCGCGGGCAACTGACCATCAAGACGCACCACGGCGATCACCGGGCGACCATCGCTCCTGAGCTTGGGCAGCTCGACCAGCGCCCTGCTCCAGCCGGCCTTGGGCTGGGCCTGCAAGGCCAGCACACGCAGCGTGGAGAAGTCGGCGCGGCTGTCTGCCAGGGCCTGCTCATGGGGCGGTCGCCACTGGCGTTGCCAGATGTAGAGCTGCTGGTCGAGAGGCGGTGCAGGTTCGGGCTGGCAGCCAGTTAGCGTTGCGAGAGCGAAACCGGCGAACAGGCGGCGCAACAGCGGGATGGCGGGCATACAGTCCTTTGTCTGGCGGGGCTGGGCGCTGGGTGAGGTGGGGATTTTACCTCAAGGCATCCCTTGGAGAACACTGGACCGGGATGGGGTTTCCATCGCGTGACGGCGTTCAGACTGCCTGTCACTGCGCCTTCAAGGTGTTGCCGATGTACATGCTGCCTTGCATTTCCCGGAGTGCAGTTGCCGCCGGTACCTGGCCCAGGTTCGAGGACACGCCGACACTCAGGCCGCCTGAACCAATACCCGGGGTGAACTGCATGCCGCCTCCCAGCTTGAGGTAGTAAGCCTGGCCGTTGCGTAGGTCCAGCGTCCCTTCGGCATTCAACGGGTACAGATCCAGAGCCCAGCGGGTGGCGATCTTGTGCTGCCCCTGGGGCAGGTAGAAGTAAGTGAAGGAACTGTTCTTTACTTCGCTGACGTCATTACCGTCGATGACAAGTGTCGGGCTGCGCCAGTACGGGGGGATGCCGGAGCGGTACAGGTAGACAAGCGCGGCGTCCTGCCTGATGGGCGCGACCTGGGCGAACTCGGCACCGCTGTGCAAGGTCGTGCAGGCCCCCAGCAACAGGGTGGCAGCGGCAAGGGTGATGGTTGGCAGGCGGGACATGGGGCTCCTGGGCGATCTGACGTTCCTTCGACGGGGCGGCAATCTAACATCAGTCATCCATCGCCACAAATCAGGCTGCCTTGGCAGAACATGGATCAGCACCTTCCAATATGCCAACCGGGGATGTCCAGCATTGACTCGAATTCGACCTGCAGGCCTTGATTATATATAAATCAATTCGACTCGATCATTGGAGCAGCCAATTAATGTGAAATACGCCATCAACAGCGAAGTAAATATCTTGTCATTTCAGTACAGACCACTCAGAAATTAAATTAGAGCCCAAGATCTTATTAATTCTCATTTAACCTGCGCCACTCAGATCAGCTGCAGACATTTTGACTATACATAAAGTTCTAGCCAGCTTTAATAATTCATATTCCTTCTAATGACAACACGAGAGACATGCGTTTCATCTAATGATTTAAGGGGTTTCACCCTTGCAAAAGTGAAGCGACCGACTAGTTTTGTGATTGTCTTTGCCGACACTATAACTACAACACGACCTCCCTCAGAGCCGGAGGCTTTATTCTTCAGGGCGACGCCCGCCGCTGCGTGTCACTGCTGAAACGGAACTCAGTCATAACAACAAGAGGGACGCTTGATGAAGCGCAGCCATGGCTATCGCGCGCTCTTTGAAAAAGGGCCGGCCGCACATTTCTGGTTGTCACTGCTGTGTTTCTCTGGCCTGGTAATTGCCAGCTTCCTGTTGTTTGAACAGCAGATCCAGGGTTTCCTCACCCATCTTGACCTGTATCGCCCTTCAACCCCCGTCCAGATGTTCAACCTGGCACTGCTGCTGATCGCCTTGCTGGCCCTGGACGTGGTGCTGCCCGTACCTTCAAGCATGGTCGCGCTGCTGGCCGTGGCCACCCTGGGCAGCGTCGGCGGTTACCTGACGATCTTCATTGGCCTGTGCCTGGGCGCAGGTCTGGGGTACGCGTTGGGTGCCGGGTATCTGCGGATGTTGTCCAGCCGCCTCGGCCTGCACCAACGCCAGCCGGGGCAACTGGCGTACCGCCTGGGCACGCTGTCGCTGATCTGTCTGCGCGGCGTGCCGGTGCTGGCGGAAACCTCGGTGGTGGCCGCCGGCATGCAGCGCTATCCGATGCGCGCTTTCGTGCTGGTCACCACCTTGGCCAACGCGGGCCTGGCCTTGGCTTACAGCGCCATCGGCAGCTTCCTCGTCGAGCAGAACGCACTGCTGGTGACGATTCTCGCCAGCATGATCCTGCCCGGCCTGTTCATTGCCGGGTACAGCCTGTTCAAGGCCTTGCGCCGTCGCCAACCGGCACCGCCACTGCGCGGGCGCTTCACGGTCAGCTACGACTATCCGGTGCTGTTCACCGACCACCTGTTCGATCCGCTCAACCCCTGCTTGCATCGTCAGCTCACCGCCCAGCAGCACGGCCGGGTGACGGTGCTGATCTTCGCCGATGAGCAGCTGCTGCGCTGCGCACCGCACCTGCCGGGCCAGATCGACGCGTACTTCGTCGCCCATGGCGCGGACCTGCTCCTGAAGGCGGCACCGATCGCCGTGCCCGCCGGCGAGCTGAGCAAGGACGCCCAGGTACTGCAGCAGCTGTATGCAGACATGCTGGCCCATGGGCTGGACCGCCACTGCTGCGTCCTGGCCCTGGGCGGTGGCGCCGTGCTCGACGCGGTGGGCTACGCCTGTGCCACTTTCCACCGGGGCATGCGCCTGATCCGCCTGCCTAGCACGGTGCTGGCGCAGAATGACGCCGGCATCGGGGTGAAAAACGGTATCAATGCCTTCGGCCAGAAAAACCTGCTGGGCGCCTTCTATCCCGCCACCGCGGTGATCAACGACTTCCAGTTGCTGACCACCCTGGGTCACCGCGACCAGATCGCCGGGCTCGCCGAGGCGGTCAAGGTGGCGCTGATCAAGGACCGCACCTTCTTCGAGTGGATGGAGCGCCAGGCCGACGCCCTCGCCCGCTTCGACCACCCGGCCAGCCGCCATGCCATCCGCCGCTGCGCCGAGCTGCACCTGGGGCATATCACCGGCGCCGGCGACCCTTTCGAGCGCGGCAACGGTCGTCCACTGGACTACGGCCACTGGGCGGCGCATCGGTTGGAGAACCTCAGCCAGCATCGACTGCGTCATGGCGAGGCCGTGGCGGTGGGCATGGCCCTGGACGGGTTGTATGCCAATGCCCTGGGGCTGTTGAACGATATCGACAGCGAGCGGATCTTGAGCCTGTTGCTCAGGCTTGGCTTCAACCTGTGCCCTGCGGAGCTGAACCTGAAGGATGACCAGGGACGTTCTCGAGTGCTGCTGGGGCTGGAGGAGTTCCGCCAGCATCTGGGCGGCCAGCTGTCCATCCCCATGCTCAGCGGCATCGGCGCATCGGTCGACCTCCACGAGATCGACGACGGCCTGATGGAACAGGCGCTGCTGCGCCTCGGTAGCTATCGCGGCAATCTGCTCGCCCTCGGCGAGGGCTGTGCGCAATGAGCCAGATGAAGACCTGGATGACCGTCGGCCGCGTTTCCAACCTGCCCACGGTATGGACCAACACCCTGGCCGCCGCATTGTTGGCCAGCAGCGCCGGAGCCCTGGCGCCACCTTCCTCGCTGGTGTGGATCCTGCTGCTGGCCATGCTGTCGCTGCTGTACCTGGCGGGCATGCTGCTCAACGACTTGCTGGATGCCGACTGGGACCAGCAGCACCACAACCCACGACCCATCACCCTGGGCCTGGTAAGCCGTCGGCAGGTGCGCCTGGCCACCTGGCTGGCGTTGCTGCTGGCGGCCGCCGCAGCCCTGGGCTTGAGCCGGTTGATCGAGCAACCGCATTGGCTGCTGGCCAGCGTCACCCTGCTGGTGGGCTGCATCCTCGGCTACAACCTGCTGCACAAAAAATACGCCCACAGCGTCTGGTTGATGGGCGCCTGCCGCTCGGCCCTCTACCTCACCGCGGCGGCCAGCCTGGCGATGCCGACCCAGCCCATCTGGCTGTGCGCCTTGCTGCTTGGCGTGTACATCAGCGGCCTGACCTACCTGGCGCGCCAGGAGCACCTCAACCAACTGCTCAGCCGCCTGCCGCTGGTGTTGATGCTGAGCCCGCTGGCCCTGGCGGGCTACGCCGACACCCTGTGGTTCTGGCCGGTGCTGCTGCTGTGGCTGGGCTGGCTGGGCTGGCACTACTGGCTGCACCTGGCCGATCCGCGCCGCCGCCAGGTGCGCGCCTTCATCGGCGCGGGGCTGGCGGCCCTGCCGCTGTTCGATGCCTTGGTGCTGGCAGTGGCCGACCAGCCCCTGGGCAGCCTGCTGTGCGTCCTGGTGTTCTTCCTGCTTCCACACCTACAGCGCTGGATCAAACCGACATGAACAGTGATATCGCTACGTCGACAACGGCGGCGCTCAAGATGCGCCACGACTGCCTGGCCGCACGGCACCAGGCCCTGGCCGCGCAACTCGAACCGATCGAGTTGCAGTGGTGGCACGAGGCCCAAGAGCGCCTCGGGCAGTCACCGGATGCCAATACCGCGGCACTGCTCAGCGGCCAGTGCAAACGCAGGATCCGCGAACGGGCCATGCGTGACGATGAGCACTGCAGCCAGTTGCAACTGGCGCGCGCCTTGCTGCTGGCCCAGGTCCTCGGGCAACAGCCGCAGGACGGTCAGTTGCCCTTGCTGCGCCAACTGTTCCTGTGGGGCGACGACCAGGAAAAAGTCGCGCTGCTCAAGGCCCTCGACTGGATCGACAGCTCGGGGCTGTGCGTACCGCTGGCCCTGCAGGCCGGGCGCACCAGCAACAGCGAGGTGTTCGCAGCCCTAGCCCTCGACACCCCCTACCCGTCCCGCCACTACCCGGAGCGGGCCTTCCACCAGCTGGTGCTCAAGGCACTCGGCATGGGGCTCGACGTGCGGCGTCTGGTCGGCCTGGCACAGCGCCACGGCGTCTCGCTCAACCAACTGGCCCTCGACCTGCTGGACGAGCAGCTCGCGGCCGCCCGCACGGTCTCGCCTGGGCTGCACCTGGCCATCGCCTTCGACCTGCTCAGCCCGGCGCAACGCCAGCGCCTGCTCGGCCTTCACCAGCAACAACGCCTGCCGCCGGCGTGGCACGACCACCTGGCCGACCGCCACGCGAGCTGATGCCCGACGACGCCTTCCCCTGAAGAGGATTCACCATGCCCAAGTATTTCGACCCGCATATCCACATGGTCAGCCGCACTACCGACGACTACCAGAACATGGCCGCCGCCGGTATCACCGGGGTGATCGAGCCGGCGTTCTGGCAAGGCCAGGCGCGTACCAGCGTCGGCAGTTTCGTCGACTACTTCGATACCCTGCTGGGCTGGGAACGCTTTCGCGCCAGCATGTTCGGCATCCATCATTTCTGCACCATCGGCCTGAATCCCAAGGAAGCCAACGACCTGTCGGTGGCCAACGAAGTGCTGGAGATTCTGCCGCGCTACCTGGTCAAGGACGGCGTGGTTGCCGTCGGCGAGATCGGTTATGACGACATCACACCGGAAGAAGACCGCTTTCTCGCGCTCCAGCTGGAGCTGGCCCGGCAGTTCAACCTGCCGGTGCTGGTACACACCCCGCACCGCGACAAGATCGGCGGCACCAAGCGCACCCTGGCGGTGATTCGCGAAGTGGGGATTGCCGAGCACCTGGTGATCATCGACCACCTCAACGAACTGACCCTGCCGCTGGTGCTCGACAGCGACTGCTGGCGCGGCCACTCCATCTACCCCAACACCAAGATGTCGGAGCAGCGCATGGTGGCCCTGCTCAAGGAATACGGCACCGAGAAGATGGTGGTCAACAGCGCCGCCGACTGGGGCATCAGCGATCCGCTGAAGGTGCCCAAGACCGGTCAGGCCATGTTGGCCGCCGGTTTCAGCGAGGCCCAGGTGGAACAGGTGCTGTTCGACAACCCGGTGGACTTCTTCGCCCAGAGCGGCCAGTTGGACAAGGCCCAGGTCGCCACGCCGCTGCCCATCGACCAGCGCCGCCGCTGGCAGGAAAACTCGGCCCTGCGCGGCCAGGATCCGGTGATCAAATGACCTTGGGCCTTGGTTGGACCGCCGCGCAGCTCGGCTACTGCGCCAATGTGCACCCGGCCCGCGACCTGCCCGCGCTGCGCGTCGCCATCGACCGGCACTTCCAGGGCGTGCGCAGGCTGCGCGGGCTCGACCAGCAGGACAGCGGGCTGTGGATCAGCGCGGCAGCCGCAAGCGAACTGCGGGAGCCGCCGAAACGGCGGGCGTTTTTCGATCTGCTGCGGCGCAGCGGGCTACGCCTGACTTCACTCAACGGCTTCCCCTATGGACAGTTCCATGAGGGCGCGGTGAAGGCGGCCGTCTACCTGCCCAGCTGGGCCGAGCCGCAACGGCTGGCCTACAGCCTGGACCTGGCGCGGCTGCTGGCCGAGGCACTGCCGCCGGCGTGCCCGCAGGGGGCGATCTCCAGCGTGCCGCTGGGCTACGCCGCCCACTGGAACCCGACGCTGCAGCACCAGGCCGAGGAACACCTGCGCCAGCTCACGGCGGCACTGGCCCGGCTGCACCAGGAAACCGGCAAGAGGATCGTGATGTGCCTGGAAATGGAGCCGGACTGCGTGCTGCAGACCACCGACCAGGCCATCGCCTTCTTCCACCACTGGCAAGCCAGCGACCCGCATCATGAGTACCTGGCGCTGTGCTTCGACGTCTGCCACCAGGCGGTGATGTTCGAGGACTGCCGGCAGTCTCTGGAAAGCCTGCGCCAGGCCGGGGTGCCCATCGGCAAGATCCAGCTGTCGAACGCGATGATCTGCCGCCTGCCGAGCGACGATCCGAGTCGCTGCGTACAGGTTCTCGACGTGCTGGGCAGCTTTGCCGAAGCCACCTACCTGCACCAGGTGCAGGCGCGCGACGTCCGGGGCCGCATCCAATGCTGGGCGGACCTGCCGGCCGCGCTCGCCGCCTGTGCGGTGCAGCCTGCGCGCTACCCTGAGCTGCGGGTTCATTTCCACATTCCGCTGTTCAGCGAACACCTGCTGCTGCCCGAACTCGGCGGCAGCCAGATGGCCCTGGCGCAGACCTTCGATTTCCTGGCCGCGCACGAGGATGTGCGCCCGGTGCTCGAGGTGGAGACCTACAGCTGGGGCGTACTGCCCGCGCCAGTGCGACCCAGCGACGAACAGGCCCAGCACCGGGGCATCCGCGACGAGCTGCGTTGGGTCGAGGAGCAGTTGCGCCAGCGCCGCCTCCTGCAACCCCAGGCGCGGGAGGTGCATGCCGATGCCCTCTGACTCGCCACGTCAACCGTTGCTGCTGATCAACGTGGTCGGCCTGACGCCCGCGCTGCTCGGCGCGGCAACGCCGCACATCAACCGGTTGCTGCAATCGGCCAGGATGGCCAGCCTGCAACCGACGTTTCCCGCCATCACCTCCACGGTGCAGGCCTCGATCCTCACCGGCCTGTCACCGGCCGAGCACGGCATCGTCGGCAACGGCTGGTATTTTCGCGACCAGGCCGAGGTGCGCTTCTGGTTGCAGCCCAACGCCCTGATCCAGGGCGAGAAGGTCTGGCAGACGCTCAAGCGCGAGCTGCCGGGCTTTCGCTGCAGCCAGTTGTTCTGGTGGTACAACATGTACGCGGACGTGGACGCCGCCATCACCCCGCGCCCGCACTACCCGGCCGATGGCCGCAAGCTTTTCGGGCTGTACTCGTCACCGGCAACGTTGCATGCGCGGATCGAGGCGCAGATCGGCGAGTTTCCGTTCCCGGCGTTCTGGGGGCCGGCCGCCGGCATTGCCTCCAGCCGCTGGATCGTCGACTGCGCCATCGCCGAGTTCCAACTCGATCACCCGGACCTGCAACTGGTCTACCTGCCGCACCTGGACTACTGCCTGCAACGGCTAGGGCCGGGTCATCCGTCGATCGCCGACGAAGTGCGGGCCATCGACCACGAGGTCGGGCGCCTGCTGCGCTTCGCCGAGGAACAAGGTGCGGCGGTGATGCTGCTGTCCGAATACGGCATCGAGGCGGTCAGCCAATCGGTGTCCATTAATCGCCTGCTGCGCGCCGAAGGCCTGTTGCAGGTGCGTCAGTCATTGACCTGGGAACTGCTCGACCCCGGTGCCAGCGATGCCTTCGCCGTCGTCGATCACCAGATCGCACACATCTATGTGCGCCAGTGCGTGGACATCGCCAGGGTCAAGGCACTGTTGCAGCGCCAACCCGGCATCGAGCGGGTACTGGACAAGACCGAGCAGCGGGCCTGGCAGCTGGACCACCCGCGCAGCGGCGAGCTGGTGGCCGTGGCCGCCGCCGGTCACTGGTTCGACTATCACTACTGGCTCGACGCGCGCAAGGCACCGGACTTCGCCCGCACCGTGGACATCCATCGCAAGCCCGGCTACGACCCGCTGGAGCTGTTCATCGACCCGGCCATACGCTTCCCCCGCTTGAGGGTGGCGCGCCGCCTGCTGCAGAAAAAGCTCGGCTTTCGTTACTACATGGACCTCATCCCGCTGGACACCACGCTGGTGCGCGGCAGCCATGGCCGGCTGCCCGCCAGTGAGCGGGAAGGCCCGCTGCTCATCACCAATTGTGACCTGCCGTTGCCGCAGCGCCTTGCGGCAACGGCGGTGAAACAACTGCTCCTGCAGCATTTTCTGGGGCACCCCTACACCGAACTGGCCAATGCCAAGGAGCACACATGCGGCGAGCCCTCTCAATAACCGTCCTCAGCGCACTGGCCGGACTGGTCCAGGCCGAGGGCACCAACAGCTTCGATTGCAATCAGTTCATGCAGTTCGGCGGCAACGTCGACCAGGCCCGCCAGGCGTTCGCCCAGGGGCCTGAAACCATGAGCTGGAACTGGTTCGTCTGCCTGAACCAGCCGGTCGAGTCCAACAGCCCCAACCGGGTCTGGGAAACCCTCAAGCCTTCGGATCAGGTCTACCTGAGCAATGGCGCCGCGCCGCTGCCCTGGGGCCAGAGCCAGCCGGTGCCGGCTCCGGTGTTGCTGGCGGCCCAAGCACAGGGCCTGGACCTCAACCGCACGTTCCATAACCTCAACGCCGTCCAGCAGGTGGATGGCCTGA
Organism: Pseudomonas sp. P106(2024); assembly: GCF_057480815.1. Lineage (NCBI taxonomy): Bacteria > Pseudomonadati > Pseudomonadota > Gammaproteobacteria > Pseudomonadales > Pseudomonadaceae > Pseudomonas > Pseudomonas sp. P106(2024). The sequence continues at coordinate 54,124 of NZ_JBLIYU010000005.1, read as the reverse complement.
TCCTCGAGATGGGCGGCGCGGTACCGACCGCGCAACAGGGCCAGCCGGTGCGCTTCCAATTGTTGATGGGCGAGGACACCTTCGACTACATCGTGCAGAAACAGGTGTACAACGTGAACGGCCAGGCCGCCTTGACCAGCAACCTGGACTTTCCCTCCACCGCCTGGGAGCTCAAGGCCGCCTGGCTGTGGATCGGTAACGACCCGAGCTACCAGCAGCAACTGCAAGACGATGGCTACTACATCGCCCAGGCTTACTACCAGCAGGACAACGGCCAATACCAGGTCGGCTACGCCGCGCTCAGCGGCCTGCACGTGGTCAACAAGCTGAACCCGCAATGGGTCTGGACCACCTTCGAGAATCGCAACAACGGCAAGTACACCGTGACCAACGCGATTCCGCCCACCCCGATGAGCAACAGCACCGGGCCGACGCCGGCGGCGCAGACGACCAATACCGCCTTCCAGGCGCAGTACCCGCAGCTTGCCCAGTACGAACTGATCGGCACCCAGTCCGAGACCAATCCGACCCTGCTCGCCAACTCCCAGCTCGAGTCGGCCTTCCAGAGCCAATCGTCCTGCTTCGCCTGCCACGGCACGGCGGCGTACTCCAAGACCAAGGGCTACTTCAACTTCGCCCAGAAGCAGCAGGACGGCATCGTCTACCCCACGGCCCCGGTACCGGCGTCCGAATTCGCCGGATACAACAAACTGGACTTTGTCTGGTCGCTGAAACGCGCCCAGTGGCAACGCTAAGGAGCAAGACATGAGCGTACTGAACTTTCCGCGCATCTACCTGGGCGGCCACATGTACTGGAATCCGCCGACCGCCAACAACAACGACATGTTTCCACTCTACGACGCCTCGAAGATGCGCCTGAACTGGCGCTTCCTCGAGTACTACGGCATCAACCCGGCGAATGCCGCCAGCAAGCTGATGCCGTGGGTGATCGCCCCGCAGATTCTGCTCGAGGCCCCCGAGTATGTCACCCAGGTGCCGGGCAACGTCGCGCAGAACCCCAGTGTGATGATCCCCGGCGAGTGGAACCTGTTCGGTGACAACGCCTGCGGCACGGTCAACTACACCCCGGCTGACCCCACCATCCCGGCGACGGCCTCCGTCATCACCGGCGGTGAACTGCCCGGCGGGGGTTACGTCAGCCAGGACCCGTTGATCAACCAGACCTACAACCTGTTCGGCAACCCGTTCGGCAGCGACGCCCCCACCCCGGCCCGCTTCGTCGACGTCAGCCCTTGGCAGAACACCTTCACGGCGCTGTATTTCGACCGGCTGGTGCTGGGCGATGCCCAGTGCGGCCTGACCCTCAAGCGCCAGCACCGCATGCTCGACCGTTTCCTGAATTTCAACTGGGCAAGCCTGGGTGGCCTGATCTACGTGACCACCACCTGGCAGACCTGCTTCCCGAAAGAGAACCTGAGCTGGGTGATCGGCAACTCGCAACTGCTGCAGAACCTGCAGCAACAAATGGAACAGCAGAACGCCAAGGGGCTGATGTTCCGCTTCTCCACCTACCTGACCTGCTACGACAAGAACGGTGTCTTCAACGACCAACCGCCCATCAATACCCATTCCACCACACCGGCGGATCTGGCCAATGTTCAGCAGATGTACCAGAAGGGCCTGGACAATGTCGGCAGCATCTTCTTCAACCCTGCCTACAGCCGTACCGCGGGCACCCTGGGCTTGTGGTTCGACGACGAGTTTCCCACGGCGCCGGCCGGGCGGCGGCTGGTTCCTTGCACGCCGGTGCAGTTGCAGAAGGACGGCGTGGATTTCAAAGCCATGACATTGGGCGTGATCTCTGCACAGGTGCATGACAACACCCTGTCGCTGGACCTGCTCAACGGGTTCCCCAGCTATGCGCTTGATGCCCAGGCCAAGATACCGGTAGCGGCGAAGTTCAACGCTGGCAACTACCAGCTGGGGATACGCCAAGGCGGGCAGTTCACGCCGCTGGCCAGTTTCGGCTACGACGACTACCAGCAGGCAGCCTTTGACAAACGCTCGGGGATCCTCGACCTGCCGCTGAGCGCCGAGGCGCAGAAACAGCTGCAAAGCGGCGCGCTTGAGCTGCAGCAGCAAGGCGCGACGCCTGTGCAGGCGGCGACCCAGCAGATGTGGACCGCCGAGGTGGTCGAGAGTGCCAGCTTCATCGACGTCGGCGACAGCAAGACCTTGCAGATCATGGTGCAGTACGACGGCCTGCCCGCGCCGGCCGGCACCGTGCTGACGGTGGCCGAGTACAACAACGCCTACATGATGTGCACCACCGACTACTACCTGGCGTTCAGCAACCAGGCTGATTTCACGCTGTTTTTCGACGATCCGGACAACCGCGCCAACAATACTCCCAACCTGCCACAGTTTGTCGGTACGCCGTCACTCACCCGCCAGCTGAGCGAAGGCACGGGGCGTCGGCTCACAGCGATCCACCCCGCCGACTCGACCGTCGGCATGAAGCCGGTGAGCTACCAGCAGTACCTGCCCACGCCAGGCTCGGTGGCCCTGAGTCCCAGCCTGGCGTTCGCCAACCCCATCCAGGGCCAGGGCTCGCTGAAGGATGAGCCAAAGGGCAACGTGCAGTACAGCACCACGCAGATCACCACCGACGCCAACGGGATTGCCCTGCTGACCGTCAAGGCCGTGGCACCGGGCTTCCCGACCCTGCGCTTCTTCGTGCATGAGGGCGGGCAGGCGCCGCAGGTTCCGTTCAGCTTCAAGTTGTCACAGGCCTATACCGACTTCCTGGCGCCGCTGCGCGTGCTGCCGCAGGAGCCGGACATGCAGCAGGCGTTCGTCGATGCCTGGAACCTGGTCTACCAGCAGCAGGATGCCGGCCAGCAGATCTGGCAGCGCTTCATCTACCCGTTCATCCTGCAGCCGTTCTTCTACATGTACCCGATCATGAACAAGTACATGCCGCTGAACTCGCTGGCGCGCATAGAAGGCGCCGTGGACCAGCTCATCGTGCTGATCAGCAAGCAGTACCAGGAAGAAAGCACCCTGGCGATGCCGATCACCCGCGACATGCCGCAAAGCCGCCGGGCGGTGCTGGAGCTCTGGGCGCAGGCCCTGGTGAAACGCAACTACCCGCCCATCCCGCTGAGCATGAGCGACTACCCGCAGGCTTGACCACAAGGACCGCCGGGTGACGCGGCTGTCACCCGGCATACTTCACAGGAGTGTCCAATGAACAAGCGCATCCTCGACCGACTGTTGCTGCTGATCCTGCTGCTGTGCCCTGCGCTGGTCGCCCAGGCGGACGACAGCGCCGTCTACTTCACCATGGGGGTGCACAACTCCCTGGGCTGCGATGCGAGCAACGGCAATTGCATCGCCAAGCGCGCGCCGAGCGACCCGTCCGATCCGTTCTTTCCGGCGTACTGGATCAGCGACTGGACCATGTACCGGGTCATGCGCAACTACCAGAACAACCCGCCGCCCTACAGCAACCCGCCCGCCACCCTGAGTCCGGCGGACTACACGGTCTCTCGCGGCACCAGCTACTACGACACCACCTACATTCCGCCGGACGGCGACGGCTTCGGCGCCATGATGGAGCACTACGAGAAGTACTGCCTGCCGATCTTCCCGATCCGCAACAACAATTACACCTGCTCGTTCGTCTCGCTGGGCAACAAGGCGTACTTCCTGACCTACCCGCAGGACCGCCCCAAGGACATGCCGGCCTGCTGCTTGTTCTCGCCGATGAACCATCCGCCGCGCCAGGACTTCATCAAGCACCTGCCCTACAGCGCCGCGCGCAGCCAGCACCTGGGCGCCAGCGTGCAGGCCTACGCCCTGGACCTGGACTCGCCCCAGGGGCCGATCCTGTTCGGTTATGCCTTCTACCGCAAAGCCTCGGGACAACCGCCCTACCGGCAACCGCAGTCGTTCTACTTTTCCGGGGACGCCAGCGTCGCCAATGCGCCGATCGTCAGCCAGAACTACACCGGTTTTCGCATGGTCAAGCCCGACCCGGCCCAGACCTGGGCGCGTGTCGCCGCCATGTGCCCGGCAAACCCGCCGCCCTGCCAGCTGTTCGAGCCACCCGCCGCGCAAAGCAACGGCCACAAGGCGCAGTGGAACCAGCTGATGCAACGCAAACCTTGAGCCATGCGAGGGATCGCCATGAAACCGATGATGCGTTTTTCCGTGCTGCTGCTGGGCCTGGCCTGCCTGCCGGCGCTGGCCAGGGAACAGGCCTTGCCAGCGCACCTGGCCACCCAGCTCAACTGCCAGCCACCGGCCAGTGCGCCGGCCCCCACGGCCGGCCAGGCGCAGTTCGACCAGTACAGCTGGCAACTGTTCATTGCCCTGAACTGGCCCGCCCAGGACCGCCGACGCGGCAATCCGGACTGCACCCGGCAACCCGGGGACGCCGGCTACACCGTCTGGCAGACCTACAAGACCGTTGACGAGATCTTCCTGCCAGGCGGCGCCGATCCGGGCCCCTGGAACAGCCCGCTGGGCCCTCGAAGCCTGGGCATCATCAACATCGCCGCGCTGAAGAACAGCTCGCTGGTCAACGCCATCGACCAGGCCGTCGGCGGCTGGCTGATCGACCAGGCCGGCAACCCGACCTACTACGACATCTCGGCCAACGAGGCGTCCTACAACTACATCGTCGGCAACCGCTTCTATAACGCCGATATCGTCTCCCGGGCGCGCAACATCCAGTTCCCCTACGGGGTCATCGAGATCAAGTCGAGCTGGCGCATCCTCGGACCCCGGGACAACGCCAGCCGCTACCTGACCATGCTGGCGCGGATCGCCACCTTCGACGACCAGGGCCGGCGCAACGGGGTCACCGAAGCCTTCCTCGGGCTGGTGGGCCTGCACGTCATCACCAAGGCCAAGGGTTATCCGCAGTGGATCTGGTCGACCTTCGAGCAGGTCGACAACGTGCCACCCAAGGCGCTGGTGAACGGCCAGTGGGTGGACCAGCCGGTGCCTGGCACCGCCTACGCCTACTTCAACCCCGCAGCGCCCGCCGCCAGCCTCAACCAGTCGCCCTGCAACTGGCAAACCCAGGGTACGCAGTTGGTCTGCGTGCCCCGTCCCGGCACCACCTTCAAGACCCCGAACCCGCTGAACCGGGTCACCCCGATCGCCGACGTCACCCAGCAGGTCAACGCCAGCTACCGCGCCGCTCCAGGGCTGCAACGCAGCGTGCTGAAGTACTACCAGCTGATCACCACCCAGCGTCCGCTGATGCCCGACAACCCCGGCAACCCGCTGGGCCAGCCGACGCCCGCGTTGTCGGCCAACGTCACCATGGAAAGCTACATCCAGCCCAACAGCAGCTGCATGAACTGCCACTCCATGGCGACGCCGGTGAAGAGCCCCTACAAGTCCGACTACTCCTACCTGTTCAAATTCGCCCATTCCCCCCTGGGCAAACCCATCAAGGACGAGGATTGAACCATGAGCATCCTGAATGGCCCGCGCCTGAACTTCTGGGGTGGCATCCGTACCGATGTCAGCCTGCCGAACAACTCGCCCACCATTCCCTACGAGGGCAACGATGAGTGGCCGATCTTCGACCTGACCACCTCGACCCTGGCCCCGGGTGCCCAGTCCTTCACCGACGATCAGTTGAACGCGATGCTCAATGCCCCGACGGGTGATTACTACACCGCCGGCGGCTGGAACCACTACGGGCAGCATGTCGTCGACCTGCAGAACGCCTTGATCAGCTCCCAGGGCAGCCCGGGCAATGTCGGCACCACCGGCGACCTGGTGGGGCAGCCGGTGTACCTGCTCGGCTCGGTGGACCCGGTGACCGGGCAGGCGCCGGTCTCCGGGCCGATGATGGTGGACCTGGACCCGACCTCGACCACCACCACGCAGATATTCGTCGGTGGCCTGCAGATCGGCGCCAGCAGCAATATCCAGCTGCTGATCCACGGCAACACCGTCTGCAGCAGCCTGGATGTGAAGAAGCGCGTGCTCCTGCCCACGTCCATGGATGCACCAGGCTCGTTCCGCCTGAGCGGCACCTTTCAGCTGACCTTCCCGCTCACCAGCATCGTCAGCTGGAACCGCAACAGCCCGGGCCTGCGGGCGATCATCCAGGCGCCCGGAGCAACCGGGATCGTGCTGCGCTTCGTGATGTTCGAGATGTGCCCGGCCATGACCACCGCGCAACTGGACGCCGACTATGCCGCCGGTCGCTATACCCCCAACCCGAGCATCGGCCGGGTCATCGGCACCCTGGCCCCGGCCTTCGCCAATGAACCGCTCAATTGCCAGGCCGGTCGCCAGCTGGTGAACCAGAGCACCGGCAGTACGGCCTATGCCGAGCTGGGCGACAATGGCCTGCTGAGCGTCGACATGATCAACCTGATTCCGAAGCAGACCTTCAGGGCCGTGCGCGATGACATCACCAGCCCCATTGGGCCCAACGCCAACTACGGGCCGGTCACCCTGACCGCCGGCGCGGTTCCCTTGGCCACCCTCGACCCGAACAGCAATCCGCTGTTCAACTACTACGTGTATGGCGGTATCGTCGACCTGCCGCTCAACCCCAGCCAGCAACAGGCAGCGAAATCCTCGGTCCTGCACGTCGATGCGCCCGGCGCGGTCGCCGGGACCCTGCTGCATGCGTGCGAGTCGGTCTATCGGGTCTACGCCGACCAGCGCAATGTCTACACCGAGGACTACCCCAATGGCCTGTCGATCACGTTGCAGGTCCGCTACCTGGGCGGTCCGGTGACCACGCCCTGCAAGATCAACCTTGGCACCGCGCCCTCGGGCCCGTCATACGGCTCGCCGCAGAACTGGGACTTCCTCGATGTTCCCGACTCGCTGCCCGTCAATCCCGGCCAGCTCACGGTCAGCGTGCCCGTCAAGGTCAGGCCCGGCACCGCTGGGCAGGCCGGTTTCGTCGCCCTGAGCTACAGCGTCAACGGCCTGGCCGCCGGCGGCTACTTCACCAATTTCCGCAAATTCGCCCAGACCGACTTCGGCATCCCCAGGGGTAGCCGTGTCACCTGGCAGCAGGTGTACCCCAACGTGCTGCGGTTCCACTACCTGGCCTTCCCCGCCATGTCCCGCTACGTCCCGCTGAACCAGCCCGACGCGATCATGGCCGCCAAGGCGCCGATCCTCGCCCGCACCGCGGACGCCTACAAGAACACCACGCTGTTCATGCCGGTGGTGCGCTCGATGTCGCCCAGCCAGCGGGCGCTGCTGCGTGCCTATCTGACCGGTGAGCCTTGGCAGCCGCCACAGCAGCCGCACTGACCTATTGTTCACGGAGAGCTCCCATGCCTGTGCTTGTCCCGATACATCCTGAGGAAACCCTGCGGTCCAGCACGTTCATCGCCGAGGGCCTGCTCAACCCCCGCGGCGTCTGCCTGCAGGCCGATGGCAGCCTGCTGCTGGCAGAAGCCGGCTCGGGCCTGGCCGCACAGGCCTTCAGCGGCCGCATCAGCCGGCTGCGACCGGACCCGCGCGCCCCCGGCGCCTACCTGCCTCGGGAAACCGTGGCCCAAGGCTTTCGCGCCATGAACATGCAGGCACGCATGTGGCGCGACGAAATCATGGGCCTGTCTGACATCGCCTGCGGTGATGGCCGTTGCCTGGCCAGCCAGACCGACTACGTCGGCGGCTCGCGGCTGCTGGACCTGCGGTTCACGCCGCCCGAGCCGGTGTTTCACAGCCACGGCAACCTCAATGCGCTGTGCTACCACCCGACCCGTCGCAGCTGGCTGGCGGTGAAGCCCGACAGCAACCAGCTGGTGGAGTTCGCCGACGGCCAGCAGGAGCATGTGCTGGTGGCATTGCCCGAACTGGACCAAGGCCAGGAGGCCGTGCCTGTCACGCTGGTGTACGAGCCGGCCACCGACGCGGTGCTGATCAGCCTGTTCTCCGGCGAGCTGCACGATGATCCAGGTCGCCGGGGCATCGACTTCGCCGACAAGGCAGGCCAGGTGATCCGGGTTTGGCCGGACAGTGGCCGGATCGACATCGTGATCGCTGGCCTGCAGCTGCCCACCGGCCTGGCGTTGGACCGCGACGGCAACCTGCTGGTGCTGGAGCTCTGCGACAGCCTGCAGCAACCCTTGACGCCCGACTGGCAAGGCGAACCGCGGCATGGCGGTTTTACCCGTTTCAGCGGGCGGCTCCTGCATTGCAATCTGCAAACGCAGCAGGTGACCGTGCTAGCCCGTGACCTGGACACCCCTTCCAACTTGTGCCTGGTAAAGGATGCGGTGCTGGTAAGCGAAGGCATGGGGCTGGTGGGGCGGGCACTGCCGACACCGGGAGGCGAGGTGGTGCCGTTGACTGGCAGGCTTCGGCGGGTGCAGTTGCAAGTGGCTGCATCGGCCTCCTGAGCGCGGCCGATTGACCGCTGTATCTCAGGCTCCATCCTGAGCCTGAGATACAGTGCCATGTGATCTTCGAGCCTCAGTGACGCACCGCACGAAAGCGTTCGACGTCGAGCATGCGCGGGCACGATGCGTCAGGAAGACGGAGCGCTTTTAAATCATACTATTTAGCGAAAATATCGTACAAAACCTGCACGTAGGCCTGAAATATATGATCAAAAGTGCTTTCATACATGGCACGTAGTACACAATCCATTCTGCAAGAACACCTGCGCCATCAGCATGGAAGGCGGCAACGTGAACGCCGCCTACCGCCTGGCCGCGATCACCGGACCGGACGTGCTGCTGGCCATCGCCGACTCCCCGGCCTCGCCGCTAAGGCCTGGTGGCCGGGGTCATGGCGCGCAACAAGGAGGCGGTGAAACTGGCCACCAAGCTCACTGAAAGCGTGCTGTCGTATTTGCATGTGCCAGGTGACAAGTTCACCAGAAAGTAAGCCGCGCCGGGCAGCATGGTCGTCATGCGGGAGCGGACGTACCGGTTGGCCCGATACATCCGTTTTTGCAGCTTCAAATCAAAGGACCTGCGCAGCAATGGCCGTTCAGTCCTTGAGCTTCGCCGCCAACTCCCGGACCCGCTCGAGGTTGGCCTTGGCCACCTTGGCCAGGCCAGCCCCGTAGTCCGCATCCGCCTTGTAGAAGAACGACAGCATGATGTAGCGGCTCTGCTCGTCCGCCGTCGCCAGTGCCTGGCCGAGGCTGTTGATCAGGTCGGTCTGGTCCTTCTTGCCGTAGGAACGGAACAGCTCGCCCGCCTGCTTGAAGTTCTGCTCGCGCTGGATCTTCGCCTGCTGGGTGCTGCCGCTCAGCGGAGTCTGCACATAACGCGCGTCGGCCTGCTCGTCACGCGGCTGGCGGCGGCTCGGCTGGTAGTTCACGCCGCTGTCGGTGTGCCCGGCGTTCATCGCGCCATCCTGGTTGACAGTGTTGACCTCGGCACGCGGGCGGTTCACCGGCAGGCTCAGGCCATTGGCGCCGATACGGTACATCTGGGTATCGGCGTAGGCGAACAGACGCCCCTGGAGCAGGCGATCCTCGGATGGCTCGATGCCCGGCACCAGGTTCGACGGCGCCATGGCCACCTGCTCAGTCTCCTGGAAGAAGTTGTCGACGTTGCGGTCGAGCACCATCTGGCCGATCTTGCGCTCCGGCACGTCGGGCCAGATCTTGGTCGCGTCCAGCGGGTCGAAGTCGAACTTGGCCAGCTCCTCGGGCTTGAGCACCTGGATGTACAGGTCCCACTTCGGCAGCTTGCCCTGGTTGATCGCACTGACCAGGTCGTGGGTCATATGGCTGTAGTCGCGACTCTGGACCTCGGCGACCTGTTTCGGGTCGAGGTTCTTCTGCCCTTGCAGGCTCTTCCAGTGGAACTTGACGTAGTGCACCTGGCCCTTGGCGTTGACCAGCTTGTAGGCGTGCACGCTGTTGCCGTCCATCTCACGGTAGCTGGCCGGCGTGCCTTCGTTGGAGTACAGCAGGGTCAGGGTGCGGGTGGCTTCCGGTACATGGGAGAAGAAGTCGAAGCGGCGCGAATCGTCATCGAGGTTGTTGCGCGGGTCCGGCTTGAAGGCGTGGACCATGTCCGGGAACTTGATCGCGTCACGGATGAAGAAGGTCGGGAAGTTGTTGCCGACCAGATCCCAATTGCCGTCGGCGGTGTAGAACTTGGTGGCGAAGCCGCGCGGGTCACGCAGGGTTTCCGGCGAGTGGTTGCCGTGCACCACCGAGGAAAAGCGCACGAACACCGGGGTCTTCTCGCCGGGGCGGAACACCTTGGCCATGCTCAGGTCGCTGATGTCGGCACTGGCGGTGAACTGGCCATGGGCGCCGGTGCCGCGAGCATGCACCACGCGCTCGGGAATGCGCTCACGGTCGAAACGCTGCAGCTTCTGCAGCAGCTGCACGTCCTGCAGCAGCACCGAGCCGTTGGGGCCGGCGGTCTGCGAATTCTGGTTGTCGCCCACCGGCGCGCCGTTGTCACGGGTCAGGGTGGCGGCCTGCACGGACAGCGACAGCAGACTGGCGGCGAGGCTGCCCGCCACCAGCAGGCGACCGGGTTGGAACAGCTTGAGCAAAGGGATCATGGGGTACTCCTAAGGGTTCTTTTCAGGCGTCTTGATGCGCCTCGAAAAGGGTAAGGAGCCTGTCACCGATCACTAAATTGATCCTGCTCATCAGGGCAATGGGTAATTTCAATCCTGTTTTTTATTCGTGAATGCTATAGGCAGGCAAAGCAGGCCTGGCCAAGTTCGCTAGAAGTCCACCTTGCCGCGCCCCGCCTTGATCGTGCCGCGCCTGGACTTCGAATCAAGGCGGCGGGTCTTCGAACCGAGGGTCGGCTTGGTCGGCCGGCGCTTCTTCTCGACCTTGCCGGCACCGATGATCAGCTCGGCCAGACGCTCCAGCGCGTCCGTGCGGTTCTGTTCCTGGGTACGGTACTGCTGGGCCTTGATGATCAGCACGCCATCACCGGTAATGCGGCTGTCGCGCAGCGCCAGCAGCCGCTCCTTGTAGAACGCGGGCAGCGATGAGGCCGGAATGTCGAAGCGCAGGTGCACGGCGCTGGAGACCTTGTTGACGTTCTGCCCGCCGGCGCCCTGGGCGCGGATGTAGGTCAGTTCGATCTCGGCATCCGGCAGATGCACGTTGTTGGAGATGGTCAGCATGGTGCGCCTCTAGTGATAGCGCGGCCATTATCGCATCTCCTTGGCGCTCCGGGGTGTCAGGCCTGTGCCATGCGCCGCCGGTACTGCCTGGCGCGAATGGCATCGGTCCATTGCTGGCGCAGCAGTGCCCACCAAGGCGAAACACCGGGTTCGGGCGCCTTGGCCTCGCTCAGCCTGCGCAGCTGGAACTTGACCATGGCCATGTTGCCCAGCGAAGCCAGCGCCTTGTTCTTCCAGGTGATCGGGCGCAGTTCCGGCACCACCACCTGCCCCGCCTGCCACGCACGGGGCAAGGCCGGCGCAATGGCCAGGGCGGTGCCGATGCCGACCATCTCGACGCCGCTCTGCATCACCTGCTCGGCAACCGGTCGACGGCGAATACCGCCGGTGACCATCACCGGCATCTTCGCCACCGTGCGGATGTCCCGAGCGAACTCCAGGAAGTACGCTTCACGCGCAAGCGTGCGGCCATCCCGGGCCTGGCCCTGCATCGCCGGCGCCTCGTAGCTGCCACCGGACAGCTCCACCAGGTCGACCGCCAGCTCATTGAGCAGGTGCACCACCTGCCGGGCATCGTCAGCACTGAAGCCGCCGCGCTGGAAGTCCGCCGAGTTGAGCTTGACCGCCACGGCAAAGCCCGGCGACACCACCGCGCGCACCGCCTTGACGATCTCGAGAAGCAGCCGCGCGCGGTTGTCCAGGGAGCCGCCCCACTGGTCGGTGCGCTGGTTGCTCAGCGGCGAAAGGAACTGGCTGAGCAGGTAGCCATGGGCCGCGTGGATCTGCACGCCGCTGAAGCCGGCCTGCTCGGCAAGCCGTGCGGAGTTGGCGAAGCGCCGGATCACCTCGTCGATCATCTCCGGGGGCATCGCCCGCGGGGTGGCGAAATGCCTGGACATGTTGCCCAGGTCCAACGCCACTGCCGACGGGGCCCAGGTCTGCTGCCCGAGGCTCGCCGGCATCTGCCGGCCGGGGTGGTTGATCTGCAACCAGAACTGCGCCCCCTTAGAGCGGCCAACGGCGGCCCACTGGCGAAAACGCTCCAAGTGCCGGTCATCCTCCAGCACCACGCCGCCGGGGCCGGTCATGGCGCGCTGGTCGACCATGACGTTGCCGCTGATGAGCAGTCCGGCGCCACCCTGCGCCCAGGCCTGGTAAAGGCGCATCAGCCGATCCGATGGCGCATGGTCGGCATCGGCCATGTTTTCCTCCATGGCGGCCTTGGCGATGCGGTTGGGGACGACCGCGCCATTGGGCAGGGTCAGGGGGGAGAACACGTCCATCGGCAATACCTCGAGAAAGTGGCGTTGCGCAGACGTTAGCCTTGAAGCCAACTTTAAGGTCAAGCCCTGGATTGGCGAACATTTGAGCATTGACTCTCAAGTTGGGTTGAACGTTAGGGTGATTGCGCAGTGACTGCCTCTACCCACCCCTGGAGATACCGCACCGTGAAACTCGCAAGCGCAACCGCCTTGGCCAGTGCCCTGCTGATGCCCGTCGCCTACGCCGCCAATGGCCTCCCTGAACACGCCGAAACCACGCAGATCGACATTGCAGGGCGCTCGGTGCCGGTGCTCAAGGGCGGGCTGTACGACCGCTACCGTTCCAACCCGCCGCTGGCCGTGATCCAGGCCGAGGCGCCGGGCATCGACCTGAGCTGGTTCAAGGGCCTGGAAAAGACCCGGGTCGACATGGGCTTTACCTCCTATTCGCCGAACTTCTACTACAGGAACAGCCGCGTCACCGCCGTCTATACCGCCGACCTGGACCGCCTGCGCGCCCTGATGCCCGCCGAAGTGCTGGAACACGTGCAGCCGTTGCAGGTGTGGCCGGGGCGCGGGCTGGTGGCGTTTACCGCCTACACCTATGACTACTGCGACAACGACAGCTACAACGAGATCGCCCTGTCGATCATCACCAGCAAACCCGGCAAGGCGAATCTCGGGCCCTTCTCCCTGATCGGCCAGTCGATGTCCAAGGATTTCTGGGGTTATGTGCTCAAGCTGCCGGTCAATACCGAGCTGGCGCGGGTGCGCGGCGTGGTGGGCTACAACCTGCCCAAGTGGCTGACCGCGATCGACCGCCGCGAGGATGCGCGGGCTGTGATCTACGACATTGGCGATGCGCAGAGTGGCAAGGTGGATGTGATCTTCAGGGCGAAGAAGCTCGACGGGCTGTCCGATGAACCGGGCCTGGTGACCAACAGTTTCACCAACCTCGACCACCAGGGCCAGCTGGCCTACGGCTATGCCACCTCGCGCCAGACCCTGCATGCCTCGAGCATGAGCGGGGATTCGGCGCAGCTGGTGCTGGGGGATGGCGAGCTGTCGCGCTATATCCGCGATCTGCGGCTGGGGCGGATGGTCAAGTACGAGTACGTACCCGAGTTCCAGAGCGCGTTGTATGCGCCCAAGCCGTTGGCGGCGCTGGCCTCGGGCGACTGAGACGGAACTGACGGTGATCGCCTCATGTAGGAGATTCCTCAGCCCTGCGGACTACGCTGTCGCGCAGGGAACTGTTATCCCTGTGGGAGCGGCCTTGCGTCGCGAAAGGGCGCGCAGCGACCCCAGGTTCTGAGCCACCATCAAAATTGCCGGGGCTGCTGCGCAGCCCTTTCGCGACGCAAGGCCGCTCCCACAAGGATCGCGCCAGAATCTAAAAATTGAGCAAGACAGTTGCTCCCACAGGGATGACAGCTCCCTGCGCGACAGCGCAGCCCAAAGGGCTGGGCGAGCGCCTAAACGTCAGTAGCTCGCCGCGCCTTGTCCTGGGCGAGCTCCTCGCGCAACCGCTCCAGCACCCGTTGCGAATTGTCCACGCAAGGCATGCCCTCGGGCTTGCTCTCGATCCCCTCGATCACCAGCAGCAGCTGCGCCTTGTTGCGCGCCAGGCGCTCCTGCAGCCGCTCGATCTCCTCGACCTTGCGCTTGAGCCCGCCCAGCAGTTCGTCATGCTGCCAGCCCTTGGCCTTGGCCGGCAGCAGCTGGCGGATTTCCTCCAGCGAGAATCCCGCAGCCTGGGCGTTGGTGATCATTTCCAGTACCCACACCGCGTCGGCGTCGTAGTCGCGATAACCATTGGCCTTGCGTTCGACCGAGCTGATCAGCCCGCTGGCCTCGTAAAAACGGATACGCGACGCAGCCAACCCTGTGAGTTTGGCCAGCTCTCCTATTCTCATGCGGCACCTTTGAAATTGTATTGACCTTCAAGCGCACTTTAATCCTAGAGTTGTCCGGTGGCCAAGTGAACCGTCACCGGCCTGCCCGCTCCACACCCTGGAAAAAGGAGAAGCACAATGGGATACGTCACAAGCAAAGACGGTGTCGAAATCTTCTACAAGGACTGGGGGCCGCGTAACGCCCAGGTGATTTTCTTCCACCACGGCTGGCCGCTCAGCGCCGATGACTGGGACGCCCAGCTGCTGTTCTTCGTCGCCGAAGGCTATCGCGTGGTCGCCCACGACCGCCGTGGCCATGGCCGCTCAAGCCAAGTCTGGGATGGCCACGACATGGACCACTACGCCGACGATGTGGCCGCAGTGGTCAAGCACCTGGGCGTCGAGGGCGCGATCCATGTCGGCCACTCCACCGGCGGCGGCGAGGTGATCCACTACATGGCCCGCCATCCCGAAGACAAGGTGCCCAAGGCCGCGATCATCGCTGCGGTTCCTCCCTTGATGGTCAAGACCGACAGCAACCCCGGCGGGCTGCCCAAGTCGGTATTCGATGACCTGCAGGCCCAGCTCAAGGCCAACCGGGCGCAGTTCTATCACGACATTCCGGCGGGTCCGTTCTACGGCTACAACCGCCCCGGAGCCAAGGCGGACCAGGGGGTGATCCTCAACTGGTGGCGCCAGGGCATGATGGGTGGCGCCCAGGCGCACTACGACGGCATCGTCGCATTCTCCCAGACGGACTTCACCGAGTCGCTGAAGAAAGTCAACGTCCCGGTGCTGGTGATGCATGGTGACGACGACCAGATCGTGCCCTACGACAATTCAGGGCCACTGTCGGCCAAGTTGCTGCCCCAGGGCATCCTGAAGACCTACAAGGGCTACCCCCACGGCATGCCGACCACCCACGCGCAAGTCATCAACCAGGATCTGCTGGCGTTCTTCCGCGCCTAACCGACGGGTCAACGTCCGACGTCGATCCTGAGATCGGACGTTGGCCCGAATGAACCTGTCCCGTCTCCCGACGCTCTGAGCTTTTAACCCCCAAGGCCAAGGTGCGCCATGGAGCTGATCGTCGCCCGCCCCGAGGGCCTCTACTGCCCTCCCGGTGATTTCTACATCGACCCGTGGCGCCCGGTGGACCGGGCGGTCATCACCCATGCCCATGGCGACCATGCCCACCGGGGCAATCGTCACTACCTGGCAGCCGCGCCCGGCGCGGGCATACTGCGCGCCCGACTGGGCGAGGACATCGACCTGCAGACCCTGCCCTACGGCGCCCGCCTGGAGCACCGTGGCGTTACCCTGAGCCTGCACCCGGCCGGCCATGTGCTCGGCTCGGCCCAGGTGCGCCTGGAGTACCATGGCGAAGTATGGGTCGCCTCGGGCGACTACAAGGTCGAAGCGGACGGTACCTGCGAGCCCTTCGAGCCGGTGCGCTGCCACACCTTCATCAGCGAATCGACCTTCGGCCTGCCGATCTATCGCTGGCAAGCCCAAGCCCGCCTGTTCGCCGACATCGATGCCTGGTGGCGCGCCAATGCCGCCGCCGGACGCGCCAGCGTGCTGTTCGCCTATGCCTTCGGCAAGGCACAGCGAGTTCTGCATGGCATCGATGCCAGTATCGGCCCGCTGCTGGTGCACGGCGCCGTCGAACCGCTGAACCGTGTCTACCGCGAGGCCGGCATACACCTGCCCGATACCTTGTCCGCCACCGCGACCACCCGGGGGGATCCGCTGCTGCGCCAGGCATTGGTGCTCGCCCCGCCGTCGGCCGCCGGCAGCACCTGGCTGCGACGGTTTGGCGACTACAGCGATGGCTTCGCCAGCGGCTGGATGCTGCTGCGCGGCGCCCGGAGGCGGCGCGGCGTGGACCGCGGCTTCGTGCTCTCCGACCATGCCGACTGGCCCGGCCTGCTCTGGGCCATCGAGCAGAGCGGGGCCGAACGGGTGATGGTCACCCACGGCCAGGTCAACGTGCTGGTCCGTTACCTCGGTGAACGTGGCTTGGATGCCCGCGCCTTCCAGACCGAGTACGGCGAGGAAGACGACACTGGGGAGGCGCCGGTGCCATGAAAGCCTTCGCCGACCTCTACACCCGGCTCGACGCCACGACTTCGAGCAATGCCAAGCTTGCCGCGCTTCAGCAATACTTCGCCAGCGCCCCACCGGCCGACGCCGCCTGGGCGGTTTACTTCCTGGCCGGCGGACGCCCGCGGCAAGTGGTGCCGACCCGTCTGCTGCGCGAGCTGGCCATTCAGCGCTGCCAGTTGCCCGAGTGGCTGTTCGAGGAAAGTTACCAGGCGGTCGGCGACCTGGCCGAAACAATCTCGCTGCTGTTGCCCGAGTCGCCTCAGGCTTCGGAGCACAGCCTGGTATGGTGGCTGGAGCAGTTGCTGCCGCTACGCGGGCTGCCTCCGCAAGCACTGGGCGAACGCCTGCAGCAGCTTTGGGCGCTGCTTGACCGCCAGGGCCTGATGGTCAGCCTGAAGCTGCTCACCGGCGCGTTTCGCGTCGGCGTCTCGAAACTGCTGGTGACCCGGGCGCTGGCCAGCCTGGCCGGGGTCGACGCCAAGCGCGTGGCGCAGCGCATGGTGGGCTATACCGACCTTTCGCACCGGCCGACGCCGCAGCGCTACCTGGCCCTGATTGCCCCTGAATCCCACGAGGAGCACGCCCAGCGTGGCGGCCAACCCTACCCGTTCTTCCTGGCGCACCCGCTGCAGGAGCCGGTCGAGCGGTTCGAGGCCTTGCTCGGACCTGCCCAGGATTGGCTGGTGGAATGGAAATGGGACGGTATCCGCGCCCAGCTGATCAAGCGCGACGGGCGTGGCTGGCTCTGGTCGCGCGGCGAGGAGCTGATCACCGAGCGTTTTCCCGAGCTTGCCAACCTGGCCGCCGCGCTGCCCGAAGGCACGGTGCTCGATGGCGAACTGGTGATCTGCAAGGACGCCGTCGGCGACGGGTTTGGCGTGCAGCCGTTCGCCTTGCTGCAGCAACGCATCGGCCGCAAGACGCTCGGCAGGAAGCTGCTAGAGGAGTTGCCGGCAGCCCTGCTGGCCTATGACCTGCTGGAATGGCAAGGCCAGGATTGGCGCAACCGCAGCCAGGATCAACGTCGGGCACAGCTGGAACAACTCGTCGACGAAGTCGGCGACGCGCATTTGCGCCTGTCGCCCAGGCTGGGTGGCGAAGACTGGCTGGCGCTGGCCCGTCAGCGCGAGTCCTCCCGTCAGCTCGGCGTCGAAGGCATGATGCTCAAGCGCCGCGATTCGCTGTACGGCGTCGGGCGCACCCGCGACCTCGGCGTGTGGTGGAAATGGAAGATCGACCCGTTCAGCGTCGATGCGGTGCTGATCTACGCCCAGCGTGGCCATGGTCGCCGCGCCAGCCTGTACAGCGACTACACCTTCGCGGTGTGGGACGACAGCGCCCCGGGCGAGCGCGTCCTGGTTCCGTTCGCCAAGGCCTATTCCGGCCTCACCGACGATGAAATGCGCAAGGTCGATGCGATCATTCGCAAGACCACCGTGGAGAATTTCGGGCCGGTGCGCAGTGTCACGCCGACTCTGGTGTTCGAACTGGGCTTCGAAGGCATCTCCCTGTCCAGGCGCCACAAGAGCGGCATTGCGGTGCGCTTCCCGCGCATGCTGCGCTGGCGCACCGACAAGACCATAGAACAGGCCGACACCTTGGCCACGCTGCAGGGGCTGCTCTGATGGTGACGGCGAAACGGCCACGGCCTTCGTCGACCTGGTTCGCCGAGCGAGGCTGGAAACCCTTCGCCTTCCAGAAGGAGGTCTGGCAGGCCGTCGATCAGGGCGAGTCGGGCCTGCTGCATGCCGCCACCGGTGCCGGCAAGACCTACGCGGTATGGTTCGCCGCGCTGGATCGCTTCGTCCAGCCAGCGGCGCTGACAACGCGTGGGGCCAGGAAACCAGCCTTGGCCCCGCTGACGGTACTGTGGATCACGCCGATGCGCGCGCTGGCTGCCGATACGGCAAAAGCCCTCCAGGCGCCCCTTGATGCGCTCGGAATAGACTGGCGCGTCGGCTTGCGCACCGGCGATACCGGTAGCGCCGAACGTGCGCGTCAGGGACGGCGACTGCCCAGCGCCCTGGTCACCACACCGGAAAGCCTGACCCTGCTGCTGACCCAGGCCAGTGCCCGCGAAGCCTTCGCCAGCCTGCGCATGGTGGTGGTCGATGAATGGCACGAACTGCTGGGCAACAAGCGCGGTGTGCAGTTGCAGCTGGCACTCGCCCGTCTGCGCCGCTGGCAACCTGGCCTGCTGGTCTGGGGGTTGTCGGCCACGCTCGGCAATTTGCAACACGCCCGGCAGGTGCTGATGCCCGCCGGCCGGCTGGTGCAAGGCCGCACCGCCAAGGACCTGCGCATCGACACCCTGCTGCCGGCTGTGTTCGAGCGCTTTCCCTGGGCCGGCCACCTGGGTCTGCGCATGCTCGGACAGGTCATCGCCGAGCTGGAGGGCAGCGCCACCACGCTGGTGTTCACCAACACGCGCTCGCAGGCGGAAAACTGGTACCAGGCGCTGCTCGAGGCCCGCCCCGACTGGGCCGGGTTACTGGCTTTGCACCATGGTTCGCTGTCGCGCGAGGTGCGCGACTGGGTCGAGCAGGCCCTCAAGCTCGGCCAGTTGAAAGCGGTAGTGTGTACCTCAAGCCTGGACCTTGGAGTGGATTTCCTGCCGGTCGAACGGGTGCTGCAGATCGGCTCGGCCAAGGGCGTGGCGCGCCTGATGCAGCGCGCCGGGCGATCCGGTCACGCACCGGGGCGAGCGTCCCGGGCGACCCTGGTACCGACCCATGCCCTGGAGCTGCTGGAGGCCGCCGCCGCGCGCACTGCGGTGGCCGAAGGCAAGGTCGAGGCGCGCCAGGCGCCCGAACATCCGCTGGACGTGCTGGTCCAGCACCTGGTGAGCATGGCGCTTGGCGATGGGTTTCATGCCCAAGAGCTGCTCGCTGAGGTGCGCGAAGCCTGGTCGTACCGGGCGTTGACCGACGCCCAGTGGCAGTGGGCGCTGGCGTTCATCCGCCATGGCGGCCATTCGCTCACCGCCTACCCTGACTTTCGCCGTGCCGAGCCGGACGCCAGCGGCCTCTGGCAGGTACCCGACGCGCGGCTGGCGCGTCGTCACCGCATGAGCGTCGGTACCATCGTCAGCGACGCCAGCCTCACGGTGAAGTTCTGGGGCCGAGGCGGCAGCGGCTCGCTGGGCACCATCGAGGAAGGCTTCATTGCCCGCCTGCGCCCTGGGGATACGTTCCTGTTCGCCGGTCGCTCCCTGGAACTGGTGGAGGTGCGCGAAATGACGGTCTACGTGCGTCGCTCAACCCGCCGCAAACCCGCCATTCCCCGCTGGAACGGCGGGCGCATGCCGCTTTCCGGCGAGCTGGCCGATGCCATGCTGGCCAAGCTGGATGCAGCGGACCAGGGCGTGTACGACGGCCCGGAAATGCAGCTGCTGCGCCCCCTGCTGCAGGTGCAGAAAGCCTGGTCGGCGTTGCCCGGCAAGGACACCTTGCTGGCGGAAACGTTGAAGTCGCGCGAGGGCTGGCACCTGTTCCTCTACCCCTTCGCCGGACGCTCGGTCCATCTGGGGCTCGCCAGCCTGCTGGCTTGGCGGCTGGCGCGAAATGTGCCCCTGAGTTTCTCGATCGCGGTCAACGACTACGGCCTGGAGCTGCTCTGTGCCAGCGCCATTGATTACGCCGAAGCCCTGACCCCAGCCTTGTTCGCCAGCGACGACCTGCTGCCTGAGGTGCTCGCCAGCCTTAACGCCGGCGAGCTGGCACGACGACGCTTTCGCGAAATTGCCCGGGTCGCCGGACTGGTGTTCACCGGCTATCCCGGTGCGCCCAAGAGTGCCCGCCAGCTGCAGGCCTCGAGCGGGTTGTACTTCGATGTGTTCAGACAGCACGATCCGGACAACCTGTTGCTCACCCAGGCGCATCAGGAGGTACTCAGCCAGGAACTTGACGTAACGCGCCTGGACCAGACGCTGCAGCGCCTGCGCGGACTGCGCCTGCTGGTAAGGCCGCTACGGCGCGCGACACCGTTCGCCTTCCCGCTGCTGGTGGAGCGGTTCCGCGAAGGCCTCAGTTCGGAAAAACTGGCGGACCGCATCCAGCGCATGGTGGCCGAGCTGGAAGAGGCGGCCGGAGACGCAAGCGGCACGGGCACGGCCCTGGCGCCGCCACGGGTGGAATGTGCACAGCCTCGAGCCGCAGCCCAGAGGCGACACAAGGATGGCCGACCCCGGCCGAAACGTCAGGCACGGAACAACGAGCCATGACCCACCCCGTTCACCAGGTCGTACAGGTGGCCGGCAGCGAACTCTGGCTGCTCGCAGGCAAGGCAGTGTGGTGGCCTGAGCAACGTACCTTGCTGGTCGCCGACCTTCATCTGGGCAAGGCCGCCGGTTACCGGGCGCTGGGCCAGCCGGTGCCCAGCGGCACCACCGCTGAAAACCTGCAGCGTCTTGACACCCTGCTGAGCGGCTTCGCCTGTCGACAGCTGGTGCTGCTCGGTGACTTCCTGCACAGCGCGGCGGGGAGGACACCTCGCACACTGGCGGCGTTGGCCGAATGGCGCGGTCGCCATCGCGCACTGCCGATGCTGCTGGTACGCGGCAACCATGACCGACATGCCGGCGATCCACCTGCGCAGCTGGGCATCGAGGTCGTTCCCGAGCCCCTGCTGCTCGGGCCGTTCGCCCTGCAGCACGAGCCGATCCCGTTTCCAGGCCGTCACGTGCTGGCGGGCCATGTGCATCCTGCGTATCGCTTGCGTGGCCGGGGCCGACAGCAGGTGCGCCTGCCCTGTTTCAGCGTGAGCGAACACCTGACCCTGCTGCCAGCATTCGGCAGTTTCACCGGCGGCTTCACCGTGCAGGCCACTGTCGGGCAGCGGGTTTTCGTCATCGGCGACGGCGGGATCTGGGAAGCACCGTGAATAACCTTCGTGTGAAAAAGTGTCAACCGCGCGCTAACTTTAAATATATTTACATATTGATAACACCGATTTACATCGGCTCACCACCCATTAAAATTATTTCACTAAAAACATTAATATCGCGCACAACAGTTAATTGAATTCACGTTTCAACGGACCGACAATCAGTCACCGCCCTGGTCCACGACTGGCGTGGCAACGGGGTGCTCGCCCTACACCGAGCACTTCATCTTTTATGTCAGCGTCTGCGCTTTTTAATTAAAAGAAAAGACGCGCGCCCATGCAATTGTGTTGCAGCCGCACCGTACACAAAACTTTTACATCCATTCCATGGCATGTAGTACGGGCAAAACATCTACCGAGGAAAACTATGAACACCCCAGCCACCGGCGCGCCCGACACGTTCAACGCAACGCAGGAACGTATCCTGCTGACCGGCGCCACAGGTTTTCTCGGGGGCGCCGTCGCCGCCCGGATGATCGCCGAAGGCCAGGCCAGCGCCCTGTGCTTCCTGGTCCGCGCTGACAACTCGGCCCAGGGCCTGCAGCGCCTGCGCGACAACCTGCGCCAACACGGCGTCGATGAGCGCCAGGGCCTGGCACTGAGCGAGGCGCAGATCATCTGCGGCGATTTTCTCGACACAGCCTGGCTGGCCCGCGAGACCCCACGGCTGATGCAGATCGACCGGGTAATCAACTGCGCCGCCGTGGCGTCATTCTCGAAGAACCCCAACATCTGGCCGGTGAACGTCGAGGGCACCTTCGCCTTCGCCCAGGTACTGAGCCGCTCCACGCGCCTGAAGCGCTTCCTGCACGTGGGCACCGCCATGTGCTGCGGCCCGCAGCGGGAGTCGCCGATCAGCGAATCCTGGGAATTCCCTGAGGCGGCCCAGCAACTGGTGGACTACACCGCCTCGAAGGCGGAGATCGAGCGACGCCTGCGTGAAGCGCTGCCCGCCCTGCCCCTGGTGGTAGCGCGGCCGTCCATCGTGGTCGGCCATCGCAGCCTCGGTTGCCAGGCGTCGGGCAGCATCTTCTGGGTGTTCCGCATGGGTTTCGCCCTGGAAAGCTTTACCTGTGGCCTGGACGAACAGATCGACGTGATCCCGGTGGACTACTGCGCCGAGGCGCTGATCGGCCTGGCTCTCAAGCCGCGCCTGGGCCATGACCTGTACCACATCTCCGCCGGCCATCACTCGGCCTGCACCTTCGCCGAGATCGACGAAGCCTTCGCCTTGGCCAATGGCGCGCAACCAGTGGGCGAGCGCTACCGCAAGGTCGATGTCGACGACCTGAAGTCGCTGGCCAGCCGCTTCGAAGCCCGCATCGGCCCGGCCAACCCGCGCCTGGTGCTGCGCGCACTGCGCCTGTACAGCGGTTTTGCTGACCTCAACTACCTGTTCGACAACAGCCGGTTGCTGGAAGAAGGCATCGCCGTGCCGCCACGCTTCACCGACTACCTGGACGTGTGTGTCAGGTCGTCCAGCGGCGTGAGCATCGCCACGCAGATGCAGTGGGATTTCAAGTAAGAACCCAAGCCATTCACCGCTCCTACAGGGAAAACAGTCGCTGGGGGTAATTTACTTAACATATTCATGAGGCGCATGATCACCACACCTCCCGTGGAGGTCATGCTGCCGCCGTATGCCTTTCGAGATGGAATTTCTGGCAGCCTGAAGCAACACCCTGGCAGCCCCAGGCAAGACACCTACCTGTCGTTAGGTGCTCAATGCCTGTAACCGCCAGCGCTTGTGCAAGCCCTGCTGTCCAACAATTCCAACTGTCCAGGCTGCGCCATGATCAACATCGAAACGCCCACGTACTACACCGCCACCAAGAAGTACAACCTGAGCTTCCCCACCCTGGAAAGCGACATCGAGGCCGATGTCGTGGTGATCGGCGGCGGCTTCTCGGGCATCAACACCGCCCTGGAACTGGCGGAGAAAGGCATCACCAACGTCGTCGTGCTCGAAGCCCGCTACCTGGGTTTCGGCGGCACCGGTCGCAATGGCGGGCAAATCATGGCCGGCATCGGCCACGACCTGGAGAAGATCAAGGGCAGTGTCGGCGAAAAGGGCCTGCGCGAGATCTTCGAGATCAGCGAACTGGGCGCCGGCATCATCAAGGACCGCATCGCCCGCTACCAGATCGACGCCGACTTCTGCCACGGCTACGGCTACATGGGCTTCAACGCCCGCCAGGAAAAGACCCTGCGCGCCTGGGAAAAGGACTTCAAGGCGATCAACGGCAAGGACGAGATTCGCTTTCTCGGCGGCTCGGAGGTCAAGCAGATCATCGGCTCCGACGCCTACAGCAGCGCCCTGCTGCACATGGGTGGTGGCCACGTGCACTCGCTGAACCTGCTGCTCGGCGAGGCCCAGGCCCTGGCCGGCCACGGCGCGCGGATCTTCGAACACAGCCCGGCCCTGGAGGTGCGCTACGGCGAGCGGATCACCGTGCGCACCGGGCGCGGCTCGGTCAAGGCCAACAAACTGCTGTGGGCCTGTGACAGCTTCCTCAACAAGCTCGAACCCGAGCTGCATGCGCGCACCGTCAACACCTACGCCTTCCAGCTGATGACCGAGCCACTGCCGGACGAACTCATCCAGCGCATCAGCCCGATTCGCGGCGCCTACAGCGACATCCGCCCGGTAATCGACTATTACCGCGTCACCCGCGAGAACCGCCTGCTGTTCGGCGCCGCCACCCCGTTCGTGGAACACATCCCGAAGGACCTGAAGGCCTGGAACCGCAACCTGATGCTGAAGATCTTCCCCTACCTCAAGGACGTGCGCATCGACCTGGCCTGGGGCGGGCCGATGGCCACCAGCGCCAACCTGTTCCCGCAGATCGGCACCCTGAGCAACCGCCCCAACGCTTTCTACGTGCAGGGCTATTCGGGCTTTGGCGTCACCCCCAGCCACATCATCTGCAAGATTCTCGCCGAAGGCATGAGCGAAGGCTCCAGCCGCTACGACCTGATCAGCTCGGTCAAGCATGCGCGCATCCTCGGCAAGGACCATATCCGCCCGCTGCTGCTGACCGCCGGCAAGACCGTGCATCAGCTGTCGGGCTTCTTCAACGGCCGCCGTTGATTCCTTTTGAACAAGACCAGGAGAACCACCATGACCCTCACCGCCGTCCGCCAGGGTGTGCAACTGTCCGAACTCGACGCCTGGGGCACCGTTGCCGACCTGGGCTCGACCATCCTCGAAGGCGAGGTCAAGTGCTACGGCAAGATGACCCACGGCGCCCCCACCGACCCGCTCAGCAGCGCCTACTTCGGCACCACCCAAGGCAAGTTCCGCATGGTCTATCCGTTCAGCGAGCAGGCGGTGATCGTGACCGGCGAGATCCAGCTGACCGATGAATCCACCGGTCAGGTGACGCGCTACAAAGCGGGTGATGCCTGGTTCGTGACCAAGGGCACGCCGGTGCTGTGGGAAGTGCTGAGCGAGACCTTTGTGAAGCATTACCTGGCGATTGCCTGATACCTCCCTATGGGAGCGGGCTTGCCCCGCGATAGCGGCTGCCGGTACATCCTCGTCAGGCAGACTGATGCTATCGCGGGACAAGCCCGCTCCCACGCCTATGACGCTTCAGGCGCTGTATCCTGCATCTGCAGGATGGTCTTCCCCCTCCCCACTTGGCGATACTCCCCCCAGGCCCTGACAACAACAAGAACGTCGCAGCCAGGTACCGCCCATGTCCGATTTCCTTGCGTCCCCCGGCTTCACGCTGTTCAACGCCCTGGTCCTGGAACTGCAGCGCCTGGCCCAGGAACAGCCGCTGCCAAGCTTCCATGACCGCATGCTCGAACGCGCCGGCGAGCTGATCCCGTTCGACAAGGCCTGGTGGGGCCGCGCCGCGCTGGTCGATGGCTTGCCCCACGAACACAGCAGCCATGTCTACAAGCTGCCGCCTGGTTACGTGCAGGACTGGCAGTCGATTCGCCACCAGGACATCACCGTGCAGCAGGTGCATGCCCAGCCGGGCCGCTCGGTGATCGTCGACAGCCAGGCCGACGACGCCCCCGAGGGCCTGCGCTGGCTCGGCGCCCGCCACGGTTTCGGCGAGTTCCTGTGCATCATCCATATCGACCCACAGACCCGCCTCAGCGTGCACCTGACCCTCTACCGGGCCCACGGCGCGGCCAGCTTCACCGCCCACGAGC
The DNA here is from genome assembly GCF_057480815.1 of Pseudomonas sp. P106(2024). Taxonomy (NCBI): domain Bacteria; kingdom Pseudomonadati; phylum Pseudomonadota; class Gammaproteobacteria; order Pseudomonadales; family Pseudomonadaceae; genus Pseudomonas; species Pseudomonas sp. P106(2024). Next base: position 28,722 of record NZ_JBLIYU010000005.1, on the reverse strand, counting down.
GCTTGCTGCTCGATCACCTGATGCCGCACCTGGTGGCCGCCGAGGGTGCCAACCAGATCCGCGCCCTGGTGGCACTGCGCGAGGCGCTGGACGGCGCCAACACCCTGTCGCTGGCCGTCTGCGACCGCCAGGGCACCCTGCACCACGCCGAACGCGGCTTCGTCGAGCGCCTGCTGCTGGAATGGCCGCGCTGGAGCGGCCCGCACCTGCCAGCCGAGGTCAGTCCCGCCAGCTACCGTGGCCAGCACCTGCAACTGGACGCCACCGCCGTGGGCGACCTGTTCCTGCTGGCCGCCCGGCCCCGTTCGGCCCTGGCCCAGCTCAGCGCCCGCGAGGCGGATGTGGCCGAGCGCTTCGGCGGCGGCGGCACCTACAAACAGATCGCCCGCGAACTGGGGGTGGCGCCCAATACCGTGCGCCACCACATCCGCAGCATCTACAGCAAGCTGGGCGTGAACAGCAAGGCCGGGATCACCCAGCTGCTGCACCACCCTCCGCTCTGACCCCTTCCTGACGCCCTCCAGCCCGCCAGCCTGGCTCGCGGGGTTGGGGCGCCTTTGCCCGCTGTTCGCCAACCACAACAACAAAGGAACACGCCCATGCCCGACCCTCGCAGCCGCTGGCTTGCCTTGGCCCTCACCCTGGCCGGCGCCCATGCCCAGGCCGCCGACCTCAATGCCCGCGATTTCGTCAGTGCCCCGGTGGGCACCCGCCTGGGGGTCGCGTACCTGCCGCTGACCCGCGCCAACGACTACCATGGCGCCGCCGACGGCAACGGCAAGGCCGACCTGGCGGTCAACGCCTTCGCCTATCGCCAGTTGTGGTTCACTGACATCTGCGGCACGTTGTGTACGCCGCAATTCATCGTGCCCTACGTCGACACCGAGGCGCGCCTGCCGGGTAGCGACGGCCACACCCGCGAGCGCGGCATCGGCGATCCGCAGGTCGGTGGCACGCTGTTCTTCATCAACGATCCGCAAAACCGTACCTACAGCGGGCTGCTGGCATTGCTCAGCGTGCCGGTCGGCGAGTACCACGCCAGCAACCCCGGCGTATCGCCCGGCGCCAACCGCTGGGCGCTGCACCTGAACTACAACTACACCCAGGGCGTGGGCGAACGCTGGCTGCTCGAGGCCAATCTGGAAGCCCAGTTGTACGGCCGCAACGACGATTACTTCGACAACGAGCTCAAGCAGAAGCCGCTGTACCGCCTGCAGGCCTTCGCCTCCTACGACTTCACTCCCACCACCTACGGCGCCCTGCGCCTGATCCACGCCGACGGCGGCCAACTGGAGCTCGATGACCGGCACCTGGACAACAGCCACCAGCGCTACACCCAGGTCGGCTTCGAGCTCGGCCATTGGCTCGACCGGCGCAACCAAGTGCTGCTCGGCCTGACCCGCAATGTTTCCACCGACAACGCCTACGCCCAGGACAACCTGCTGCTGCGTTTCGTCCACGTCTTCTGAGGAATCGCCATGCCTGTCTTCACTGCTATCGGCCTGCCACCGCTGCGGCTGCTGGCCATTGTGCTGTTCGCCGCCGTGGTGCCCTGCGTGCTGATGACCGCGCCGGCGGTCGCTGGCCAGTACGCCGCCCAGCTGGGCCTCGGGCCGGCGCGTGTCGGCCAGCTGTTTTCCGCGGAGCTGGCGGCCATGAGCCTGGCCACCCTGCCCGCCTACTACTGGCAGCCCCGCTGGGACTGGCGTCGGGTGGCGCGAGGCGCGGCGCTGCTGTTCATCCTGGCCAACCTGGCCTCGACCGGCTGCGACAGCTACCTGGCGCTGATGGCCCTGCGCGTGCTCAGCGCCCTGGCCGGAGGCACGCTGATGGTGGTGTGCATCGCCAGCGCGGCCAGCAGCCGGCAGCCCGACCGGGTGTATGGGCTGTGGGTCAGCGGCCAATTGATCCTCGGCGCCGTGGGCTTGTGGCTGCTGCCGCCGCTGTTCGGGGCATTCGGGCTCAAGGCCCTGTACCTGGGCCTGGCGCTGCTGATGCTGCTGTGCCTGCCGCTGGCCGGCACCTTTCCGGCCTCAGCCGCGCCCGGCCCGATGAAACCTGCGCACGCCCCGCTCGAGCACCGCTGGCTCCCGGGTCTGTGCGGACTGCTGGCGGTACTGCTGTTCTACACGGGGCTCAGCGCGGTGTGGACCTTCATCGGCAGTATCGCCGCCAGCGCGGCGATCGACCCGGGCAGCAGTGGCCGGATCCTGTCCATCGCCACCCTGATGGGCATTGCCGGCTCGCTGTGCGCCACGCTGATCGGCCCACGCTGGCCGCGCAACCTGCCTCTGGCCTTGGGCATCGGCCTGATGGCGCTGGCCGTCGCCCTGCTGCTGGGCAGCCCCGACCTGCGCCGTTTCGCCCTGGCCGCGCTGCTGTTCAAGTACTGCTGGACCTTCGCCCTGCCGTTCATCCTCGCCTGCCTGGCCGACCACGACCGCGCCGGGCGTCTGATGAACAGCGCCAACCTGGTCATCGGTGGCGGCCTGGCCCTGGGCCCGGCCATCGCCGGCCCGCTGCTCGAATCGCGCCACGGCATGCCCGCCGTGCTGCTCGGCAGCATCGGCTGCCTGCTGCTGGCGTTCATCAGCCTGATGCTCGCCCGCCTTAACCGTTCCCCGCTCACCACTGGAGTCCACCCATGAGCCGCCGTACCGCGTTTTTCTCCGACGAACTGTGCTTCTGGCACAGCGCCGGGCTGCATGCCCTCACCCTGCCAGTCGGCGGTTGGGTGCAGCCCCCCGCCGCCGCGGGCTTTGCCGAGTCGCCGGAAACCAAGCGACGCCTGAAGAACCTGATGGACGTCTCGGGCCTGTCGCGCCAGTTGCTGCAGCGCAGCGCCGAAGCCGCCAGCGACGCCGACCTGCTGCGCGTGCACCCGTCGCATTACCTGGCGCGCTTCAAGGCGCTGAGCGATGCCGGTGGCGGCGAACTGGGGCTGCAGGCGCCGATCGGCCCGGGCACCTTCGAGATCGCCAGGCTCTCCGCTGGCCTGGCCATCGCCGCTGTTGACGCGGTACTGCGCGGCGAAGCCGACAATGCCTACGCGCTGTCGCGCCCGCCGGGGCACCACTGCCTGGCCGACCAGGCCATGGGCTTCTGCTTCCTGGCCAACATCCCCATCGCTATTGAGGCGGCCAAGGCACGCCACGGCCTGGGACGGGTGGCGGTGATCGACTGGGACGTGCACCACGGCAACGGCACCCAGTCGATCTATGCCCAGCGCGGTGACGTGCTGACCGTGTCCCTGCACCAGGAGCATTGCTACCCACCGGGCTACAGCGGCGCCGATGAACGCGGCGTGGGCGATGGCGAGGGCTGCAACCTGAACATTCCGTTGCCGGCCGGTACCGGGCATGCGGGTTACCTGCAGGCGATGGAGCAGATCGTGTTGCCAGCATTGCAGCGCTTCCAGCCGGAGTTGATCGTGGTGGCCTGCGGCTATGACGCCAACGCGGTCGATCCGCTGGCGCGGATGCTGCTGCACAGCGAGTCGTTCCGGGTCATGACGCGGATGCTGCGCGAGACCGCCGAGCAGCTGTGCTCAGGGCGATTGGTGATGGTGCACGAGGGTGGGTATGCCGAGGCCTATGTGCCGTTCTGTGGGTTGGCGGTGATGGAGGAGTTGGTGGGGGTGAGGACAGCGGTGGAAGACCCGATGCTGGCATTCATCGAGTTGCAGCAGCCGGGGGCGGAACATGGGTGTTTTGTGGCGCAGTACGTAGAAGGGCTGCGAGCGCGTCTGGTCTGACTGCATCATCGTGGGCAAGCCGCATCGGCGCACCGCCGCTCCCACAGGTTCGATGAGAACCTAGTCGGAGCGGGCTTGCCCCGCGATGTCCTTACCGCCCAGGCATTAGAGCCATCGCCCGGAAATCCTTCGGCGACTGCTCGAAGTGCTTCTTGAATGCCCGGCTGAAATGCGCCGAGTCGGTGAATCCCCACTTGTAGGCAATCGAGGTGATCGACTCGCGCTTGAGGAACGGGTTGGACAGGTCATCCGCGCTGCGCTTGAGGCGTGAACGCTGGATGTAGCGGCAGACGCTGTCGCCCTCCTCCTCGAACAGACGGTACAGATGACGCACCGAGATGCTCAGGCGCTCGGCCAGGTTTGCCGGGGTCAGGCCCGGCTGGCCCAGCGACTCGTCGATGACCTTCTGCACGTAGCCGCGCAGGCTGGCGCCGCTGAGCCCGGCGAGCGATCCGGGATTGTCGTCACCACGCTCGAAACCTGGCTCCAGCAAGGCGATGAACGCCGCCTGCAGTGCCTCGCCCTGGGTTTCCCCGGCCTCGTCGCCTTCGCGGCACAACTGGTCCATCAGCAGGTGCAGCATGCGCCCGCAGGCGTTGGTCGAGGAGATCTTGCCGAAGGTCGCGCCCTGCCCGGTCACGTGCTTGCGCACCTGCTCGCGAGACAATGACAGCGAGACATGCTCGATCAGGCCGAACGGGGTGATCTCGCACGGGCCCACCGAGTCCATCAGCAGCAGTTCGCCCGGCGACAGCTGGATGCTCACGCCATCCTGGGTGATCTGCGAGTAACCCATGCGCTGGCTGACCAGGAAGCAATGCTGGTCGTCGTCGCGGTCGGGGTTGTCGCCCAGGCGGCGGATAGTGCCGGCGTTGGTGCGCAGGTTGGCCAGGGCCAGGCCGGCACGGTTGTAGGTCGAGATCTCGCCGATGAACAGCGAGCGGTTGAAGGCCAGTTCGGTCTGGAACCGGCCGCAGACCTTCTGCATGGCCGTGGTCCAGCGCTCCAGGCCGTCCAAGGCGGGTCTGGCGTTGCACTGAGTGACGGGCTGGGGCATGGCAACCTCCACACGCGGGCGTTGTTGTTATGCGCTAATTGTTAACATGTTATCAATGAGCGTACAACTGTCATTATGTGCCGGTGTTGGCAGCAGGTTCCGTGCCAGGTGAATTGAGCAAGACACAAGGCCGCAAAGCGGCCCCTGGCTCTACAGGTCGCTCAGCATCAGTTGCAGCGCATCGAAAGCTCGCCAGAGATGCTTGCGCTGCTCAATGTCGAGGGGGATGTAGCGGCGAAACGCGGGCACCCGATTGACCACCTCGCTGGCGCCCATATGCTCAAGGGTTACCCGCCACTGACCGTCGCGGCACTCGATGGCCAGGCGCTTGAAATCCAGCGGCATCAATACAGCCTGAGCACGCCCGAGGCGCTCTCGCAGCGCTTCGAACTGCACCTGATCGCCGCCCCGCAGGCGGCATGCCAGCCCCGTTCGGCGCAACGCCCCGGTATGGTGCAGTTCTACCCGCACCGCGCCCTGCCCCAAGGCAGGCACCTGCAGGATGAACTCGCACAGCACCAGATGCATCAGTAGATGGCTCTCAGTGCGCTCGCGCACTTCGATCCGAGGGCCATCTTCGCGGTAGGTAAACGATGCTGCGGATTGCAAATCCGTCAATCCCAGGTTTCGCCACACCCGCTGCAAGGTCGCCCCAGGCCGATAACCGGCCGGGGTGCGTGGGCCGGTCAGGCGTTCAAGCCAGCTTGCCGACATGGCGCACCTGCTCGTGGTGAGAATGACCGGGTTCGGCGGCGAACTCCTTCTCCAGCACGTCCTCGACCCGCGCCGGGCGGAACGGGTTGACCTTCTGCACACACAGCGTCCAGAACAGCGCGTAGGCCGCGGTGGCGCCGAGCATCACGGAGAACGGCACGTAGACATCGGCCGGGTTCATGCCCGGCGGGGTGATGAACCACATGCCCAGCAGTATGCCGATGCTGGAGACGATCTGCGGCAGCGGGAACCACGGCGAGCGGTAGGCGCGTGGCAGGTCCGGCCGGCGGATGCGCAGGATCACCACCGACAGGGTCACCAGCAGGTACGCGGTGCTCCAGGCGCACACCGCCGCCAGCACCAGGTGCAGGATATTGTCGGTGTTGCCGCCCAGGTACCAGGCGTGCAGGCACGGGATCAGCGCCACCACCAGGATGCACAGCAACGGCGTCTTGAACCGTGGATGCAGGTAGGTGAACACCTTGGGCAGCGCCCCGTCCACCGCCATGCCGTAGAGAATCCGCGGCACCCCGGCCATCAGCGTGTTGATGGTGGCGGCGCCGGCGAACAGGAAGCCGATGCCCAGCCACACCGGGCCAATATCGCCCATCACCTGCTCGGCGAAACGCGGGATGGCCATGGGCGTGTCCAGCAGGTGCACGCCGCTGGCGGCGTCAAGCACGACGTTCTCCACCTGGCGCTTCATCGCCGCGCCGTAGATGAACATGCAGCTGGCCACGCCGAACAAACCCAGGGCCATGGCCTTGGGCATGACCCAGGCCGAGCGGCGCAGTTCCGGGGCCAGCGGGGTGACGAATTCGCAACCGACGAACATGAACATGGCCATGCCCACCAGCGACAGAATGGTCATCAGGTCGGTGCCGACCAGCGACACGCCGAACGGCCCGTCCAGCTCCACGGCGGGCGCCGCGATCAGGCCAAGCACGCCAAACACCATCAGCGTGGTCCACATGCCGAAGGTCAGCACCACTTCGGCGCGGCCAAAAGCGCTCACGCCGAAAGCGTTGAGCACGCCGAACACCAGCACGAAACCCACGCCCAGCAACCACGAACCACCGGCCGACTCGGCCAGGGTGTTGAGGTGCTCGAAGTTCACCAGGGCCATGACCCCGGAGAGGATGGTCTCGGCGGTGCCGGCGAACACATGCACGATCAGGTACGCCGACAGAGTGCCGGTGATGGCGAAGAAACGGCCCAGGCCGCAGTTGATGTAGTCGTAGACGGAGCCGGTGGTCGGCAGGATCGCCGCCGCCTCGGCGAAGGTAGTCGACTGCGCCAGCATCATCACCGCGGCGATCACCATGGCCACGGCGAAGGCGCTGCCGCCGATGCCGAAGCCCATGGTCGCGGTGAGGATCACGGGGCTGGCCATGATCAGGCCGACGGTGCTGGCCAGCGCGGTGGGGAAGCCGACGCTGCCACGGTTGAGGTGCTCGGTGAGCTTATTGTTGATTGTCATGGGTGGGCCCTGGGTGGACGAGGGAAAGATTCTTCCCTGTCACTTTGCGGCCTGCACCCGGGCGGGTCTTGCCACTGCCTGCCGCAGGGCTTGATCCGTGTTGCCAGGTGCTTGGCGATAGTCTTGCAGCGCTCTTGAGATCGAGCGCCGCGCGGGCGGCACTCGATCTCACAGGCACTGCAACTCTAGTGTCGAATACCTCGAACCATTTACCCCTGCGCGCAACGGTCCATCACCCCATGCGGCAGAACCCTGGAATAGGCCCCCTGGTGATAAAGCAGCGGGGCATGCCCCAGGTCGTCGAACGCCAGCACCCGGCCAATGAGAATCCAGTGATCACCGCCATCGATCTGCTGGAACTTCTCGCAACGAAAGCGCGCCGAACAGCCCGGCAACAGGGGCGCGCCGCCCTCGCCGGTCTCATGCTCGATACCGGCGAAGCGGTCTTCGCTGGGGCGCGCGAAGGTGTTGGACAGGTCGATCTGGTCGGCGGCCAGCACGTTCACGGCGAAGTGCCCGGCGGCCTCGAACACCGCATGGCTGCCGGAGCGCTTGTCGATGCTCCAGAGCACCAGCGGCGGGTCGAGGGATACCGAGTTGAAGCTGTTGGCGGTGACCCCGACCTTGCGCCCCGAGGCGTCGGCGGCGGTGATCACGGTGACGCCGGTGGCAAAGTTGCCCAGGGCGCGGCGGAAGGCGCGGCTATCGAAGGGATTGGACATGCAAGGCTCCATCATTGTTGTTGGGCTAGGCTGGGGCGCCAGCCATGTTCATCGGCTGAAGCTCAGGTCATCGCCGGATCCGGCTCCAGCCCCATCAACTCGCGCCCGAGGATCTGCGCGCAGACGTCGTAGTCGGTGTAGGCATGCGCGCCGGTCATGTGCGCATCGCGGAACAGCCGCTGCAGCTCGTTACCGTCAAACCAGGCGCCGCCGCCAGCCGCCTCCATCAGCCGATCCACGGCCTGGATGCACAACTTGACCGCGTAGCCCTGGTTGGTGCGCCAGTACGTAAGCTCGGTGCGCGTCGGGTATTGGTGCCGGGCGCTGTACTCGGCGATCTGCTCCCAGCTCTTTTCCAGCAGCGCCCGCGCCGCGGCGACCTGGTGGGTGGACTCGGCCAGGCGCATCAGCGCCGGGGTGGCCGCGCCGACGGCGGCGCCGGTGTAGGCGCGCACGCGGTTGCGGGTCTTGTCCCTGAAGACCTCGAGCATGCGCTCGGCGATGCCCAGGCTGACCGTGGAGAACCCGCTGGCGAAGTACGGGCGGTAGGGGTTGAAGTAGATCGCGCTGTCCGGGTATAGCCCGAAGCCCGCCGACTGGCCCTCCATCATGTCCCTGGCCTTCTGGATACGGTGTTCGGGCACAAAGGCGCGCTCGACGATCAGCGTGCGGCTGCCACTGGCGCGCATGCCGGCGGCGAACCAGTCGTCGCGGATCTGGTAGTCGCTGCGCGGCAGCACGGCGAAGCAGTAGTCCTGGCCGCCCTCAGGGTTGGCCCGGCGAAAGCCCATGATCGCCCACTCGGCGTGGTCGCAGCCGCTGCTCCAGCCCATCTCGCCGCTGAACAGCACGCCGCCCTCGACCTCCTCGGTGCGACCGAACGGCGCGATGCTGCTGCTGGCGGTGGCGTCCGGGTCACGGCCCCAGATCTCGTCCTGCAAGCGTGCCGGGAACATCGCCAGCTGATGACTGTGGGTGCACAGCAGGCTCATAGCCCAGGCAGTGCTGGCGCAGGCGCCGGCCAGCGCGGCGATGCATTCGGCGAACTGTGGCAGGCTTATTTCCAGGCCGCCGTAATGCCTGGGCAGGAAGGCCTTGTGCAGGCCAATGGCCTTGAGCGCGGCGATATTCTCGACGGGCACGCTGCGCTCGCGCTCGGCCTGGTCGGCGCGAGCGGCGATGGCCGGCAGCAGGGGCTTGAGGTCTTCGAGCAGGGAATTTGGCTTTTTCATGGTCTGGCTCATTGTTATTGGACCCTGGCGAACGCTGCCCGGAATGGGCCGCTCACTGATGAATGCCGGGTCAGTATGGGAGCCGTGGCCGAGCCGGAAAATGCAACTTCCGCACCTCGGATTGCACTTTTCGTGGCACCTGGCAGACAGGGTCATGGGGGCGGCATGGGCAGACAAGATCACCAGCGTGTCGGGCTTTAATCTGGGGGAAATCAGGCCGCAATAAGGCCCATCGCGGAGCAAGCCCGCTCCCACGAAGCCCTCGGCAAACCACCCGGAGCCCTGCCATGAGCGACATCGCCCTCCTCCCCAGCGTCAGCGCCTTCCTGGCCCGTGACCACGGTCTGTACATCCATGGCGCATCGGTCGCCAGCCAATCCACCGCCCGCATCACCGTGCACAACCCGGCCAACGGCGAAGCCATCGCCCAGGTCGCCGACGCCAACCTTGCCGATGTCGAGTGCGCCGTCGAATCGTCACGCAAGGGTTTTGCCAGCTGGTCGCGCACCAGCCCCGCCGCCCGTGCCGCGGTGTTGTTCCGCCTGGCCGACCTGCTCGAGGCCAACCGCGAGGAGCTGGCCCAGCTGGAAACCCTGCAGTCGGGCAAGCTGATCGGCATCGCCCGCGCCTTCGAGGTGGAACAGGCCGCGCACTTCCTGCGCTATTACGCCGGCTGGGCCACCAAAATTACCGGCCAGACCATCACCCCATCCCTGCCCTCCTTCGCCGGCGAACGCTACAGCGCCTTCACCCTGCGCGAGCCGGTGGGCGTGGTGGTGGGCATCGTGCCATGGAACTTCGCCACCATGATTGCCCTGTGGAAGCTGGCCTCGGCCCTGACCACCGGCTGCAGCATCGTGCTCAAGCCCAGCGAGTTCACCCCGCTGACCCTGCTGCGCATCGCCGAGCTGGCCAGCGAGGCCGGCCTGCCGCCGGGCGCGCTCAACGTGCTGACCGGCGCCGGCCAGGTGGGCAAGGCGCTGGTCGAGCACCCTGGCACCGACAAGGTGTCGTTCACCGGCTCCGTGCCCACCGGTATCGCGGTCGGCCAAGCGGCCATGGGCGCCAAGCTGACCCGGGCGACCCTGGAGCTGGGCGGCAAGAACGCGGTGGCGTTCCTGCCCGACGTCGCCGTCGACAAGGCGGTGGACGGCATCATCGAGGCCGGTTTCCTGCACTCCGGGCAGATCTGCGCCGCCGGCGAGCGTTTCTACGTCCATCGCTCACGCCTCGACCCGCTGCTCGAGGCCCTGTCCCAGCGCCTGGACCAGCTGAAGATCGGCTCGCCGCTGGACGAAACCACCCAATTCGGCCCGGTGGCCAACAAGCCACACCAGCAAAAGCTCGGCGAGCTGTTCGCCACCGCCCGTGCCGAGGGCAACCGCATCGTCCATGGCGGACGCCTCGGCGAAGGTCCGGGCTGCTTCGTCGAGCCCACGGTCATCCTTGCCAACAACGCAGGTGACACCCTGCTCAACCAGGAAACCTTCGGCCCGGTGGCGACCTTCCTGCCCTATGATCATGAAGACGAACTGATCCAGCTGATGAACGCCTCACCCTACGGCCTGAGCGCGAGCCTGTGGACCAACGACCTGGGCAAGGCCATGCGCCTGATCCCGCAAATCCAGGCCGGGACCTTGTGGGTCAACATGCACACCCTGCTCGACCCGGCGGTGCCGTTCGGCGGCATCAAGGCCTCGGGTATCGGCCGCGAGTTCGGCTCGGCGTTCATCGACGACTTCACCGAGCTGAAGTCGGTGATGATCCGCTACTGATCATGGCCAGTGCCAACCACGACCTGGGCCGCTACTGCCTGCAGGCCTTCAGCCAGCAGGTGCCGGCCTCGTTGGCGGCGTTCTACCACATCGATGCCGGGCAGCAGGCCTGCGACTTCCTGTTGCAGGACCTGCAGGCACCGATGCATGCCCGCTACCTCGAGCACTACCGGGCTTTCGACCCGCTGCAGCCCGGACGCTGCCTGGCCATCGGCCGCCCGGTGGTGTCGCTGCGCCAGGGCCTGGCCCGCCTGCCCGAAGCTCAGGGCCAGATCTACCGGTGTTTCCTCGCGCAACATCAGGTGGTGGACGTGGTCGAGATCATCGCCCAGGCCGATGGCCGCCCCGTGGCCGGCGTCTCGCTGCTGCGCTGCGCCAGCCTCGGTGAGTTTCGCGGCGACGAACTCGAACGCCTGCTGCCCCTGCACGGGCTGATGCAGCTCGCCGTGGCCAGCCAGCCGCTGGCGTGCGCCCCTGCGTCCGTCGAACTGACGCCACGGGAACGGCAGATCGCCGAGCTGCTGCGCCAGGGCAGCAGCAACAAGCTGATCGCCCGCGCCCTGGGCGTCGGCCTGCCGACGGTCAAGACCCACCTGATCAACCTGTTCCGCAAACGCGGCGTGCGCAACCGCACCGAGCTGGTGGCCAGTCTCTACCTGTGACTCAACCTTCCGGTTGATACCATCGCCCGACGCGCCGTTGCACCCTGTGGCCACCCCAACCACAGGAGTCACCGCCATGCCCAATACCGCCGACTGGATCACCGTGGGCGCCCTCGCCGACGGCTTCGCGCCCGAAGCCTTCATCCTGCCGCAACTGGCCGACCTGTCCGGGCGCACGCTTACCCTGCACTTCGCCAATGGCTGGGTCATCGAACACCGCTTCGACAGCGAGCGCCTGCACTGGCGCACCGCGGACGGCCACAGCAGCGGCAGCGCCGGCTACCGGGCGACTTCGGTACGCCCCGGCATCTACCTGGTCGACTTCATCAAGCACGAGGCCGGCCAGGCCTGGTCGGTGTCGCTGGTGCTCGACACCCTAGAGCACGCCTTCACCGCCGTGCTCGGGCGCCTGCCCGACCAGGCCCGGACTCAGCGCGGCCTGTATGCCCTGGCCCTGGCCGGCGAAGCGCTGACTGGCGTCGAGGCCAGCTTCCTGCACGGCAGCCTCGACCACCCCTGGCAGGCCGGTGCCTGTCCCCACGCGCCGACCACCGAGCTGGTCGGCCTGCGCAACCACTACCGCTACAGCCCCACCGAGGAGTACGAGCACATCTACCTCAATGCCAACTACTACAGCTGGCAGTGCCTCAAGGGCGTCGAGCAGGGGCTGTGCGACACCGACCGGGCGTACTACTACAAGATCGCCGAGCAGCTGTACCTGTTCGTCTGGTGCGAGAAGATCGTGCCCACCCTGGGCCTGGTGATGATCGACCTGGCGCGCCACCGCAGCGACGGCAAGATCTTCGGCTACCAGGGTGGCGGCTTCGATGCGCTGGCCAACTTCCCGGTGTCGTCCCACTGCCGGGTGCTCAATCGCACGGAGCATGCGCAGTGAACCGCAGCGTGCTGATTACCGGGGCCGGCAGCGGCATCGGTGAAGCCTGCGCCCTGCGCCTGGCCCGCCAGGGCTGGCGGGTGGCGCTGGTGGGCCGCCGCCGCGAGGCGCTGGAGCGCGTCGCGCAGCGGTGCGATGGCCTGGTGCTGGCCGGCGATGCCGCCGACAGCACCTCCTGGGCGGGTTTCATCGAGCAGGTGCGCGCCCGTTTCGGCGGCCTCGACGCGGTGATCGCCTGCGCCGGCGGCCACGGCCTCGGGCGGGCCGAGCAAACCAGCGACGATGCCTGGCGCGAGGCCCTGCGCAGCAACCTCGACAGCGCCTTCCACACTGCCCGGGCCTGCCTGCCGTTGCTGCGCGAGCGGCGCGGCAGCCTGGTGCTGCTGGGCTCCATCGCCTCGCTGGCGGCCGGTCCCGAAGTCTGCGGCTACACCACCGCCAAGCACGCCCTGGTCGGCCTGACCCGCTCGCTGGCTCGCGACTACGGGCCGTTCGGCATACGGGTCAACTGCGTCTGCCCAGGCTGGGTGCGCACGCCCATGGCCGACCAGGAAATGCAGCCATTGATGGATCACTACCAGGAAGACCTCGACGCCGCCTACCGCCGCGTCACCGCCGACGTGCCGCTGCGCCGCCCGGCCAGCAGCGACGAGATCGCCGCCGTGTGCCAGTTCCTGGTCGGCGTTGAGGCCAGCATCGTCACCGGCGCGATGATCACCGCCGATGGCGGTTCGACCGTGGTCGACGTGCCGACCCTGGCCTATGCCCGCCTGGAGCCGTCGGCATGAACGCGCGCTACGACTTCCAAGGCCGCACGGTGCTGGTCACCGGCGCGGCCGGCGGCATCGGCCGGGCCATCGTCGAGGGTTTCGCCCGTGGCGGCGCCCGGGTGCTGGCCGTGGATCTTGATCCGCAGGCGTTGCAGCGCCTGGTCGAGGATCAGTTGGCGTTGGGCCACCAGGTGCGTGGGGAGATGCTCGACCTGGCCGACCCCGGCGCGATCCGCGCCTTGCTGGCCGGGCTGGAACGCCTTGATGTGCTGGTGCACAACGCCGCCTACTTCCCACTCACCGCATTCGTCGAGATCGACCCGGCCCTGCTGCAGCGCACCCTGGCGGTGAACCTGGGCGCGTTGTTCTGGCTCACCCAAGGCGCCCTGCCGCTGTTCCGCCGCCAGGGTGGCGGATGCGTGCTGGCCACCTCGTCGGTGACCGGCCCCCGGGTGGCCTATCCAGGCCTGAGCCACTACGCAGCGTCCAAGGCCGGGGTCAATGGCCTCATTCGCAATGCCGCGCTGGAACTGGCGCCGTTCAACGTGCGGGTCAACGGCGTGGAACCGGGGATGGTGCGCACACCGGCCATGGACAACCTCGGCGATACCACCCTCAACGCCCGGATCGCCGCCGGCGTGCCCCTGGGACGGCTGGGCGAGCCGGCCGATATCGCCGGGGCGATGCTGTTCCTGGCCTCTGACGCTGCCCGCTATATCACCGGCCAAACCCTGGTGGTCGACGGCGGCGCCACCTTGCCGGAGACCGCCGCGCGCCTGTGATGGCGGCGACAGGCAAGGCCGCTGGCAGCCACGGGCAAGACCACCGCCAGCGTTCCACGCGCTAATAACCCGTCGCCTTTCGACACTGCCTCCACAACGACGCGGCACTCAAGACCGCACACAACCAACGAGGATCGATCCATGCGTCTCACCCCACGTCGCACCGCAATGGCCACGGCCCTGGCCCTGCTGGTGCATGGCCAGGCCAGCCTGGCCTATGAGCTGTACGCCGACGATGACAGCCACCTGAATGCCGACTTGCTCGCGGTCTGGGGCATGTTCAATAGCCGCCACAACTACGATGGCACCCCCGGCGGCTCGACCTGGCGCGAAGGTTTCATCAAGTACGGCCTCAGCGGCGACCAGGGCCTGGGCGGCAACGGCTCGCTGTACGGTGCCCTCAACTGGGTCAGCTCCGGCGCCTGGGGCGACGGCGACGCCGGCGGCAACCAGGACGGCTCCGAACGCACCACCAAGATCGAGGACGCCTACCTGGGCTGGCGCTCAGGCGACCTGTTCCCGCTGCTGGGCAAGGATGGCGTGGACTTGTCCGGCGGCCGCCAGGTGATCCGCCTGGGCAGCGGTTTCCTGATCAACGACGACGGCCCCAACCTGGGCAAGGGCCCGGCCGATGGCCAGCTCAACCGCGGCGGCGGCTTCTACCTGGGCGCGCGCCACGCCTTCGACCGCACCGCGGTACTGCGTCTGGGCGGCAAGGAAGGGCTGCATGGCAGCGTGCTGTGGCTCAAGTCCGACAACCGTGCCCAAGCCGAAACAGAGCTGGCGGCCGGTACCCTGGACTACACCCATGACCTGGGCACCCTGGGCCTGACCTATATCCACGGCATCGACGTGGCCGACCAGTGGGCCAGCGAGTTCCAGAAGGGCCGCGAAGGCATGGATGTCTACAGCCTGCGCGGCGAAGGTGACGTCGGGCTGGAAAACACCCGCTTTGCCTTCGAGTATGCCTGGCAGGACACGCGCGGCGGCCGCGAGACCGCCTGGTACGCCGAGGCCAGCCATACCTTCGCCGAGGCCCCGTGGGCACCGCAGCTGACCTACCGCTACACCCGCTATTCGGCGGGCTGGGACCTGCTGTTCACCGGCCTGTCCAGCGGCTACGGCACCTGGATCCAGGGCGAGGTCGCCGGCAACTATGCCGGGCCGTTCAACACCAACAGCGGCATCCACCATGTGGGCCTGAAGGCCACGCCACGGGACGACCTCACGGTCGGCGCGCTGTTCTTCGACTTCGACACCGTGCGCAGCCGCGACACCCTGAAGCTGGATGCCCAGGAGCTGGACCTGTATGTGGAGTGGGCGGTCAACGAGCACCTGATCGTCACCCCGCTGCTGGGGCTGTTCAAGCCACGCAAGGATCAAAGCAATGGCGGCAACCAGGTGGGAAGCGGGACCAACGTTTACAGCCAGCTGACGGTGGCGGTGCCGTTCTGACGGGCAGTCCTTTCAAGGTGTACAACGTTGGTTTTGCAGCGCCTGCAAGATCGAGCGCCGCCCGCGCGGCGCATCGCGACGCAAGGCCGCTCCCACATCTGTTTCGGGCCAGTCAATCCTGTGCCATGACCTTGTCCGCCTTGTTGGTTCGACTCGGTTTCAGCGTGAGCCCCACTGCTGTCCCACTTGACTCAAGGCATGGGCCAAGGCAGATAACCATGGCCTGACAGGTGTGGGAGCGGCCTTGTGTCGCGAAAGGGCTGCGCAGCAGCCCCAGGATCCATCAGCCCAACAGAAGGCGCAGGTCTGCGCCCACTTCAGCCAACGGCGGGCACCAGTAGTACCCCCCCGTCAATGGCCGGCTGAAGCGGTACAGGCCATCGACCACGCCATCCTCGAGCCCACTCATGCGCCGCAGCTGTACCTCGAAGGCATCCAGCGAGAAGCCCAGGGCGACGAACGCCAGGCCTGCGCCACGCTCGTCGGTCCAGGCCACCGAGCGACGCACCATGAACGCCTCCGGCGCGAAGCTTTCCTGGGCGGTGCGCTTGACGTGGGCCGACTCGGGCGCGTCGTCGAGCTCTTCGTTGTCACTCAGGCGGCGACCGATGATGTTGTCCTGCTCAGCCTGGGGCAACGACTTGAAGTACTCCAGGTCGTGCTTCCACAGCTGGAACGCGGCGAAGCTGGAACCCGCCAGTCCAGGCTGATCGCCCGGTACGATGGCGGCGGTGACGGCGTCTTCGTCCACCGGGTTTTCGGTGCCGTCTTCGTAGCCGGTCAAGTCATGGCCGCCCCGGTGCAGGAAACCATCGACGCTGTCGACCAGGCGCAGCGCCGGAGCCAGCGCCTGCTGCAGGGCCTGGGCGCGCAGGAACAACTCGCCGCGCTCGGCGCCGCGCAGCCACAGCCACAGGGCGTGCTGGGTCGCCGGGTTCTCCACCACCGCATCCAGCTGTGGGAAACTGCGCAGGCCCGGCACTTCGCGGCCCAGGGCCTTGGCCAGCGGCGCGCCGATGCCCAGGATCAGGCGCTGCCCATCGACCTGCGGCAACAGCTGGTCGAGGACGGCGGGCAAGGCCTCGAGCGAATCGAGGGCGAAGAACAGGTGACGGGCATGGGCCGGCACCGGGGTGGCAAGCAGACCTGGCTGGAACGGCATGACAGGCGAATCCTCGGCAAAAGCGCGAATGCTACTGCGCCGGGCGATGCATCGCAACGCGACACAGGGCCGCTCGCCCCGGTAACAATCGGTTACCAAAGCGCGCCGTTTGCGATTAGCTATCGTTGCGCCACCCCCTACACTCCTCGGAATCCTTCGCCCGAGAGACCGCCCATGACCGCCTCCCCGCTGCTCACCGCCCTCCTGCCGCTGGCCCTGGGCATCATCATGCTCGGTCTGGGCCTGTCACTGACCCTGGCCGACTTCGCCCGGGTGGTGAAGTACCCCAAACCGGTGGTGATCGGCCTGGTCTGCCAGATCCTGCTGCTGCCGCTGGTGTGCTTCCTGATCGCCAACGGCTTCGGCCTCGAATCGGCACTGGCGGTCGGCCTGATGCTGCTGGCCGCCTCTCCGGGCGGCACCACCGCCAACCTGTTCAGCCACCTGGCCCATGGCGACGTGGCGCTGAACATCACCCTGACGGCGGTCAACTCGCTGATCGCCATCCTGACCATGCCGCTGCTGGTTAACCTGTCGCTGATCTGGTTCATGGAATCGGACCAGGCCATCCCGCTGCAGTTCGCCAAGGTCATGCAGGTGTTCGCCATCGTCCTGTTGCCGGTGGCGCTGGGCATGCTGATTCGCCACTGGACGCCGCGTTTCGCCGTGCGCATGGAAAAACCGATGAAGATCGTCGCGGCGCTGTTCCTGGCTTTCACCATCGTCCTGGCCCTGGCCAAGGACTGGCAGACCGTGGTCGAGTACGCGCCGATCGTCGGTGGCGCCGCGCTGCTGTTCAACCTGCTCAGCCTCGCGGTGGGCTACTGGGTGCCGCGCCTGCTGAGCATCCCGAAACGCCAGGCGATCGCCATCGGCATGGAAATCGGCATCCACAACGGCACCCTGGCGATTGCACTGGCCCTGAGCCCGACGCTGCTCAACAACGCGACCATGGCGGTGCCGGCAGCGATCTACAGCCTGATCATGTTCTTCACGGCGGCGGGGTTTGGCTGGTGGGTGAGTCGAGGGCATCGTCGCGAGGACGTCGCGGTCGAGACCGTCAATTGAAAACATCGCGGGGCAAGCCCGCTCCCACGAGTACCGTGGGAGCGGGCTTGCCCCGCGATAGGGCCATCAGCCCCGCCGCCGCTTCAGCTGTCGCTTCAGCACCCGCAAGGGCGGCGCGTAGAAGAACCCGAACGACACGCTGCCCTGGCGCCCCTTCACCGAATGGTGCAGGCGGTGCGCCCGGTACAGGCGCTTGAGATAGCGGTTGACCGGCTTTGGCGCGCGGGGCCAATGCCGGTGGAATAAGCCATCGTGGGCCAGCACATAGGCCACGCCATACCCCGCCACCCCGGCGCCGACCCACTGCAACGGCGCATGCCCGGCCTTGCCCAGGGCCACCAGCGCCGTGGCGATCAAGCCCAGGGCCAGCAGGTAGCAGTCGTTGGTCTCCAGCATGCCCAGCTGCGGCTCGTGGTGCGAGCGGTGCAGCCACCAGCCCCAGCCATGCATGACGTACTTGTGGGCCAGCGTGCCGACGCCCTCCATGGCCACCAGGGTACCGAACAGCACGGCGAGATTGAACAACATGGATCGGTCCGGGGGTTTGGCAACGAAAGGCGCAAGGGTACCATTGCCGCCAGGTCATTCGGAGGGATTTTCCATGAAGGATGTGCACACCGCGGCCAGCACCGGCTACACCCGCCAGTCGAGCAACTATGAGCAGGGCCGGCCTGATTACCCCAGCGCCTTGCAGGGCTGGCTGCGCGACACCCTGGGCATCGGCGCAGGTACCACGGTGCTCGACCTGGGCGCCGGCACCGGCAAGTTCACCCGCCTGCTCGCCGCGCTGGCGCCACGCCTGACTGCGGTGGAGCCGGTGGCTGCCATGCGCGAGCGATTCAGCGAGCGCCTCCCCGAGGTTCCCGTGCTCGAAGGCACTGCTCAGCACATCCCGCTGGCCGACGCCAGTCAGCAGGTGCTGGTCTGCGCCCAGGCTTTCCACTGGTTCGCCGATGCCGACGCCCTGCACGAGATGCACCGGGTGCTGGCGCCGGGCGGGCGCCTGGGGCTGATCTGGAACGTACGCGACGAAACGGTCGACTGGGTGGCGCGGATCACCGAGATCATCACCCCCTACGAGGGCAACACCCCGCGTTTCCATACGGGTCGCTGGCGCGACGCCTTTGCGGGCAGCCGCTTCAGCGCGCCGCAACTGACCACCCTGCCCCACGTCCATGAAGGCAGTCCGCAAACGGTGATCCTCGAGCGCCTGCGCTCGGTCAGCTTCATCGCCGCCCTGCCCCAGGCCGCGCAGGACAGGGTCATGGCCCGGTTGCAAGACCTGATCGACAACCACCCGGCGCTCAAGGGCCGTGAGCGTGTCGCCTTCCCGTACCGGACCCAGGCCTACGTCTGCCGGCGCCTGGCGTAACGCAATTGTCATGATTCACGCCTTGACCCTGCGCGGGTCAAGGCGTAAGGTCCGCCGCGCATTCAAGCATCCCCCACACAGGAGTCCCCTGCATTGGACAGTAGCCCCAGTCGATTGCGACAGGCCCACACGGCGAGCTAGTCCGGCAGCGTTCCTGCTACTGTCTCGCCGCACACGGTAGACGGTGGTTCCCTTCAGCCCTGCGGGGCTGAACATTCCTCCTTCCTTTCCTGCCCTGCCACCTGGCTAGGCGCGTGGCCCTGCGCATTCCTCGCTTTCATTCGCGTCGTCTGCGGTCGGCGCTCGTGCGGGCCATTGCCCGCGGAACGGAGTTCGCTATGGATTGGAAAATCTTTCTGCTGCGCGTCAGCGTAGCCCTGCTGCTCGGCGCCCTGATCGGTGCCGAGCGTCAACTGCGCCAGCGTCTGACGGGCCTGCGCACCAACGCCCTGGTCAGCACCGGCGCCTGCTTGTTCGTGCTGATGACCCAAGCCGTGCCGGGCATGGCGCCCACCGATGCCTCGCGCATCGCCGCCTATGTCGTATCGGGCATCGGCTTTCTCGGCGGTGGCGTGATCATGCGCGACGGCTTCAACGTGCGCGGCCTGAACACCGCCGCCACCCTCTGGTGCACCGCCGCGGTCGGCGTGCTGTGCAGCCTCGGCCTGCTGCTGGAGGCGTCGTTGGGCAGCCTGGTGGTGCTGTGCGCCAACATCCTGCTGCGCGACCTCGCCCAGCGCCTGGACCGCCAGGACGTGGTGTCGGCCAGCGAGGTCGAGCAGCGCTACGAGGTGCGCATCGTCTGCCGCGCCGAGGACGAGATCCAAGTGCGCAGCCTGATGCTGCACAGCCTCAGCGACCCAGGCCTGCGCCTGCAGTCACTGCACAGCGAGGACCTGCCCGACCCGGCACGCCTGGAAGTGCGCGCCGAACTGCTCGGCACACCGCAGGCGCCGACCCAGCTGGAGCGTCTGGTCGGGCGGGTGAGCCTGGAGAAAGGTGTCAGCGCCGTGCGCTGGCAGCTGCAGGCCCAGGGTCTGCCCACTGACTAAACGTCGTCACGCACGTGCCGTTCGCGCAGTTCCTGGCGCTCCTTGGCCTCGACGCACAGGGTCGCGGTGGGCCGCAGTAGCAGGCGGCGCAGGCCGATCGGTTCACCGGTTTCCTCGCACCAGCCATAATCGCCACGGGCCAGGCGCTCCAGCGCCTGGTCGATCTTGTCCAGCAGCTTCTTCTCCCGCTCCAGCGAGCGCAGTTGCCAGTGACGTTCCTCCTCGGCGCTGCCGATGTCGGCGGGGTCGCTGTGCACTTCCTGTTCGCGCAGGGCGCGGAACTCCTGCTCGATGCGCGTCTGCAGCTCGCCGCGCTGGGTCAGCAGCAGGTTGCGGAAGAACTGGCGCTGGGGTTCGTTCATGTAAGCAGTGGCGGGTTGTTGCAGCAGTTGCTCTTCAGTCATGGGGGTCACTCCGGGACACTGGGGGCGCCTTGCGGCCTTTTCGCGGCATGGGGCCGTTTCTACGGGATCTGGGGGATTCAGCGGTCGAACATCAAGGGCAAGCCCTGGCATTGGTCACGTACCCGCCCCTGGTGCCAGGCCAACTGTCCGGACACCACCGTGCTGCGCACCACATGGTGGAAGGCGCGCTGCTGGAACGGCGTCCAGCCGCAGTGCGCCAGGATCGGATCGTCAGCGACGGCCCGTGGGCTGGCCAGGCGCTCGACGATGGCGAAGTCCGCCCAATACCCCTCGCGCAGGAAGCCGCGTTCGCGAATGGCGAACAGTTCGGCCACCGCGTGGCTGGTCTTGTTCACCACCTGGGCCATGCTCAGCAGCCCCTCGCTGACCAGCTCCAGCGCCGCCGGCAAGGCATGCTGCACCAGCGGCAGCCCCGATGGCGCGCGGGTATACACGCGGCGCTTTTCCTCCAAAGTGTGCGGCGCATGGTCGGTGCCGATCACATCGATGCGGTCGCGGGCCAGGGCCTTGCGCAGGGCATCGCGGTCGGTACCGGTCTTGATCGCCGGGTTGCACTTGATCAGGTGACCGAGGCTGGCGTAGTCGCTGTCGTCGAACAGCAGGTGGTGCAGGCACACCTCGGCGGTGATGTGCTTGCCGCTCACCGGGCCCGGCGTGAACAGCGCCAGCTCGCGCACCGTGCTCAGGTGCAGCACGTGCAGGCGCGTGCCGAAGCGCCGGGCCAGCTCCACCGCCAGGCTCGAGGAGCGGTAGCAGGCGTCGGCGTCGCGGATCAGCGGGTGTGCGGCGGGGGGAATGAACTCACCATGGCGGGCCCGCCACCAGCCCTCGTTCTCGAGGATGCTCGGAGTGTGCTCGCAGTGGGCCAGGACGAGGGTCGGCGCATAGACGAAGAGCTTTTCCAGTACCTGCGGGTCGTCCACCAGCATGTCGCCCGTGGAGGCGCCCATGAACACCTTGATCCCGGCCACTTCGCGCGGATCGAGGGCAGCGATGGTGTCCAGGTTGTCGCGGCTCACGCCGAAATGGAAGCCGTAGTTGGCCCGCGAACTCGCCGCCGCCCGCCGCTTCTTGTCGGCCAGCGCGTCCAAGGTCAGGGTCGGCGGGTTGGTGTTGGGCATGTCCATGTAGCTGGTGATGCCCCCGGCCACCGCCGCCCGCGACTCGCTGGCGATGCTGCCCTTGTGCGGCGCCCCCGGCTCGCGAAAATGCACTTGGTCGTCGATCATCCCCGGCAACAGCCAGGCGCCCTTGGCATCGATCTCCAGCGTCGCCCGGGCATTGTCGAGGCTGCCGGCGATCCGCTCGATGCGCCCGTGGCGCACCAGCAGGTCGCCTTCGAACTCGCGCCCTTCATTGACCAGCCGTGCGTTGCGCACCAGCAATGTGTCCATGTTCAGAACTCGTTCTGCAGAGCCTTGTAGCCCTGGACCAGGTCGATGTTGGTGCGCGCCACGTCCTCGGAGAACTCCGAGGCCGACACGCTGACCGGCGGGTAACGCTCCAGGTCGGTGTGCGGGCCGATGTGCTCGGTGGGCGGCACATAGAAGCGCTGCGGCAGGTCGCGGCCATCGACCACCGAGTTGTGCCGCACC
This sequence comes from Pseudomonas sp. P106(2024), assembly GCF_057480815.1. Taxonomy (NCBI): domain Bacteria; kingdom Pseudomonadati; phylum Pseudomonadota; class Gammaproteobacteria; order Pseudomonadales; family Pseudomonadaceae; genus Pseudomonas; species Pseudomonas sp. P106(2024). Next base: position 6,750 of record NZ_JBLIYU010000005.1, on the reverse strand, counting down.
ACGCTGCCGTCGCCGACCTTGCAGTTGAACAGCACGCTGTTGAAGCCGATGAACACCCGGTCACCGACCTCGCACGGGCCATGCACGATGGAGCGGTGGGCGATCGAGCTGTACTGGCCGATGCGCACCGCCGCGCCGGACTTGGAGTGGATCACCACGCCGTCCTGGATATTGGAGTTGGCGCCGATGACGATCGGCTGCATGTCGCCGCTGCCATCCACCTCGTCGGCGCGGATCACCGCGTAGGGGCCGACGAACACGTTGTCATGGATGATCACCTTGCCGCAAATGATGGCGGTGTGGTCGATATAGGCCGACTCAGCAATTTGCGGGAGATGGCCGGAGGGGTTTCTGCGAATCACGGTAAGGGCCCTGCAAGGAAGGAAGATCTAAATGTTACGTTATAACATTCACAATGCAACACCTCCTCACTCCGATCTGGCAAACTCCGCCTACCTGCGTGACAACGCGCGGGCGCATTATCGCACCTACAGGTCCTGATCCCCCATGCGTATCCGCCCCACCCTCGTTAGCGACATCCCCCTGCTTCCCGCCCTGGAACACTCCGCGGCCCAGGCTTTCCGGCAATTGCCGCACCTGACCTGGCTGGCCGACAGCGATGTGCTGAGCGAAGCCGAACACCTGGCGTTCGTCACCGAGGGCGGCAGCTGGGTTGCCGTGGATGATCAGGACCGGCCGCTGGGTTTTCTCTGCGCCAGCGCCACAGGCGACGCCCTGCACATTCACGAGTTGTCGGTCCGCCAGGAAGCCCAGGGCCAGGGCCTAGGGCGTGGACTGCTGGACCAGGCGCGGGCGGCCGCGCGCCTGGGTGGCTTGCCCTGGCTGACCCTGACCACCTTCGACGATGTCCCCTGGAATGCCCCGTTCTACGCCCGCTATGGCTTCGAGCGCATCCCAGCGTCGCAGGTCGATACACGGCTGCAAGGCATCCTCGCCGGCGAACTGGCGCATGGCCTGGGCAACCGCTGCGCCATGCGCCTGTCGCTCGGCGTTTGAGCGATGTTTTCATCCAACCGGCCATTGACGTAGAGTCGGGTCACCCGCGGTAATGGACAACCCGATGGACAAGTACGCCCCCCGCCAGTGGCTCCCCCACGAGAAGCCCAGCCTGCCCGGCTCGCCCTCGACGCCGCTGCACGCCCCGACAAAGCGCCTGGCCTACGGCTTGGTCGGCCTGCTGGTGGCCATCACCGGCGGTCTGGGCAACGCCCTGGTGGTTGCCAACCTGCCGTTCCTGCAGGGTGCGCTGGGGGCCACCAGCGCTGAAATGGCCTGGTTGCCGGCCGCCTTCGTGATGACCAACGTGTCGATGAACCTGCTGCTGGTGAAGTTCCGCCAGGAGTTCGGCCTGCGCGCGTTCACCGAGGTGTTCCTGATGCTTTATGCCCTGGTCACCCTCGCCCACCTGTTCGTCAACGACCTCAACTCGGCCATCGCCGTGCGCGCCGCTCATGGCATGGTCGGCGCAGCGCTGAATTCGCTGGGCCTGTACTACATGATCCAGGCCTTCCCCGCGCAGTGGCGGCTCAAGGCGATGGTCCTGGGTTTGGGCGCCTCGCAGCTGGCGGTGCCACTGGCCCGGGTATTCTCCGAAGACCTGCTGCAGATCGCCGAGTGGCGCGGACTGTACCTGTTCGAGCTGGGCCTGGCCCTGACCGCGCTGGGCTGCGTGCTGCTGCTCAAACTGCCCCCCGGTGATCGCTTCAAGACCTTCGAACCCCTGGATTTCCTCACCTTCACCCTGATGGCCAGCGGCACCGCCCTGCTCTGCGCGGCGCTGTCGCTGGGACGCATCGACTGGTGGCTGGACGCGCCGTGGATCGGCGTCGCCCTGGCCGCCGCCATCGCCCTGATCCTCTCCGGCCTGGCCATCGAGCACAACCGCAGCAACCCGTTGCTGATGACCCGCTGGCTGGGCAGCGGCGCGATCATCCGCCTGGCCCTGTGCGTGGTCCTGATCCGCATGGTGATCTCCGAGCAGTCCACCGGCGCCGTGGGGTTTCTCCAGGCGCTGAACATGGGCAACGAGCAGATGCGCGCGCTGTACGCGGTGATGCTGTTGGGCGCGGTCACCGGGCTGGCCACCAGCGCCCTGACCATCACCCCCCAGCACCTGGTGCTACCGCTGTTCATCTCCCTGGCCGCCATGGCCACCGGCGCCTTCATGGACAGCACCTCGAGCAACCTGACCCGTCCGGCGCAGATGTACCTCAGCCAGTTCCTGCTGGCCTTCGGCAGCACCTTCTTCGTCGGCCCGTCGATGGCGCTGGGCATCGGCCATGTGCGCGCCAACCCGCGCAACCTGGTGAGCTTCTCGGTGCTGTTCGGTATCTGCAACAACCTCGGCGGACTGATTGGCTCGGCGTTGCTGGGCACCTTCCAGACCGTGCGCGAGAAGTTTCATTCCAGCCAGTTGATGGACCGCCTGAGCGCCCTGGAACCCCTGGTCAGCGCCCGCGTGCAGGGCGGTGGCGCCGGTTACGCCGGGGTATTGGCCGACCCGGCGCTGCGCAACGAGGCCGGCATGCGCCTGCTGGCCAACGCCGCGACCCGGGAGGCCAACGTGCTGGCCTACAACGATGTGTTCATGCTGATCGGTACCATCGCTATCCTGACCATGATCTGGATCTTCATTCGCAGCCTGTACCTGCGCTACAGCCACTCCACCAGCGGTGCTTCAAGCCGATGACCCAAGAGACGCCAACGACCACCACCACCGCCCTCGCCGAAACCCCGGAAGGCACGCCGCCGCCCAGCGAACCGACCAGCCCGGCGCGCACCCGGCGGGTGCGCCTGCTGTCGTCGCTGAGCTTCGCCGCCGTGGCCCTGGCCGGTATCCTGCTGGTGCTCTACGCCTGGCGCCTGCCACCGTTCAGCAGCGCCATCGAGAGCACCGAGAACGCCCTGGTGCGCGGCCAGGTGACGATCATCGGGCCACAGCTGGGCGGCTATATCGTCGAGGTGCCGGTGCACGACTTCCAGTTCGTCAAGCAGGGCGACCTTCTGGTACGCCTGGACGACCGCATCTACACCCAGCGCCTGGCCCAGTCCATCGCCCAGCTCAAACAGCAGGAAGCGGCGCTGGCCAACAACCTGCAGCAACGCAACAGCGCCGAGGCCGGCATCGCCCAGCGCCAGGCCGCGATCAGCGACGCGGCAGCCCAGGCCGACAAGGCCAAGGCCGACCTGCAGCGCAACCAGGCGCTGGTCAGCGATGGCTCGGTGTCACGCCGCGAACTGGACCTGAGCCGCGCCAGCCATGCCGCCGCCGTCGCCAGCCTGGCCCAGGCCAGGGCCGCGCTGGAAATCGCCCGCCAGGATCGCGAGACGGTGATCGTCAACCGCGCTGCGCTGCAGGCTTCGGTGGAGAATGCCAAGGCCGCCGTGGAGCTGGCCCGCATCGACCTGGACAACACTCGGGTCAAGGCGCCGCGCGACGGCCAGTTGGGGCAGATCGGCACCCGCCTGGGCGCCTACGTCAACCCCGGCGCGCAGTTGATGGCGCTGGTGCCGGACACCTTGTGGGTGATCGCCAACCTGAAGGAAACGCAGATGGCCAACGTACGCATCGGCCAGCCCGCCACCTTCACCGTCGATGCGCTCAACCACCTGAAGCTGCGCGGCCATGTGCAGCAGATCTCGCCGGCCACCGGTTCCGAATTCGCCCTGCTGCAGGCCGACAACGCCACCGGCAACTTCGTCAAGATCGCCCAGCGCATCCCGGTGCGGATCACCGTTGATGACGATCAGCCCGAGGCCAGGCAACTGCGGCCGGGGATGTCGGTGGTGGTGAGCATCGATACCCGCCAGGCGCAGTGATCGGCGGCATCAGAACCGCTCCGCCACCATCTTGAACGGATAAGGCCGCGCCTTGTACTTGCCGATCTTGCCGCGCTTGGGCAGCGACACCTTGTGCTCTTGGCTGAGGTCCTTGTAAGGGATCTGCTGCAACAGGTGGCTGATGATGTTCAGCCGCGCCTTGCGCTTGTCCTCCGAGCGCGCCAGGTACCACGGTGCCCAGGATGAGTCGGAAGCGGCGAACATGTCATCGCGGGCACGGGTGTAGTCGTCCCAGCGGTTGTAGGACTTGACGTCCATCGGCGACAGCTTCCACAGTTTGCGACCGTCGCTGATGCGGTCCTGCAGGCGGCGGGTCTGTTCCTCGGCGCTGACTTCGAGCCAGTACTTGATGAGGATGATCCCCGACTCGACCATCATCCGCTCGAACATCGGCACCACGGTGAGGAACTTGTGGGCCTGCTCGTCGCTGCAAAAGCCCATCACCCGTTCCACCCCAGCGCGGTTGTACCAGCTGCGGTCGAAGATCACCACCTCGCCCGCCGCCGGCAGGTGGGTCAGGTAGCGCTGCGCGTACATCTGGGTCTTCTCGCGCTCGGTGGGCGCCGGCAGCGCCACCACGCGGAACACTCGCGGGCTCACGCGTTCGGTGATGGCCTTGATGGTGCCGCCCTTGCCGGCGCCGTCACGGCCCTCGAAGACGATGCACACCTTCAGGCCCTTCTCCACCACCCACTGCTGGAGCTTGACCAGCTCGACGTGCAGCCGCCGTAGCTGCGCCTCGTAGGTCTTGCGTCCGAGTTTCTCCGTGGCGTCACCCTTGCGTTTCTTCCCCTCGCCCTTGGCCATCGGCGGCTCCTCTGTGCTCGTTGCAGGTCTGTCCGTTGACGGCTGCCCGAAGGTGCCGGAGCGGACCCGAGGAGTATGGATGAGCATCGGCATTTTGCCGGAACTGGCGCAACGCGGGCGTTGCCAAACAGCGCACAGCGCCGAGGATATGTCGTCTTGCCATGATTGCGGGGGCTCTGGCCCGCGGGTTCTAATCCTGTACCAGCCGGCCTGGCCGGCGCGCAACCCTGCAACTGGCAACTCAAGGAAGCCTTACAATGGACAGGAAGATCATACCGCTGGCACTGCTGGCGACCCTGGTCGGCTGCTCGGACGGCCAACAGCCCGACGAAGCCGAGCTGCGCCAGGCCGCCCAGGCCTACCTCGACACCCGGTACCCGCACTGTTTCGTGATCAGTGCCTTCCCCACCCGCACCCGTGACTTCGATGTGGAGGGCACCAACAAGGCCTTGCACGCCCTGGCCCGGGTCGGGGTGGTCAGCGAGCGGGAAGTCGCCCGTACGGAGGTGCCGGAGCGCCTGTGGCAACCAGCGCGCACTGACATCTACTACGCCTATGACCTGACCGACGAGGGCCGGCGTTACTACAAGGCCGACGCCCGGCCCAGGGCGAACGGCGCCAGCACCGGCGGGCTGTGCTTCGGCAAGGCCCGAGTCACCGCCGTCAAGGGTTTCAGCGCACCTGTCGAGCACAATGGCCGACGGCAGTCCCAGGTGACCTACAGCTACCAGGTCACCGAGCTGCCGGTATGGGCCAGTGACGCGGCGGTCCAGGCCAACATCGCCGGGCTTGGGCTGGCGGCGGGCAGCTCGGCCAAACCGCTGGAGGAAACCCGATCCATGGTGCTCACGGCTCAGGGGTGGGTGCACGAGCAGTTGCTGGCCAACTGAACGGGGTGTGTTAATCCTGGGAAAATCCGTGGCCTCCATTCTTGCCTCGATCCGGCTGCCAGGGTGGCCGGTTTCAAGGTCAATCAATGGAGGTTTTCCGGTGAACAAATCCTTAGCATCTGTGCTCGCACTTTTAGTAATGATCTCGGCGGGTTCGGCTTTTGCGGAAGGTGGTGCTGATCGCCTCAAGGAACGGAGCGATCAGTGGGCGCTGCAGCGGCAGCAGGCTGAGCAGGTTGCCCAGGGGGGCGTGCCCTTGTCGGATCAGTCGCGGGGTGGGCAGCAGCAGGGGGTTGGGAGTGACGATAAGCCTTCCAGTTGATTAGGTTCGGGTTCGGGGAGATTGTTTTGATTTTTGTATGCGCATTCGTAGGTGATGTCGACATTTAGTCACCTTTTCGCCTTTACGGCGACCTACTTTTCTCTAGGGAAAAGTAGGCAAAACCGTTCCGCTCCGTTCATCCGGCCCTGCGCTACGCTCCGGGGTTCCCTCGCTCCGTTCTTGCTCCCGGGAGGACCGCGCTGAACGCCCCATCCTGGGGCGCAGCGCTTGACGGCCATCCATGGCCGTCACCTCCCTTCGCAAGAACTCCGCTCGGCCTCCTGAAGTCGCAATTGGTGGCGCCTGAACTACCGCGCGCTTAGAAGCAAGAGCAAGAGCAAGAGCAAGAGCAAGAGCAAGAGCAAGAGCAAGAAGCGCGAAGTTAGTTGTTTTACTATTAGTTATGTATTGACTGTTCCGGCCCTTTCGCGGGTCAAGCCCGCTCCTACAGGGTTATATTTAACGACGACTATTGCGTGGGAGCGGGCTTGCCCCGCGAAACGATCGAAAGATTAATAAATCTCCAACTAGCGACAGCTGCGCCAGTTCAGGCGCCGCCCGTAACTTCGCGACTTCAGGAGGCCGAACGCAGGACTTGCGCAGGGAGGTGACGGGCATGGATGCCCGTCAAGCGCTGGGGCCCAGGATGGGCCCTGCAGCGCGGTCCTCCCGGGAGCAAGTCCGGAGTGAGGGAACCCGGAGCGAAGCGCAGGGCCGGATGAATGGAGCGCAACGGCTTTGGTTACTTTGGCCGCGGACGGCGAGTTAAGACCAATCTATGGTCACCCCATTTTTTGCAATACTGTTCATCAGATGGAATGGATGGCTTGCTTCAATCTATCCGGCGTCTATTGGGCTCGCATCCCGCGC
>NZ_JBLIYU010000004.1:0-423497 GCF_057480815.1 Pseudomonas sp. P106(2024) | reverse complement strand
GAGGAATTTCCAGCCGCAGCGGGCCATCGCCGGTCAAAACCGTCTTGCCACTCTTGCCGTTACGCTGGTTGGTTTCATCCTCTGGGCGCTGCGCGCCCGACGGATAACCCAGGTGGTGGCCAAGTTCGGCGTGCAGAGCGCGTTCGATCAAGGCCTTCTTGAACGCCGCAGAGGCATCCTCGATAGCCTCTGCGGTCATCAGGCCCTCACCGAACTGCTCCAGCAGCTCTTTGGGGATTTTGGGCAGGTCACGCAAGGGTTTCTTTTTGGTTGGCATACATGCACCTCTTACTCATGTTATGCCCGAACACAAAATTTCTGACACCCTCTCCTCGATAGCCTCTGCGGTCATCAGGCCCTCACCGAACTGCTCCAGCAGCTCTTTGGGGATTTTGGGCAGGTCACGCAAGGGTTTCTTTTTGGTTGGCATACATGCACCTCTTACTCATGTTATGCCCGAACACAAAATTTCTGACACCCTCTCGCAAATGAATGCAAATACAACTCTCAACACCAACTAAAATAACCAAACAACCAAACAACACTAACCAAAGAAACTCAAAGCCGCTGAAGAATCAACTCCCCCGAGCCCCCAGCCAACCCAGGCTGCCCGGCCTGCCCAGGCCGCCCATCCCCCCCAGCATCAGTCCGATAAACCAGACACCCCTTACTGGCCCCACCCAAACCAGCCTTCCCAGCAGCCCCCGCCTTGCCCGGAGCACCGCCATCAAGCCGCACCACAATCCGCTCTTGCGCAAACCCTTCAGGCACCGCCAGACGAACCCGCCCGCCGGAAGCCCCATCATGCCCATTGCCACCATCATCACCATTGGCCCCGCGGCTGGCCTGCCCCCAGGTACACCCCCCGGGCTTGCCATTGGCCCCATCGAGCCCAACATACCCCGGCGCCCCAGCCCCGCCGCGGGCGTCGATCGACAGCCGGTCCGCCTCCAGCGCCTGCAAACGCAGATCCAGGTTACGCCCAGGCCGCGCAGCACGTTCATAGGTCCCGGGCGCCCCAGGCGCGCTGAATTCGCTGCCCTCGCCCAGGTAGGCACTCAAAGCCTCGATACTCAGGTCCCGCTCCGCCGGCGCAATGGCGATCCGCGCATCGCGCCCCAGCTCGAGCCGGTCGATCTTCAGTTCGGTCAGCGTGGCCGGCAGCAACAGCGTCGCCGAGTCGGCCACCCGCAACTGCTCCAGGTGCACACTGGCCGCCTTGTTGGGCAGACGCAGCATCGAATGGGCGGCGACCTCCAGGCTTTCGGCCTGGACCAGGGGACTGGCCAGTGCGGCCAGCAACATCAGTTTACGCATGGCTCGACGCCTCCTGCGGACGGGGGATGGACATGACGTGGAAGATACCGGTCAGCAGGATCTGCAGGCGATCGAACCAACGGTGGCTGCGCCCGCGCAGGCTGCCATTGAAGAACAGCACCTCCAGCGCATGCAGCGACAGCAGGACGATACCCGCGGCATTGATCAGCAGATTGAGCGGCAACGGCTGCGGCATGAACAGGTTGAACAGCACCACGCCCCAGAACGCCACCGTCAGAGCCTTGCCCAGGCCCAGGATGAACTTCATGTCCGGCCCCCATGGATTGTTGTTATGTCGGCGCGGCCCGTTCGAGCGGGCCGCGCCGGCAACAGTAACCCTACTGCCAGGGCATGCGCCAGAGGGGTTCAGTTCAGGTGCAGCTCCACCCGTCGGTTGCGCGAGCGCCCCTCATCGGTGTCGTTGTCAGCCACCGGCTCACTCTCGCCACGGCCCTGGCTGGTCACCTTGTTCGGCGCCAGCCCCTGGCTGATCAAGTACTCGGCAACACCACTGGCGCGACGCTCGGACAAGCGCTGGTTATAGCTGTCCGAGCCCACGCTGTCGGTGAAACCGATGACCTTGACACTGGTCACACTGGGGTCGTTGAGCTTGGGCAGCAAACCTTGCAGGCGCTGCTGGGCGCCCTGGGTCAGCTCGGCGGAGTCGAAGGCGAACAGCACCTGGCCCTGGTCATCGAGCGTGATCACCTCTGGGGTTGCGGTGGGTTCCGGTTGGGGTGCCGACGCCGGATACTGCGGCAGCGGGCAGCCCATGTGATTGACCTGGGTACCTGCCGGGGTGTCCGGGCAGCGGTCGCGGCGGTCGAATACGCCATCGCCATCCTCGTCGCCATCCTGGGCATAGCAGATCAGGCCACCGGCAATCGCACCGGCAACGCCGGCACCGGCCGCCCAGCTGGAACTTTCGATGGCGCCAAGGCCGCCGCCGACCAGTCCGCCCAGCAGGCTGCAGATGGGCCAGGTCCTTTGATTGAGGGGAGCGCTGCCATCGCTGTGGGTGGCGCAGCCTGTAATCAGGCTCGTCGCCACCACCAACGGCAGCGCCGCTTTCGACAAAACACGCATGGTGATTGCTCCTGTGTCACCGGCCGCTACCGGTCACACAGGAGTAAAGACGCGCCCGCGTCACTTCTCAAGGCGCGGGCGTACGGCACTCAACGCTGGATTTTGATTTCGGTGCGCCGGTTCATCGCCCGGCCATCGGCCGTGGCATTGTCAGCGACCGGCTGGGTCTCACCCGCGCCCCCCACCGAAATGAAGCTGGCTCGCGGCACGCCGCTTTCGACCAAGTAGTTGGTCACCGACTGGGCACGACGCTCGGAAAGCTTCTGGTTGTAGCTATCGGAGCCGACGCTGTCGGTGTGACCTGTCACGCTCAGACGAGCGCTCGGCGCTTCCTGCTTCAGGCGACTGGCCACTTTATCCAGGCGTTCTTTGTCTTTGAGAGTCAGGCTTGCCGAGTTGAACTCGAAGTGAACGTCACGAATGACGATGACCTCTTCCTTCTGCACCACCACTTCCTCGACCACCGGCGCCGGCTCAGGCGGGCAACCGTTGGCATCGACCTGCACGCCACGCGGAGTACCAGGGCACTTGTCGCGGCTGTCCGGCACACCATCGCCGTCTTCGTCGCCATCGCCGTGGGCCCAGCAATAGCCGGCCGCCAGGCCACCACCGAGCAATGCGCCCCAGCCAGCCCAGCTGGAGCTCTCGATCGCGCCCAGGGCCGCGCCGCCCACGCCCCCGACGGCAGCGCACTTCGGCCAGTCGGTTTTCTGCAAACCTGCACAACCAGTCAACACACTGGTGAGCAGAACCAGGGGTATCGCTGTGCGTACTATGCTCATCTTGTTGCTTCTCCTAGGGGGAATCGGTGCATTACCGATGCTCTGGGAGTAAAGACCGGCGATTACCGCTCTGCCAGCAATAAGCCCCGACGTAGCGACGCGCCTCTTTGCCCGATCGCTTAGGACCGCTAGTCTTGAGCGACCTGAACGAGGAATGGCAATGACCGAGGTTTTTTCACAACGCACGCCGCAGCAGGCCTTGGCCGCCCTGCTCGATCGCTTCACCCCGCGCCAGTTGCTGCTGGTGGGCAGTCGCTTCCCGGCTCTGGAAGCCTTCGCTGCCGCCCATCCCGAGACCCGGATCGAGGTCGCCGCACCCGGTCCGCTCCCCGCCGAACAGGCAGCCCGACGCTTCGACCTGGCGGTACTGGTCGACTGTCTGGAGCACCTGCCCAAGCGCACCGGCCTGGAGCTGCTGGGCGGCATCCGCAACCTCAACGCCAGCCGCGTCGCGGTGCTGGCGGATCTGAACGCCTGCGGCTGGCAGGACACCGACTTCTATTCGCTGGCACTCTCGGCCAGCGAGAAGTTCCAGCGCGACGAACAGGTGTTGAGCCTGTTCACCTATGATCTGCATGACTACAAGCAGGTCCCGGACTGGCTCAACGCAAAGTTCTGGGCCAACCCTGAAAACTTCGGCAAGTACTGGTGGTGACTGGATGAGTGTCTCGATCTGCCCCTGCGGCAGCGGCAACCTGCTCGACGCCTGCTGTGGGCACTATCACAGCGGCACCCCGGCACCGGACGCCCAGACCCTGATGCGTTCGCGCTACAGCGCCTACGTGCTGGGCCTGATCGACTACCTGGTGAACACCACCCTGCCGGCCCAGCAGGCCGAGCTGGATCGCGCCGCCATGGCGGCCTGGAGCGCGCAGAGCACCTGGCTGGGGCTGGAGGTGGAAAGCGCCGAGGTACTGGGTGGGCAACCCGAACACGCCTTCGTCACCTTCACCGCGCGCTGGCACGACCTGGAAGGCGACCACCAGCACCGCGAGCGCTCGGCATTCGTCCAGCATGCAGGACGCTGGTACTTCATCGACCCGACCGTGGCACTCAAGGCCGGTCGCAACGATCCCTGCCCCTGCGCCAGCGGGCAGAAATTCAAGAAATGCTGCGCCAGTTACCTCGGTAGTTGAACATGCGCCCCCTGGCCCGCCTGCTCACACTCTGCCTGTTGCTGGGCTGGCTGACGGGCTGCGCCGGCTGGGGCGGCGACACCTGGCGTGAGCCACAGCTGCACCTGCTCGAGGTGGAGCCGGTGAAGATGCGTCTGCACCAGCAGGAGTTCGTCCTGCACCTGCGGGTCGACAACCCCAACGACAGCCGCCTGTTCATCCGCCATCTGACCTATTCGGTGCGCCTGGGCGACCTGCTCCTGGCCGAGGACGAGGCCAGCCTGTGGCGCAGCGTCGGCGGCCAGGCCCGGCGCACCTTCAAGATCACCGTGCGCACCAACCTCTGGCAGCACCTCAAGCCCCTGGCGAAGCTGCTCAAGCGTGGGCAACCCCTGCAATACCAACTGCGCGGCGAGCTGGCCACCGGGCTGATCCTCCATCGGAACCTGCACTTGTCGCAAAGGGGTGAGATAATCCCCGGCGATCTACAACCGGAGTAACCCCGCAATGACCCAGCAACCCCATGTCCATGGCCCCGACTGCAACCACGGTCACGACCATCACCACGCCCACGACCATGGCCATGTACACGGCCCGCACTGCAACCACGGCCACCAGGAGCCGGTGCGCAACGCCCTGAAGGACGTCGGCCGCAACGACCCTTGCCCGTGCGGCAGCGAGAAGAAATTCAAGAAGTGCCACGGCGCCTGATCGACGTCAAATCAGGCCATCGCAGGTCAAGCCCGCTCCCCGGCAAATCGTCGTGGGAGCGGGCTTGGCCCGCGATCCGCACATACCAGCACGACCACTGGTAAATAAAGCTCCCCGGCACCTTGCACGGCGACTGCGCGCTCACTACCTTAGCGCCTTTCAGAACCCCGCCACGCCCTGCAGGAGCCTAGTCATGGCCGCCCCCGTCCTTCCGCCCTTCCCTCTCCGCCTCGGCAGTGCTGCCGCGTTGCTAGGCCTGCTCGCACTCGGCGGCTGCCAGATGGGTGGTCACCAGGACAGTGTGCTGCCGACGACGGGCGTCCAACCGCTCAAGGGCCTGGCGCAGAACGTCTCGGTTCGGCGCAACGCGATGGGCGCGCCGCTGATCGAAAGCAGCAGCTTCCATGACGCGCTGTTCAGCCTGGGCTACCTGCACGCCGGGGATCGCATCGAGCAGATGGTCGCCATGCGCCTGCTGGCCCAGGGGCGCTTGGCCGAGCTGGCCGGGGCCGATGCCCTGGAGATCGATCGCCTGATGCGCGCCGCCAACCTCAAGCAGAGCGCCGGCCAGCTGTATGCCGATGCCTCGCCGCGCCTGAAGCGCTTCTTCGAGGTGTACGCCCGCGGGGTCAACGCCTACCTGTTCCGCTACCGCGACAAGCTGCCGGGCGAGCTCGCCCGCAGCGGCTACCGCCCGGAATACTGGAAGCCCGAGGACTCGGCACTGATCTTCAGCCTCTACGCCTTCAGCCAGTCGGTGAACCTGCAGGAGGAACTGTCGGCCCTGACCCTGGCGCAGAAGGTCGGTGCCGACAAACTCGCTTGGCTGCTGCCCGGCGCCCCCGACGAGCCACTGGCCGAGGGCGAGCTCGACAAACTCAAGGGCGTGAACCTGACCAGCCAACTGCCAGGGCTCGGCGCACTCACCGCCGCCGGCCAGCAACTGGCCGACCTCGGCCTGCTGGGCGCCCCCGGCTCAGCCAATTTGGCCCTGACGCCCCAGCGCAGCCGCAGCGGCAATAGCCTGCTGGCCAGCGACAGCCGCGCCGCCTGGGCACTGAGCCCGGTGCAGATCCATACCACCAAGTACCGGGTCGCCGGCCTGTCGCTGCCAGGCCTGCCGATCGTGCTGGCCGGCTACAACGGCAAGCTGGCCTGGAGCAGCAGCGCGGTGATGGCCGACAACCAGGACCTGTTCCTCGAGCAAGTACGCCGCCAGGGCAGCCAGCTGAGCTACCTCGCTGACGGCAAGTGGCAGCAGGCCCGCGCACGCAATGAAACCTTCTTCGTCCGCGGCCAGCGCCCGCAGCGCGAGGTCATGTACGACACCCGCCATGGCACCCTGCTGCCAGGCCATGGCAGCCTGGCCCTGGCCCTGCACCTACCGCAGCTCAAGGAAGATCGCAGCCTCGACGCGCTGTTCGACCTGACCCGCGCGCAGAACATCGAGCGCGCCTTCGACAGCACCCGCGAGGTCGCTGCGGCGGCGTTGAACTTCGTGTTCGCCGAGCCCCAGCACATCGGCTGGCAGGTCAGTGGCCGCTACCCCAACCGCCGCGAAGGCCAGGGCCTGCTGCCCTCGCCGGGCTGGGACGGGCGTTATGATTGGGACGGCTACGCCGACCCGATGCTGCACCCCTACGACCAGGATCCGCCCGCCGGCTTCATCGGTCACGCCAACCAGCGCAGCCTGCCCAAGGGCTATGGCATGCAGCTGTCGAGCAGTTGGTACTACCCCGAGCGTGCCGAGCGCATGGCCCAGCTGGCCGGCAACGGTCGTCACGACAGCCGCAGCCTGATGGCCCTGCAGAACGACCAGGTGACGCTGCTGGCCGACAAGCTCAAGCAGATGTTCGACGCGCCCGGCATGGCCCAGCCGCTCAAGCAGGCCATCGATGCCCTGCCCGCCGGGCAGCGCGACAAGGCCCGCGATGCCCTGGCCCGGCTCAAGGCCTTCGATGGCCGGCTGAGCCCGGTGTCGGCCGATGCCGCGCTGTATGAACTGTTCCTGCAGGCGGTCACCCGGCGGACCTTCCTCGACGAACTGGGCCCGGAATCCAGCCCGGCCTGGCAGGCCTTCGTCGGCAATGCCCAGCTCTCCTACTCCGCCCAGGTCGATCACCTGCTGGGGCGCGAGGACAGCCCGTTCTGGGATGATCGCGGCACGCCGCAGAAGGAAGACAAGCCGACCATCCTCGCCCGCAGCCTGGCCGCCGCGGTGGATGCCGGCACCGCCCAGCTCGGCGCGGATCGCCGTGCCTGGCAATGGGGCAAGCTGCACCAGTACCGTTGGCCGGCACCGACCTATCATGGCCTGGGCGACAAGCTCGACCGCGCGCCCCTGGCGGCGGGAGGCGACTTCAGCACCCTGGCCCTGACGCCTTATGCCTTGGGGAGCGGCTTCGACACTCAGTTGCCGGCCTCGGCGCGCATGATCATCGACTTCGGCCAGGCCGAACCGCTGCAGGTACTGACCAGCAACGGCCAGTCCGGCAACCCGGCCAGCCGCCACTACAGCGACGGGCTCGATGCCTGGTTCAAAGGCCGTTTCAGCAGCCTGCCGCTGCAACCACAGAACTTTGCCCGGGCCTATGGCAGCCAGCGGTTGACCCTGGTGCCTGGCAAGTAGCTCATTTGGCAGTCCGAGATCAAGCGTCGCGCTGGCGGCGCTCGATCTCATGGCCGATACCGAGTCATCGCCTGGCTCCCTTGCGCCCCGCGATCCGAATAGTGCGCCACTCCCGAAGTTATGCTTCTATCCTTGATCCCAGCCTTCGCCCTAAAACGCTGATATCAGGACCACCATGCACCAATCGACCCACGACCTGCTCTCCCCTGTCCCGGGTATCGCCCGCCAGCTGCACAGCTTCCACTTCGGCCCGCGTGGCGCCGGCAAGGTGTACATCCAGGCCTCGCTGCACGCCGACGAGCTACCGGGCATGCTGGTGGCCTGGCACCTGAAGCAGCGACTCGGGGAAATGGAGCAGCAGGGCCGCTTGCGCAAGGAGATCATCCTCGTACCGGTGGCCAACCCGGTGGGCCTGGAACAGGTGCTGCTGGACGCGCCGCTGGGCCGTTTCGAACTGCAAAGCGGTGAAAACTTCAACCGCAAGTTCGTCGACTTGTCCGACAGCATCGGTGACCAGATCGAAGGCCATCTCACCCAGGATCCGGCGCACAACCTGGCGCTGATTCGCGAATACCTGCGCCGGGGCCTGGATGCCCACCCCGCGCATACGCCGCTGCAGTCGCAGCGCCTGACCCTGCAACGCCTGGCCTGCGACGCCGACATGGTCCTCGACCTGCACTGCGACTTCGAGGCGGTCGAGCATCTGTATACCACGCCGGAAGCCTGGCCCCAGGTCGAGCCGCTGGCCCGCTACCTGGGCGTGCAGGCCAGCCTGCTGGCCACCGACTCGGGTGGACAGTCGTTCGATGAGTGTTTCAGCCTGGTGTGGTGGCAGCTGCAGCAGCGCTTCGCCAAACGCTTCCCGATCCCCCAGGGCAGTTTCTCGGTGACCATCGAGCTGCGCGGCCAGGCCGATGTCAGCCACCCCCTGGCGACCCGGGACTGCCAGGCGATCCTCGACTTCCTTACCCATGCCGGGATCATCGAGGGCCAGCCGGCCCCGCTGCCCGCATTGGTTCACCCGGCGACGCCGCTGGCGGCCGTGGAGCCGGTCATGACACCGCTTGGCGGGCTGCTGGTGTTCCACGCCGCGCCCGGCCAGTACCTGCAAGCCGGAGAGCTGATAGCCGAGGTCATCGACCCGCTCAGCGACCGGGTCACCCCTCTGCGCAATACCCAGGCCGGCCTGCTCTACGCGCGCAGCATCAGGCGCATGGCCACGGCGGGCATGGTGGTTGCCCATGTGGCCGGCGCACAGGTTTGCCGCAGCGGCTATCTGCTGGGCAACTGAGACAAATCAGGCCACTGGGGCGGGAGGCGGCTCATCGGGCAGGGTCGGCTCGCCCGGCTCCATCGGTGGGTGCTCGCCAGGTTCCGGCGGCTGCGGTGTGTCGGGATCGGGCTGGTGCGGCACGCCACCGGCCTGCATCGGCAGTGGTGTGTGGATCGGCGGGTGGGCCATCAGCGACCAGGCCAGCAATCCGATCTGGTTCGGCTGCAGGACGGCCAGCTTGGCACTGATTGCGGGGTCGATTTTCATAGGCGGCTCCTGACGAGGCCCGGCGCACGGCATGCGCGCCAGGACTTCTCGTTGGAGTGCCGGGCGCGGAAACAATTCCCGCGCTTTGTCGGCTCAGGTGCGTGGCAGGGTGACGCCGCGCTGGCCCTGGTACTTGCCACCACGGTCCTTGTACGACACTTCACATTCCTCGTCGGACTGCAGGAACAGCATCTGCGCCACGCCTTCGTTGGCGTAGATCTTCGCCGGCAGCGTGGTGGTGTTGGAGAACTCCAGGGTCACATGGCCTTCCCACTCGGGCTCGAGCGGCGTGACGTTGACGATGATGCCGCAACGGGCGTAGGTGCTTTTGCCCAGGCAGATGGTCAGCACGTCGCGCGGAATGCGGAAATACTCGACGGTGCGGGCCAGGGCGAAGGAGTTCGGCGGAATGATGCACACGTCACTCTTGATGTCGACGAAACTGCCGGCATCGAAGTTCTTCGGATCGACGGTGGCCGAGTTGATGTTGGTGAAGACTTTGAATTCGTCGGCGCAGCGTACGTCGTAGCCATAGCTGGAGACACCGAAGGAAATGACCCGGCTGTCCTGCTCGCCGCGCACCTGGCGCTCGACGAACGGTTCGATCATGCCGTGTTCCTGCGCCATGCGGCGAATCCACTTGTCCGATTTGATGCTCATGGCGGGGGTGTCCTGAAGAGTGCGGGGTAAAAAACGAGAGGTGCATCTTACCGGTCCCAACGCCCAGGTTAAAGTTTCCTCGCCCTATCCCGCGCCGGACGGGGCCTGTACAGGCCGCCGATCCGAATTTCATCAAAGCGCTTCTTGGCCATTGGCAGGTTGTGGAAAGTGGGTTAAGGTGGCGCCACTGTGCTGCACGTGACACCGAGAATCTCTAGTTTGATGCACGATCCTGATCGGCCCATCGCTGAATTTTCTGCTCTCTTTGCGCTCAGTCCCGGTCAGGGTGTTTCCTGACCGTTATCAACTTTGTCCAAGGAGACAGAAAAATGTCCAACCGTCAATCCGGTGTTGTCAAGTGGTTCAACGATGAGAAGGGCTACGGCTTCATCACCCCTCAGTCGGGCGACGACCTGTTCGTGCACTTCAAAGCCATCCAAGCTGACGGCTTCAAAACCCTGAAAGAAGGCCAGGCTGTTACTTTCGTCGCTACCCGCGGCCAGAAAGGCATGCAGGCTGAAGAAGTTCAGATCGCCTAAGTCGATCTCGCTTCCTCGCTTTCAAAAAAAACCCGCCATTGGCGGGTTTTTTTGTGCCTGTTCAAAAGCTATCCGCCGGCCCTTGTAGGAGCGGCCTTGTGTCGCGAAAGGGCCGCTCCTACAGGTGACGCGTCAGTCTTCGCTGATGGTAATGCTCGGCATCGCCGGCGCCGCCGCTTCCTGCAGCACGATCCGCGCCCCCACCTGCCGCGCCAGCTCCTGGTAGACCATGGCGATCTGGCTTTCCGGCTCGGCGATGGCGGTCGGCTTGCCGCTGTCGGCCTGTTCGCGGATCAGCATCGACAGCGGCAGCGAAGCCAGCAGGTCGACGCCGTACTGCACGGCCAGCTTCTCGCCACCACCTTCACCGAACAGGTGCTCGGCATGGCCGCAGTTGGAGCAGATATGCACGGCCATGTTCTCGACCACGCCCAACACCGGGATGTTGACTTTGCGGAACATCTCCACGCCTTTCTTCGCATCCAGCAACGCCAGGTCCTGGGGCGTGGTGACGATCACCGAGCCTGCCACCGGCACCTTCTGCGCCAGGGTCAGCTGGATGTCGCCGGTGCCCGGCGGCATGTCGATCACCAAGTAGTCGAGGTCGTCCCAGGCGGTCTGGGTCACCAGTTGCAGCAATGCCCCGGAGACCATCGGGCCACGCCAGACCATCGGCGTGTTGTCGTCGGTGAGAAACGCCATGGACATGACCTCGACGCCATGGGCCTTGATCGGCACGAACCACTTCTGATCGCGCACCTGCGGACGGGTGCCCTCGGCGATTCCGAACATCACCCCCTGGCTCGGGCCATAGATGTCGGCATCAAGAATACCCACTCGGGCGCCCTCGCGGGCCAGGGCCAGGGCCAGGTTGGCGGCGGTGGTCGACTTGCCGACCCCGCCCTTGCCCGAGGCCACGGCGATGATGTTCTTCACGTTGGCCATGGCCGGCACCTGGGCCTGAGCCTTGTGGGTGGCAATCACGCAGTCGATGCTCACGCTCGCCGAGGCAACGCCATCGAGGTTGCCGATCGCGGTCTGCAGCACCTGCGCCCAGCCGCCCTTGAACAGGCCGGCGGCATACCCCAACTGCAACTGCACGCTGACCTGCCCGCCCTGGATGTCGATGGCGCGCACGCAACCGGCGCTGACCGGGTCCTGGTTCAGGTAGGGGTCGGTGTACTGGCGAAGCACGCCTTCGACGGCGGCACGGGTGACGGCACTCATGGAGGCTCCCATTGGCAAACTGGATACGGAACAGGCGCCTATGCTAACCCGTCAATCGTCAGCAGATGCGTCCTTGGGGTGAAATAAATTCGCCAGCCCTTTATAGTGGCCGATCACCCTCATTTTTACCCCGTAGCCAGATAAGTAGCCGAGCCACCATGTCCGAGCCACGTCAGATTCTCGTCACCAGCGCCCTGCCCTATGCCAATGGATCGATCCACCTTGGCCATATGCTGGAGTACATCCAGACGGACATGTGGGTGCGCTTCCAGAAGCTGCGCGGCAACCAGTGCATCTATGTCTGCGCCGACGACGCCCACGGTTCGGCCATCATGCTGCGCGCGGAAAAGGAAGGCATCACCCCGGAGCAGCTGATCGCCAACGTCCAGGCCGAGCACAGCGCCGACTTCGCCGACTTCCTGGTCGACTTCGACAACTACCACTCCACGCACAGCGAGGAGAACCGTGAGCTGTCGAGCCTGATCTACACCCGTCTGCGCGACGCCGGGCATATCGCCAACCGTTCGGTCACCCAGTATTTCGACCCCGAGAAGGGCATGTTCCTCGCCGACCGTTTCATCAAGGGCACCTGCCCCAAGTGCGCGGCCGAGGACCAGTACGGCGACAACTGCGAGAAATGCGGCGCCACCTACGCCCCCACCGAACTGAAGAACCCCAAGTCGGCGATTTCCGGCGCCACCCCGGTGCTGCGCGACTCGCAGCACTTCTTCTTCAAGCTGCCGGACTTCCAGGCCATGCTGCAGCAGTGGACCCGCAGCGGCACCCTGCAGGACGCGGTGGCCAACAAGCTCGCCGAATGGCTGGACTCGGGCCTGCAGGAATGGGACATCTCCCGTGACGCGCCGTACTTCGGATTCGAGATCCCGGGCGAACCGGGCAAGTACTTCTACGTTTGGCTGGACGCGCCGATCGGCTACATGGCCAGCTTCAAGAACCTCTGCGCCCGCCGCCCGGAACTGGACTTCGACGCGTTCTGGAACGAAGGCTCCAAGGCCGAGCTGTACCACTTCATCGGCAAGGACATCGTCAACTTCCACGCGCTGTTCTGGCCGGCGATGCTCGAAGGCGCGGGCCTGCGCAAGCCGACCGCGGTCAACGTGCACGGCTACCTGACCGTCAACGGCGCAAAAATGTCGAAATCGCGCGGCACCTTCATCAAGGCGCGCACCTACCTCGACCACCTGCAGCCGGAATACCTGCGCTACTACTACGCCGCCAAGCTGGGTCGCGGCGTCGATGACCTCGACCTGAACCTCGAGGATTTCGTGCAGAAGGTCAATTCCGACCTGGTCGGCAAGGTGGTCAACATCGCCAGCCGCTGCGCCGGCTTCATCCACAAGGGCAACGATGGCGTGATGGTTGCCGGCGATGCCGCGCCCGAACTGACCGAGGCCTTCCTCGCCGCCGCGCCGTCGATCGCCGAAGCCTACGAGGCCCGCGACTTCGGCCGCGCCATGCGCGAAATCATGGCCCTGGCCGACCGCGCCAACGCCTGGATCGCCGACAAGGCGCCCTGGTCGCTGGCCAAGCAGGAGGGCAAGCAGGACGAGGTGCAGGCCATCTGCGCCCAGGGCGTCAACCTGTTCCGCCAGCTGGTAATCTTCCTCAAGCCGGTGCTGCCGCTGCTGGCAGCGGATGCCGAGGCGTTCCTCAACGTCGCCCCGCTGACCTGGGACGACCACCTGTCGCGCCTGGAAAACCATCAGCTCAACCCGTTCAAGGCCCTGATGAGCCGTATCGAGCCGGCCAAGGTCGAGGCCATGGTCGCCGCCAGCAAGGAAGACCTGCTGGCTGCCGAAGCCAAGGCCGCCCCGGCGGGCAATGGCGAGCTGGCCAAGGACCCGCTGTCGGCCGAGATCGAATTCGACACCTTCGCCGCGGTCGACCTGCGCGTGGCGCTGATCGTCAAGGCCGAAGCCGTGCCCGGTGCCGACAAGCTGCTGCAGCTGACCCTGGACATCGGCGACGAGCGTCGCAACGTGTTCTCGGGCATCAAATCGGCCTACCCGGAACCTTCCCTGCTGGAAGGCCGCCTGACCATGATGGTGGCCAACCTCAAGCCGCGCAAAATGCGTTTCGGCGTTTCCGAGGGCATGGTCATGGCCGCCGGCCCCGGTGGTGAAGAAATCTACCTGCTCAGCCCTGACAGCGGCGCCAAGCCAGGCCAGCGCATCAAGTAAGCCCTCCTGCCCCGGCCAAATGGCCGGGGCAGTTGCATCTGCCGCCCGCTGTCCGATAATGACGGCACCCTCCCGCTTTCGGCATCGCCATGAGTGACTACGTCCTGATCCTGGTCAGCGCCGCGCTGGTCAATCACCTGGTCCTGAAGGCCGAGCCGATCGAGCGTGCGCGCCTGCATGCATTGGGCCTGTGTTCGGCCCTGATGATCCTCGTTGCGCTGCCTGTCGGCGCCTGGCTGCACCGACAATTTCTCGCACCCATGGAGTTGCAGAACCTGCAATTGTTCATTTTCCTGCCCTTGCTGACGGCACTGGCCTGGACACTGCCAAACCTGCTCCGACGCTTTCGGCCAAGCTGGCCCATGCACGGCCTGCAACCCTTGCTGAGCGCAAACGCCGTGGTGCTAGGCTTGCTGTTACAGCTTGCCAACGACGATGCGGACGGATGGAGGGTGCTGGTGTGGGCTGTCATCAGTGCACTGGGATTCTGGCTGGCCCTCATGCTGTATGCCGACCTTGACGCCCGCTGCCACCATGGGGAAATACCCGCAGCCCTGCGCGGCTTGCCTGTGAAGCTGATCGGCAGCGGCGTGATGGCCATGGCGCTTTCGGGATTCAACGGACTCTTCACCCAATGATCCTGACCCTACGCATCAATGTCTTGCCCCCGGCAATTGAAGCCACTGCTGCGCAACACCTCAAGGAAGCGCAAAACCATGACGACCACTGATCCGCGCCTGCGCAGCACCATGCAACGGGTACTGCTAGCCTGCGCCCCTGGTCTGCTGGTGCTGTTCTGGTTGCATGGCTGGGGCGTGCTGATCAATCTGCTGTTGAGCGCTTGCACGGCGCTGGTCACCGAAGCGCTGCTGCTGCGCTGGCGGAGAATGCCGGTCGCCTGCGCCGCTGGCGACGGCAGCGCGCTGGTCACCGCCACGCTGCTGGCGGCTGCCTTACCCAGCCAGGCGCCCTGGTGGCTGCCGGTGACGGCGGCTTGCGTCGCCATCGGCCTGGGGAAACAGGCTTTCGGTGGCGTCGGGCGCAACCTGTTCAACCCCGCCATGGTCGGCTATGGGTTCGTCCTGCTGAGTTTCCCACTGCAGATGAACCACTGGCCAGGTCAGGCACCTGGGCTCGTGGAAAGCCTGAGCCTGAGCTTCGGGGCCAGTGAAAGGATCGACGCCTGGGCCAGCCCCACGGTGCTTGATGTCTTGCGCCACAACCGTAGCCTGACCATCGACGAACTGTTCGCCAGTCACCCGGCGTTCGGCCATCTGGGTGGGCGTGGCACCGAGTGGGTCAACCTCGCCTTCCTGCTCGGCGGGGTGTTCCTGCTGCAGCGCAAGGTCTTCGGCTGGCAGGCCCCCGTCGGCCTGCTCGGCGCCTTGTTCCTGTCCAGCCTGCTGGGCTGGAATGGCTCCGGCTCCGACTCCCACGGCTCGCCACTGCTGCACCTGCTGTCCGGTTCGACCATGCTCGCCGCCTTCTTCATCGCCACCGAACCGGTGTCCGGCTGCAAGCAACCGCAGGCCCGCCTGCTGTTCGGTATAGGCACCGGCCTGCTGATCTACCTGATCCGCACTTGGGGCAGCTTCGCCGATGGCACGGCGTTCGCCGTCCTGCTGATGAACCTCGCCGCGCCCATCCTTGACCGCTGGGTGGAACGCCGCCAGCAGGCCTGCCCATGATCGCCCGCAAACGCAGTACCGCAGTGCTGCTACTGGTGGCAGGACTGGCGATTGCCGCGACACTGGCCTGGCAGCGCTTCACCGCCGGACCGATTGCCGTGGCCTCCCGCCAGTGGCAGGAACAGCAGTGGCTCAAGGTGCTGCCACCGGGCAGCTACGACAACCGGCCATTGCAAACGCCCGTGGCACTCACGGACACTAAACTGAGCCATAGCCATCTGCTGGCCGGCTACCGCGCCAACTTGGCGGGAGCCACCAGCGCTGTTCTGCTTCACAGCAGCGTCCAAGGCTATGGCGGTGCCATCGAGTTGGTGATCGCCATCAGCCCTGCGGGCCGTCTGGTGGGCGTGCGTGTACTCAAACAGCAGGAAAGCCCTGGTTTGGGCGATCAACTGGTCGATCCGGCGCGCCATTGGCTGGACCAGTTTCTCGGTCAGACACTGCGCAATACACCCGAACAGGCCTGGGCGCTCAAGCGTGACCAGGGTGCGTTCGACCAACTAGCCGGGGCGACAGTGACTTCGCGGGCAGTCATCGAGGCGATCCAGGATACGCTGCGCTACTTCGACCAACATCGCCCCGCGTTGCTCGGTGAGACACCCCCATGAAGCGTTGCTGGCCCGTGCCAATCAGCCTGGTGCCATTGCTCGGCGCGACCGGCACTGTCGTCCAGGCGTTGGCGATAAGCCTTTGCACAGTGTTGCTGGTAGGCCTGCACCAGGTATTGATGATCCCGCTGCGCAGGCACCTGGACCATGGCCCCCGCCTGTGGGCAAGTACTGTACTTGCCGCCGCCTTGGCGACCTGCCTGCACCTCGGCCTGCAAGCCTGGGCGATGCCCCTGGCCCAGCAACTTGCCCTCTACCCGCTGCTGTTGGCCCTGCCCTGCCTGGCCAGTGAGCAACTGCCAGCACAACCTGGCCGATATCGCCAGTTGGGGCTAGGACTGCTCGGTGTCCTCGCAACCGGCCTGGCCCTGGGCATCTGCCGCCAACTGCTGAGCGATGCTCTCGGCCTACACCTCGCCGCACTGGCTCCTGGCGCCTTGATACTGCTCGGCCTGCTGCTGGGCCTGTACAATCACTTGCGTCCATCGAACACCGCCTCACGCCGTCAAGGAACCCGCTGACCCCATGAATGCCGCCAAACGCCTGGAGATCTTTCGCAGGCTGCATGAAGACAATCCCGAGCCCAAGACCGAACTGGCCTATTCCACCCCCTTCGAACTGCTGATAGCGGTAATCCTCTCGGCCCAGTCGACGGATGTCGGCGTCAACAAGGCCACCGCTCGCCTGTTCCCGGTCGCAAACACCCCACAAGCGATCCACGCCTTGGGCATCGAAGGCCTGAGCGAGTACATCAAGACCATCGGCCTGTACAACAGCAAGGCCAAGAACGTCATCGAAACCTGCCGCCTGCTGATCGAACAGCACGCCGGCGAAGTCCCGCAGACCCGCGAAGCCCTCGAAGCCCTGCCAGGCGTTGGCCGCAAGACCGCCAATGTGGTGCTCAACACTGCCTTTCGCCAATTCACCATGGCCGTCGACACGCATATCTTCCGGGTCAGCAACCGCACGGGCATCGCGCCGGGTAAAACCGTGCTGGAGGTGGAGAAGAAGTTGCTCAAGTTCGTCCCCAGGGACTATCTGCTCGATGCCCATCACTGGTTGATCCTGCATGGCCGCTATGTCTGTCAGGCCCGAAAACCGCGCTGCGGCAGTTGCCGGATCGAGGACCTGTGCGAATACAAGCAGAAGACTTCTGACGATTGAGGCGATAGCTCATACGTGCTCGAGGCGATTGAAAAAATCTTTTTTACCCATTCTGCGATTCCCGTTATAAGGACGGCCAATGGCCCCTTGGCTTGGAGTGACGCATGAGCACCGATAAAGAAGACTTGGCAATCGACGACGATTTTCAGAGTGCGGACGACGATGTGGAGCCGCAGGCCGAACCGGCCAAGACCAACCTGAGCAAACGCCGCACCATTGACAACATGCTTGAGGAACGACGCCTGCAAAAGCAACTGGCCGACTTCGACTACGACCTGTAGTAAACGCAAAAGCCTCCCGAGCGGAGGCTTTTTCAATGAGGCTCAGGCCAGCCCGTGGCGCTGGGCGAGTTCGATCAGGTCCACCAGCGAGCGGGCATTGAGCTTGAGCAACAGTCGCGTCTTGTAGGTGCTGACTGTTTTGTTGCTGAGAAACATGCTGTCGGCAATCTCCTTGTTGCTCTTGCCCCGGGCAAGCTGCTGCAGCACCATCATCTCCCGCCCGGAAAGCCGCTCGACCATCTCCATCTCCGTGGCGCCACTCACACCCGATCTCCCCTTGTGCAGCGCCTGGTTGGGGAAGTAACTGTAACCGGACAGCACGGCCTTGATCGCGCTGAGCAGTTCGGTCAGTTCCTGTTGCTTGCACACATAACCCGCCGCCCCTGCCTGCATGCAGCGCATCGAGAAATGCCCTGGCGCCTGAGACGTCAACACCAACACCTTGGTCCCCGGACTTGCCAGGGTCATTCGGGCAATCACTTCAAGCCCATCCAGTTTGGGGATCCCGATATCCAGAATGACAATGTCCGGCAGATATTCCCGCGTCAGTTGCAAGGCATCCACACCATTGTCGCTCTCCGCCACCACCTCGTAGCCATGCCGCTCCATCAGCATGCGTACGGCCAGGCGAATGACCGGGTGATCATCCACGATCAGCACTTTATTCATGCGATTCCCATTGATACGTTGTTTTTAGTTCGATAGACCACCACACCCGAGCATAACGATTATTTATGCAGCGGTTTCCCTGGCAGATTCACCGAAAGAAGTGGACTACTGTTATTAGAGATTCTTCCTACAAACAGCTAATTAACAAAATGTAATACATGCATGTCCATCGCAACGAGTCAGAAAGTAACAGTCGCCAAAATTGGATCCAAGTGTCGCCGGGTGACACATTTCGCGGGAAAATTCGACTATACAGGTTGGATAAAGGCCTGCCCTACGAACCACGCCATTACTGGGTAGGGAAACAAGCCACGCTTAACAGGCTGGGGAAAACGGGCTACAGATGAGCAAAGCATGGCCAGGCACTCATCATGAACCGCGACCCCATCAGCCCGTTGACTCTTATCGCTGTCTTTGCCGGTGTGATTGAGGGATCCGCCTTGGCCTCACTACCATTCCTCAGTGACGACAGCCAGACTGTCTACACTTGGTTCCTGGTAGGTTTTCCGTTCTTCCTCACCGTGCTGTTCTTTCTCACACTCAACTTCAATAGCGGTTCACTCTTTGCCCCGGACAGGCGTGCCTGTACTTCGGATAAAACAATGCCCCCCTCTGCGGCAAGGGACAAAGGGGCAATGATCATCGCCATCTCCGGTACCGACAGCCGGAAGATTATCGAAAACCATGTGCTGCGGATGGTCGAGCGTCCACACGGACGACAGCGGCGCTGGATCCTGTACAACCTCGATACGCGAACCTGCATCCACCTGTCGGTATCGCCGATGCAGGAAGGCGAGGTCGCGCCGCCCGCTGAATCCCGGGCATGAAAAAACCCGGCCAAGGCCGGGTTTTTTCTGATACACCATAGGCTTACAGCAGCGAACGGCCCTTGTTGGCCGCGATGCGCATGCGCAGTGCATTGAGCTTGATGAAGCCCGCGGCGTCGGCCTGATTGTAGGCGCCGCCGTCTTCCTCGAAGGTCGCGATATTGGCATCGAACAGCGAATCGTCCGACTTGCGGCCGACGACCGTGACGTTGCCCTTGTACAGCTTCAGGCGTACGACGCCGTTCACGTTGACCTGGGAGGCGTCGATCATCTGCTGCAGCATCAGACGCTCCGGGCTCCACCAGTAGCCGGTGTAGATCAGGCTGGCGTACTTGGGCATCAGCTCATCCTTCAGGTGAGCGACTTCGCGGTCCAGCGTGATCGACTCGATGGCGCGGTGGGCCTTGAGCATGATGGTGCCGCCCGGGGTCTCGTAGCAGCCGCGCGACTTCATGCCGACGTAGCGGTTCTCGACGATGTCCAGGCGACCGATGCCGTTGGCGCCGCCGATGCGGTTGAGGTCGGCCAGCACGGTGGCCGGGGTCTTCTCGACGCCGTCGATGGCAACGATGTCACCGTTGCGGTAGGTCAGCTCGAGGTAGGTGGCCTGGTCAGGGGCATTCTCCGGCGAGACGCTCCAGCGCCACATGTCTTCCTCATGCTCGGTCCAGGTATCTTCCAGGACACCGCCTTCGTAGGAGATGTGCAACAGGTTGGCGTCCATCGAGTACGGCGATTTCTTCTTGCCGTGGCGCTCGATCGGGATGCCGTGCTTCTCGGCATAGTCCATCAGCTTCTCGCGGGACAGCAGGTCCCACTCGCGCCACGGGGCAATGACCTTGACGCCTGGCTTGAGCGCATAGGCACCCAGCTCGAAGCGCACCTGGTCGTTACCCTTGCCGGTGGCACCGTGGGAAATGGCGTCGGCGCCGGTTTCGTTGGCGATCTCGATCAGGCGCTTGGCGATCAGCGGACGGGCGATGGAGGTACCCAGCAGGTACTCGCCTTCGTAGACGGTGTTGGCGCGGAACATCGGGAAGACGAAGTCACGCACGAACTCTTCGCGCAGGTCGTCGATGTAGATTTCTTTCACGCCCATCGCCTGGGCCTTGGCGCGGGCCGGCTCGACCTCCTCGCCCTGGCCGAGGTCAGCGGTGAAGGTCACCACTTCACAGTTGTAGGTGTCCTGCAGCCACTTGAGAATCACCGAAGTATCAAGGCCGCCGGAATACGCCAATACGACCTTTTTTACGTCCGCCATGCCATCACTCCACGGGGTTGTACGGAAAGCCGTTGATTCTACCGGCCTTGCCGAAATATTTACAATGGGGCGACAGCTTGTGACGACAAAGCGACAGGAATTGTCGAGAGCGCGACCCGTGGTCGCTCTCAGGATTTCGCCGAAGCGGACGGCGTGGCAGCCGCCGCAGGCGTTGGCGCAGGTGTGGTAGCCGTGGGTGTCGGGGTCGACGGCGACACCGGCGCTGCCGGTTTCTCCACCGGCTTCTCGACCGGCGTCACGCGCTCGAGCTGGATGTTCACCCGGCGGTTGCGCGCGCGGTTGGCGGCACTGTTGTTCTTGGCCAGCGGGTAGCGCTCACCATGGAAACGCACGGTGATCTGTTCTTCCGGCACACCATGGGCCTTGAGGTACTCGGCCACCGCCAGCGCCCGTCGACGCGAGGTGTCGCGGTTGGTCAGACGATTGCCGCTGTTGTCGGAGTGACCATTGAGTTCGATGTGATTGACCGTCGGATCGGCCTTCAGGTAGTCCAGCAGCACATCCAAGCGCGCGCGCGCCGAGCTGTCCAGCTCGATCCCGCCCCCCGGGAAGCCGACCTGGGTCTGGCGGATCTGGTCGTAGTTCATCGGCAGCAGCTTGGCGGCGCACAGCTGGTAGTCGCTGTAGGCCTTGGCGAAACTGACCGGCATCACATGCACTTCCATCGGCCGGCCACCTTCGCCGCGGTAGTTGCGCACCACGGTGCTGCGTCCATCGAGCAGGCCGTTGATC
Source organism: Pseudomonas sp. P106(2024) (assembly GCF_057480815.1). Classification (NCBI taxonomy): domain Bacteria; kingdom Pseudomonadati; phylum Pseudomonadota; class Gammaproteobacteria; order Pseudomonadales; family Pseudomonadaceae; genus Pseudomonas; species Pseudomonas sp. P106(2024). Next base: position 402,439 of record NZ_JBLIYU010000004.1, on the reverse strand, counting down.
AAACGGCTGGCCTGGCCCTGACTGGAGGTGAACAACACCCCGGTACGGGCCATATGCACCGCACCAAGGTTGATGTCGCCGCGCCCGGGCTGCCAGGGCGCGGCGGCGGCCAGCAAGGTGGCGGAGCCGGCGCCCAGGATATTGCTGTCCGAACGCAGCTGGAAGGTTGGCTGCTCGCCGGCGCGGCGCACGAACTCGCCGCTGCCGAAACCGTCGATCGGCTGGATCAGGCGACATTCGAACTGGTCACCCTCAACTTTCCAGGCGACGTTCTCCACGCGGGTCTGGAAGGTCATTGCCCCGGCCGGCAAGCTGGCAACGAGGGTGAACAGGGCTAGGTAACGCTGGCGCACGGTCGGCTCCACAGATTCTGGCGGCTTACCTGAACGCTATCGGTCGCCCGTCGGAAAACTTGATAGCCGTGCTCGAACAGGGGTTTTCCGGTAGCATTGGCTTCTGAGTTCGACCCGCCTGGAATCTCCAATGTCCGATCGCCTGACCCTCCTGCGCCCCGACGACTGGCACATCCATCTGCGCGATGGTGCCGTTCTGCCACACACCGTCGGTGACGTGGCGCGCACCTTCGCCCGCGCCATCATCATGCCCAACCTGGTTCCGCCAGTGCGCAACGCCGTCGAGGCCGCTGCCTACCGCGAGCGCATCCTTGCCGCACGTCCCGCCGGCAGCCGCTTCGAGCCGCTGATGGTGCTTTATCTCACCGACCGTACCAGCGCTGACGATGTGCGTGCCGCCAAGGCCAGCGGGATCGTGTACGCTGCCAAGCTTTACCCGGCCGGCGCCACCACCAACTCCGATTCGGGCGTGACCAGCATCGACAATATCTTCCCGGCGATCGAGGCCCTGGCCGAAACCGGCATGCCCCTGCTGGTGCACGGAGAAGTCACACGCAGCGAGATCGACGTGTTCGACCGCGAGAAGCGCTTCATCGACGAGCACATGCGCCGCCTGGTCGAACGCTTCCCGACCCTGAAGGTAGTGTTCGAGCACATCACCACCAGCGACGCCGCGCAGTTCGTCACCGAGGCGCCAGCCAACGTTGGTGCGACCATCACTGCCCAGCACCTGCTGTACAACCGCAATCACATGCTGGTCGGCGGTATCCGCCCACACTACTACTGCTTGCCGATCCTCAAGCGCAACACCCACCAGGTGGCGCTGCTGGATGCCGCCACCAGCGGCAATCCGAAGTTCTTCCTCGGCACCGACTCGGCGCCCCACGCCAAGCATGCCAAGGAAGCCGCCTGCGGCTGTGCTGGCTGCTACACCGCTTACGCCGCCATCGAGATGTATGCCGAGGCGTTCGAACAGCGCAACGCGCTGGACAAGCTCGAGGGCTTCGCCAGCAAGCACGGCCCGGACTTCTACGGCCTTGCTCGCAACACCGACACCATCACCTTGGTCCGTGAGGAATGGACCGCGCCGGACAGCCTGCCGTTCGGCGACAACACCGTGATCCCCCTGCGCGCCGGTGAGAAATTGCGCTGGCGCCTGCTGGAGGACAACGCGTGAGCGAAGACCTGTACGAAGACGACCAGGACAGCCAAGTCAGCAGCGGCTCGCGCCACCCCATGGCCGAGCGTTTTCGTGGCTACTTGCCAGTGGTGGTGGATGTCGAGACCGGCGGTTTCAACAGCGCAACCGACGCGCTGCTGGAGATTGCCGCCGTCACCATTGGCATGGACGAGAAGGGCTTCCTGTTCCCCGAACACACCTACTTCCACCGGGTCGAACCGTTCGAAGGGGCCAACATCGAGGCGGCCGCGCTGGAATTCACCGGCATCAAGCTGGACCACCCGCTGCGCATGGCGGTGAGCGAGGAAAGCGCACTGACCGATATCTTCCGCGGCGTGCGCAAGGCGCTGAAGGCCAATGGCTGCAAGCGGGCAATCCTGGTCGGGCACAACAGCAGCTTCGACCTGGGCTTCCTCAATGCCGCGGTGGCGCGCAACGACATCAAGCGCAACCCGTTCCACCCGTTCTCCAGCTTCGATACCGCCACCCTCGCCGGCCTCGCCTACGGCCAGACCGTGCTGGCCCGTGCCTGCCAGAGCGCGGACATCGACTTTGACGGACGCGAAGCGCATTCGGCGCGCTACGACACCGAGAAGACCGCCGAGCTGTTCTGCGGCATCGTCAATCGTTGGAAAGAAATGGGCGGCTGGCGCGACTTCAACGATTGAAGCCCGCCTAGCGCGACATGCTCGCGGGGCATAAAAAAACCGGCCACCAGGGCCGGTTTTTTATACGCGTGGCAATTACAGCTTGCCAGCGTTCTCGCTCAGATAGGCAGCAACGCCTTCCGGCGAAGCGTTCATGCCCTTGTCGCCTTTCTTCCAGTTGGCCGGGCAGACTTCGCCGTGCTCTTCGTGGAATTGCAGGGCGTCTACCAGGCGCAGCAGCTCGTCCATGTTGCGGCCCAGCGGCAGGTCATTGACGATCTGCGAGCGGACAACACCGTTGGTGTCGATCAGGAAGGCGCCACGGAAGGCCACACCGCCTTCGGACTCGACGTCGTAGGCCTTGCAGATTTCGTGGGTCATGTCGGCTGCCAGGGTGTACTTGACTTGACCGATACCGCCGTTGTTGACCGGCGTGTTGCGCCAGGCGTTGTGGGTGAAGTGCGAGTCGATCGACACACCGATCACTTCCACGTTGCGCGCCTGGAAGTCAGGGATACGGTTGTCCAGGGCGATCAGCTCGGATGGGCAGACGAACGTGAAGTCCAGCGGGTAGAAGAATACCAGGCCGTACTTGCCCTTGATGGCCGAGGCCAGGTTGAAGCTGTCTACGATCTCGCCGTTGCCCAGCACGGCTGGAACGGTGAAGTCCGGGGCTTTTTTGCCAACGAGTACGCTCATTCGATCTCTCCTGATGAGGGGTGAAAAACCTTGCCCGGGCGGAACACGTCCCCCGGATCCAGCAAAGGCCGACCATCATACACAGCTTTACGTGACAGGCCGAATCTCGACCGCCGGTCGCTCTGGAACGCACCTCACACAAAGTGCTTTGACAAGCATTCTCATTACCATTACTCTCCAACGCATCGACTCAACCCGCGACGGTCAGCCTTTATGTATGTGTGTCTCTGTGTCGGTGTCACCGATGGACAGATCCGCGATGCGATCTACGAAGGATGCTGCAGCTACAAAGAAGTGCGAGCCGCCACCAATGTGGCCAGCCAGTGCGGCAAATGCGCCTGCCTCGCCAAGCAGGTGGTACGCGAAACCCTCACCGAGCTGCAACTAAGCCAGCAGGCTAGCCTGCCCTACCCCGTTGAGTTCAATGCGGCATAATTCCCGAATTCGAAGAACCGGACCCAGCGTCCGGTTTTTTTATGCCTGCAATTCAATAAGTTAGCGCTCGAACGCGGTTCACAAACATTCTTATTCCGATTAATTTTCACTTATTATTCAATAACTTAGGTTTGACATAGGAATAGCTCAGGCTCAAACTTCTCTGTATTGGCTCAACTTCTACAGGGCAGGACCCCATCATGAAAGGCGACGTAAGCGTCATCCAGCATCTCAACAAGATCCTCGGAAACGAGCTGGTCGCAATCAACCAGTACTTCCTGCACGCGCGCATGTACGAAGATTGGGGCCTGAACAGAATCGGCAAGCTCGAGTACAAAGAATCCATCCAGGCGATGAAGGACGCTGACAAGCTAATCAAGCGCATCCTTTTCCTCGAAGGCATCCCCAACGTGCAGGACCTGGGCAAGCTGATGATCGGCGAGCACACCAAGGAGATGCTCGACTGCGACCTGAAACTTGAGAAAAAGGCCCATGCCGACCTCAAGGCCGCCATTGCCCACTGCGAAACGGCTGGCGACTTCGGCTCGCGCGATGTGCTCGAAGACATCCTCGAAGACCAGGAAGAGCACATCGACTGGCTGGAGACCCAGCTGGGCCTGATCGACAAGATCACTATCGAGAACTACCTGCAGTCGCAGATGGGCGAAGAGTAAGTTTCGCCAGCTACAAAAAAGCCCCGCCTAGGCGGGGCTTTTTGCTACTTGCGGCAAACGCCGGATCAGGCTTCGGAAGCCTTGGCCTTGGCGGCCGCTTCCTTGATCAGGGTCTGCAGCTCACCCTTCTCGAACATTTCCAGCATGATGTCGCTGCCACCGACCAGCTCACCGGCCACCCACAGTTGCGGGAAAGTCGGCCAGTTGGCGTACTTGGGCAGGTTGGCGCGGATTTCCGGGTTCTGCAGGATGTCGACATAGGCGAACTTCTCACCACAACCCATCACTGCCTGCGAAGCCTTGGCCGAGAAGCCACACTGCGGCGCATTCGGCGAACCTTTCATGTAAAGCAGAATGGTGTTGTTGGCAATCTGCTCTTTGATTGTATCGATGATATCCATGAAGCACCTCGGCTGAACTTTCCGACAGGGTCGTCGGCACGGTGACGCATTGTATCGGAAAGCCGAGCAGCGTGCTCGGCCTTACCGTACTTCATGCGGCCTCGACCTGTACCGGCACGCCATTGAGGGCGGCATTGCCGGAAACGCCATCGCGCAAGTGTTCGTCGGTCAGGTCATTGGCACTCGCCCCCGGCTGTGCAGCAGCCACCTGCAAGCGCGCGCCCTGGCGCCCATGGCCGTAGCCATGGGGCAGGCTGACCACGCCTGGCATCATTTGCTCACTGGCCTGCACCGTCACCTCGATTACCCCGGTACGCGAGCGCACCCGCACCATCTGACCGTCCTGCAAGTGCCGCCGGCGCAGGTCGTCCGGATGCATCAGCAACTGATGGCGCGGCTTGCCTTTGACCAACCGATGGTAGTTGTGCATCCACGAATTGTTGCTGCGCACGTGCCGACGGCCGATCAGCAGCAACTGGTCATCCGCAGGCGCGGCCATATGAGCGAGGCGCCGCAGGTCCTCGAGCAGTACGCCCGGGGCCGCCTCGACCTTGCCGCTGGCCGTGCGCAGGCGCGTCGTAAGGTTGGCGCGCAGCGGCCCGAGGTCAAGGCCATGGGGATGCGCGTCTAACACGCCTAGCGAGAGTTTCCAGGGCGTCTGCTCGCCATAAGGCCCCTTGCGCAGGGCGAAGTCGATCATCTGTGCCGGCGGCAGGGTGGCCTTGAGCTCGACCTGCGCGCGCTCGGCAAAAGCCTTGGCCAGCCCCACGAAGATCTCCCAGTCGTGCAATGCGCCCTCGGGCTTGGGCAGGATTGCCCGGTTGAAGCGGGTAACGTTGCGCACCGCCAGCAGGTTGAAGGTGGAATCGTAATGATCGTTCTCCAACGCCGAGGTCGACGGCAGGATCAGGTCGGCATGGCGCGTGGTCTCGTTGATGTACAAGTCAATACTGAGCATGAAGTCGAGGCCGGCCAGGGCGTCGTCCAGGCGTCGCCCGTTGGGCGTGGACAACACTGGGTTACCCGCCACGGTCACCAGTGCCCGCACCTGCCCCTCCCCGGGTTCGAGGATCTCTTCGGCCAGGGCCGACACCGGCAACTCGCCGCCGTACTCGGGCAAGCCCGAGACCCGGCTGCGCCATTGGTCGAAATGCCCGCCGCAAGTGCTGGCGACCAGGTCGACCGCAGGTGTCGTGCACAGGGCACCGCCCTCGCGATCAAGATTGCCGGTGACCAGGTTGATCAACTGCACCAACCAGTGGCACAGCGAACCGAAGACCTGGGTCGATACACCCATTCGGCCATAACACACCGCTTTGTCGGCAGCGGCGAAATCTCGCGCCAACTGGCGGATCGCCTCCGCCGGAATACCACACAGCGCGCTCATGGCGGTCGCATCGAACGGCAGGATGGCTTCGCGCACCTGTTCCAGCCCAGTGACCGGCAGATGCGAACCCCGGGCCAGGTTCTCGCTGAACAGCGTATGCAGCAGGCCACACAACAGCGCCGCGTCGCCACCGGGGCGAATGAACAGGTGCTGGTCAGCCAGCGCCGCTGTCTCGCTGCGCCGCGGATCCACCACCACCAATTGTCCGCCTCGGGCCTTGAGCGCCTTGAGACGCTTTTCCACATCCGGCACGGTCATGATGCTGCCATTGGAAGCCAGGGGATTGCCGCCCAGGATCAGCATGAACTGGGTCTGATCGATGTCCGGAATGGGCAACAGCAGGCCATGGCCATACATCAGGTGGCTGGTCAGGTGCTGCGGCAACTGGTCCACTGAGGTCGCAGAGAAGCGATTGCGGGTCTTGAGCAGGCCGAGGAAGTAGTTGCTGTGGGTCATCAGCCCATAGTTGTGCACGCTGGGGTTGCCCTGGTAAACGGCCACCGCGTTGCGCCCGTGGGCCTGCTGGATCGCCCACAACCGCTCGGCGGCCAGGGCGAAGGCTTCGTTCCAGTCGATCGGCAACCACTGGTCACCGATGCGCCGGTGAGGCTGGCGCAGACGGTCGGGGTCCTCCTGGATGTCCTGCAGGGCGACCGCCTTGGGGCAGACATGGCCGCGGCTGAACGGATCCTGCTGATCGCCCTTGATCGAGCTGATCCGCGCCGGGCCATCTGTTTCATGGGTGACTTCGATATTCAGGCCACAGATGGCCTCGCACAGGTGACAGGCTCGGTGATGCAGGGTCTTGGTCATGGCCGCCTCTGCCTTGTTATTTTAAAGACTCGACTATGCGCCCGCCGATCGAGGCTCGCTAGAAAGGTTCGCGACGTGAATCGGACGACATCAGGGGGACGATTCGCGACAACGGGTTTGCCAAAAGCGCTCCGAGCCGTGTACAACCGCTGTAGCAAATAAAAAACAGCTAGCCGGCAAGGGCTTACGACACCCATTGACACAGAGGCGCTGTTTCCCCTCTTGGTTTCAGGCGACATTTAATTATAGTATTGCGCCTTTCCCTATTCCGTCCGCCCTGTGCGGCTTACGCCGCAGGTCACCCCCGTTGTCAACAAAACCCATACGGTCGACCTGCAAAACGTTGCAGATAAGGTAGTCAATCATGAGCGCTAGGCACTTTCTCTCCCTGCTGGATTTCACCGCTGACGAATTGCTCGGCGTGATCCGTCGCGGCATCGAGCTGAAGGACCTGCGCAAACGAGGCGTGCTGTTCGAGCCGCTGAAAAACCGCGTGCTGGGCATGATCTTCGAGAAGTCCTCGACCCGCACCCGGGTGTCTTTCGAGGCCGGCATGATCCAGCTCGGCGGCCAGGCCATCTTCCTGTCGCCGCGCGACACCCAGCTGGGCCGCGGCGAGCCGATCGCCGACAGCGCCATCGTGCTGTCGAGCATGGTCGACGCGGTGATGATCCGCACCCACGCCCACAGCACCCTCACCGAGTTCGCCGCCAACGCGAAGGTGCCGGTCATCAACGGCCTGTCCGACGAGTCGCACCCCTGCCAACTGCTGGCCGACATGCAGACTTTCTTCGAGCACCGTGGCGCGATCCAGGGCAAGACCGTGGCCTGGGTCGGCGACGGCTTCAACATGTGCAACTCCTATATCGAAGCTGCCGTGCAGTTCGATTTCCAACTGCGCATCACCTGCCCTGAAGGCTACGAGCCTGATCAACGCTTCCTGGCGCTGGGCGGTGACCGCGTGCAGATCATCCGTGATCCGAAAGAAGCCGTGCGCGGCGCTCACCTGGTGACCACGGATGTCTGGACTTCCATGGGCCAGGAAGAGGAAACTGCACGGCGCCTGGCGCATTTCGCGCCTTACCAGGTCACACGCGAACTGCTCGACCTGGCGGCACCCGATGCCCTGTTCATGCATTGCCTGCCCGCCCACCGTGGCGAGGAAATCAGCCAGGACCTGCTCGACGACCCTCGTTCGGTCGCCTGGGACGAAGCTGAAAACCGCCTGCATGCGCAGAAGGCCCTTCTGGAATTCCTTGTAGAACCGGCTTACCACCACGCATGAGTCAACAGCTACTGCTCAACCTGCGCAACCTCGCCTGCGGCTATGGCGAGCAACGCATCGTCCAGAACCTCAACCTGCACCTGAACGCAGGCGACATCGGTTGCCTGCTGGGGTCCTCCGGCTGCGGCAAGACCACCACGCTGCGCGCCATCGCCGGCTTCGAGCCGGTGCACGATGGCGAAATCCAGCTAGCCGGCGAAGTCATTTCCCGCGCCGGGTTCACCCTGGCCCCGGAAAAGCGCCGGATTGGCATGGTGTTCCAGGACTACGCCCTGTTCCCACACCTTACCGTGGCGCAGAACATCGCCTTCGGCATCGGCAAGCATCCGCGCCAGGCGGCGGTGGTCGACGAGATGCTCGAACTGGTCAAGCTCGGCGGCCTGGGCGGGCGCTACCCGCACGAACTGTCCGGTGGCCAGCAGCAGCGCGTGGCCCTGGCCCGGGCGCTGGCGCCGGAGCCACAGCTGCTGCTGCTCGACGAGCCGTTCTCCAACCTCGACGTGGAGCTGCGTCGGCGCCTGAGCCATGAGGTGCGCGACATTCTCAAGAGCCGTGGCACCAGCGCCATCCTGGTCACCCACGACCAGGAGGAAGCCTTTGCCGTCAGCGACCATGTAGGCGTGTTCAAAGAAGGTCGTCTGGAACAGTGGGACACCCCCTACAACCTCTACCACGAGCCGCAGACCCCGTTCGTCGCCAGCTTCATCGGCCAGGGTTACTTCATTCGCGGCCAGATGAGCAGCCACGAGTCGGTCACCACCGAACTCGGCGAGCTGCGCGGCAACCGCGCCTACACCATGGCTCCCGGCAGCTCGGTGGACGTGCTGCTGCGCCCGGATGATATCGTCCATGCTCCCGACAGCCCGTTGCGGGCGCGGATCATCGGCAAGAGCTTCCTCGGCGCCTCGACGCTGTATCGCCTGCAACTGCCCACCGGCAGCCAGCTCGAGTCGATTTTCCCCAGCCACAATGACCATCAGGTCGGCCAGGATGTCGGCATTGCGGTTGCTGCGGACCACCTGGTGCTGTTCGCGGTGCCCGGTAGCGTCGCTGCGCAGCTCTCCAGCCATGAGCAAGGCGTGCGACGCGTCAGCTGCGCACATTGATGCGCTAGATCCTCACAGCATCAATGTGCCGCTGGCGACGCGCCTTGCCATCCCGCCGATCTTCACCCGCTCGCCTTCCAGACGACAGAACAGCTCACCGCCCCTGGTCGAACACTGGAAGGCCTGCAGCTCGGACTTGCCAAGTCGCGCCGCCCAGTACGGGATCAGTGAGCAATGGGTGGAGCCGGTGACCGGGTCTTCCGGGATGCCAATGCCCGGAGCGAAATAGCGCGATACGAAATCATGCCGCTCGCCTGGAGCCGTCACGATCACTCCCAAGCCCGGCAGGCGAGCCAGCGCTGCCATGTCCGGCGCGCAATCGCGTACCGCTTGCTCCGAGTCGAGCACCACGAACAGCTCGCGGGTCTGGTAGACCTCGCGCACCTCGCAGCCCAGCGCTTCGGCCACCGCCACTGGCTCGGTCAACGGCTGCGGATCGATGCGCGGGAAGTCCAACCACAGGCGGCCATTCTCACGGCTGACGCTCAGCAGGCCCGAACGGCTCTTGAAGTCCAGGCGCGGCGCCTGCTCAGCATAGACGTCGAACAGGACATGAGCGCTGGCCAGGGTGGCGTGACCACACAGGGGGACTTCGGTGCTCGGGGTGAACCAGCGGATCCGATAGCCATCATCCTCGGCCACCACGAACGCGGTTTCGGCAAGGTTGTGCTCGGCGGCCACCTGCTGCATCAGGCCATCTTCGAGCCACTGGTCCAGGCGGTAGACCATGGCCGGGTTGCCAGCGAAGGGGCGGTCACTGAAGGCGTCCACCTGATGAAAATGCAACTGCATGCCACGGCTCCTGTATCTGGCGGGAAAGGTCCCGAGCATGCGGCATGCCGCCAGGGCCCGACAGTGACAGAGTCGTAGAATTTCTATCAGTACAGATGATCAGCCGCGACCGATCTCGGCGAACTGTGCCTGGGTGTGGGTCGCCAGCACTGTGGCGGCCAGCTCCACTTCAAGACCACGGCGGCCAGCGCTCACATGAATCGTTTCATGTTGTTGCGCAGATTGATCGATAAAAGTGCGCAAGCGCTTCTTCTGCCCCAGCGGGCTGATCCCGCCGACCAGGTAACCCGTGGCGCGCTGGGCGGCCTGCGGGTCGGCCATTTCGCACTTTTTCACTCCCGCCGCGTGGGCCAGGGCCTTCAGGTCGAGGGTCCCGACCACCGGCACCACGGCCACCAGCAGTTCGCCCTTTTCACTGCTGGCGAGCAAGGTTTTGAATACCCGCAACGGGTCAAGGCCGAGCTTTTCCGCCGCCTCCAGGCCATACGAGGCGGTTTTCGGATCATGTTCGTAACTGTGCACGCGGTGCTCGGCGCGCGCCTTCTTCAAAAGGTCCAGGGCGGGGGTCATCAACGGCTCCAGTCGATCACAAGTCGCCCGGTACTTTAGGGCAATTCTACCGGTGCAGCCAGCGCAGGTCCCAGGCTAGAGCAGCGGCCATGGATTCACGACCCGGTGCGTCAGTCAGATTGTGGCCAAGCGTTCATTTTCGACCTTTGACATCAGCGTTTCTTGTCTATATTTTTTCGTTTATGAATAAATGGTGCACCTATAAGGTGCACTACCTGTACCTGCCCGGCGTCAATGGGGATCGACTCCGGGCTTTTTTGCTGTCGAGCGCCCAGCGCCTCACAACAACAAGAACCGAGGTCACACATGACAACTGCTCTACGCGAACCCACGTTATCCGCCCAATGCCTGGCCGAGTTTCTCGGCACCGCCCTGCTCATCTTCTTCGGCACCGGTTGTGTCGCCGCGCTCAAGGTCGCTGGCGCCAGCTTCGGCCTGTGGGAGATCAGCATCATCTGGGGGGTCGGCGTGAGCATGGCGATCTACCTGACCGCCGGCGTCTCCGGCGCGCACCTGAACCCAGCGGTCAGCATCGCCCTGGCGGTGTTCGCCGGTTTCGACAAGCGCAAGCTGCCGTTCTACATGCTTGCCCAGGTGTGCGGCGCATTCTGCGGCGCGGCCCTGGTGTACTTCCTGTACAGCAACCTATTCTTCGATTTCGAACAAAGCCACGCCATGGTACGCGGCAGCCAGGCCAGCCTGGAGCTGGCCTCGGTGTTCTCCACCTACCCGCACCCGGCGCTGTCCACCGGCCAGGCCTTCCTGGTCGAAGTGATCATCACCGCGATCCTGATGGCCGTGATCATGGCACTGACCGACGACAACAACGGTCTGCCACGCGGCGCCACCGCCCCGCTGCTGATCGGCCTGCTGATCGCCGTGATCGGCAGCGCCATGGGACCGCTGACCGGCTTCGCAATGAACCCGGCGCGAGATTTCGGGCCTAAACTGATGACCTTCCTGGCCGGCTGGGGCGAAGTCGCCTTCACCGGCGGGCGCGATATTCCGTATTTCCTGGTGCCGGTGTTCGCGCCAATCCTCGGTGCCAGCCTGGGCGCGGCCCTGTACCGTGGGGTGATCGCCCGCAACTTGCCGACAACCCAGGCTGCGGCCCAACAGACAGACGATAATCCTCAGGGTGATACCCAGGTTTCCTGATGCCAGCGCCGGGCCCGGACCGCAAGGCCGGCGCCCGCCACGCCCTGACCTACTCCCTTATTCGTGCAAGGCCACCGACATGACCGATACCCTGGACAAGAACTACATCATCGCCCTGGACCAGGGCACCACCAGTTCGCGCGCCATCATCTTTGATCGCGACGCCAACGTGGTGGGCACCTCGCAGCGTGAATTCGCCCAGCATTACCCGCAGGCGGGCTGGGTCGAACACGACCCGATGGAAATCTTCGCTACCCAGAGCGCGACCATGGTCGAGGCCCTGGCCCAGGCCGGCATCAGCCACGCCCAGGTCGCCGCCATCGGCATCACCAACCAGCGTGAGACCACCGTCGTCTGGGACAAGGAAACCGGCCGCCCGGTGTACAACGCCATCGTCTGGCAATGCCGCCGCAGCACCGACATCTGCGCCCAGCTAAAGCGCGACGGCCACGAGCAGTACATCCGCGAAGCCACCGGCCTGGTCACCGACCCGTACTTCTCCGGCACCAAGCTCAAGTGGATACTCGACAATGTCGAAGGCGCCCGCGAACGCGCCGAACGTGGCGAGCTGCTGTTCGGCACCATCGATACCTGGCTGATCTGGAAATTCTCCGGCGGCAAGGTGCATGTCACCGACTACACCAACGCCTCGCGTACGCTGATGTTCAACATCCATTCGCTGCAGTGGGACGAGAAGCTGCTCGATATCCTCGGCATTCCGCGCCAGATGCTGCCTGAAGTGCGCCCATCGTCCGAGGTCTATGGCAAGACCAAGAGCGGCATAGACATCGCCGGTATCGCCGGCGACCAGCAATCGGCGCTGTTCGGCCAGATGTGCGTCGAACCGGGCCAGGCCAAGAACACCTACGGCACCGGCTGCTTCCTGCTGATGAACACCGGCGCCAAGGCGGTCCAGTCGTCTCACGGCCTGCTCACCACCATCGCTTGCGGCCCACGCGGCGAGGTGGCCTACGCCCTCGAGGGCGCGGTGTTCAATGGCGGCTCGACCGTGCAGTGGCTGCGCGACGAGCTGAAGATCGTCAACGACGCCTACGACACCGAGTACTTCGCCAGCAAGGTCAAGGACAGCAATGGCGTCTACCTGGTACCGGCCTTCACCGGCCTGGGCGCGCCGTACTGGGATCCGTACGCTCGTGGCGCATTGTTCGGCCTGACCCGTGGCGTCAAGGTCGATCACATCATTCGCGCCGCCCTGGAGTCGATCGCCTACCAGACCCGCGATGTGCTCGACGCCATGCAGCAGGACTGCGGCCAGCGCCTCTCCGAACTGCGCGTGGACGGTGGCGCAGTGGCCAACAACTTCCTCATGCAGTTCCAGGCCGACATTCTCGGCACCTGCGTCGAGCGTCCGAAGATGCGCGAGACCACGGCGCTGGGCGCGGCCTACCTGGCGGGCCTTGCCTGCGGCTTCTGGAGCGGCCTGGACGAGTTGCGCGACAAGGCGATCATCGAACGCGAGTTCAGCCCGCAGCTCGATGAAGCGGCGAAAGAGAAGCTGTACAAGGGCTGGCGCAAGGCTGTGGATCGTACCCGCGACTGGGAAGATCACGACGCCTGATCTAGTAATACAGGGGCTGCCGTGCAGCCCCAGTTGAGCAACGGCCTACTGGTCGTCATCTCCGTCCTACGGCATCATTGCAGAATTTGTCCGGCAGCCCCAAAGGACCGCCCATGAATCTGCCCCCACGCCAACAACAAATCCTCGAGCTCGTCCGCGAACGCGGCTATGTCAGCATCGAAGAGATGGCGCAGCTGTTCGTCGTCACCCCGCAGACCATCCGCCGCGATATCAACCAGCTTGCCGAGGGCAACCTGCTGCGCCGTTATCACGGTGGCGCGGCCTACGACTCGAGCATTGAGAACACCGCCTACGCCATGCGCGCCGACCAGATGCGCGACGAGAAGCAACGCATCGCCGAAGCCGTGGCACGGCAGATTCCCGACCATGCCTCACTGTTCATCAACATCGGCACCACCACCGAATCCATCGCCCGCGCCCTGCTCAACCACAACCACCTGAAGGTCATCACCAACAACCTGCACGTGGCGGCGATCCTGGCGGCCAAGGACGACTTCGAGGTACTGGTGGCCGGCGGCACGGTCCGTCGCGACGGCGGCGTGGTCGGCCAGGCAAGCGTCGACTTCATCAGCCAATTCAAGGTCGATTTCGCCGTGGTCGGCATCAGCGGTATCGACGAAGACGGCAGCCTGCTGGACTTCGACTACCAGGAAGTACGTGTATCCCAGGCGATCATCAGCAACGCCCGCCAGGTACTACTGGCGGCGGACTCGAGCAAGTTCGGCCGCAATGCCATGGTTCGCCTGGGTTCGATCAGCCTGATCGACTGCCTGGTGACCGACCAGGCCCCTTCTTCTGCCCTGACGCAGTTGCTCAATCAGTACAAGATTCGTCTCGAGGTGGTTTGAAGCAGAGGCCGTGGGAGGGCGAAGGGCGCAGGCCTCAGCCCTTGTATCGCCTGTGAGATCAAGCGCCGCGCGGGCGGCGCTCGATCTCAATACCCCTGAAAATCTTCTACCGTTCACCCCACCTTTTTCACAAATGTTCATTTCCCTGTCATCCGATCAGTTTTTTCTATAAAGACTGACTGGCAGCCGCCTGTTCATTGCGCTAGTATTTTCGAAAACGAACATTAATGTTCATATTCGATGTGAACAGCCCCAGGAGGCCTTGCCCGTGTCCCAGCCCGTTTCGTCCCAGCCACCACTCCAGGACTGCTACGACCTCGCCGTGATCGGCGGTGGCATCAATGGCGTCGGTATCGCTGCCGATGCCGCCGGGCGCGGTCTGAAGGTGTTCCTTTGCGAAAAGGATGACCTGGCACAGCACACCTCCTCGGCCAGCAGCAAGCTGATCCACGGCGGCCTGCGCTACCTGGAGCACTACGAATTCCGCCTGGTGCGCGAAGCACTGGCCGAACGCGAAGTGCTGCTGGCCAAGGCGCCACACATCGTCAAGCCCATGCGCTTCGTGCTGCCCCATCGCCCGCACCTGCGCCCGGCCTGGATGATCCGTGCCGGCCTGTTCCTCTATGACCACCTGGGCAAGCGCAAGCGTCTGGGCGCCTCGCGCGGCCTGCGATTCGGCCCAGGCTACCCGCTCAAGCCAGTCATCACCCGCGGCTTCGAATACGCCGACTGCGCGGTGGACGATGCTCGCCTGGTGGTGCTCAATGCCATGGCCGCCCGGGAGAAGGGCGCGCACATCCATACCCGCACCCGTTGCCTGCGCGCCGAACGCGTCGACGGCCTGTGGCAGGTGGAACTGCAGCATGCCGATGGCAGCCTGCAGAGCATCCGCGCCCGGGCACTGGTGAACGCTGCCGGCCCTTGGGTCGCCAGCTTCATCAAGGACGACCTCAAGCTCGATGCGCCGTACGGCATTCGCCTGATACAAGGCAGCCACCTGATCGTGCCGCGCCTGTACGAGGGCGAACACGCCTACATCCTGCAGAACGAAGACCAGCGCATCGTCTTCTGCATTCCTTACCTGGATCGCTTCACCCTGATCGGCACCACCGACCGCGAATACAGCGGTGACCCGGCCAAGGTGGCGATCACCGAACAGGAAACCGACTATCTGCTCAAGGTGGTCAACGAGCACTTCAACCACCAGCTCAGCCGCGCCGATATCCTGCACACCTATTCCGGCGTGCGCCCGCTGTGCAACGACGAATCGGACAACCCTTCGGCCGTGACCCGCGACTACACCCTGGCGCTGTCTGCCGCCCAGGGCGAGGCGCCGTTGCTGTCTGTGTTTGGCGGCAAGCTGACCACATACCGCAAGCTGGCCGAATCAGCCATGGCCGAGCTGCAGCCATTCTTCACCCAGATGCGCGGCAGTTGGACCGCAGGCGCACCACTCCCCGGCGGTGAAAGCATGACAACCGCACCAGCCCTGGTCGATGCGCTGGTGGCACGTCATGCCTGGCTGCCACTGGATATTGCCAAGCGTTGGGCCACGACCTATGGCAGCCGTGTGTGGCGTCTGCTCGACGGTGTCAACGGCCCCGAAGACCTCGGCCAGTCGATGGGCGGTGGCCTGTTCACCCGCGAGGTCGACTACCTGTGCACCGAAGAATGGGCCAGCAGCGCCGACGACATCCTCTGGCGTCGCACCAAGCTGGGCCTGTTCACCAGTGCGATCGAGCAACAGGCACTGGCTGACTACTTGCAGCAGACCCAGGGCAACCGCGTGCAGGCTGCCTGACGCCAAACTGCTAAAGCTTGGGTTCGATCATCATCCATGGGGCCGCTTTGCGGCCCCAATGCATCTGACTGATGCATCTGCGCGCAGCCATTCGTTCGGATTTCCGAATGCGCCACGTCCCATCCTTTCGGAAATCCGTACGACACATACTGTCGTAAAGGCATCAAAAAACATTAATCCCCAGCATTTTCGCGGCGTTATGATCGACATCAGAGCTTGGCACGACTCATGCTCTACACTTGGAAGCCGAATGCACCACGCTTCATGCTGTATTCGTTGAACGAAAGAGTCCGCCAACGGCTCCATAAAAAAAACAAACACGTCGAGGAAAATTTGATGCGCATCGTTCGTCAATTGCTGGGCGCCGCCATCGCGGCAGCAGTCATTTCGTCGCCGGTCATGGCCGAAGAACTGACCGGCACCCTGAAGAAGATCAAGGACTCCGGCACCATCACCCTGGGCCATCGCGACTCCTCCATCCCGTTCTCCTACCTGGCCGGCAGCACCGCACCGGTAGGCTACTCCCACGACATCCAGCTGGCCGTCGTCGACGCCCTGAAGAAGCAACTGGGCACCGACATCAAGATCAAGTACAACCTGGTCACCTCGCAGACCCGCATCCCGCTGGTGCAGAACGGCACCGTGGACCTTGAGTGCGGTTCCACCACCAACAACGTCGAGCGCCAGCAGCAGGTCGGCTTCTCGGTGGGCATCTTCGAAGTCGGCACCCGCCTGCTGACCAAGGTCAAGGATGGCCAGCCATCCTATAAAGACTTTGCCGACCTGGCCGGCAAGAACGTGGTGACCACCGCCGGCACCACCTCCGAGCGCATCCTCAAGGCGATGAACGCCGACAAGCAGATGAAGATGAACGTGATCTCCGCCAAGGACCACGGTGAAGCCTTCAACATGCTCGAAAGCGGCCGCGCCGTGGCCTTCATGATGGACGACGCCCTGCTGGCCGGTGAAATGGCCAAGGCCAAGAAGCCTGCCGACTGGGTCATCACCGGCACGCCACAGTCGTACGAAATCTACGGCTGCATGGTGCGCAAGGACGACCCGGCCTTCAAGAAAGCGGTCGACGAGGCCATCGTCGCCTACTTCAAGTCGGGTGAAGTCAACAAGAGCTACGACAAGTGGTTCCAGCAGCCGATCCCGCCAAAGGGCCTGAACCTGCAGTTCCCGATGAGCGACGAGCTGAAGAAGCTGATCGCCGAGCCGACCGACAAGGCGGCGGACGAGAAGAAGTCCTGACCTCCGGCAAATAGTGGCCTGAAGCGCCTCCGCGCGAATCCATCCAACAGGCCACTTAGTTAGTGTCTAACCTTTACATCCGAGGGCGTCGAACGCCCCCGGGTGTATCGAGGTGCCCGTGAAACAACCGTCTGAGGGGAAATCCCGATGAATTACAACTGGGACTGGGGCGTGTTCTTCAAGTCCACTGGCGTGGGCAGCGAAACCTATCTGGACTGGTACATCAGCGGTCTGGGCTGGACAATCGCCATCGCCATCTCCGCCTGGATCATCGCCTTGCTGCTGGGCTCGCTGCTCGGCGTGATGCGTACCGTACCCAACCGTCTGGTGTCAGGGATCGCCACCGCCTACGTCGAACTGTTCCGCAACGTGCCGCTGCTGGTGCAACTGTTCATCTGGTACTTCCTGGTGCCGGACCTGCTGCCAGAAGGCCTGCAGGAATGGTTCAAGCAGGACCTCAACCCGACCACCTCGGCACTGATCAGCGTGGTCATCTGCCTCGGCCTGTTCACCGCCGCCCGTGTCTGCGAGCAGGTGCGCACCGGCATCCAGGCGCTGCCCCGCGGCCAGGAGTCGGCCGGGCGCGCGATGGGCTTCAGCCTCCCGCAGATCTACATGAACGTGCTGCTGCCCCAGGCCTACCGGATCATTATTCCGCCGCTCACCTCGGAATTTTTGAACGTGTTCAAGAACTCCTCGGTGGCCTCGCTGATCGGCCTGATGGAGCTGCTGGCGCAGACCAAGCAGACTGCCGAGTTCTCCGCGAACCTGTTCGAAGCATTCACCCTGGCCACCCTGATCTACTTCACCCTGAACATGGGCCTGATGCTGCTCATGCGCATGGTCGAGAAGAAAGTCGCGGTACCGGGCCTGATTTCCGTGGGAGGCAAGTAAATGGACATGGATTTCAGTGAAATCATCCCGGCCCTGCCCGCCCTCTGGGACGGCATGGTCCTGACCCTGCAACTGATGGTCATGGGCGTGGTCGGCGGTATTGCCCTGGGTACCATCCTTGCCCTGATGCGCCTGTCGTCGAACAAGCTGCTAGCTAATATCGCTGGCGCCTACGTCAACTACTTCCGCTCCATCCCGCTGCTGCTGGTGATCACCTGGTTCTACCTGGCGGTGCCGTTCGTGCTGCGCTGGATCACCGGCGAAGACACCCCGGTGGGCGCCTTCACCTCCTGCGTCGTGGCCTTCATGATGTTCGAGGCGGCCTACTTCTGCGAAATCGTCCGCGCCGGCGTGCAGTCGATCTCCAAGGGCCAGATGGGCGCCGCGCAGGCGCTGGGCATGAGCTACGGCCAGTGCATGCGCCTGATCATCCTGCCCCAGGCGTTTCGCAAGATGACCCCGCTGCTTTTGCAACAGAGCATCATCCTGTTCCAGGACACCTCGCTGGTCTACACCGTCGGCCTGATCGATTTCCTCAACTCGGCCCGCTCCAACGGCGACATCATCGGGCGCTCCCATGAGTTCCTGATCTTCGCCGGTGTCGTCTACTTCCTCATCAGCTTCTCCGCTTCCTGGTTGGTCAAGCGCCTGCAAAAAAGGATCGCCGTATGATTTCCATCAAGAACGTCAACAAGTGGTACGGGGACTTCCAGGTGCTGACCGACTGCAGCACCGAGGTCAAGAAGGGGGAAGTGGTGGTCGTGTGCGGCCCGTCCGGCTCGGGCAAGTCGACCCTGATCAAGTGCGTCAACGCACTGGAACCCTTCCAGAAGGGCGACATCGTGGTCGACGGGACCTCCATCGCCGACCCGAAGACCAACCTGCCCAAGCTGCGTTCGCGGGTGGGCATGGTGTTCCAGCACTTCGAGCTGTTCCCTCACCTGTCGATCACCGAGAACCTGACCATCGCCCAGCGCAAGGTGCTCGGCCGCAGCGAGGCGGAAGCCACCAAGAAAGGCCTGGCCCTGCTCGACCGCGTAGGCCTCGGCGCCCACGCCAAGAAGCATCCCGGCCAGCTGTCCGGTGGCCAGCAGCAGCGCGTGGCGATCGCTCGCGCCCTGTCGATGGACCCGATCGTCATGCTGTTCGACGAACCGACCTCGGCGCTGGACCCGGAGATGGTCAACGAAGTGCTCGACGTGATGGTCGAGCTGGCCCACGAAGGCATGACCATGATGTGCGTGACCCATGAGATGGGCTTTGCGCGCAAGGTCGCCAACCGGGTGATCTTCATGGACAAGGGCCACATCATCGAGGATTGCCAGAAGGAAGACTTCTTCGGCAACCCCGAAGGCCGCCACGAACGCACTCAACACTTCCTCAGCAAGATCCTGCAACACTAAGCAGGCACTGCTGCCCGGCGCTGCCGGGCAGCGGATGCTGGTGGTGACAAGGCCACTGTGATGAAATGCGACCCCTCGCTCCTTCGCCCTGCCCAGCCTGCCGTGAAATCCCGTCTGATCCGCCAACTGCTCCTCCCGCCCCTGGTCATTCTACTGATGGTTGGGCTGGGCTTCGTTGGCTTCTTGATCAGCGAGAGCAACGGCATCCGCACCCTCAGCGAGAACGGCGAGCGCCAGCTGGAGCTGCACGCCCGTACCGTCGAAAGCGAAATCAGCAAGTACACCTACCTGCCCAGCCTGCTGGAGTTGGAAGACAGCGTCTCGCGCCTGCTCACCGACCCCGAGGCCGGTGACCGTCAGGCCGTCAACGAATACCTCGAGGGCCTGAACCGGCGCAGCCGCAGCCGGGCGATCTTCGTCCTCGACACCAACGGCAGGGTCCAGGCCACCAGCAACTGGCGCGACGCCGACTCCTTCCTCGGCGAGGACCTGGCGTTTCGCGCCTACTTCCAGGTCGCCGTGCGCGGCGAGCCGGGGCGCTTCTACGGCATCGGCAGCACCACCGGCGAGGCCGGCTACTACCTGGCACACGGGTTGGAGGAACACGGCAAGATCATCGGCGTGGCGGTGATCAAAGTTCGCCTGGACACCCTTGAGGAGCGCTGGCAGCGTGCCCGTCTGGAGGCCTTTGTCAGCGACGAGAACGGCATCATCATTCTCTCCAGCGACCCGGCCCGGCGCCTGAAATCAGTACGCCCGCTCACCCCGCAGATCAAGGAGCGCCTCGCGCGCAGCCTGCAATACTACTGGTGGCCGCTCAACGAACTGCAACCGCTGGCCCGCGAAACCCTGGCCGACGGCGTGGAAAAGCTCACCTTCCCGGCCAACAGCGAGACCGACCAGGGCAAGCAACGTGAAGTGTCCTACCTGGCCCAGACCCGCCGCCTGGTCGACACCCCCTGGCATTTCACCCTGCTCACCCCGCTGCAGGACCTGCGCCGCGAATCGATGATGCAGGGCATCCTGGTGGGCGTGGCCTTCGCCCTGCTGGCGATCCTGGCCATCGCCTGGAACGAGCGGCGCAAGGTGATCGCCACCCGCCTGGCCGCCCGCGAGGCCCTGGAAGAGGCCAACAGCCAGCTGGAACGCAAGATCACCGAGCGCACCGCCGACCTGCGCGCCAGCAACGAACGGCTCAAGGGCCAGATCCGCGAGCGCCGCCACGCCGAGCAGACCCTGCGCCACGCCCAGGACGAACTGGTTCAGGCCGGCAAGCTGGCGGCCATCGGGCAGATGTCCACCAGCATTGCCCATGAGTTGAACCAGCCGCTGGCGGCCTTGCGCACCCTGTCCGGCAACACCGTGCGCTTCCTCGAACGCGGCGCGCTGGAAACCGCCAGCGCCAACCTGCGCACCATGAACGACCTGATCGACCGCATGGGCCGCATCACCGCCAGCCTGCGCTCGTTCGCCCGACGTGGCGACGACAGCGGCCAGGCCTCGCTAGAAAAGGCGGTGGAGGCTACCTTGCAGGTGCTGGCCAACCGCATCAGCGCCTGCCACCTGCAACTGCACCGACAGTTCGACGATCAACTGCTGGCCATCGACCAGACCCGGCTGGAACAGATCCTGGTCAACCTGATCGGCAACGCCCTCGACGCCATGGCCACCCAACCCCTGCCGCAACTGTGGCTCGAAGGCGAGACGCAGGGCGACAAGTATCGCCTGCGGGTGCTCGACAACGGCCACGGCATCGATGCCGAGGCGCGCAAGCACCTGTTCGAACCTTTCTTCACCACCAAACCGGGCGAGCATGGCCTGGGCCTGGGCCTGACCCTGTCGGCGAGCCTGGCCACCGCCGCCAAGGGTACACTGAGCGTCGAACATCCCGCCGGTGGCGGCACCGCGTTCGTGCTTGCCCTGCCCCTGGTCACGCCCCCTAGCGAATTGGCTGAGCCTCTATGAAACAAGCACCTCTCACCGTCCTGATCGTCGAAGACGACCCGCACGTGCTGCTCGGCTGCCAGCAGGCGCTGGCCCTGGAAGACATCGCCTGCGAAGGCGTCGGCAGCGCCGAGCAGGCCCTGGAGCGCATCGGCGACGACTTTGCCGGCATCGTCGTCAGCGATATCCGCCTGCCGGGCATCGATGGCCTGGAGCTACTCAACCGCCTCAAGGCCCGCGACCGCAGCCTGCCGGTGGTGCTGATCACCGGCCACGGCGACATCGACATGGCGGTCGGCGCCATGCGCAACGGCGCCTACGACTTCATGGAGAAACCCTTCTCGCCGGAGCGTCTGGTCGAGGTGGTGCGCCGGGCACTGGAACAGCGCGGCCTGTCTCGCGAGGTATTCGCCCTGCGCCGCCAACTGGCCGAACAGAGCAGCCTGGAAGGGCGTATCATCGGCCGCTCGCCGGCCATGGAGCAACTGCGCGAACTGATCGCCAACGTCGCCGACACCTCGGCCAACGTGCTGATCGAAGGCGAGACCGGCACCGGCAAGGAGCTGGTCGCCCGCTGCCTGCACGACTTCAGCCGGCGCCAGGGCCAGCCGTTCGTGGCGCTGAACTGCGGCGGCCTGCCGGAGAACCTGTTCGAAAGCGAGATCTTCGGCCACGAGGCCAACGCCTTCACCGGTGCCGGCAAGCGTCGCATCGGCAAGATCGAGCACGCCAATGGCGGCACGCTTTTCCTCGACGAGGTGGAGAGCATGCCGATCAACCTGCAGATCAAGCTGCTGCGCGTGCTGCAGGAGCGCACCCTGGAGCGCCTGGGCTCGAACCAGAGCATCCCGGTGGACTGCCGGGTGATCGCCGCTACCAAGTCCGACCTCGCCACCCTGGGCCAGAGCGGCCAGTTCCGCAGCGACCTGTACTACCGGCTCAACGTCGTTACCCTGGAGCTGCCACCACTGCGTGAGCGTCGCGAAGACATCCTGCAACTGTTCGAGCACTTCCTGCAGCAATCTGCCCTGCGCTTCGACCGCGAAGCGCCAGCGCTAGACAGCCAGACCCTGTCGCGGCTGATGGCTCACGACTGGCCGGGCAACGTGCGCGAGCTGCGCAACGTCGCCGAGCGCCATGCCCTGGGGCTGCCCGCATTCAAGAAGGGCCCAAGCGGCGGCGCCAGCCAGGGCCTGGGTTTTGCCGAGGCGGTGGAAGCGTTCGAACGCAACCTGCTCAGCGACGCCCTGCAGCGCACCGGCGGCAACCTCAGCCAGGCCAGCTTGGAGCTGGGCATGGCCAAGACCACGCTGTTCGACAAAGTGAAGAAGTACGGCCTCGGCTGATCGGCAACCCCAATCCTGGAATGAAAACGTGGACCTGGTATTCAAAGCGGCCCTGGGCGCCGGGGTGGTGGTGCTCCTGGCAATCCTGTCGAAGACCCGCAACTATTACATTGCCGGCTTGGTGCCGCTGTTTCCCACCTTTGCCCTGATCGCCCACTATATCGTCGGCAAGGGGCGGTCGCTGGAAGACCTGAAGGCCACCATCCTGTTCGGCATGTGGTCGATCATTCCCTACTTCGTCTATCTGGCGACGCTCTACGTGCTGGTCGATCGCCTGCGCCTGGAAGCTTCGCTGGTGCTGGCCACTGTGGCCTGGCTGATGGCGGCGACAGTGCTGGTGAGCGTTTGGGTAAGGATGCATTGAACCTATCGCGAAACGATGCTGGAAGCGGGCCTGCGGCGAGAGCCTTTAAAGCCGGGCAATATGCGTGACATCCTGTCGATGCGCCTGCAGGTAGGGTAGAACCGCCCCCAACAACGGCGCCTTGAACGGCTCCTGAAAGCGATGCGCCAGCCCAGGAATCAGCCGCAACTGGCTACCCTGGATATGCGCCGCCAGATGCACCCCGTGCATCACTGGCAACAAGGGATCGGCGGTGCCGTGCACCACCAGCGTCGGCACCCGCAATTGATTGAGCAGTTCGACCCGGCTGGGTTCGGCAAGGATCGCCATGATCTGGCGTTTGGCCCCTTCCGGATTGAACGCCCGGTCATAGGCCACGGCAGCTTGTTCCAGCAGCGCGGCACGGTCATCCCGCACCTCGGGGCTGCCCAGTGCCGCCAGCAGATCGGCCTGCTGCTCGATGGCCACCTCGCGGCTCGGCGCACTGCGCCGCGCCAGCAACTGCACCAAAGCCGGATCCGGCGCCGGCAGGCCGGCAGCACCCGAACTGGACATCACCAGGGTCAGGCTGCTCACCCGCTCCGGGGCCATCGCCGCCAGGTGCTGCGCGATCATGCCGCCCATGCTCACCCCCAGCACATGAAACTGACGGATCCCCAGGGCATCCATCAGGCGCAAACCGTCACCGGCCATGTCGGTGAGGGTATAAGGCGCCGACACCGGCAGCCCCAGCTTGTAGCGCAGCAGTTCGACGGTCAGGTTGGCCGAGGCAGGCAGTTGGTTCCAGCGCGACAGGCCGACATCGCGGTTGTCGTAGCGGATCACCCTGAAACCCTGGCGACACAAGGCCTCGACCACATCGTCCGGCCAGTGGATCAACTGCCCGCCCAGGCCCATGACCAGCAACAGCGCCGGGTCACGGGGCGCGCCGACGCTCTGGTAGACCAGGCTCAGTTCACCCAGTTCGGCCCGTTGCACCGGCACATGGACGTCGCAGCGATCCTCGGCGAAACTCGCCGGCACGCTGACCAGCAGCAAGAAGAAAAGCAGTAAAGCCCGCATGAAAGAAACACCAGAATGCAGATCCCCAGTAGAGCGCGAGTCTGATGAAATCCGTTCGGGCGCGCTGCCACAAAACCGTGACAGTTTCGTGAACCCGGCCGAGCGGTCGTGTATATCCGGTTGTCGACAGCACAGAGCAACATGAGGGAAACTCAACGCCAACTCGTTTTAGTTCAAAGAATGCTCACGGAGCCGTCGTGCTGGAAATCCGCCACCTGAAAACCCTTCATGCCCTACGCGAAGCCGACAGCCTTGTGGAGGCCGCCGAGCGTCTGCACCTGACCCAGTCAGCGCTGTCACACCAGTTCAAGGAGTTGGAAGAGCGCCTGGGCCTGCCGCTGTTCGTGCGCAAGACCAAGCCCATCCGCTTCACCAGCGCCGGCCTGCGCTTGTTGCAACTGGCCGACGCCACCCTGCCGCTGCTGCGCGGCGCCGAACGCGATATCGCCCGCCTGGCCGGCGGCACCGCCGGACGCCTGCACATGGCCATCGAGTGCCACAGCTGCTTCCAATGGCTGATGCCGACCATCGACCAGTTCCGCGACGCCTGGCCGGAGGTGGAACTGGACCTGGCCTCGGGCTTCGCCTTCGCCCCGCTGCCGGCCCTGGCCCGTGGCGACCTGGACCTGGTGGTGACCTCCGACCCCGTGGACCTGGCCGGCATCACCTACGTGCCGCTATTCACCTATGAGGCCATGCTCGCCGTGGCCAACCAGCATGCGCTGGCCAGCAAGCCGTTCATCGTGCCCCAGGACCTGCTCGATCAGACCCTGATCACCTACCCAGTGGAGCGCGACCGCCTGGACATCTTCACCCGTTTCCTGGAGCCGGCCGACATCGAGCCGGCGGCGGTGCGCACCTCGGAGCTGACGGTGATGATGATGCAACTGGTGGCCAGCGGCCGCGGCGTGTGCGGCATGCCGCACTGGGCGCTGCACGAGTACAGCTCGCGGGGCTACGTGAAGGGCAAGCGCCTGGGCGAGAAAGGGTTGTTCGCCACGCTCTACGCCGCAGTGCGCACCGACATGCTCGATGCGCCATACATGCGCGACTTCCTGCTGACCGCCAAGGACACCTCGTTCGCCACCCTGGACGGGGTCAGCGCGGTACGTTGAGGCCTTCACGCCACAGCGGCAGGATCAGGTCGCGAGTCAGAGGGGCCAGATCCAGGTCCGTGGCCTGGTCGGCGGACAGCCAGGTCACCTCTTCGATTTCCGCCGCCGGGCTTACCGTCTCGACGCATTGGACGCGAAACAACTCGGCTTGCACTTCGAAGCCCGGTTCGTTGGCGGCCGGGGCACTGAAACGGCCCAGGTGAACGGCCTGGGCCGGATCGACGCACAAGCCCAGCTCCTCGTGCAGCTCGCGCACCAGCGCCTGGGCCGGCGACTCGCCCGCATCGATCTTGCCGCCGGGCTGCATGAACGCCTGGGTGCCGCGTTTGCGGACCAGCAGGGTGCGGCCTTGCAGGTCGATGAGCAGAGCGGCGGCGATACGGATGGTGTTGGACATACTGGACTCACGAGCAGATGAAGGGCCGCAGAATACCTGACCAGGCCCTATCGCGGGGCAAGCCCACGCGTAATCGGCAACTCCGGAACAGGCGGACGAACGGCCCCTTGCCAAGTCGCCGGCAACCCGCCATAACCAACCCATGAACCTCCCTGCCCCGCAACACCCGGTGCTCGGCCTGTTCCACCCCGCCGTCGCCACCTGGTTCCACCAGCGATTCGCCACGGTCACCGAGGCCCAGGCCGGCGCCTGGCCGTTGATCCACGGTGGCCAGTCGATGCTGCTGGCCGCCCCGACCGGCTCGGGCAAGACCCTCAGCGCCTTCCTCGCCGTGCTCGACGAGCTGTTTCGCCAGGGCCTGGCGCAAGGCGGCGAACTGCCGGCGCAGACCCTGGTCGTCTACGTCTCACCGCTCAAGGCGCTGTCCAATGACATCCGCTTGAACCTCGACGCGCCGCTCGCAGGCATCGGCGGGCAACTCGAACAGTCTGGTCTCAAAGCCCCGCGCATCACCACCGCCGTACGCACCGGCGATACCCCGCAGAAGGAGCGCGCGGCCATGCGCAAGCTGGCGCCGCATATCCTGGTGACCACGCCGGAATCACTCTATGTGCTGATGGGCTCGGCCTCGGGCCGCGAGGGGCTGGCCAACGTGCACACGGTGATCGTCGACGAGATCCACGCGCTGGCCGGCAACAAGCGCGGTTGCCACCTGGCGCTGACCCTTGAGCGTCTGCAGGCCCTGACTGGCCGGCCGCTGCGGCGCATCGGCCTGTCCGCCACGCAGCGCCCAGTGGAGCGCGTGGCGCGTTTCCTGGTCGGGCAGGAACGTCCCTGCGCCATCGTCGATATCGGCCATGCCCGCCATCGTGACCTGGCCCTGGAAGTGCCACCCGTGCCGCTGGGCGCGGTGATGGCCACGGATGTCTGGGACCTGGTCTACGACCGCCTCGCCACCCTCGCCCGCGAGCACCGCACCACCCTGGTGTTCGTCAACACCCGGCGCCTGGCCGAGCGCCTGACCCGGCACCTTGGCGAGCGCCTGGGCAACCACGCGGTGGCAGCGCACCACGGCAGCCTGGCCAAGGAGCATCGCCTGGCCGCCGAGCAGCGCCTCAAGGGCGGCGAACTGCAGGTGCTGGTGGCCACCGCCTCGCTGGAGCTGGGAATCGATATCGGTGAGGTCGACCTGGTCTGCCAGATTGCCTCGCCGGGTTCGATCGCCGCCTTCCTGCAGCGAGTCGGACGTTCCGGCCACCAGGTCGACGGCGTGCCCAAGGGGCGCCTGTTTCCCACCTCACGGGACGATTTGATCGAGTGTGTCGCCCTGCTCGACTGCGTGCGCCAGGGCGAGCTGGACGAACTGCACATCCCGGCGGCGCCACTGGATGTACTGGCCCAGCAGATCATCGCCGAGGTCGGCAACCAACCGTGGGAAGAACGGGCGCTGTTCGACCTGCTGCGCCGAGCCAGTCCCTACGCCCTGCTCGACGAAGGCCACTACCAGGCCCTGCTGCGCATGCTTGCCGAGGGCTTCAACGGTCGCCAGGGCATCCGCAGCGCCTACCTGCACCGTGATGCGCTGAACCACACTCTGCGTGGGCGGCGCGGCAGCCAGCTGACCGCCCTGACCAGCGGCGGCACCATCCCCGAAACCGCCGACTATGCCGTGCTGCTCGAACCCCAGGCGCTGAACATCGGCAGCGTCAACGAAGACTTCGCGGTGGAGAGCATCGCCGGCGATATCTTCCAGCTGGGCAACGCCTCCTATCGCATCCTGCGGGTCGAACCTGGCCGAGTGCGGGTCGAAGACGCCCACGGCCTGCCGCCGACCATCCCGTTCTGGCTGGGGGAGGCGCCGGGGCGCAGTGACGAGCTGTCCGCCGCGGTGGCCCGCCTGCAGCAGCGGATCGACCAGCAATTGCAGACCAGCGATGGTCCGCAGATGCGCGCCTGGCTGCAAGCGACCTATGCCCTGGATGAAAGCTGCGCCGCGCAACTGCTCGACTACCTGGGCCGCACCTGGCAGGTGCTGGGCGCCCTGCCTTCGCAGCAGACACTGGTCATGGAGCGCTTCTTCGACGAGTCAGGCGGTACCCAGCTGATCATCCACTCGCCCTTCGGCAGCCGGGTCAACCGGGCCTGGGGCCTGGCCCTGCGCAAGCGCTTCTGCCGTACGTTCAATTTCGAGCTGCAGGCGGCGGCCAGCGAGGACGCCATCGTGCTCTCGTTGTCCACTAGCCACAGCTTCGCGCTGGACGAAGTGTGGCGCTACCTGCACAGCCGCACCGCGGAGTCGATCCTGGTCCAGGCCCTGCTCGATGCGCCGCTGTTCGGCGTGCGCTGGCGCAGGAATGCGGCGGTGGCCCTGGCGTTGCCGCGCTATGTGGGCGGACGCAAGGTGGCGCCGCAGATCCAGCGAATGAAGGGCGAGGACTTGGTTGCCGCAGTGTTCCCCGACCAGATCGCCTGCCTGGAGAACATTGTCGGCGAACGCCAGATCCCCGATCACCCGCTGGTGCAACAGACCCTCGACGACTGCCTGCACGAGGCCATGGACAGCGAGGGCTGGCTGGCGTTGTTGCGGCGCATGGAAAACGACGAGGTGCGCCTGCTCAGTCGCGACCTGTCGGCCCCGTCGCCGCTGGCATCCGCCATCCTCAACGCTCGGCCCTATACCTTCCTCGATGACGCGCCCTTGGAGGAACGGCGTACCCAGGCCGTGCTCAACCGACGCTGGAACGAGGTGCACAGCGCCGACGACCTGGGTGCGCTGGACGGCGATGCCATCGCCGCGGTACAGGCCGAGGCCTGGCCACAGGCGAGCAACGCTGACGAAATGCATGAGGCGCTGATGAGCCTGGGTGCCATTGCCCAACCTGAAGTCGAGGTCAATCACGGTTGGTCGCAGCTGCTGTTGCAGCTGGCCAAGGCAGGGCGTGCCTGTCATCTGGATGTTGGGGAGCGACGCCTGTGGTTCGCCCGCGAGCGCCTGCAAGCGATGCGGATCCTGTATCCCGAGGCACGCCCGGCCCCGGACGTTGCGGTGCTGCCGGGTTTCGCCGATGTATGGGACCTCGACACGGCCCTGGTCGAGTTGCTGCGCGCCCGACTCAGTGGCTTCGGGCCGCTAACCTTGCCCGAGCTCATCGATCCGCTTGCACAGGCAGCGGGTAATGCCGAACAGGCCCTGGCCCGCCTGGAAGGCGAAGGCTATGTGATGCGTGGCCACTTCAGCCCAGGCCAGACCGGCCCGCAGTGGTGCGAGCGGCATCTACTGGCACGCATCCACCGCTACACGGTCAAGCGCCTGCGCCAGGAAATCGAGCCGGTCAGCCTGCAGGACTTCATGAGGTTTTTGTTCGACTGGCAGCACCTGGGCGGCGAAACACGCCTGCGCGGGCCGCAGGCGCTGGGCGAGGTGCTCGCCCAACTGCAAGGTTTCCCAGCCGCCGCCGGGGCCTGGGAAAGCGACTTGTTGCCGGCACGGATCAAGGGCTACAGCCCGCACTGGCTGGACGACGCCTGTCGCAGTGGCCAGTGGGCCTGGAGCCGGCTGGCGTCCACGCTGTCAGCCAGCACCCTGGCCAGCACGCCGCTGGTGCTGCTGCCCCGCGAGCACCTGGGACTGTGGCGCAGCCTGGCGCCCACTCCGGACCTCGAACAACTGGGTGCACGCGCACGGCGGGTGTTGCAGACGCTGCAGGAACAAGGCGCCTTGTTCTACGATGAGCTGGCCCACGAAGCTCATCTGCTACCCAGCGAGCTGGAGTCGGCCCTGCAGGAGCTGGTCGGATCGGGCTTGGCCAGCGCCGATGCTTTCAGTGGCCTGCGCAGCCTGATCACTCCGGCGGCCAAGCGCGCTTCGCGTAACAGCCGCCGCGGCCATCCGGCGCTGTCGAGCAGCATGGTCCACGCCGGACGCTGGGCGCTGCTGCGCCGTTCGAGCGTTGCGGTGGATGCAGGCAAGCGCCTGGAGCATGTCGCCCGCAGCCTGCTGCGCCGCTATGGCGTCGTCTGCTGGCGCCTGCTGGAGCGCGAGAGCGATGTGCTGCCGCCGTGGCGCGACCTGTTGCGCTGCTACCACCGCCTCGAAGCCCGCGGCGAGATCCGTGGCGGACGCTTTATCGCTGGGCTGGCGGGGGAGCAGTTCGCCTTGCCCGAAGCGGTGGGGCTATTGCGCCAGGTACGCAGGCGCTCACCGCAAGGCGAGCTGGTGGTGGTCAGCGGCTGCGATCCGTTGAACCTGGTGGGTACCTTGTTGCCTGGGGCCAAGGTACCGGCGGTGGCGGGCAACCGCGTCCTGTACCGGGAGGGTGTCGCGGCGGCCACCCGGGTGGCGGGCAAGTACCAGTTTCTTGTCGATGCGCCAGCCACCGAACAGGCACAATGGCGCCAGTATCTGTTGCGCGACGAACCGTCTGTTTGACTACGCGATCAACGCTTGGCCTGGAAACCGGCGAAGCGCTTGTTGAACCCGGCCACCCGCCCTTCGACCGTGGTCTTGCGCTGCTGCCCGGTGTACACCGGATGCGAGGCACTGGAGACATCCAGCGCCACGTACGGATAGGTCTGCCCATCGCTGTGCACCTGGGTGCGGTCGGTCTCGACGGTCGAGCCGATCAGGAAGAACACATCGGCGGCAGTGTCGTGGAACAGCACGGGGCGATAGGCAGGGTGGATACCAGCTTTCATGGGGGCAATCTCCTGTAAGTTATGGTTACTTTATAACATATCTCATCGCGAATGATTTTCGATACTCCAATTTTCATTTTTCCCCCAGCGCCCAAACGGGCTATGGTCGGGGTTTGCCCCAGGCCCCTGAGCCTGACCGAGCCATTCGCAAGGACACCGTATGAGCCTGTCACTCCTCAGCCGTTACGCCTTCTTCGCCGCCTGCGTGCTGTTCACCCTCGCCAGCCTGCCGTTCCTCGCCCACGACTGGTTGTGGCCGTTCACCCTGACCACCGGGGTACTCAGCCTGATTGGCGTGTTCGACCTGCTCCAGCAACGCCACGCGGTCCGTCGCAACTACCCGATCCTGGGCAACATCCGCTACCTGGTCGAGGGCATCCGCCCGGAGATCCGCCAGTACCTGCTGGAATCCGACAGCGACGCGCTGCCCTTCTCCCGCGCCCAGCGCTCACTGGTCTACGCCCGGGCCAAGAACGAAGCCTCGGACAAACCCTTCGGTACCTTGATCGACGTCTACGAGTCGGGCTTCGAGTTCATCGGCCACTCCATGCGCCCCGCGCCGTTGGCCGACCCGGCGAGCTTTCGCGTCAGCGTCGGCGGCCCGCAGTGCACCCAGCCGTACTCGGCGTCGATCTTCAACATCTCGGCCATGAGCTTCGGCTCGCTCAGCGCCAACGCCATCCGGGCCCTCAACCAGGGCGCCAAGCTGGGCAATTTCCACCACGACACCGGCGAAGGCAGCATCAGCCCCTACCACCGCGAACATGGCGGCGACCTGGTCTGGGAACTGGGCAGCGGCTACTTCGGCTGCCGCACCGCGGAC
The DNA here is from genome assembly GCF_057480815.1 of Pseudomonas sp. P106(2024). NCBI lineage: Bacteria > Pseudomonadati > Pseudomonadota > Gammaproteobacteria > Pseudomonadales > Pseudomonadaceae > Pseudomonas > Pseudomonas sp. P106(2024). The sequence goes on along the minus strand of NZ_JBLIYU010000004.1, from coordinate 371,414 downwards.
GGCCGCTTCGACCCCGAGCGCTTCGCCGTCCAGGCGCAGAACCCGCAGGTGCGGATGATCGAAATCAAGATGAGCCAGGGCGCCAAGCCCGGCCATGGCGGCATCCTGCCCAAGCACAAGGTGACCCGGGAAATCGCCGAGACCCGTGGCGTCATGATGGGCGAGGACTGCATCTCGCCATCACGCCACAGCGCCTTCTCGACCCCGATCGAGATGATGCAGTTCATCGCCCAGCTGCGTGAGCTGTCCGGCGGCAAGCCGGTGGGCTTCAAGTTCTGCCTGGGCCACCCATGGGAATTCATGGGCATCGCCAAGGCCATGCTGGAGACCGGCATCCTGCCCGACTTCATCGTCGTCGACGGCAAGGAAGGCGGCACCGGCGCCGCCCCGGTGGAGTTCACCGACCATATCGGCGTGCCGCTGCGCGAGGGCCTGCTGTTCGTGCACAACACCCTGGTCGGCCTGAACCTGCGCGACAAGATCAAGCTCGGCGCCAGCGGCAAGATCGTCAGCGCCTTCGACATCGCCAGCGTGCTGGCCATCGGCGCCGACTGGGCCAACTCGGCGCGCGGTTTCATGTTCGCCATCGGCTGCATCCAGTCGCAGAGCTGCCACACCAACAAGTGCCCGACCGGCGTGGCCACCCAGGACGCCCTGCGCCAGCGTGCGCTGGTGGTGCCGGACAAGGCCCAGCGGGTGCTGAACTTCCACCACAACACCCTGCGCGCCCTGGCCGAGATGCTCGCCGCGGCGGGCCTGGAACATCCGGCGCAATTGGAGGCCAAGCACCTGGTGCGGCGCATCTCGGCCACCGAGATCAAGCTGTTCTCGCAGATGCACGTGTTCCTCAAGCCGGGCGAACTGCTCACCGGCGAGGTCAATGGGCAGTTTTATTCGCGGATGTGGCAGTTGGCCCGGGCCGACAGTTTCGAGCCGCATAGCGAGGTGGCGGCCTGATCGGCCACGCGATGAGGGCCATACAAAAACAAAGCCCCGGCACTGGCCGGGGCTTTGTTCATCAGGAGGCGGTACTCGCCACGCCTTGGGCCTCTTTCGGCGCCAGGCGGAAGGTGTAGTACAGCGCCGTCAGCAGCACCAGGAATGCCGGACCGATGTACAAGGCCACGCGGGTATCCGGGAAGTACGCCATCAGCCCCACCACCAGTACCAGGAACGCCAGCGCCAGGTACGAACTCAACGGCCACAGCCACATGCGGTATTTCAGCGCGTTGCGCTCGGCGGTACTCAGCCCGGCGCGGAACTTCAGTTGCGCCAGCAGGATCATCACCCAGGTCCAGATCGCGCCGAAAGTGGCGATCGAGGTCACCCAGACAAACACCTTCTCCGGCACCAGGTAGTTGGCCAGCACGCCCAGCAGCAGCGCGGCGATCGACAGCAGCAGCGCGTTGCGCGGCACGCCGCTCTTCGAGGTACGGGCGAAAGTGGCCGGGGCCTGGCCGTTCTGCGCCAGGCTGTAGAGCATGCGCCCGGTGCTGAAGATACCGCCGTTGCACGACGACAGCGCGGCGGTGATCACCACGAAGTTGATGATGCCGGCGGCGGTCTTGATGCCGAGGCGCTCGAAGGTCATCACGAACGGGCTGCCCTGGCTGCCGATCTCGTTCCACGGATAGATCGACAGGATCACGAACAGCGCGCCCACATAGAACAGCAGGATGCGCCAGAACACCGAGCCAATGGCCTGGGGGATGGTCTTCTGCGGGTTGCGCGCTTCGCCGGCGGTCAGGCCGATCATTTCCACGCCCAGGTAGGCGAACATCACCATCTGCAGCGACATCAGCACGCCGGTCACGCCATTGGGCATGAAGCCGCCGTTGCGCCACAGGTTGGAGATACCCATGGCCACGCCGTCGTTACCGAAACCGAAGGCGATGATGCCAATACCGCCGAGCACCATGGCGATGATGGTGACGATCTTGATCAGGGCAAACCAGAACTCGAACTCGCCGAACGCCTTGACCGCAATCAGGTTGATCGCGCCCATGCTGCCCAGGGCCATCAGCGCCCAGATCCAGCGCGGCACATCGGGGAACCAGATGCCCATGTAGATGGCCACCGCGGTGATCTCGGCGACGCAGGTCACCAGCCACAGGAACCAATAGTTCCAGCCGGTGAGGAAGCCCGCCAGGGGGCCGAGGTAGTCTTGCGCGTAGCGGCTGAAGGAGCCTGCCACCGGGTTGTGCACGGCCATCTCGCCGAGGGCGCGCATGATCACCAGGATGGCCAGGCCACCGATGATGTAGGAGAGCATGATGGCGGGGCCGGCCATTTCGATGGCCTTGGCCGATCCCAGGAACAGGCCGACGCCGATACAGGCGCCAAGGGCCATCAGACGGATGTGCCGTTCGCCCAGCTCGCGCTTGAGCGGGCCGCCCTGGACGGACGCGTCGTGGGCAGGATGGTTGCCGACTGGCATAGCAATACAACCTCATTTTGTTATTGGATTTGACCTTCGTGCAGCACCGACCACGCCGATAGGCGGGGCGTCGTCTCGCCAGGCCGCGTTGTGGGCGGCCTGTCCACCGGACGCGGGGCGCCGGCGGGTCGAAGGGGGCGAGCAGTATAGGAAGCCAATTGCAGGGCTTTTCACTATATAAAACGGGATATTTGGCGAGAATTCTCGGCAAAAAGCCCTTAACCGGAGGGGCATTCTGGCCTCGCTCCACCCATGCACAGGAATGGGGCAGCTACATTAACAACATTGCCGAAGAATGGAAGTCGCACCAAAGGCGCATGTTCATACGCTATCGCTCGAAGCTTCTTACAAATTTTTCACCAAACTTGGCCAGCGTCTAAGCTTCAGACAAGCAACGCGAAAACACCTGGCCGGACTCAAGACTATGGGCGCACTGTGGCAATCGGAACCAACCAGAACGGAAGCACCCAAAGCACCTCAGGCTGAAGCCCCCTTGCCCAAGACCCCACGTCAGCGCCGCCTGTGGTGGCGCCTGATCCTGCTCATCCTGTTGATCGGCCTGGTCGCGGTGGGCCTTGCCGCCTATGACGAATTCCAGACCTCGCGCCTGCAATCGCGTGAGTTCAGCCGCCTGGCCGGTACCCTCACCTACGCCCTTGAGCCCGGCCCGAGCGATGCCATCGTCTACCCGGGCGAGGGTCCGTTCGACAGGCGCCTGGGCTACAGCGCCCTGGGCGAATTCCTGCCGCGACTGCTCAAGCGCGACTACCTGATCAACCAGCAGGTGCGTTTCTCCCCAGCGCTGATGAACTACGTCGATCACGGCCTGTTCGTCCCCTATGTGGAGAAGATCCAGGCTGGCCTGTCGATCACCGACTGCCGCGGCGACATGCTCTATCAATACAACTACCCGCAGCACCTGTACCCGAACTTTGCGGCGATCCCGCCGGTGATGGTCAACAGCCTGCTGTTCATCGAGAACCGCGACCTGCTCGACCCGAAAGACCCGCAGAACAACCCAGCGGTGGACTGGCCACGCTTCGCCAAGGCCGCCTATAGCCAGGTGGCCAAGTACCTGGCCCTGCCCGGGCAGTCAGCCGGCGGCAGCACCCTGGCCACCCAATTGGAGAAATACCGCCACTCGCCGGACGGGCTGACCGTCTCAGGCGCCGAGAAGATCCGCCAGATGATTTCCGCCAGCGTGCGTGCCTACCAGGGCGGCCCCGACACCACCGAGGCTCGCGAGCGCATCGTGCGCGACTACCTCAACAGCGTGCCGCTGTCGGCGGTACCCGGCCACGGCGAGGTGCACGGCATGGCCGAAGGCCTGCGGGTGTGGTACGGCGCCGACTTCGACCAGGTCAACCAGGCCCTCACCTCCACCGCCAGCGACGAAAAGAGCATGGCCGAACGCGGCTTGGCCCTGCGCCAGGTGCTGTCGCTGATGATCGCCCAGCGCCGCCCTTCGCATTACCTGTCCAAGGGCCGCATCGAACTGGCCGAGCTCACCGATTCGCACATCCGCGTACTCGCCGCCAACGGCATCATCGAGCGTGCCCTGGCCGACGCCGCCCTGGCCAGCAAGGCGGTGTACCGCGACTGGGTGGCCCAGCCGACCATCGTGCCGATTATCACCAACAAAGGCATCAGCCTGGCCCGCAACCGCCTGGCAGCCATGCTCAACCGGCCGCTTTACGACCTCGACCGCCTCGATCTGTCGGCCACCAGCACCCTGCAGGCCGACCTGCAGGTGCAGGTCAGCCAGTACCTGAAAAACCTCGCCGACCCGGTATTCGCCGCGCAGATGGGCCTGATCGGCGAACGCCTGCTCACGGCCAAGACCACCGACCAGGTGAGCTACAGCTTTACCCTGTTCGAACGTACCGCCGACGGTTCGCGGGTACGGGTGCAGACCGACAGCACCAACCAGCCCTTCGACATCAATGAAGGCAGCAAGCTCGAACTGGGCTCCACCGCCAAGCTGCGGGTGCTGACCACCTACCTGGAAATCATCGCCGAGCTGCACGACAAGTATGCCGGCAAGCCGGCGGCCGAGCTGAAGAAGGTCCCGGTGGCCGAGCTCGACCGCATCACCCAGTGGTCGCTGGAATGGCTGATGCAGAACAGCAAGAACCAAGGCCTGGATGCCATGCTCGACGCGGCGCTCGAGCGCAAGTACTCGGCCAACACCGGCGAGGCCTTCTTTACCGGTGGCGGCATGCATGTGTTCAACAACTTCCGCAAGGAAGACAACAATCGCAACCCCACGCTCAAGGATGCCCTGCGCGAGTCGATCAACCTGCCGTTCATCCGCCTGATGCGCGACATCGTGCGCTACGTCACCTATCAGCAGCCGTTCAACCGCGAACCACTGCTCAGGGACGACAGCGATCCGCGCCGCCAGGAATACCTGGCGCGCTTCGCCGACCGCGAAGGCTCCAACTACACCATGCGTTTCTGGAAGAAGTACCAGCGCAAGACCTCGCAGCAGCGCCTGGACACCTTCCTCGACAGCATGCGGGTAACCCCGCAGCGCTTGGCCGCGGTGCACCGCTACCTGTTCCCCGAGGCCGGCCAGGAGACCTTCAACGCCTTCGTTCGCGCCCACAGCAAGGAAGACAAGAAGGCCATGGCCAAGCTCACCGACGGCCGCCTGGTGGAGATGTACGAAGCCTACGGCCCGGGCAAGTACGACTTGCCTGACCAGGGCTACATCGCCAAAGTCCACCCGCTGGACCTGTGGCTGCTCGGCTACCTGCTGAAGAACCCCGGCGCCTCGCTCAAGGACGCCCTCAACGCTAGCCGCTTCGAGCGCCAGGAGGTCTACGGCTGGCTGTTCAAGAGCCGCCACCAGGGCGCCCGCGACAGCCGCATCCGCACCATGGTCGAGATCGAGGCGTTCACCGATATCCACCAGCGCTGGAAGCGCGTCGGCTACCCGTTCGACCACCTGGTACCGTCGCTGGCCACCGCCATCGGCAGCTCCGGCGACCGTCCGGCCGCGCTCTCCGAACTGGTCGGGATCATCCAGAACGACGGCGTGCGCCTGCCCACGCTGCGCATCGACACCCTGCACTTCGCCCAGAACACCCCCTACGAAACGCAGCTGATCAGCGACCCGGACCGTGGCCAGCGGATTCTCCCGGTGGAAGTCGCCCGGGCGCTCAAGGGCGCCATGTCGCAGGTGGTCGACGCCGGCACCGCGCGGCGCATCTCCGGCAGCTTCAAGCTGCACGACGGCACCCCGCTGGTGATGGGCGGCAAGACCGGCACCGGCGACAACCGCATCGAAAGCTTCGGCGCCGGCGGCCGGTTGATCGGCTCGCGTTCGCTGAACCGCACCGCGACCTTCGTGTTCTTCCTCGGCGACAACCACTTCGGCACCCTTACCGCGTTCGTCCCGGGGCGCTCGGCAGAAGCGTTCACGTTCACCTCGGCGTTGCCGGTGCAGGTGCTCAAGGGCATGGCACCGATTCTCATGCCGTATCTGGAGCCGGGCAATCCCACCGCCTGCAAGGCACCACAAGTGGCAGGCCAGTCCTGAACCATCAAAAAAACAGATGATAATCATCTGCATTTGAGGGCTTGTCTTTAGATATATCTTGAGTAATATCTTGCGATATATCTAAACAGACGGAGCCCTTCCCCATGCGCGACCACGACCCCTTCGAACGCCGTCCCGGCCGCGGCGAACGTGGCCCGCGGGTATTCGCCCCGGGCGACCTGAAGTTGCTGATGCTTTCGATGCTGGCCGAGCAACCCGGCCATGGCTACGACCTGATCCGCCAGATCGAGACCCTCTTCGACGGCAGCTACAGCCCCAGCCCCGGGGTGATCTACCCCACACTTAGCTATCTCGAGGAAGCCGAGCTGGTCACCGGCGCCATCCAGGGCAGCAAGCGCCTCTACGCCATCACCGATGCCGGCCGCAGTGCCTTGCAGGAACAGGCCGTCGCCCTCGACGGCGTGCGCATGCGCATCGAGGTTAGCAAGCGCGCCCTGCGCGGCCACGACCGGCCGCCGGAAATCCATGAAGCGGTCGGCAACCTGCGCCACGCCCTGCACATGCACAGCGGCCGCTGGACCAGCGAAGAGATCGAGCGGGTGCGCAACCTGCTCAACGACACCGCCAAGGCCATCGCCTCCGGGCCGGCCAACCTTGTTACGGAGAACACCCCATGAGCGACACCATTCATCGCGTCAACCATGAGATTCGCCAGCGCCGCCTCGAAGTGCTGCGGGTCACCGACCTCACCCCGCGCATGCGCCGCATTACCCTCGGTGGCGCGGAGCTAACCGGTTTCACCAGTGTCGGCACGGACGACCACATCAAGCTGCTGTTCGCCTGCACGCCCGAAGAGCAGCAGGCCATCGACGCGCGCAACCTGGGCCGTGATGGCGGCGCCCGGCCGACCATGCGCGAGTACACGCCACGGCGCATCGACCTGGTGAACAACCAGCTGGATATCGATTTCGTCCTGCATGGCGATGGCCCCGCCTCCACCTGGGCGGCCCAGGCCGCGCCCGGCCAGACCCTGGACATCGCCGGCCCGCGGGCCTCGATGGTGGTGCCGGATATCTTCGACAGCTACTTGCTGATCGGCGACGAGACGGCGATCCCGGCCATTGCCCGTCGCCTGGAAGAACTGCCGGCGGGCCGCCAGGTACTGGCGGTGATCCAGATCGAGGACGAGCAGGAGCGCCAGGTGCTGACGAGCAAGGCCCAGGTCGAGGTGATCTGGGTGCGCCGGCACCAGGAGGATGTGCTGGAGCGAGTGAAGCACCTGGCGTTGCCCCAGGGCCGGTTGTATGGCTGGGTGGCGCTGGAGAAGGCTCTGACCCGCCAGGCCAAGGCGCTGCTGCTGGAGAAAGGCGTTCCCGAGGATGCCCTCAAGGCTGCGGCTTACTGGCGAGCTGACGGCACTGCCGACGACGAATGATCAGAATCTGCACACCCCGTGTAGGAGCGGCCTTGCCGAGGTGTCGGCCCGGTCGGAAAGGGCTGCAAAGCAGCCCCGGGATCTCAGCGCCAAGGCAGAAATTGCCGAGGCCGCTGTGCGGCCCGTTCGCGACACAAGGCCGCTACTACAGGGATTGCATATGGCCAATCTCATGAATGCCTGCGCCAGCGATCCAACCCCAGCAATACCAACCCGATCCCCCAGAATCCCGCCAGCACCATCAGGGCATTGCCCAGCACCTGCCCATATCCCAACCGTGCCACGTCGATGAACGGATAGGGATAGACCCCAATCTCATGCCCGCGTAGCAGCACGAAGGCAAAATACAACACCGGGTACAGCGCCCAGGCCGCCAGGTGCCAGAGCCGCAATTGCCCCTTGGGCACCTCCAGCCACCAGTACAGGACGAACACCAGCGGCATCACATCGTGCAGCAGTTCGTCCGCCAGCCACTGCCAGCCCCGGGGCTGCCAAAGGTGGCGCAGCAACAGGCTGTAGGCCAGTGCCACAAGCAGAATGCTCGCGGCGATGCATGAGCTCACAGCGGGTGACAAGAACCAGCGCCTGGCCGCCGACTCGCGGCCGAACGCGGCCTGGCTGAGCACGGTGGCCACCAGCGTATTGCTCAACACCGTGAAAAAACAGAATAGGTTGACCAGCCCGCCGATCAGGCTGGCCTGCTCCTGCCAGCGCGCCAGCAGCACCAGGTACAACTGGATCGCCAGACCCGTCCAGCCGAGGACGGCCGCCAGGGTCAGCCAGGGGCGGGGCGGCATCAGCCTTTGCGCTGCAGCTTCACGTACAGCTGCTCGACCTTTTCCCGTGCCCACGGGGTCTTGCGCAGGAAGGTCAGGCTCGACTTGATGCTCGGGTCGCTTTTGAAGCAGCGGATGTCGACGCGCTCGGCCAGGCCCTGCCATTGGTAGTGCGCCACCAGTTCGGTAAGGATCTGCTCGAGGGTCTTGCCGTGCAGCGCGTTGTGATTGGCCGTGCTCATGCCAGTGCTCCAGGTTCGGGAAGGTGCGCACCTTACACGAGTGTAGTGGCATCTACAGCCTCTACCGCTGAGCCCTGTAGGAGACTGCCCAGCCCTTCGGGCCACGCTGTCGCGCTGGAAACTGTCCTCTGTGGGAGCGGCCTTGCGTCGCGAAAGGGGTGCGCAGCGGCCCCAGGTTCTGAGCCACCATCAAAAATTGCCGGGGCTGCTGCGCAGCCCTTTCGCGACGCAAAGCCGCTCCCACAGGGCTGGACGATCGCCTACAGGGTAAACACGTTACTTCACAAAGTACTGGCCCGTGGCAAACAGCTTGTGATGAAATGTTATAAAGTAACTATTAACAATTCTGCCAAGGAACGCCACATCCCCATGCGTCACATGCCGCTGCACCTCTCTCCCCTTGCCGTCGCGCTCTGGCTGGCCTCCACCTCCAGCCAGGCCGTGGAACTGCAACCCCAGGTGATCACTGCCAACCCGCTGGGCAACGCCCAACTGGCCGCGCCCAGCACCGTCCTCGAAGGCGACGACCTGCTGCAACAGCAACACGCCAGCCTCGGTGAAACCCTCAACAAACAGCCCGGCGTCGCCTCCACCTGGTTCGGCCCCGGTGCCAGCCGCCCGGTAATCCGCGGCCTGGACGGCGACCGTATTCGTATCCTGCGCAACGGCGTCGGCGCCCTGGACGCCTCGTCGCTGTCCTACGACCACGCCGTGCCACTGGACCCGGTCACCGTCGAGCGGGTCGAGATCGTCCGCGGCCCGGCCGCCCTGCTATATGGCGGCAACGCCATCGGCGGCGTGGTCAACACCTTCGACAACCGCATCCCCGACTCACCCATCGACGGCATCCATGGCGCGGGCGAGCTGCGCTACGGCGGCGCCGACACCACCCGCAGCAGCGCTGGCAAGCTGGAGGCCGGCAACGGCGCCTTCGCCCTGCACCTGGACGCCAACAGCCGCCAGTTCAACGACCTGCGCATCCCCGGCTACGCCCGCAGTTCGAAGGTCCGCGATGCCGACGAGCCCGGCGGCAAGCACCGCCTGGAGAACAGCGATGGTCGCCAGGACGGCGGTGCGATCGGCGGTTCGTACCATTGGGATCACGGCTACACCGGCCTGTCCTACAGCCGCTACGACAGCAACTACGGCTCGGTGGCCGAGCCCGGCGTGCGCCTGGACATGCAGCAGGACCACTACGGCTTCGCCTCGGAACTGCGCGACCTCGACGGGCCGTTCAGCTCGGTCAAGGTCGATGCCGGCTACACCGACTACCAGCACCGCGAAATCGAAAGCGGCGAGGTGCACACCACCTTCAAGAACAAAGGCTACGAAGCGCGCATCGAGGCCCGTCACCAGCCGCTGGGCCCGGTCGAGGGCGTGGTCGGCGCCCAGGTCAGCCGCAACGAATTCTCCGCGCTGGGCGAGGAAGCCTTTGTCCCGCACACCGATACCGACAGCCTGGCGCTGTTCCTGCTTGAGCAATGGCAGGCCAGCGAACGCCTGAACCTGAGCCTGGGCGCGCGCCTGGAACACACCCGGGTCGATCCGGATGCCAAGGGCAACGAGAACTTCGCCGGGGCCGACAGCGCCAGCAGCTTCAACGCCTTGAGCCTGTCCTCGGGCGCGGTGTACCAGCTCGACCCGATCTGGTCGCTGGCCGCCAACCTTGGCTACACCGAGCGCGCGCCGACTTTCTACGAGCTGTACGCCAACGGTGCCCACGTGGCCACCGGCGCCTACGAGATCGGCGATCCGAACCTGAACAAGGAGAAGGCCATCTCCACCGACCTGGCCCTGCGCTTCGACAACGGCACCCACAAGGGCAGCGTCGGCGTGTTCTACAGCCATTTTCGCAACTACATCGGCCTGATTGGCACCGGCAACCTGCGTGAAGGCCATCATCACGACCACGACGATCATGACCACGATCACGACCATGATCATGACCACGGCGATATCCTCGAGTATGCCTATCAGGGCGTGCGGGCACGTTTCTACGGCATCGAGGCCCAGGACCGCTGGCAACTGCTGAAAAACCGCTACGGCAGCTTCGCCCTGGAACTGTCCGGCGACTACACCCGGGCCAAGAACCTCGACAGCGGCGAGCCGCTGCCGCGCATCGCCCCGCTGCGCCTGAACAGCGGCCTGGTCTGGGAGCTGGACCGCTGGCAGGCGCGTGTCGATGTGCAGCACGCGGCGTCACAGCATCGCAAACCGGCCAACGAGACCAGCACCGATGGCTACACCACCCTCGGCGCCAGCCTGGGGTATCGCTTCGACATCGGCCAGAGTGAATGGCTGGCCTTCGTGCGCGGCGAGAACCTCACCGACCAGACCGTGCGCTATGCCAGCTCGATCCTGCGTGATATCGCGCCGGCGCCGGGGCGTAGTGTGCAAGTGGGGCTGCGTACCAGCTTCTGATTGCCAGGGGCGCTATGCGCCCCTTTCGCCGGCAAGCCGGCTCCCACAGGACTGCGCTGTACCGGTGGGAGCCGACTTGCCGGCGAATAGGCTACGGTGCAGCCTCCTGCGCACTTACTGTTACCCCGTCAGCAACAATCCCCTGCGACATTTTGTCTTTTTTTCTTACAACTTCCCCTATATCCTCCCCGCCGCAAGCTGAATCGCTTCATTCGATACCCAACGCAGTCATTTCCCTTCGAAGATCTCGCACTTCGTTGCGCTTGCCGTTTCTTCAAAAATCAAAAGATAGCGCTATCTCATGCTCCAGCTGCCCAATACCCGCTACTCCGGCCTCGCCCTCGCCACCCTGCTCGGCGCCCTGTCCCCCACCACCAGCGCCAGCGAAATGTTCGCCAAGGACTCGCCGTGGATGCTCGGAGACTGGGGCGGAACCCGCAGCGAGCTGCTGGAGGAAGGTTATGACTTCACCCTCGGCTACACCGGCGAGATGGGCAGCAACCTGCACGGCGGCTACAGCCATGACCGCGCGGCGCGCTACAGCGACCAGTTCACCTTCGGCGTGAACATGGACCTGCAAAAGATCCTCGGCTGGCAAGACACCGAGTTCCAGCTGACCGTCACCGAACGCCATGGCGACAACATCAGCAACGACCGCATCAACGACCCGCGCGTCGGCGGTTTCACCTCGGCCCAGGAGGTCTGGGGCCGTGGCGAGACCTGGCGGCTGACGCAGATGTGGATCAAGCAGAAATACTTCGATGGCACGCTGGACGTGAAATTCGGCCGCTTTGGCGAAGGCGAGGACTTCAACAGCTTCCCCTGCGACTTCCAGAACCTGGCGTTCTGCGGCTCGCAGGTGGGCAACTGGGTCGGCGGCATCTGGTACAACTGGCCGGTCAGCCAGTGGGCCCTGCGCGTGCGCTACAACCTGAACGACGCACTCTACGCCCAGGTCGGCGTTTTCGAGCAGAACCCCTCCAACCTCGAGAGCGGCAACGGCTTCAAGCTCAGCGGCAGCGGCACCCAGGGCGCGGTGATGCCGATCGAACTGGTCTGGAGCCCGCGGGTCAATGGCCTGAAAGGGGAATATCGCGCCGGCTACTACTACAGTAATGCCAAGGCACAGGATGTACTCAAGGACAGCACCGGCGCGCCTGCCGCCATCAGCGGCGCCGCCTACCGCAGCAGCTCGAGCAAGCATGGCCTGTGGCTCGGCGCCCAGCAGCAGGTAACCGCGCTGGCCTCCGACCAGTCGCGCGGCCTGAGCCTGTTCGCCAATGCCACGGTGCACGACAAGAAGACCAATGCCATCGACAACTATGTGCAGGCAGGTGTGGTTTACAAAGGGCCCTTCGATGCCCGCGCCAAGGACGACATCGGTTTCGCCCTGGCCCGCGTGCACGTCAATCCCGGCTACCGCAAGAACGCCCGCCTCATCAACCAGGCCAACGGCCTGGACGACTACGACAACCCCGGTTTCCTGCCCGTGCAGGACACCGAATACAGCGCCGAACTCTATTACGGCATCCACCTGGCCGATTGGCTCACCGTGCGCCCGAACCTGCAGTACATCCGCCATCCGGGCGGGGTGTCGCGGGTCGACGACGCCCTGATCGGCGGCCTGAAGATCCAGAGCAGTTTCTAACCCGACCCTTTCACACTACGGAGAACAGACGATGAGCACTGACGGTGCCAAGAATGGAACCCGCTGGCTACCGCGCCTGATGGGCGTATTGCTGCTGCTGATGGGGCTGGCCCTGCTGGCCGGCGGCATCAAGCTGAGCCAGCTGGGTGGCTCGCTTTACTACCTGATTGCCGGTATCGGCTTCGCCTTGTCCGGCATCCTGCTGCTGGCCAAGCGTCGCATCGCCCTGGGCCTGTATGGCCTGATGCTGCTGGGCAGCACCGCCTGGGCGCTGCTGGAAGTCGGCCTGGACTGGTGGCAGCTGGTGCCGCGCCTGGCCATCTGGTTCGCCATCGGCGTGGTCCTGCTGCTGCCGTGGGCACGCCGCCCGCTGGTCGGCCCCGCGTCGAAAGTCAACACCGCCCTGCTCAGCGTCGCCGTGGTCGCCTCCGGCGCCACCGCCGTGGCCAGCCAGTTCACCCACCCGGGCGAGATCCGTGGCGAGTTCACCCGCGACAACAGCGAGATGGGCAGCGCCGCTCCGGCCATGCCGGAGGGTGAATGGCAGGCCTACGGCCGCACCGAACACGGCGACCGCTACTCGCCGCTGCGCCAGATCACGCCGCAGAACGCCTACCGCCTGGAAGAGGCCTGGCGCATCCGCACCGGCGATCTGCCAAGCGAAAACGACCCGGTGGAGCTGACCAACCAGAACACCCCGCTGAAGGTCAACGGCATGCTCTATGCCTGCACCGCCCACAGCCGCCTGCTGGCCCTGGACCCGGATACCGGCGCCGAAATCTGGCGCTACGACCCCCAGGTCAAGAGCCCTACCGGCACCTTCAAGGGCTTCGCCCACATGACCTGCCGCGGCGTCTCGTACTATGACGAGAACAACTACGTCAGCCGTGACGGCAGCCCCGCGCCGAAGATCACCGACGCAGGCCAGGCCGTGGCCCAGGCATGCCCGCGCCGCCTGTACCTGCCCACCGCCGACGCCCGCCTGATCGCCATCAACGCCGACACCGGCAAGGTCTGCGAAGGCTTCGCCAACCAGGGCGTGATCGACCTGACCCGCGGCATCGGCCCGTTCACCGCCGGTGGCTACTACTCCACCTCGCCCGCGGCGATCACCCGCAGCCTGGTGATCATCGGTGGCCATGTCACCGACAACGAATCGACCAACGAGCCGTCCGGCGTAATCCGCGCCTACGACGTGCACGACGGCCATCTGGTGTGGAACTGGGACAGCAACAACCCGGACGACACCAAGCCCCTGGCCGACGGGAAAATGTACAGCCGCAACTCGGCCAACATGTGGTCGATCGCCAGCGTCGACGAAGACCTGGGCATGATCTACCTGCCGCTGGGCAACCAGACCCCCGACCAGTGGGGTGCCGACCGCACTCCGGGTGCCGAGAAGTACAGCGCCGGCATCGTCGCCCTGGACCTGGCCACCGGCAAGGCGCGCTGGAACTACCAGTTCACCCACCACGACCTGTGGGACATGGACGTCGGCAGCCAGCCGACCCTGGTTCACCTGAAGACCGACGACGGCGTCAAGCCGGCGGTCATCGTGCCGACCAAGCAAGGCAGCCTGTACGTGCTCGACCGCCGCGACGGCACGCCGATCGTGCCGATCCGCGAGATCCCGGTACCGCAGGGCGCCGTGAAAGGCGACCACACCGCGCCGACCCAGGCCCGCTCCGACCTCAACCTGCTCGGCCCCGATCTGACCGAACAGGCCATGTGGGGCGCCACGCCGTTCGACCAGATGCTCTGCCGCATCCAGTTCCGCAGCCTGCGTTACGAAGGCCAGTACACGCCGCCTTCCGAGCAGGGCAGCCTGGTCTACCCAGGCAACGTAGGCGTGTTCAACTGGGGCAGCGTGTCGGTCGACCCGGTGCGCCAGATCCTCTTCACCTCGCCGAACTACATGGCCTTCGTGTCGAAAATGATCCCGCGCGAGCAGGTAGCAGAAGGCAGCAAACGCGAAAGCGAGACCAGCGGCGTGCAGCCGAACGCCGGCGCGCCGTACGCGGTGACCATGCACCCGTTCATGTCGCCGCTGGGCATCCCGTGCCAGGCACCGGCCTGGGGCTATGTGGCGGCCATCGACCTGTTCACCAACAAGGTGGTGTGGAAGCACAAGAACGGCACCACCCGCGACAGCACCCCGGTGCCGATCGGCATGCCGGTGGGCGTGCCAAGCATGGGTGGCTCGATCGTCACCGCCGGTGGCGTGGGCTTCCTCAGCGGCACCCTGGACCAGTACCTGCGCGCCTATGACGTGAAGAACGGCCAGGAGTTGTGGAAGGCTCGTCTGCCGGCCGGCGGCCAGGCCACGCCGATGAGCTACACCGGCAAGGACGGCAAGCAGTACGTGCTGGTCACCGCGGGCGGCCATGGCTCGCTGGGCACTAAAATGGGCGACTACATCATCGCTTACAAATTGGCTGAGTAAGCGTCACGCCTGTCGCAGGGCAGGCCCGCTCCCAACCAGGGAGCGGGCTTACCCGCTATTGTTCCCCCCGCGGTTCTCCCCCCTTCGTCTACCATTGAAACCTGCCCACCACCGCCCCATCTAAGCACCATAGCCATTCACGCAGGTGCCCCATGAGCGACCAGCAGGATTTCCCTGAACATCCCGACGAACACAGCGAAGTCGAACACCTCGATCCCCAGGCCGCCCCCGGCCACCACCTCGCCCTGCCCGGCCAGCAACTGCCGGACAAGGTCTACGTGATCCCGATCCACAACCGCCCATTCTTCCCCGCGCAAGTGCTGCCGGTGATCGTCAACGAAGAACCTTGGGCCGAAACCCTCGACCTGGTCGCCAAGACCCCGCACCACGCCCTGGCGCTGTTCTTCATGGACACCCCGCCGGAAGACCACCGCCACTTCGACACCAAGGCCCTGCCCGAGTACGGCACCCTGGTGAAGGTCCACCACGCCAGCCGCGAAGGCGGCAAGCTGCAGTTCGTCGCCCAGGGCCTGACCCGCGTGCGTATCCGCACCTGGCTCAAGCACCACCGCCCACCCTACCTGGTGGAGGTCGACTACCCACGCCAGCCGGCGGAGCCCACCGACGAAGTGAAGGCCTACGGCATGGCCCTGATCAACGCGATCAAGGAACTGCTGCCACTCAACCCGCTGTACAGCGAAGAGCTGAAGAACTACCTCAACCGCTTCAGCCCCAATGACCCCTCGCCACTCACCGACTTCGCCGCCGCCCTCACCTCGGCCACCGGCAACCAGCTGCAGGAAGTGCTCGACTGTGTACCCATGCTCAAACGCATGGAAAAGGTCCTGCCGATGCTGCGCAAGGAAGTCGAGGTGGCCCGGCTGCAGAACGAGATCTCCGCCGAGGTGAACCGGCAGATCGGCGAGCACCAGCGCGAGTTCTTCCTCAAGGAGCAGCTCAAGGTCATCCAGCAGGAGCTGGGCCTGACCAAGGACGACCGCAGCGCCGACCTGGAGCAGTTCCAGCAGCGCCTGGAGGGCAAGACCCTGCCTGACCAGGCGAAAAAGCGCATCGACGAGGAGATGGGCAAGCTAGCCATCCTCGAGACCGGCTCGCCGGAGTACGCCGTCACCCGCAACTACCTGGAATGGGCCACGGCTCTGCCCTGGGGCGTGTACGGCAAGGACAAGCTCGACCTCAAGCACGCGCGCAAGGTCCTCGACCGCCACCACGCGGGCCTGGACGACATCAAGGAGCGCATCCTCGAGTTCCTCGCCGTGGGCGCCTGGAAAGGTGAGATAAGCGGCTCCATCGTGCTGCTGGTGGGTCCGCCGGGCGTCGGCAAGACCAGCATCGGCAAGTCCATCGCCGAGTCCCTGGGCCGACCGTTCTACCGCTTCAGTGTCGGCGGCATGCGCGACGAGGCCGAGATCAAGGGCCACCGCCGCACCTACATCGGCGCCCAGCCGGGCAAGCTGGTGCAGGCGCTGAAGGAAGTCGAGGTGATGAACCCGGTGATCATGCTCGACGAGATCGACAAGATGGGCCAGAGCTACCAGGGCGACCCGGCCTCGGCGCTGCTGGAAACCCTCGACCCGGAACAGAACGTCGACTTCCTCGACCATTACCTCGATCTGCGCCTGGACCTGTCCAAGGTGCTGTTCGTCTGCACCGCCAACACCCTCGACTCGATCCCCGGCCCGTTGCTCGACCGTATGGAAGTGATCCGCCTGTCCGGCTACATCACCGAGGAAAAGCTGGCCATTGCCAAGCGCCACCTGTGGCCCAAGCAGCTGGACAAGGCCGGCGTGGCCAAGACCAGCCTGAGCATCAACGACGCCGCCCTGCGTGCGGTGATCGAGGGCTATGCCCGCGAAGCCGGTGTGCGTCAGTTGGAGAAACAGCTGGGCAAGCTGGTGCGCAAGTCGGTGGTCAAGCTGCTGGAAGATCCGCAGGCCAAACTCAAGATCGCCGCCAAGGACCTCGAGCCCGCCCTGGGCATGCCGGTGTTTCGCAGCGAGCAGGTACTGGCCGGCAAGGGCGTGATAACAGGTCTCGCCTGGACCAGCATGGGCGGTGCCACCCTGCCGATCGAGGCCACGCATATCCACAGCCTCAACCGCGGCCTCAAGCTCACCGGGCAGCTGGGTGACGTGATGAAGGAATCGGCAGAGATCGCCTACAGCTACATCAGCTCGAACCTCAAGCAGTTCGGTGGCACGCCCGGCTACTTCAACGAGGCGTTCATCCACTTGCACGTGCCCGAGGGCGCCACGCCCAAGGATGGCCCCAGCGCCGGCGTGACCATGGCCAGTGCCTTGCTCTCGCTGGCCCGCGACCAGGCGCCGAAGAAAGGCGTGGCCATGACCGGCGAGCTGACCCTGACCGGCCAGGTGCTGCCGATCGGCGGGGTGCGCGAGAAAGTGATCGCCGCGCGACGGCAGAAAATCTTCGAACTGATCCTACCGGAGGCCAATCGTGGCGATTTCGAAGAGCTGCCTGACTACCTGAAGGAAGGGTTGAGCGTGCACTTCGCCAAGCGCTTTACCGACGTGGCGAAAGTGTTGTTCTGACAGCCCGTCTTCGCGGGGCCAGCCAGCTCCCACGCATACGCTGTGGGAGCTGGCTGGCCCCGCGATGGCCCCCCACCACCCCACAAAACTGCGACAGCTTCGGTTATCCTCAGGCCATTCCAGCTTCAGGAGCCAACATGTCTCTCCCTCGCCTGCTTGTTCCCGCCGCCCTGGCCCTGCTCACCGCCTGCGCCCAGCAACCGCAACGCACCGTCGAACTGGACGGAGAAAGCGAGTGCCCCAAGCGCCTGGTCGTCGGCCAGACCATGACCCTCACCCTGCCCAGCAACCCCACCACCGGCTACCGCTGGCTGCTGCAGAACCCGGCTTCGGAGATCCTGCGCAGCCTCGGTCCCGAGGTATACAGCTCCCCGGAACAAGCCGGCATCGTCGGCAGCGGCGGGCTTTCCACCTGGCGCTTCCAGGTCAAGGCCGCCGGCGAAGGCCACCTGATCCTGGTCTACCAGCAGCCCTGGGCCCCTGAAGTGCGACCGGTGCAGACCTTCGATTGCGCCATCCGGGTGAAGTGAGCGCACGGCGCCGGTCAGCGAGTCATGCAAGCTTGCCGTGGTTTGGCTAGAATGCCGCCCCTGTAGATTGCCAGCCGCCTGGACCCGCCCGTGAGCAAACAACCCGACCGCCTTTTCGCCCAGCCCCTGGAGCAGGTGCCCGACTTCGTCTTCAACGAAGACGTGGTGCAGGTGTTCCCGGACATGATCAAGCGCTCGGTGCCCGGTTACCCGACCATCGTCGAGAACCTCGGCGTGCTGGCCGCGCGCTTCGCCCAGCCGAACTCCGTGCTGTACGACCTCGGCGCCTCGCTGGGCGCGGTGACCCAGGCGCTGCGCCGCCATGTGCGCACGGACGGCTGCCGGGTCATCGCGGTGGACAACTCCGCGGCCATGGTCGAGCGCTGCCGCCAGTACCTCACCGCCCAGGACTCGATGTTCCAGGAGCTGCTGCCGGTACAGGTGCTGGAGGCGGACATCCTCACCCTGCCCTTCGAACCGGCCTCGGTGGTGGCGATGAACTTCACCCTGCAGTTCGTCGCCCCAGAGCAACGCCTGGAGCTGCTCGGCCGCATCCATCAGGCCCTGTTGCCGGGCGGTGCGCTGATTCTCTCGGAAAAACTGCGCTTCACCGACGCGCAGGAGCAGGACCTGCTCAACGAACTGCACCTGGACTTCAAACGTGCCAATGGCTACAGCGAACTGGAAATTGCCCAGAAACGCAGCGCCATCGAGAACGTGATGAAGCCCGACACCCTGGAAACCCATGAGCAGCGCCTGCGCGCCGCCGGCTTCTCCAAGGTCGTGCCCTGGTTCCAATGCCTCAACTTCGCCTCGCTGATAGCCCTGCCATGATCGATCTGTCCCCCCTCGTCCGCCGCCTGGCGGGCACGCCCCTTGCCACCTGGTCCCAGGGCCTGCAGGCGCAACTCGAAGCCAAGCTGGAAAAGGGCCACGGCGACCTCGACCGCTGGCGCGGCGCCCTCGAGGCACTGCCGCGGCTGACCCCCAGCGAAATCGACCTGGTCGACGGCCTGCGTCTGGACTGCGCCTGCGACGACGCCACCCGGGCGCAGATGCGGCAGGCACTGATGGGCCTGTCGCCCTGGCGCAAGGGCCCGTTCGACCTGTTTGGCGTGCATGTCGACACCGAGTGGCGCTCTGACTGGAAATGGTCACGGGTCGGCCCACACCTGGACCTCAAGGGCAAGCGCGTGCTCGATGTAGGCTGCGGCAACGGCTACTACCAGTGGCGCATGCTCGGCGCCGGCGCCGACATGGTCATCGGCGTGGACCCCAACTGGCTGTTCTTCTGCCAGTTCCAGGCCGTGCAGCAGTACCTGCCTGAACTGCCGGCCTGGCACCTGCCGTTCGCCCTCGAGGAGCTGCCGGCCAACCTCGAAGGCTTTGATACCGTATTTTCCATGGGCGTGTTCTATCACCGCCGCTCGCCCATCGAGCACCTGCTGGCGCTCAAGGACTGTCTGGTCAAGGGCGGCGAACTGGTGCTGGAAACCCTGGTGATCGAGGGTGACGAAAACCAGGTGCTGGTACCCGAGGATCGCTACGCGCAGATGCGCAACGTCTGGTTCCTGCCGTCGGTGCCGGCCCTGGAGCGCTGGTTGCGCCGCGCCGGCTTCAGCGATGTGCGCTGCGTCGATGTCAGCGTCACCAACGTCGAGGAGCAGCGCAGCACCGAGTGGATGCGCTACCAGTCGCTGGGCGACTTCCTCGACCCGAACGACCACGACAAGACCATCGAAGGCCTGCCAGCCCCGCGCCGCGCCACGCTGCTGGCACGCAAATAAAAAAAAGGGCGCCCGTTCGGGCGCCCAGGTTCACCTGCGCCGAGGAGCTGTCGCGGCGCAAGTGTGTGGTACTCAGTCCTTGGCCAGTTCCCGGGCCTTTTCCTCGGCCTTGCGCTCGCGCTCGGCCAGCGCCTGCTGCTTGTCCCCGTACAGGCGCGCCTGGTCGTCGCGGAACGCTTGCCAGAATTGCTTCGAACGCTCAGCCCCGCCTTCGGCGAAAACGCTGGTGCTGCCCAGGGCGAGAATCGCCAGCAGCAGGTACTTGGTCAGGTTCATCGTGCTTGCCTCGTGATAACCGTTTCGACAGGGCCATCATCGCAAGCGGGAGCTAACACCAAGGTGAGGCGGACATTACAGTCTTGCAAGAGAGCCGTATCGCGGAACAAGCCCGCTCCCACAGGATCACCCTGTCAGGCACATGACCCGCGCATTACAAATCCGTTATTCCCGCCGCTTGCCCATTCGCATCCAGTAACATCCTCGCCGCTTGACCCTGATGTCACTACAGGGTCGAGAATCGCCCCCTTTCCACACAGAGCCCGACCATGCGCCTACTGATCATCGAGGACGAACCCCGCACCGCCGACTACCTGCAACAGGGCCTGCGCGAGAACGGCTACGTGGTCGACTGCGCCCATACCGGCACCGACGGCCTGCACCTGGCCCGCCAGCAGGCGTACGACCTGGTGATCCTCGACGTCAACCTGCCCGGGCTCGATGGCTGGGGCGTGCTGCAGCGCCTGCGCGCCGAATCCTCGACGCGGATCATGATGCTCACCGCCCATGGCCGTCTGGCCGACCGGGTCAAGGGGCTGGACCTGGGCGCCGACGACTACCTGCTCAAGCCCTTCGAGTTTCCCGAACTGCTGGCGCGCATCCGCAGCCTGCTGCGGCGCAACGACCAGCACCTGCAGCCGAGCACGCTGAAGGTCGCCGACCTCGAACTCGACCCCGGCCGCCACCGCGCCTGGCGCGGCGGCCAGCGCATCGACCTGACCGCCAAGGAGTTCGCCCTGCTGCACCTGCTGATGCGCCAGAGCGGCGAAGTGCTGTCACGCACACAGATCATCTCGCTGGTGTGGGACATGAACTTCGACTGCGACACCAACGTGGTTGAGGTCTCGATCCGCCGCTTGCGAGCGAAGATCGACGACCCGTTCGAGGACAAGCTGATCCACACCCTGCGCGGCGTCGGCTACGTGCTCGAGGCCCGGGCGTGAAGCGCCGCCCGAGCCTGTCGCTGCGCCTGGGCCTGACCGTCACCCTGCTCGGCGCGGCACTGGTCTTGCTGCTGGCGTGCCTGGCGGTGTTCGCCCTCGACCACGAGCTGGACAGCCGGGCGCGCAAGGACCTGGCGCGCAAGATGCTGCAAGTCGAGCACAACCTGCGCGTCGATCTGCGCAGCGATGACCTTGGCGCCCGCGCCCACCCGCTGCTCGACCTGGTCATGGGCCATGACAACCTCAGCCTCAGCGTGATGGCCATCAACGGCCGCCACCCGGCCCTGCTCAGCCTGGGGCCGGCGCTGCAGTCGCAGCACCTGCTGGACCTGGAGGCCGACAACCGGCTGACCTTCCACACCTGGCGCGACGACGATGGCAACCAGATCCTCACTGCCAGCCGCCTGATGCGCCTGCGCGACGACACCCCGGTCAAGGTGCTGATGTCGCTCAACCGCAGCGACGACAACAGCCTGTTGCAGGCCTACCTGCACTCCACCCTGCTGGCCCTGCCGCTGCTGCTGGTGCTGATCGGCATCGCCGCGTGGAAGCTGGTGCAGCGAGGCCTGCGCCCGCTGCGGCACTTTCGCCGGATCGCCGGGCAAGTCTCGGCCCAGGACCTGGAGCATCGCCTGCCGGACGAGGGCCTGCCCGTCGAACTGGCCGACCTGGCCCGCGCCATCAACGTGATGCTCGACCGGCTCGACCAGGGCGTGCGTCAGCTGTCGCAGTTTTCCGACGACTTGGCCCACGAACTGCGCACGCCCATCGGCAACCTGATGGGCAAGGCCCAGGTCACCCTGGCCCGCGAGCGTGATGGCGACAAGTACCGCGAGGCGCTGGAAGACAGCGTCGAGGAGCTGACTCGGCTCAACCGCATCATCAACGACATGCTGTTCCTGGCCCAGGTCAGCCAGCCGCAGACCCAAGTAGCCCTGGTTCCCGTGGCGCTGGCGGACGAAGTGGCGCGGGTGAGCGAGCTGTTCGCCTTCAGCGCCGAGCTCAAGGGTATCTCCCTGCACCTGCAAGGCTGGGGTACCGCGATGGCGGACAAGCTAATGTTCCAGCGGGCGCTATCGAACCTGCTCAGCAATGCGATTCGCCATGGCCCTGAAGGCCAGCCAGTGGCCGTGGGCATCGAGCGAATCGGCGACCAGATCGGCGTGTGGGTGGAAAATCGCGGGCCGGGGATTGGCGAGGCATACTTGCCGCACCTGTTCGAACGGTTCTACAGGGCCGGCGCCGGACGTTCACGATTGGACGGCGGGACGGGGTTGGGGCTGGCGATCGTCAAGTCGATCATGCAGCTGCATGGGGGACGGGTCGAGGTGAGCAGCCAGGTCGAAGGGCCAACTCGGTTTACCCTCCTCTTCAAAGCCGAATGACGCTGGGGCTGCCTTGCAGCCCCAGGGGCTGAATCAGCGCGAAGCGGCGACGATCAGCGCCTTCATCTCCGCCACCGCCGCCTTGAAGCCGACAAACAGTGCATGGGCCACCAGCGCATGGCCGATGTTCAGCTCGTTGATGCCCTTGATTGCCGCCACCGCCTCGACGTTGTGGTAGTGCAGGCCATGACCGGCATTGACGATCAGGCCCTGGCCAACACCAAACGCCACGCCATCGACGATGCGCTTGAGCTCCTCGGCGACCTCGGTCGGCGTCTCGGCATCGGCATAGCGGCCGGTGTGCAGCTCGATAGCCGGCGCACCGACCCGGCGCGAGGCTTCGATCTGCCGCTCGTCGGCATCGATGAACAGCGACACTTCGGCGCCGGTGCGCGACAGACGCTCGACCGCCGCCTTGATCCGCGCCTCCTGGCCGGCCACATCGAGGCCGCCTTCGGTGGTCAGCTCCTGGCGGGTTTCCGGCACCAGGCAGATATGCGCCGGGCGGATCTTCTCGGCGAAGGCCATCATCTCCTCGGTGACGCCCATCTCGAAGTTCATGCGGGTCTGCAGCACGTCCTTGAGCAGCAGCACATCGCGCTCCTGAATATGCCGGCGGTCTTCGCGCAGGTGCACGGTGATGCCATCGGCACCCGCTTCCTCGGCGTCCAGGGCGGCCTTGACCGGGTCCGGATAGCGGGTGCCCCGGGCCTGGCGCAGGGTCGCCACGTGGTCGATGTTGACGCCGAGAAGCATGCGGTTGCTGTGAGTCACGAAAGGGCTCTCCTGAAGATTGAGCCCCACAGCATACGTCGTGCTCAGCGCTTGCGAAACAGTTCCCGGCTGACCAGCGGCTTGGGCCCCAGGTGAACCGCCAGGGCCTGGCGCATCAGGCGCTTGGCGGCGAGCAACGCACCAGGCGCTTCCCAGTCGGCCTGGGCCAGGGCCAGCAGTTCGCTGCCCTTGAACAGCCCGGGCTGGAACAGCTCGACGCGCTCCAGGCCGGCGTCAACCTGCAGGCGATAGAGCCCTTCGGCGACGACGGCAGTGTCGTTGACGTCATGATCCAGGGCGAAGGCATAGCCCAGCTCGTCCAGCAGGCGCCATTCGAAGGAGCGCAGCAACGGCTCCAGCGGCCGCCCGGCGGCCAGGGCCTGCAAGGTCAGGGTGTAGTGCTCGAACAACGCCGGATGCGGCGCCTCGGCGGGCAGCAGGCGCATCAACAGCTCGTTGAGGTAGAGCCCGCTGAACAGCGCATCGCCGTGCAGCCAGGCTGCGATGCCAATGCTGTCCATGCGACCGACGTTCTTCAGATCGCCGCGCCCGCGCAGTTCGACTTCCAGCGGCACGAACGGCCGCACCAGGCTGCCACCCTTGCCCCGCGCCCGGCGCAGCACCGCCCGCACCCGCCCCAGGGGGGTGAGGAAGTCCACCAGCGCGCTGGTTTCCTTGTAGGCGCGGCTGTGCAGCACGTAGGCGGGTTGGGGGGTGGGTTGGTCCATTCGGATCTCTCGATGCCAGAAATGCCTGTGGGAGCGGGCTTGCCCCGCGATCGCCTTCGCGGGGCAAGCCCGCTCCCACAAGAGCAAAAGCAGGGATTGGGGCTTACAGGTCGCCGTAACCCAGAGAACGCAAGGCGCGCTCGTCGTCGGACCAGCCACCCTTGACCTTCACCCACAGGTTGAGCATGACCTTGGAGTCGAACAGCACTTCCATGTCCTTGCGCGCCTCGGACCCGATACGTTTGATACGCTCGCCCTTGTCGCCAATGATGATCTTCTTCTGCCCGTCACGCTCGACCAGGATCAGCGCATGGATGTGCAGCACGTGGCCCTGCTGCTTGAACTCCTCGATTTCCACGGTGATCTGGTACGGCAGCTCCGCACCGAGCTGGCGCATGATCTTCTCGCGCACCAGTTCGGCGGCGAGGAAGCGGCTGCTGCGGTCAGTGATCTGGTCTTCCGGGAAGAAGTGCTCGTTTTCCGGCAGGTGCTTGGCGATCTGGGCTTCCAGCGCTTCGAGGTTGTGCCCCTGCTGCGCGGAAATCGGCATCACTTCGGCGTTCGGCAGTTGTTCCTGCAGCCATTGCAGATGCGGGATCAGCTCGGCCTTCTCTTCCATGCGGTCGGTCTTGTTGACCGCGATGATCAACGGGCCGGTCACGTACTGCACCCTCTCCAGCACAAGCTGGTCCTCGTCGGTCCACTTGGTACGGTCGACCACGAAGATCACCACGTCGACATCCTTGAGGGCCGCCGAGGCGTTGCGGTTCATGTAGCGGTTCAGCGCCTTGTCGTTGGCCTTGTGCATGCCGGGGGTGTCGACGTAGATCGCCTGCACGTCACCCTCGGTCTTGATGCCGAGCATGTTGTGGCGGGTGGTCTGCGGCTTGCGCGAGGTGATCGCCAGCTTCTGGCCGAGGATGTGGTTGAGCAGCGTGGACTTGCCCACGTTGGGGCGACCGACGATAGCGACATAGCCGCAGCGGGTCGAAGTGTTCTCAGTCATTGCCATTCTCCACGCCCAGGGCGATCAATGCGGCGGCAGCGGCGACCTGCTCGGCGATACGCCGGCTCACGCCCTGGCCGCGGCTTTTCTTGTTCAGCAGGACCACTTCGCACTCGACGAAAAAGGTCCGGCAGTGCGGTTCGCCCTGGATGTCCACCACTTCATAGCGCGGCAGTTCGCAGGCACGCGACTGCAGGAACTCCTGCAGGCGGGTCTTGGGGTCCTTGTTGGTGTCGACCAGGGTCAGCCCATCGAACTCGTCGGTCAGCCAGGCGAGGATCCGCTCGCGGGCGGTCTGCATGTCGGCGTCCTGGTAGATCGCCCCGATCAGGGCCTCGAGGGCGTCGGCAAGAATCGACTCGCGACGGAAACCTCCGCTTTTCAGCTCACCCGAGCCCAGGCGCAGGTACTCGCCCAGGTCGAAGCCGCGGGCCAGCCGCGCCAGGGTCTCGCCCTTGACCAGGCGTGCGCGCAGGCGCGACAACTGGCCTTCACGGGCCTGCGGGAAGCGCTCGAACAGCGCCTCGCCGACCACGAAGTTGAGGATGGCATCGCCAAGGAACTCCAGGCGCTCGTTATTGCGCCCGGCGTAGCTGCGATGGGTCAGGGCCAGCAGCATCTGGTCCTGGTTCTTGAAGGTGTAGCCGAGCTTGCGCTCCAGGCGGGCCAGGGAAGCGCTCATGGGGCCACCCGTGCAATGTTCAACGCGTTGTTCAAATCAACATCCTGAAAGACGGTTTGACTGCGGTCTGTCGCCGGAACCGACGAAAGCTCTCGCTCCTTGAGAACACAGCCTATGTCAGAAATGCAATCGGCGCTGTCCGTGGACAGCGCCGTCGTTACTCAATGGATCAGCCCGACCCGCGACAGATTCGGGAAGTGGCTGAGCTTTGGCTCGGGCCAGCTCATCCAGACCGCGAACGCCTTGCCGACGATATTGTGGTCCGGAACCATGCCGTGCAGCTCCTTGGGAATGTTCGGATCATCCCAGAAGCGGCTGTCGTTGGAGTTGTCGCGGTTGTCGCCCATCATGAAGTAATGACCGGCCGGCACGGTCCATTGCTGGTCCGGCGGCATGCGGTAGCGGGTCATTTCCTTGCGGATCAGGTGCTCGGCTTCACCGAGCTTCTCCTTGTACAGCTCGGCGCTGCCCAGGGTGCCCGGCTCGCTGCCGACCAGTTGCTCGGCGATCGACTGGCCGTTGACGAACAGTCGCTTGTCGCTGGTGTAGCGCACCACGTCACCCGGCAGGCCGACCACACGCTTGATGTAGTTGACATTGGGGTCGCTCGGGTAGCGGAACACCATCACATCCCCGCGTTGCGGATCGCCCACCTCGATGACCTTCTTGTCGATCACTGGCAGCCGAATACCGTAGGAGAACTTGTTCACCAGGATGAAGTCGCCCACTTCCAGCGTCGGCTTCATCGACCCCGACGGGATCTGGAACGGCTCGACCAGGAACGAACGCAGCACCAGCACGATGAACAGCACCGGGAAGAACGACTTGCCGTATTCGACGAGCAAGGGCTCCTTGTTCAGGCGTTCGACCACGGCCATTTCGGGCTGGCTGACGCTGCCCTGGTAGTTGGCGATCGCCGCCCGCCGGCGCGGGGCCAGGAACAGCAGGTCGATCAGACCCAACAGACCGCAGACGGCGACGGCGATGACGAGCAACAGCGGGAAATTTAGCGACATAGGACCTAGCTATCCAACCTGAGCACGGCAAGGAAGGCTTCCTGTGGAATCTCCACGTTACCCACCTGCTTCATGCGTTTCTTACCGGCCTTCTGCTTCTCCAGCAGCTTCTTCTTACGGCTGACATCGCCACCGTAGCACTTGGCCAGTACGTTCTTTCTGAGCGCCTTGACGGTTGTCCGCGCGATGATCTGGCCGCCGATAGCTGCCTGGATCGCCACATCGAACATCTGCCGAGGGATCAGTTCCTTCATCTTTTCGGTCAACGCGCGGCCTTTGTAGGCGGCGTTGTCGCGGTGCACGATCAGGGCCAGGGCATCGACCTTGTCGCCGTTGATCAGTACGTCCAGCTTGACCAGGTTGGCCGACTGGTAGCGGTCGAAATGGTAGTCCAGCGACGCATAGCCGCGGCTGGTCGACTTCAGGCGGTCGAAGAAGTCCAGCACCACTTCGTTCATCGGCAGGTCGTAGCGCACCTGGACCTGGCTGCCGAGGAACTGCATGTCGCGCTGCACGCCACGCTTCTCGATACACAAGGTGATGACGTTGCCCAGGTGCTCCTGCGGCACCAGGATGGTCGCGGTGACGATCGGCTCACGGAAGTCGTTGACCGCCGAGACGTCCGGCAGCTTCGACGGGTTGTCGACAGTGATGGTTTCGCCGGTCTTGAGTTCGAGCTCGTAGATCACGCTGGGCGCCGTGGTGATCAGGTCCAGGTCGTACTCGCGCTCCAGGCGCTCCTGGATGATCTCCATGTGCAGCATGCCGAGGAAGCCGCAACGGAAGCCGAAGCCCAGGGCGTCGGAGCTTTCCGGCATGTACTGCAGCGACGAATCGTTCAAGGTCAGCTTCTGCAGGGCGTCGCGGAAGTCCTCGAAGTCGTCGGAACTGACCGGGAACAGGCCGGCGTAGACCTGCGGCTGAATCTTCTTGAAGCCTGGCAGCACTTCGACTTCAGGGGTGTTGGACAGGGTCAGGGTGTCACCCACCGGGGCGCCATGAATGTCCTTGATACTGGCGATGATGAAGCCCACTTCACCGGCTTTCAGATCAGCGGTCTGGGTGTGCTTGGGCGTGAACACGCCGACGCTGTCGACCAGGTGCACCTTGCCGGTGGACTTGACCAGGATCTTGTCGCCCTTCTTGACGCGGCCGTGGCGCACGCGCACCAACGAGACCACGCCCAGGTAGTTGTCGAACCAGGAGTCGATGATCAGCGCCTGCAACGGCGCGTCGATATCGCCTTCCGGCGCGGGGATGGTCTGCACCAGGCGCTCGAGCACCTCGTCGACGCCCATGCCGCTCTTGGCGCTGCAGGCCACGGCGTCGGTGGCGTCGATACCGATGATCTTCTCGATCTCGTCCTTGACGCGGTCCGGGTCGGCCTGGGGAAGGTCCATCTTGTTCAGGACCGGCATCACCTCCAGGCCCTGCTCGATGGCGGTATAGCAGTTGGCCACCGATTGGGCCTCGACGCCTTGACCGGCGTCCACCACCAGCAGCGCACCCTCGCAGGCGGCCAGCGAGCGTGAGACTTCATAGGTGAAGTCGACGTGGCCGGGGGTGTCGATGAAGTTCAGCTGGTAGACCTTGCCGTCCTGCGCCTTGTAGTTGAGCGTGACGCTGTGGGCCTTGATGGTGATCCCGCGCTCGCGCTCGAGGTCCATGGAGTCCAGGACCTGGGCTTCCATTTCGCGCGCCGACAGGCCACCGCACATCTGGATGAAACGGTCGGCCAGCGTCGACTTGCCATGGTCGATGTGGGCGATGATGGAGAAATTGCGGATATGACTCAAATCACTCACGGGTCAACACTCGAAAAGGCTGCGAGCCGGACGCCCGCCGAAAAATAGCCGGGAATTGTACCTCAAGCCGGAGGGATATGGGAGAACCCTTGTCACCTGCCTATCGGTTTAGCGTGGGAGCGGGCTTGCCCCGCGATGGCGTCCGATCAGCTGAAAATGTTGCCTGATCGAGCCACATCGCGGGGCAAGCCCGCTCCCACGCAGGACCATCAAGCCTGCTGCTCATGAAAAAGGGCAGCCGAAGCTGCCCTTTACCTACCGCACCACCCGCTTATTCAGCCAGTTTGAAGGTGATGAAGCTCGCACGCCCCTGTCGCAGCACGCGCATGGACACCGAACGGTTCTTCGGCAGTTCCTTGGCGATCTCGGTGAACTGCTTGGCCGAGGCGATGGCCTGGTTGTTCAGGTGGCTGATGACATCGCCCGGACGCAGGCCGATCATGGCCGCCGGACCATCCTGGACTTCCTTGATGACCACGCCGCCCTTGAGCTCCAGCGACTTCTTCTGCTCGGCGGTCAGGTCGGACACGGACACACCCAGGCGGTTGCTGCTGCGCTCGGCGCTGCCATCGGCCCCCGCGCCCAGGCCGATGTCGGCGTCATCCTCGGGCAATGCGCCAATGGTGACGTCCAGGTTCTGGCGCTTGCCATTGCGGATGATCTCCAGCTTGGCCTTCTCGCCGTCCTTGAGGCTGCCGACCAGGTGCGGCAGGTCGGCGGACATGACGATCGGCTGGCCGTTCATGCTCAGGATCACGTCGCCCACCTGCAGGCCGCCCTTGGCTGCCGGGCCGTTTTCCAGGACCTGGGCGACCAGGGCGCCGGCCGGCTTGTCCAGGCCGAAGGATTCAGCGAGGTCCTTGTTGACCTCCTGGATCACCACGCCCAGCCAGCCACGGCTGACCTTGCCGTCTTTTTTCAACTGGTTCGACACATCGATGGCGACGTCGATCGGGATGGCGAACGACAGGCCCATGAAGCCACCGGAACGGGTGAAGATCTGCGAGTTGATACCCACCACCTCGCCCTTCATGTTGAACAGCGGACCACCAGAGTTACCCGGGTTGATCGCCACGTCGGTCTGGATGAACGGCACATAGGTGTCGTTGGGCAGCGTACGGCCCTTGGCGCTGACGATCCCTTTGGTCACCGAATGGTCGAAGCCGAACGGCGAGCCGATGGCCAGCACCCACTCACCGACCTTGAGTTTCTCCGAGTCACCCAGCTTGACGGTCGGCAGGTTCTTGCCCTCGACCTTGAGCAGGGCCACGTCAGTACGTGGGTCGGTGCCCACCAGCTTAGCCTGCAATTCACTGCGGTCGGACAGGCGGACGATGATCTCGTCAGCGTCTGCGACCACATGATTGTTGGTCAGCACATAACCGTCACTGGAGATGATGAAGCCCGAACCCAGCGACTGCGCCTCGCGCTGGCGATCGCCACGAGGCGAACGCGGCTGCTGCGGCATGTTGCGCTCGAAGAACTCGCGGAACATCGGCGGCAGGCCTTCGAGGTCCGGCATCTGCCCGGCGGCGACGCGACGGTCCGGCAGTTTCTGCTTGGTGCTGATGTTGACCACCGCCGGCGAGGCCTGCTCGACCAAGGTGGTGAAGTCCGGCAGGGACTCTTCGGCCTGGGCGCTGAGCACCTGGCCAAGCATGAGCACGGCGGCGAACATCGATAGGTAGGTTTTCAAGCGTGGTATTGACATACGGCTCCCGTCACAACGAGCGTAGTTAGCAGTAAGGTTCCCGCAGACGCAGGAAAGGCCAGACTCCGAGAAGCCTGACCTATAGAAAATTTGCGGCAGGATTGCAAATGACAATGCCTTAATTTCATGTCAGCTCTGTGTAACAAGAACTGTCAGAGGGCGCGCCGTCATTGGCGCGCCTGGGCATCCTGGGCCCGCATCGACAGGGCGACACGCTCGGCGGTGCCCAGCGGGATCTCGCCGACCACAGTGACCATCACCTTGCCCTTGGGCGTTGTAAGGCGCCGCGACACCGCGACGGTGGGACCGAGCTGGGCACGGGTATCGACACCAGCCTCGTTGCCGATCGGCTCGAGGAACACCGAAAAACGGGCCAGGCCATCGTCATACATGAGGCTGCTGACGGTATTCTTGCGCTCCGGATCGCGGCGGACCGAGCTGTTGACCAGCTCGAACCCTGGCGGCAGCCAGTCCGAACGCCACCCGACGACGGTTTCGGCGGTGCCGGACTGCGTGCGCTCAACTGGCTTGCAACTGGCGCTGGCGGCCAGTTCGGCGTCGGTTGGCGCAGCGTCAGTGTCAAGGCGGGTCATCTGGAAGCGCTCGAGCAACTGGCCCTTGTCGTTGAGCATCAACGAGCGCAGGGGCAGGCCGGTGCGGCGGTCCAGATGCAATTCGAAAGCATAACGATGCTGGTCACGCGGTGTGAGCGCGACAATCACCGCATCGCGCCCGGCGACGCGTGACTTGCCTGACACGCTCAGGTCGTACCAGCTCATCAGCTTCAGGGGGTCGAGCACCCGCAGGGCGCTGTCCGGTGGTGTGCCCACGCTACTGGCAAGGTTGCCACTGACGCATTGCACCTTGCCGTCGACCCGCACGATTTCCTGGGCCGAGCCATCGAGTTGCAACAGCCGCTCGCTGACCTTGCCATCCTGGACGCGATGCCAGATGTCATGGGATGAGAAGCTGCCGTTGCGTTCGTAGACGAAGGATCCCTGGTAACTCTGCTGCTCGGCCCGTGCCAGCTTGTTCAACCACTCGCTCGCCTCGGGCGAGGAGTTGGCGGCCAGGGCCTGCACCGTCAGGCTGCTGCCAAGCAGCAGCGACAGGAGAGGTAGCGCGCGCATGATCCTCCTTAACTTAGCGGTTTTCCAGGCTGGCGGCGCGGGCGTAAGGCAGCGCGGTCTCGTTGCCCTTCAGCGCGGACTCCTGGGCGTGCTGGCGCAGGTAGCCCGGCAAGCGTTGATCCCAGCCGGCCTGGTTCTGCAGCACACCGTTGGCCATTGGCCCGGTCGGTTGCTCGTTGCTTTCACTATATCCTGCCAAAACGGCCGGACCTTGCGCCTGCGGCATGCTCAGCCCCTGCTGGGCAGGCTGCTGGGCGGCCAGTTCGGCACCGCTGATCTCGTCCTGGTTGTAGAAGCGCACACCGGCCAGCACGGCAACGGTCACCGATGCGGCCACGGCCAGGCGACCGAGGCTGCGCCAAGGGCCCTGCTTGACCTTGGCCGGCACGGCCTCATCGGCCAGCGCTGCGGAAACCGCCGAGGCGATGTCCAACTTGGGCAGCAGCAGCTCTTTGTGCATGGCTGCGCGAGCAATCTGGTAACGCGACCAGGTAGCACGGGTTTCGGCATCGTCGACGGCATTCAGCACGCGACGCAGTTCCAGTTCGTCCGCTTCGTTATCCATCACCGCGGACAGCGATTCCTGCAAAGCTTCACGACTCATGGCGGTTCCTCTCTTGGCTGTCGCCGCTGTCTCAGGTTTCCTGCAACAAGGGTTGCAGGGCTTTGTCTATGGCCTCCCGAGCGCGGAAGATTCGAGAGCGCACGGTACCCACTGGACATTGCATGACGCTGGCAATGTCCTCGTAACTCAATCCATCGAACTCACGCAGGGTCAGCGCCGTACGCAAATCTTCCGGCAGTTGCTGGATGGTTCGATGGACGGTGCCTTCGATTTCATCCCGCAACAACGAGCGCTCTGGGGACTCGAGATCCTTGAGACCATGATCGCCGTCATAGAACTCCGCATCCTCGGAGCTCACATCACTGTCTGGTGGCCGCCTTCCGCGGGACACCAGGTAGTTCTTCGCCGTGTTGATGGCGATGCGGTAAAGCCACGTATAGAACGCACTGTCACCGCGAAAATTCCCAAGCGCACGGTATGCCTTGATGAAGGCTTCCTGCGCCACGTCCTGCGCCTCATGGGTGTCGTGTACGAAACGCACGATCAACCCGAGAATCTTGTGCTGATACTTCAGCACCAACAGATCGAAAGCTCGCCTGTCGCCACGCTGCACGCGCTCTACAAGCTGCTGATCCTCTTCCTGGGTTAGCATGAACACTCCTCAGTGATCTCGAAGGAGCGCTGCATCAGCCATCGTTCAGGCTTGCAACCATAGACTCGGGCTTTGCGCAAAAGTTCTCCCCTCCAAGCAAGTTTCCTGCGGCCCTTGGTCGGCTCGCACGAAAGACGCAGCGCGGTCACGGCCGGCTGCGTCGATATTCTGGTTTCGTTACGCAGGTGTCAGCCCAAGATAGAGCTGCCGCCTTGCGTCGCCGCGGCAATCTGTGGCGTACGGGCAGCCTTTATAGGATTTCCAGGGGTATCGGAAAGTTCCCATAAAGATCGCCAGCCACCCGTATGCACCATTGGAAATCAGGCGCCCGGGGCTGCTATAAAGGCATCCCGGCCAGGTTTCACGATAGTTTCACAGTGCCATCTGCGCTCGACTATTGTGCCGTGCCCCCTCCAAAGATTACTAGTGTCCCGACATGAGCCAACAATTCCAACATGATGTCCTGGTGATCGGCAGCGGTGCCGCCGGTCTCAGCCTGGCACTGAACCTTCCCCGCCACCTGCGCATCGCCGTACTGAGCAAGGGCGACCTGGCCAACGGCTCGACCTTCTGGGCCCAGGGCGGCGTTGCCGCGGTGCTTGACGATACCGACACCGTACAGTCCCATGTCGAGGACACCCTTAACGCCGGTGGCGGGCTGTGCCACGAAGATGCCGTGCGCTTCACCGTCGAGCACAGCCGCGAGGCCATCCAGTGGCTGATCGAACAAGGCGTGCCATTCACCCGCGACGAGCATTACAGCGTCGACGACGGCGGCTTCGAGTTCCACCTGACCCGTGAGGGCGGTCACAGCCACCGGCGCATCATCCATGCCGCCGACGCCACGGGCGCTGCGATCTTTACCACCCTGCTGGAACAGGCCAGGCAACGCGCGAACATCGAACTGCTCGAACAGCGCGTGGCCGTCGACCTGATCACCGAGCGCCGCCTGGGCCTGGACGGCGACCGCTGCCTGGGCGCCTACGTGCTTAATCGCAACTCCGGGGAGGTGGACACCTTCGGCGCGCGCTTCACCGTGCTGGCCACCGGCGGCGCGGCCAAGGTCTACCTGTATACCAGCAACCCAGACGGCGCCTGCGGCGACGGCATCGCCATGGCCTGGCGCGCCGGATGCCGGGTGGCAAACCTTGAGTTCAACCAGTTCCACCCGACCTGCCTGTACCATCCGCAGGCCAAGAGTTTCCTGATCACCGAGGCACTGCGCGGCGAGGGTGCCCTGCTGCGCCTGCCCAATGGCGAGCGCTTCATGCCGCGCTTCGATCCACGCGAAGAGCTGGCGCCACGGGACATCGTCGCCCGCGCCATCGACCACGAGATGAAGCGCCTCGGGGTGGACTGTGTCTACCTCGACATCAGCCACAAGCCGGCCGACTTCATCACCAGCCACTTCCCGACAGTGTACGAGCGCTGCCTGACCTTCGGCATCGACATCACCCGCCAGCCGATTCCGGTGGTGCCCGCAGCCCACTACACCTGCGGTGGGGTAATGATCGACGAGCACGGTCACACCGACGTGCCCGGCCTGTATGCCATCGGCGAGACCAGCTTCACCGGCCTGCACGGCGCCAACCGCATGGCCAGCAACTCGCTGCTCGAATGCTTTGTCTACGGTCGCGCCGCCGCCGCCGACATCGAGGCGCGCCTGGACCAGGTCGCCATGCCCCGCGCCCTGCCTTGCTGGGACGCAAGCCAAGTGACCGACTCGGACGAGGACGTGATCATCGCGCACAACTGGGACGAGCTGCGGCGGTTCATGTGGGACTATGTCGGCATCGTGCGCACCAGCAAGCGCCTTCAGCGCGCCGAACACCGGGTGCGCATGCTGCTGGACGAGATCGACGAGTTCTACAGCAACTACAAGGTCAGCCGCGACCTGATCGAGCTGCGCAACCTGGCGCAGGTGGCCGAGCTGATGATCCGCTCGGCCATGCAACGCAAGGAAAGCCGAGGCCTGCACTACACCCTGGACTATCCGGGGATGCTGCCCGAAGCCCGGGACACCATTCTGGTGCCGCAGAACCACGAGTGAGGTTGCAGTCTGCGCGCTCCTACAGGGGCATGCTCCAGATCACACGAGCGTCGGGTCGATCACCAGCACCAGCTTGCCGGATACCTGGTTGCTCGCCAGCTCCGCATAAGCCGCCTCGACGAAGGCTACCGGGTAGGTGTCGACCAACTGTGGCGACAGGCGTCCCTGGGCGAAAAGCGGCCACACGTGCTGACGCAGCTCCTGTAACAACTGCGCCTTGAACGCGTCATCGCGATTGCGCAAGGTCGAACCGGTGATTTCCAGGCGCTTGCCCAGCACCAGCGCCAGGTCCAGCTCGACCTTGCGACCGCCCATCAGGCCGATGATCACCCAGCGCCCGTCACGCGCCAGCAGCTTGAGGTTGAACGGGCCATAGCTGGCGCCCACCGGGTCGAGGATCACATCGAACGGCCCGAGCTGTTCCAGATCATCAAGATTGCCATTGCGTACCACGCCGCCCACGGCGCCGAGGGACTGACAATAGGCCAGGCGCTGCGGCGACCCGACACTGACCCACACCGGGTTGCCGAACGCCTTGCACAGCTGGATGGCTGCAGAACCCACGCCACTGGCACCGGCATGCACCAGCACTTTCTCACCGGCTTTCAATGCACCCAGCTGGAAGATGTTCAGCCAAGCCGTGGCGTACACCTCGGGCACAGCCGCCGCCTCGTGCAGGCTCAGGCCTTCGGGCACCGGCAGCACGTGCCGGGCGTCGACCACGACTTCCTCGGCCATGCCGCCACCGGCCAGCAACGCGCATACCCGGTCGCCCACGCGCCAGTCGGCGCCGGCCCCGACCTGCTCGACGATCCCTGAGCATTCCAGGCCCATATAAGGGCTGGCCCCGGGCGGCGGCGGGTACAGCCCGGCCCGCTGCAGCAGGTCGGCGCGGTTCAACCCGGCGGCGGCTACGCGAATACGCACCTGCCCGGCATCACAGGCCGGGCGCTCGGCCTCAACCCACGCCACATGTCCGTCAACGCCTTGCAATGCCTTCACAGTGCCTCCATAGTTGAATCATATGACCGAGCCTGGGAACGCCAAGTCCCAGGCTTTTTGCAGTATGCGTCCGGCTCCGATGGAACCGGCGAACGGAAAAGACGGCCTACTATGCGTGATCAATTGCCTCCACGTCGAATCAGCATGAAGCATTTCCTCCCCAGCACCGCCCTCGCCCTCATGATCGGCCTGGGCAGCCTCACGCTCGGTGGCAATGCGGCCGCCGCCAACAAGTGGGACAGCCTGCAGCCGGACCGCGACGAGGTCGTGGCCAGTCTCAACATCGTCGAGCTGCTCAAGCGCCACCACTACAGCAAGCCACCGCTGGACGACGCCCGTTCGGTCATCATCTACGACAGCTACATCAAGCTGCTCGACCCGTCGCGCAGCTACTTCACCGCAGCCGACATCGCCGAATTCGACAAATGGAAGACCCAGTTCGACGACTTCCTCAAGAGCGGCAACCTCGAACCTGGCTTCACTATCTACAAGCGCTACCTGGACCGCGTGAAGCAGCGTCTGGACTATGCCTTGGGCGAGTTGAACAAAGGCGTCGACAAGATCGACTTCAGCGTCAAGGAAGACCTGCTGGTCGACCGCAAGGACGCGCCGTGGATGAAGAACCAGGCCGAGCTCGACGAGCTGTGGCGCAAGCGCGTGAAAGACGAGGTGCTGCGCCAGAAGATCTCCGGCAAGGAGCTCAAACAGGTTCAGGAAACCCTGATCAAGCGCTACAAGAACCAGTTGGCGCGCCTGGACCAGACTCGCGCGGAAGACATCTTCCAGGCTTACATCAATACCTTCGCCCAGTCCTACGACCCACACACCAACTACCTGTCGCCGGACAACGCCGAAAACTTCGACATCAACATGAGCCTGTCGCTCGAAGGCATCGGCGCGGTGCTGCAGAGCGACAACGACCAAGTCAAGATCGTGCGCCTGGTGCCGGCAGGCCCTGCCGCCAAGACCAAGCAGGTCGCCCCGGCCGACAAGATCATCGGCGTGGCCCAGGGCAACAAGGAGATGGTCGACGTGGTCGGCTGGCGCCTGGATGAAGTGGTCAAGCTGATCCGCGGCCCGAAAGGCTCGGTGGTACGCCTGGAGGTCATTCCGGCCAGCAACGCGCCGAACGATCAGACCAGCAAGATCGTCTCGATCACCCGCGAAGCGGTCAAGCTCGAAGAGCAGGCGGCGAAAAAGTCGGTGCTCAAGCTCAAGCAGGACGGGCGTGACTACAAGCTGGGGATCATCGAGATCCCGGCCTTCTACCTGGACTTCAAGGCCTATCGCGCTGGCGATCCGGACTACAAGAGCACAACCCGCGACGTGAAGAAGCTGCTCACCGAGCTGCAGAAGGAAAAGGTCGACGGCGTGGTCATCGACCTGCGCAACAACGGTGGCGGCTCGCTGCAGGAAGCCACCGAGCTGACCAGCCTGTTCATCGAGAAAGGCCCGACCGTGCTGGTGCGCAACGCCGACGGCCGTGTCGACGTGCTCGAGGACGAGAATCCGGGCGCCTTCTACAAAGGCCCGCTGGCGCTGCTGGTCAACCGCCTGTCGGCCTCGGCGTCGGAAATCTTTGCCGGTGCCATGCAGGACTACCACCGCGCGCTGATCATTGGCGGCCAGACCTTCGGCAAGGGCACCGTGCAAACCATCCAGCCGCTCAACCACGGCGAGCTCAAGCTGACCCTGGCCAAGTTCTACCGGGTTTCCGGGCAGAGCACCCAGCACCAGGGCGTACTGCCGGACATCGCCTATCCGTCGATCATCGACACCAAGGAAATCGGCGAAAGCGCGCTCCCCGAGGCCATGCCGTGGGACACCATCCGCCCGGTGGTCAAGCCGGCCTCCGATCCGTTCAAGCCGTTCCTGGCCCAGCTCAAGGCGCAGCATGACGCGCGCAGCGACAAGGATGCCGAGTTCGTCTACATCCGCGACCGCCTGGCGCTGACCCAGAAGCTGATGAACGAGAAGACCGTCAGCCTCAACGAGCAGCAGCGTCGCGCCCGCCACGACGAGATCGAGTCCAAGCAGCTGACGCTGGAGAACATCCGACGCAAAGCCAAGGGCGAAGAACCGCTGAAGGAGTTGAAGAAGGAAGACGAGGACGCCCTGCCCGCCGAGCCGGACGACACCAAGCCCGAGGACGATGCCTACCTGTCCGAGACCGGTCGTATCCTGCTCGACTACCTGAGCCTCAGCACGTCGGTGGCCAAGCACTGAAGTGATGGCGAAATAATGTGACCTGTCATCAAACAGTCACTGGACTGTCGTGAAATGGAAGGGCCGAACGTGCAAGCGTCCGGCCTTTTTCACTTCAGGAAGCAGTCCATGACCGTCACCGAACAGCTCAGCGCCTTGAGCGCCATCCTGGCTCAACGCAGTATCCACTGTCTGTTCCAACCCATCGTCTGCCTGTCTGAAAGGCGCATCCTCGGCTATGAGGCCCTGAGCCGCGGCCCGTCCAACAGCCCGCTGCACTCGCCGCTGAACCTCTTCGCCATCGCCCGCCAGGCCGGTCGCCTCGCCGAACTGGAGGTGCTGTGCCGTGAAACCGCCTGCCGCCGTTTCAGCGAGCTGAACCTGCCGGGCCAGTTGTTCCTCAACGTCTCCCCCGAATCCCTGGTCGAGCCCGACTACCCGTCCGGGCGCACCCTGAAAATGCTCGAACAGGTCGGCCTGGCGCCGAGCCGGGTAGTCATCGAGCTGACCGAGCAGACGCCTACCGAAGATTTCCAGCTGCTGTACAACGCCCTGCACCACTACCGCGACATGGGTTTCTCCATTGCC
The DNA here is from genome assembly GCF_057480815.1 of Pseudomonas sp. P106(2024). Lineage (NCBI taxonomy): Bacteria > Pseudomonadati > Pseudomonadota > Gammaproteobacteria > Pseudomonadales > Pseudomonadaceae > Pseudomonas > Pseudomonas sp. P106(2024). The sequence goes on along the minus strand of NZ_JBLIYU010000004.1, from coordinate 333,098 downwards.
CTGGACGATCTGGGCGCCGGTTACTCGAGCCTGCGCCTGTGGTCGGAGCTGCGCCCGGACTATGTGAAGATCGACCGTCATTTCATCGATGGCATCCACCAGGACCCGCTCAAGCGCGAGTTCGTCGGCTCTATCCTGCAGATCGCCCGGGCCTCCCGCGCTCAGGTGATCGCCGAGGGCATCGAGCTGGCCGAGGAACTGACAGTGCTGGGCGAGATGGGGGTGTTCCTGGTCCAGGGCTACCTGCTTGGCCGCCCCCAGGAGTTTCCAGTGGCAGACTACCTAGGCTTGCCACCCCCGGCGCCAGACTCGGTTGTAGCGCTGGGCGAGGACAGCCGCGACCTCAGCGCCCTGCTTCTCCAGCAGCCTTCGGTCACCCTCGATACTGCCACGCAACAGGTACTAGACGCCTTCCGCCGCCAGGCCAACCTCAACTCCCTCGCCGTGCTGGACGAGCAAGGCAGCCCTTGCGGCATCGTCCATCGCCACTCGCTTGCCGATGCCCTGCTCCAACCCTTCGGCACCGACCTGTTCGCGCGCAAGCCGATCAGCCGGCTGATGAGCCAAGACTTTCTCGCTGTCGAGCGCGGCCAGTCGCTGCAGCAGGTAAGCCGCCTGCTTACCAGCCGTGCGCGCCAGCGTATCGAGGAAGACTTCATCATTACCCAGAATGGGCGTTACCTGGGGCTTGGGCGGGTGATCGACGTGCTCAAGCTGATCACCGAGCAGAAGATCCAGCAGGCAAGGCACGCCAATCCGCTCACGTTGCTACCGGGCAACGTGCCGATCCAGCAGTGCCTGGCGCGCCTGTTGCTGCAGCGACGCGAGGCCGCCGTGTGCTACGTGGACATCGACAGCTTCAAGCCTTTCAACGATATCTATGGCTATGCCCGTGGCGATGAAGTGCTGTTGTGCCTGGCCCAGTGCCTGAACGACTGCGTCGACCCAAGCCGGGATTTCGTCGGCCATATCGGCGGCGACGACTTCATGCTGGTGCTGGGCTCGGCGGACTGGCGCGAACGTCTGCAATTGCTGCTGGAGACCTTTGGCCGGCAATGCCGACGCTTCTACCGCAGCGATCACCTTGAGGCAGGTTGCTTCATCGCCCACAACCGCCAAGGGCAGCGGGAGACCTTCGCCTTGCTGTCGCTGTCAATCGGCGTGGTCTGGCTGGAGCCCGGCAGCAGCGACGGGCTGGATGCCGGTCAATTGGCCGAGCTTGCCTCCCAGGCCAAGCGTCAAGCCAAGGATGACGGTGGCTCAGGGCTGAGCCTGATCGATACAACCGTGCTGAGTTAAACCTGGGGACCGCTGTGCGGTCCTTTCGCCGGCAAACCCGCTTCCACAACCAAGCCTACAGCCACGATTTCAGGCCTCTTCCGGATAGCGATACTCGAACACCCGCACCACTTCAGAGGCATGCCAGGACGCCGCCTCCATGCCATCCACCGGTCCGGAAAACCGTCCCAGGCGCTCGACGCACTCGAAGAAGCCGGTGCGCGGCAGGCGGCTGGCCCCCTGGCTGATCACCAGCGAACTGCGCAGTGGCTGCTCGGCGCGGGCGTCAAGCGCCGCCAGGTATTCAAGCGCCGCGGTCAGCGTCTGCATCGCCGGACTGGGCAATTGCAGGCGCTCAAGCAGCGCACGGTACGTGAGCAGGTGGCGTTGACGGCGGGCCAGGTCGAGCTCGGTCAGCAGGCTCTGCCATTGCTGACGGCTGATCCTGACCTGGCTCATGACGGCTCGCTCCAGCCGGCCACGCCAAGGTGCCAGGCCAGGCTGCGCAGGATCGCAGCGTCCGGGCGGCGCTCCCCGGACTCGATCATCGCCAGGTAGGCCGGGCTGATGCCGACGCTGCGTGCCAGTTGCTCCGGCGCCAGGCCCTTGGCCTGACGCAAGGACGCCAGCTGGTCCAAGGAGGACAGGCTGGCGCTTGGTTGAGTGCTCTCGTTGTGACTGGCTGAGTCGGGAGCCGCGGCCGGCGCCTGGCCTGCGGCCGCCAGCAACTTCTGATATTGCTCCCAGGGAACCACTGCGTACTCGGGCTGACCGTCCCGGCTGATGACCTGAATACCCATACAACCCCCTTGACGTTGGATTACGGCATGTAATCCGTAGGCATAACCCTTATGCCAATTATATTACCAAGCTCGGGGGTCTGTGCGAATCAGCTGCCGGGCCGCTCGAGACGCAGCGCCTCCGGGGTGTCCGGAAGGCGCTCGACCACCCGCAGCCGTTCCGGCGCCTGGGCGTCGCGCCAGGCCTTGAAGCGACCCAGCTCATCGGCGACGGTCTTGAGCACCCAGCCCAGCACGGCGATGTCGTCGAGCAGGCCGACGCCCAGCAGCCAGTCGGGAATGGCGTCCAAGGGGCTTACGAAGTACAGCAGTCCGGCCACGATGGTCACCAGTGCCTTGGGGCTGACGGCGCGGTACTCGCCACGCCACCAGGCCAGGCACAGCGCCTGCATCAGGCGCAGATCCTCGCGCAACTGGCCCAGCTTCGGCCCCTTGCGGGCCACCGCGAACAACAGGGCCGGCAGCCGCCCGCGGCTGAGCAGGCGCTCGGCCAGGGGCAGGAAGCGGGCGAAATTCCAGGGTGCGCTCATGGGACCTCCAGAGGACCAGGGGTTATCCACAATTATTGTGGATAACCTTGTGAACAGGGCGACATTGGCGCCGCGTGGTGCCCGCCGGGCAAGGGCCTGGTACGAATCGGGCGTTTTTTACACAACCGTTTCAATCGCGCAAACGTTTTGCGACACCGGCCTCCGTGCCTGCGTGGGTACTGCTTGCGACAGTGAATGACGCCGACGGTTCGCGTCAAGCCGGACTGAAAACGACGACGCCCCGTCGAAACGGGGCGTCTTCTTGCAACGGGCCGGGTATTACTTGGCCGGTGCCTGGTCGGCCTTGGCCGGATCCTTGATGGCAATCAGTTCCAGGTCGAAGACCAGGACCGAGTTGGCCGGGATCAGCGGGCTCGGGCTCTGGGCGCCATAGGCCAGCTCGGCCGGGATGTACAGCTTGTACTTCTCGCCGACGTGCATCAGTTGCAGACCTTCGACCCAGCCCGGGATCACGCCGCTGACCGGCAGGTCGATCGGGCTGCCGCGCTCGACGGAGCTGTCGAAGACCTTGCCGTCGGTCAGCTTGCCTTCGTAGTGGACGGTGACCACGTCGGTCGGTTTGGGTTGCGGGCCGTCGGCCTTCTTGACCACTTCATACTGCAGGCCCGAAGCGGTGGTGATCACGCCAGGCTTCTTGCCGTTTTCCTCGAGGAATTTCTTGCCGGCGGCGGCAGCTTCCTCGCTAGCCTTGGCCAGGCGTTCTTCGGCGCGCTTCTGCAAGGCGGTGAAGGCTTCGACCAGCTCTTCGTCCTTGATGCGCTGCTCTTTCTTGCCTACCGCGTCCTCGATGCCCTGGGCGACGGCTTTCGAGTCCAGGTCGTCCATGCCTTCCTGGGCCAGGCTCTTGCCCATGTTCAGGCCGATACCGTAGGAGGCCTTCTGTGCCGGAGTCTTCAGCTCGACGCTGCTGGTCTGGGCGTCGCAGCCCGCGAGGACCAGGCCTACCAGGGCAACCGCGGCCGCCAAACGATGCTGTTTCATGTAATTTCCTTGTTCATGCGCCATGAGGGCAATCAGGGTAAAGCCGCGAGCTTAGCAGGCGGCCGCGACCAATGGCTACCGGCATAAGAGCGGGTTGCGCGCAGGAAGTTCCTGGGTGAAAGGTTGTTCATGGTCGCAGTTGCAGCCTATGGCCAGCATTGACGGCTCTTGCGCGGAGGGAACGAGCCGATGGAGACCGGATCATGCAATGCCAACCTGGTTGCGTCCGCTGTTCTTGGCCAGGTACAGCCCCTTGTCCGCCGCCGAGATCAGCTGACGGCAATGACTGCCGACACTCGGCGTCAAGGTCGCCAGACCGATACTCACGGTGAGCAGGGAGGCCGCCTCAGGCACGGTGTGGGCGATCTTCAGGCCCATGATGGTCTGGCGCAGCTTCTCCGCCACCAGCCGCGCACCACCAGGGGAGGTGTTAGGCAGCACCAGGGCGAACTCCTCGCCGCCATAACGCGCCGGCAGGTCGGTCGGCCGCGAGCAGCAGCCGCGAATGGCCTCGGCCACCTGACGCAGGGCCTCGTCACCGGCCAGGTGACCGAAGCTATCGTTGAACGCCTTGAAGTAGTCGACGTCGACCATCAGCAGCGACAACTGCTGCTGTTCACGGATAGCCCGACGCCACTCCAATTCCAGGTACTCGTCGAAATGACGACGGTTGGACAGCCCGGTGAGACCGTCCGAGTTCATCAACCGCTGCAACATCAGGTTGGTATCGAGCAACTGCTGCTGGCTCACCCGCAGTGCGCGATAGGCCTCGTCGCGCTGCAACAGCGTGAGGTACGAGCGCGAGTGATAGCGGATACGCGCCACCAGCTCGATGGTGTCCGGTAGCTTTACCAGGTAGTCGTTGGCCCCGGCAGCAAAGGCCGCGCTCTTGACCAGCGGGTCCTCCTTGGTCGACAGGACGATGATCGGGATATCCTGGGTGGCCGGGTTGTTGCGGTACTCGCGCACCAGGGTCAGGCCATCGAGGCCCGGCATGATCAGGTCCTGGAGAATTACCGTGGGCTTGATGCGCATGGCCTGGGCCACCGCCTGGTGCGGGTCGGCGCAGAAATGGAAGTCAATGTTCTCTTCATGGGCCAGACCACGGCGCACCGCTTCGCCGATCATCGCCTGATCATCGACCAGCAGGACCATCGCCGCGCTTTCGTTGATGGTCGTGAAACCTTCGATCGGTAGATCATTCATCCGTAGTCACCCGTTGACCGCCGGCCACGCGGCGCGCCTCAATACATATCTTCATTTCGAAAAGATTTCCACCAGTCGCCCGGCAATTCGCTCCAGCGGGCGGATTTCCACCGCCGCGTCGATCGCCGCGGCGGCCTTGGGCATGCCGTACACCGCGCAGCTTTGCTGGTCCTGGGCGATGGTCAGGAAGCCCTGCTGGCGCATCAGCTTGAGGCCCTGGGCACCGTCGCGCCCCATGCCGGTAAGCAGCACGCCCACCGCGTCGCCTGACCAGTAGCGCGCCACGCTCTCGAAGAACACGTCGATCGAGGGCCGGTAGATTTCGTTGACAGGCTCGGCAGTGTAGGCCAGCTCGCCATTCCTCAGCAGGCGGATATGGTGGTTGGTGCCGGCCAGCAGCACCTGCCCCGGCTGCGGAGGCTCACCCTCGCGGGCCAGGCGCACCGGCAGACCCGACGCGGTGCTGAGCCATTCGGCCATGCCGGCGGCGAACACCTGATCCACATGCTGGACCAGCACGATGGCCGCCGGAAAACTGCGCGGCAGGCCCTTGAGCAGCACTTCCAACGCCGCCGGCCCTCCGGCCGACGAACCGATGGCCACCAAGGCACGGCGCTGCGAGCTCTCGCGTAGCGGCGCGGCCACCGTACGAGCGGCACTGGGACGCTGCTGGCCGATCAGCCAGCCAATATTCAGGATCTTGCGTAACAGCGGCGCGGCCGCTTCCCGGGCGTCACCCGCGCCCAGCGCCGGGGTATCGACCACATCCAGAGCGCCATGGCCCATGGCCTCGAACACCCGATGCACGTTCTGCTTGCGGTCCACGGTGACGATGACGATGGCGCACGGCGTCTGCGCCATGATCCGCCGGGTGGCCTCGACACCATCCATCACCGGCATGATCAGGTCCATGAGGATCAGGTCCGGGGTCTGCTCGGCGCACAGGCGCACCGCCTCGGCGCCATTGCCCGCCACCCAGATCACCTGGTGCGCGGGTTCGAAGGCCAACGCACGGCGCAGGGCCTCCACGGCCATGGGCATGTCGTTGACGATGGCGATTCTCATCCCTGGGCACCTCCGATCAGCTCCACGACCGCCTCCAGCAACGCATCGTCATGGAAGCTGGCCTTGGCCAAATAATAGTCGGCGCCGGCATCCAGTCCACGACGCCGGTCTTCTTCGCGGTCCTTGTAGGAAACCACCATCACCGGCAGCGATTGCAGGCGACTGTCGCGCCTTACCAGAGTGACCAGCTCGATGCCATCCATGCGCGGCATGTCGATGTCGGTGATCAGCAGGTCAAAATCATCGCTGCGCAGTGCGTTCCAGCCGTCCATGCCATCGACGGCCACCGCCACGTCATAGCCGCGGTTGCCCAGCAGCTTGCGCTGCAGCTCGCGCACGGTGAGCGAGTCGTCGACCACCAGGATGCGCTTGCGCGCCACACCCTTGCCGCCCCGCCCGCCCCGTTCGATACGCTCCAGGCGGCCGGTGCTGAGCAACTTGTCCACCGAGCGCAACAGGTCCTCGACATCGACGATCAGCACCACCGAGCCATCATCGAGCAAGGCGCCCGCGGAAATGTCCTGGACCTTGCCCAGGCGCGGGTCCAGCGGCATCACTACCAACACCCGTTCGCCGATCAGGCGCTCGACCGCCACCCCATAGAGCTGTTCGCGTTCGCGGATCACCACCACCCGCAGGCTCTGCTCGTCGCCCTGCGCCGCCGGCCGGTTGAGCAACTGGCTGGCGGCCACCAGGCCGATATGCCGGCCTTCGTGCCAGAAGTGCTGACGGCCTTCGATCTGCACGATGGCCTCGGCCGGCACTTCGACGGTGCGCTCGATATGCGCCAGGGGGAAGGCATAAGCCTCGCCGCCCACCTCGACCACCAGGCTGCGCACCACCGACAGGGTCAACGGCACTTCCAGGTGGAAGCAGCAGCCCTGCCCCGCCACCTGGGTCAACTCGATGGACCCGCGCAGTTCGCGGACCATGTGCTGCACTGCGTCCAGCCCGACACCGCGACCAGACACCTCGGTGACCGTGTCGCGCAGGCTGAAGCCCGGCAGGAACAGGAACGTCAGCAGCTCGGCCTCGCTCATCTGCGCCACGGTCTCGGCCGGCGACAGGGCTCGCTCGACGATACTGCGGCGCAGGCGCTGCAGATCGATACCGGCACCATCATCGGACAGTTCGAGGATCAGCAACCCGGCCTGGTGCGAGGCGCGCAGGCGTACCGTGCCCTCGCTCGGCTTGCCGGCCAGCAGGCGCTGCTCGGGCAGCTCGATACCATGATCGACCGCATTGCGCAGCAGGTGCGTCAGCGGAGCCTCGAGTTTTTCCAGCACATCGCGATCGACCTGGGTCTTCTCGCCCTCGACCAGCAGGCGCACGGGCTTGTCCAGCGAACGTCCAAGGTCGCGGACCATCCGGCTCTGCCCGGTCAGCACATCGGCGAACGGACGCATGCGACAGGCCAAAGCCGTGTCGTAGAGCAACTGCGCGCGCTGGCTGGCCTGCCAGCCGAATTCGTCCAGGTCAGCCGCCTGTTGCAACAGGATTTGCTGGGTTTCGGCCAGCAACTGCTGGGTCTGGGCCAGGGCTTCGAGCACTTCTGGCCCCTGCCCGCTCTCCTCCAGCTGGGCCTTCAGCCCGTCGAGCCCCCGCATGCCCTGGCCATGCATGCGTTTCAGGCGCTGCAGAGTGGCCAGGTAGGGTTTCAGGCGCTGGGTCTCGACCAGCGACTTGCTCGACAGGTCCAGCAGGCTGTTCAGTCGGTCGGCGGTGACCCGCAACACCCGCTCGCCGCCCTCGCCACCGCGTTTTCCAGCCTTGCGGGCAGGCATCGGTTCCGCTTCGACATCGGGCTCAGGTGGCGGCAGGGGCTCGGGCTCCGGCAGTGCGGGCTGGACGACAGGCGGCAGGCTCGGTGCACTCGGCTGTGCGTTGGCCAGCAACGGCGCCGAGGGGTCGAGCAAGGACGCCATCTGCGCCAGAAACACCGCCACGGCGGCTTCGCTGTCCTGATCGCCCGGCGTGGCGATGCGCATCAGCAGATCGGTGCCCTGCAACAGTGCGTCGATATGCTCGGGGCGCAGCAGCAGGCGGCCTTCCTGGGCTGCTACCAGGCAATCTTCCATGACATGGGCGACACTGACCCCGGCGTCGATGCCGACGATCCGCGCCGCGCCCTTGAGCGAGTGCGCCGCACGCATGCAGGCCTCGAGCTGATCGGGTTGCGCAGGGTTGCGCTCCAGCGCCATCAGGCCCGCACTGAGCACCTGGGTCTGGGCCTCGGCCTCCAGGCTGAACAGCTCGAGCAGCGACGCATCGCGCATTTGCTCCGGGGTCATGACAGGCTCCGCTTCACGGCTGACATCAGGTGTTGTTCATCCAGCACGCGCACGCTGCGCCCACGCCACTGCAGCACCGCCGCAGTGAAGTGCGCCGCATCGCGGCCGTTGTCCAGGGTCGCCGGGTCAAGGCGATGGATACCGTCTATCTCGTCCACCGGTACCACCACCGGCCCGCCTTCGGCCGCCAGGATCAGCATGCGCGGCATGCTCCGCCCACCGCGCTCGCCGCCCGCCTCGACCGATACGCCCAGCAGGTCGGCCAGCGACAGGCAAGGCACCAGCGACCCGCGCACATTGGCGACTCCCTGCAGCACCCGCGAACGCTGGTGAGGCAATGAGTGCACCGGCTGCAACGGGGAGATCTCGGCCAGGCAGGCGGTAGCCAGGGCCAACCATTCCTCGCCCAGGCGGAACAGCAGCATCGAGCGGCCGACCGCTTCTTCCTGCACGAGCGGCGCCTCGAGCGGTTCATCCTGAATCAGCGCATAACGGTCGAGCAGGCGCATTGCCGCCTCGGCATAGACCTCACAATTGCGGCAGTGCACATGCCGTGGCAGCAAGGGGCACTGCTTGTCGCCATGCACCCCGATACGATTCCAGCAGTCATCGATCTGCTCGTCATCGTGGGCGATCAGTTGCATAGGGTATTCGCCGCTCATCGTTCAGACTCCCTGCCTGCCCGAGCGGCACGCTCCTGCAGGCGTCGCGCGCCCGCCTCGTCGCCCTGCGCGGCCAGCAGCATGGCCAGGTGCATCAGCGCCTCCGGGTGCTGCGGATCGAGGTAGAGGGCCTTGCGGTAATGGGTAATGGCCTGCGCGGCATCGCCCTCGGTATCGCTGAGCAACCCCAGCCAGTAGTAGACCTGTGCCTTGGGCGCAAACTTGCGTAGATAGCGCTCGCAGCCTTCCCTGGCCTGGGCGCTGTCGCCGGCATTGGCATGCTGGGCGATGCTGGCCAGCAGTTGCGCCTCACCTTCGGCTGGCATCACCTTGGCGACTGGCGCGGCGTTCGGTCTGCCAACCCGCGGCGGCAGCGTCAAGATACGCGGTGGCACGGATGGCGCGACTGTGGGGCGGGACGCCGGCTTGGCGATGGGGACCGGCGGCGCTTCATCCTGACGCACGTAGGCGAACGACTGGGCGATCCCCAACGGCCGCATGCCCAGGCGCGCCAGCAGGCTGCCCTCGGCCGGCCCGATGAACAGCACGCCCTGGACATGGGTCATGTGCTTGAGCACCTCGAACACTCGCTGCTGGGTCGGCACATCGAAATAGATCAACAGGTTTCGGCAGAACACGAAATCATAGAGACCTTGGCGCGCCCGCAGCGCCGGATCGAGCACGTTGCCCACCTGCAGGCTGACCTGCTGGCGCACCCGCTCATCCAGGCGATGGGCCTCGCCGACGGCGGTGAAATGCCGCTCGCGAAAGGCCAGCTCGCTGCCGCGGAACGAGTTGCGGCCATAGACCCCTAGCTCGCCCTTGGCCACCGAACTGGGGCTGATGTCGAGGCCGTCGATTCGAAATACCCCAGGGCTCAGCCCGCCGTCGAGCAACGCCATGGCGATCGAGTACGGCTCCTCGCCGGTGGAGCAAGGCAGGCTGAGGATCCGCAGCGGCCGGGCACCGGCCAGCTCCGCTACGCGTTTGTGGGCCAGGCCCGCCAGCGCGGTGAAGGATTCGGGATAGCGGAAGAACCAGGTTTCCGGAACGATGACCGCCTCGATCAGGGCTTGCTGTTCATCGGTCGACTGCAACAGGCGCACCCAGTAGTCGTCCAGGTTCTGCGCCTGCACGAGGGTGCAGCGTTGGCGCAAGGCACGCTCAACCATCGCCGCGCCGACCGACTCGACGTCCAGGCCGATACGCTCCTGCAGGAAACGAAAGAAACGCTGCTCAGTCATGCCTGCACCTGCCCTGGCTCCAGCGGATAGAGCAACTCGCGCACCGCATCCGACAACAGGTCATCCACCTCGATGCGTTGCAACAAACCCCGGGCGTCCTGGCGCACAGGCCCGAGGTAACGCGCCTCGGCATTGTCCAGCCCGTAGGGTTGGAAGTCGTCAGGCGCGCAGCGCAGGGTGTCGGTGGCCTGCTCCAGGATCAGCCCCAGCTGCAACTGCGGACGCTGTGGATCGGCGCGGTAATGCACCAGCACCAGGCGTGTGCTGCTGCGCGACTGGGCCGAGGAGCCGAAACTGAGCGCCGACAGGTCGATCACCGGCACCAGCACACCGCGATGGGCGAGCACGCCAGCCACCCAGACCGGAGCCTGGGCAATGGGCTTGAGCGCACGTTGCGGCAGGACCTCGATCACCTCGCGCACGTCCAGGGCGAAACGCTGGTCGGCGATGCGAAACTGCAGGTACAGCACGCCCTTTTCAGTGCTGGCGCGCGCCTCGCGGGGGGACATGTCGTTCATCGTCGTCAGACTTTGAACCGCGACACACCACCGCGCAGCCCGGCGGCCACCTGGCTCAGTTCGTCGATGGCGAAACTGGCCTGGCGCAGCGACTCGACGGTCTGGGTGCTGGCATCGCTTAGCTGGGCCAACGCCTGGTTGATCTGCTCGGCGCCGGTGGCCTGGGCCTGCATGCCCTCGTTGACCATCAGTACCCGCGGCGCCAACGCCTGCACCTGGTGAATGATCTGGCTCAGTTGCTCGCCGACCTGCTGCACCTCGAACATGCCGCGGCGCACTTCCTCGGAGAACTTGTCCATGCCCATCACCCCGGCCGACACCGCCGACTGGATCTCGCGCACCATCTGCTCGATGTCGTAGGTGGCCACGGCGGTCTGGTCGGCCAGGCGCCGCACCTCGGTGGCGACCACGGCGAAGCCACGACCGTATTCGCCGGCCTTCTCGGCCTCGATGGCGGCGTTGAGCGACAGCAGGTTGGTCTGGTCGGCGACCTTGACGATGGTCACCACCATCTGGGTGATGTTGCTGGCCTTTTCGTTGAGGATCGCCAGCTTGGCATTGACCAGGTCGGCGGCGCCCATCACCTGGTGCATGGTTTCTTCCATGCGCGCCAGGCCCTGCTGGCCGGAGCCGGCAAGGCTCGAGGCCTGGTCGGCGGCGCTGGTGACTTCGGTCATGGTACGCACCAGGTCCCGCGAGGTGGCGGCGATTTCCCGCGACGTGGCGCCGATCTCGGTGGTGGTGGCGGCAGTTTCGGTGGCGGTGGCCTGTTGCTGCTTGGAGGTGGCCGCTATCTCGGTGACTGAGGTGGTCACTTGCACCGACGAGCGCTGGGCCTGGGCCACCAGGTTGGCCAGGGACTCGGCCATCTCGTTGAAACCACCCTCGATCGCGCCGAACTCATCCTTGCGGTCCAGGTTCAGGCGCATGCTCAGATCACCCGAGCGCAGACCGTCCAGAGCGTGGACGATGCGTTGCATGGGTGCGGTGATCTGGCGCATGAGCAGCAGTCCGCAAACACCGGCGGCGATAATGGCCAGCAGCAGCGAGACAACCATGCTGCCTTTGGCGGTGTTCACCGCACTGACGATGTCGTGGGTGGCCTTGTCGGCGGACTCGCGGTTGCGCTCGATCACTTCGTTCAGGTGCTGGCGCCCTTCTTTCCAGGCCGGCGTAAGCACATCCATGATCAAGCGCTGGGCTTCGGGGTAGTTCTTCTGGCGGTAGGTCTCCAGGACCTGGTCGACGAGCTTGACGTACTCCTCCTCCAGACGGGTGAAGTCGTCGAACGCCGCCTGGTCGGCGGCGTCGCGGATGGTCGCCTGGTAGCTGGCCATGTGTTTCTTGAGGCGATCGTTGAAGCCCTTGAACAGCTCCAGGTCGGCCGAGGTGATCTCGCGGTGGTTCGACAGCCCCACCAACTGCTGGCTGGTGACGTAGCTGTCGACCCACGCACTGCGGATCATCGAGCTGTAGTAGACGCCGGGGATGCTGTCGGACCCCACGGCTTCCTCGCTGGACTCGATCGCCACCAGCCGCGAGTAGGCGGCCACAATCATCAGCAGCATGATGGCGATGATCACGGCGAAACTTGCCAGGATCCGTTGGCGCAAGGTCCAGTTCTTCACATTCAGCCCTCAGGAATTCGATACGAGCGGGAAAAATCGCCGAAGTATAGCCCAGGCTTCCCGTTCAATTGCGGCTGAATGCAGCGGTATTCAGGCGTCCGTGCCCGTTCAGGCGGCCAAATGCCGGTTCACTGACCTGCGGCAAGCCTGACCTGATTCTCCAGTTCCTGGCGCAGGTTCGGGTCGAGGCGCAGCTGGCGGGCCAGTTCATCGAGATAGGCACGCTCCATGAAGTTCTCCTGATCGACCATCATCACACTGGCCAGGAACATTTCGGCGGCCATCTCCGGCGTCTGCGCGGCGCGGGCCACCTCGGCCGGGTCCAGCGGCTTGTTCAGTTCGGCATGCAGCCAGTGCTGCAACTCACGGTCGCTGTCCAGGCGGGTGAACTCGCCTTCGATCAATGCCCGCTCTCGTTCATCGATATGGCCATCGGACTTGGCCGCTGCCACCAGTGCCCGAAGCACGGCTTGGCTATGCTGCTCGGCCTGGGCCGGCGGCAGACGGTCGAGGGTTTGCGGCTCGTGATTGCCCGCGCCCTGGCGCGCCTGCCAGTTGCCATAGGCCTTGTAGGCCAGCACGCCAAGTGCGGCCAGCCCGCCGTAGGCGAGTGCCTTGCCGCCGTACTTGCGCGCCTTCTTGTTCCCCAGCAGCAGGCCCATCGCTCCAGCCGCCAATGCGCCGCCGCCGGCACCGGACAACAGGCTGCCAAGGCTCCCGGAGCCCTTGTGACGGGTGCCCTTGCCCTGTTGGTTCTGCAGCATGGATTGACCGGTTTTCAATAGCTGATCGAGCAGACCACGGGTGTTCATCTGGCAGACCTCGCAAGCATCCAAAGTAGGTAGGACTGCAGAGTAGGCCGGCAAGCTGAAGCCACGCTTAACGCATTTGCATCCGGATGTTGCCCAGCTTGGTTTGTTTGTTCAGCCAATCGCTTTCGAGGAAGCCGTCGATGACTATCTCGAAACTTGCAAGCACCTGGGGCGCGAACCGCAGAAGACCTACTCCGGAACACTCAGCCTGCGCCTGGAGCCCACCCTCCACGCCAGCGTGGCGGCCGAGGCCGAGCTGGCGCAGAAGAGCATCAACCAGTGGGTCAGCGACATTCTCAGCCAGGCGGCCTGTCGCTGAATCAGTCGCGCAGGTCCGACTCGTGGATGGGGTTGGCCCGGCTGGTGGCCCGCTGATACTGCGCTGGCCAGGTCGCCTTGTTGCCGCCCAGGTCGTCGTCGGCATGCAACGGCCAATAGGGGTCGCGCAGCAGCTCGCGGGCGAGGAAGATCACATCGGCCTGGCCGGTGCGCAGGATATGCTCGGCCTGGGCCGGTTCGGTGATCATGCCGACGGTGCCGGTGGCGATTTCCGACTCCTTGCGTACCCGTTCGGCAAAGCGGGTCTGGTAGCCGGGGCCGGTGGGGATCTCGGCATTGACCGAGGTCCCGCCTGACGACACATCAATCAGGTCGACGCCCAGGGCGCGCAGGCGACGGGCCAGCTCGACGGTCTCGTCCGGGTTCCAGCCATCCTCGACCCAATCGGTGGCCGACACCCGCACGAACAGCGGTAGTTCCTGCGGCCAGGCCTTGCGTACCGCCTCGGCAACCTGCAGGGTCAGGCGAATGCGGTTTTCGAAGCAGCTGCCGTATTCATCGCGGCGCTGGTTGCTCAACGGCGAAAGGAACTGGTGCAGCAGGTAACCGTGGGCGGCGTGGATCTCGACCACCTTGAAGCCAGCCTGCAATGCCCGCTCGGTCGCGGCGACGAACGCGGCGACCACGTCCTGGATCTCGTCCTTGGTCAATTCACGTGGTGCGGTGTGCTGCGGATCGAAGGCGATCTTCGACGGCCCGACCGGCTGCCAGCCGCCCTCCTCGATCTTGACGCTGCCTTGCTTTCCGAGCCACGGCCTGTGGGTGCTGGCCTTGCGCCCGGCATGGGCCAGCTGGATACCGGGCACGGCGCCCTGGGCGGTGATAAAACGGGTGATGCGTTGCAAGGGCTTGATCTGGTCGTCAGTCCACAAGCCGAGGTCCTCGGCAGTGATGCGCCCATCGGCGGTGACCGCGACGGCCTCGCTGATCACAAGACCCGCGCCACCGACCGCGCGGCTGCCCAGGTGGACCAGGTGCCAGTCGTTGGCCAGGCCGTCGACGGCGGAGTACTGGCACATGGGGGAAACGGCGATGCGGTTGGGCAGGGTCAGCTGACGCAGGGTGTATGGCTCTAGCAGCAGGCTCATGGGGCACCTCCCAGGGACTCCAATGGTTTCCGGGCCGGCGGTTGTAGTCGAGCGTGGGCCGGTACCGGTAGTTTCAGACTAGACCATGAAGATGGGAGGCGAGCCTGGGTGCCAAGTTCCGATGACGGGCTGCACCATGATCCAGGCATCCGTGCTTAGGAACCCTTTGCAGCCTGCCGCTCTTCCTCACGCAAGGTCAGCACCTCGAATCCGCTCTCGGTCACGGCCACCGTGTGCTCCCATTGCGCCGACAGCGTGTGATCGCGAGTGATCACCGTCCAGCCATCGCGCAGACCACGGGTCCCACGCCCACCCTGGTTGATCATCGGCTCGATGGTGAACACCATCCCCGGTTGCAGCTTCATGCCCATGCCGCGCTGGCCGTAGTGCAGCACCTCCGGTGCCTCGTGCATCTGCCTGCCGATGCCATGCCCGCAGTATTCGCGCACCACGCTGTAGCCAGCGGCCTCGGCGTGGACCTGGATGGCATGACCGATATCACCGAGCGTCGCGCCGGGGCGCACCTGCTCGATGCCCTTCCATAATGCGGCATAGGTGGTATCGACCAGGCGCCGGGCCTGGTCGCCGATCTGACCGATGCCGTACATCTTCGACGAGTCGGCAATGTAGCCGCCCTGCTCCAGGGTGATATCGACATTGACGATCGAGCCTTCCTTCAACACCTCGTCGGCCTTGGGCATGCCATGGCAGACCACATGGTCCACCGAGGTGTTCAGTGAATAGGGGAAACCGTACTGGCCCTTGCTCGCCGGTCGGGCCTTGAGGGTTTCGACGATGAAGGCCTCGGCGCGGTCGTTGATCTGCATGGTGGTCACTCCGGGGCGGATGAAACCGTCGAGGTCGGCAAACACCCGGGCCAGCAGTTGGCCTGCGCGGCGCATCAGCTCGAGCTCGGCGGCGTCCTTGAGGATGACCTTGCTCATTGCAGAAGCGCCTTGAGGTTGGCCTGCTCCTGGCGCAGCAACTGGCGCAGCAGTTCCTGATAGGTGGCTTGCGGGTGCAGTTCGGCCAGCATGCCGAGGCGGATCCAGTGCTCGGCCTGGGCGTTGATCGAACGCGACAGCGCGGCGCTGGCCACGCGCAGGTCTTCGTGGAGGTCGTCGCAGATCTTGACGATACCCATGGTGTAGTTACTCGCATATATGAAACGTACGCGAATCATATATCCGCCCGTATGCACGCGCCATCCGTTGGTGCGTGGTTCCCCGTATTGATGCACGCCTTTGCCAAGCTAACCATCGAACCTGTGAGCGGGCTTGACCCGCGATGACATGGCCCGGGATTTGCTGCCTGGTTGCCATCGCGACCATCAACGCCGATGGTCCCTTTCATCACGACGAAGGCGCCGTGTTGCCCCGCTTGCCGCTTGCAGGCCGGGCAGCCGGCGCCTTTGTCGTTTCGTCAGCAGGAGATTGCCGATGAGCGACAGCCAAGTGCGCAGTGTTTGCCCGTATTGCGGGGTCGGCTGCGGCATCGTCATGCACGTGAGCGATGCCAAGGTGGTCAAGGTCAGTGGCGACAAGCAGCACCCGAGCAACTTCGGTCGCCTGTGCACCAAGGGCCTGAGCGCCCATGTGCCGCTACAGGCCGGGCGCATGACCCACGCCTTCGTGCGCGACCAGCGCAGCCAGCAGCCGGCGCGTTGCAGCCTGGACATGGCCATCAGCGAAGCCGCCGCGCGGTTGCGCGCGATCATCGACACCCATGGCGCGGATGCCGTGGCCTTGTACGTGTCCGGACAGATGTCACTGGAAGCCCAGTACCTGGCCAACAAGCTGGCCAAGGGCTTCATCCGCACCCGTCATATCGAATCCAACTCGCGCCTGTGCATGGCCAGTGCCGGCAGCGGCTACAAGCAGTCACTGGGTGCCGACGGACCGACGGGCAGCTACCAGGACTTCGAACGCGCCGAGGTGTTCCTGGTGATCGGCGCGAACATGGCAGACTGCCACCCGATCCTGTTCCTGCGCCTGCTCGACCGGCTCAAGGCCGGGGCCAGGCTGATCGTCGTCGATCCCCGGCGCAGTGCCACCGCCGACAAGGCCGACCTGTTCCTGCAACTGCGCCCGGGCACCGATCTCGCGCTGCTCAATGGCCTTCTTTACCTGCTGCATGTCAACGGCCACACCGACGCGGATTTCATCGCCCGCCACACCGAGGGCTGGGAGGACCTGCCGGCGTTTCTCGCGGACTACACCCCGGAACGGGTCGCGGCCATCACCGGGTTGGACGAGGCCGACCTCCACGAAGCCGCCCGCCTGATCGGTGAGGCCGGCGAATGGATGAGCTGCTGGACCATGGGCCTGAACCAGAGCATCCACGGCACCTGGCACACAAATGCCCTGTGCAACCTGCACCTGGCCACCGGCGCCATCTGCCGCCCCGGCAGCGGGCCGTTTTCGCTGACCGGCCAGCCCAACGCCATGGGCGGCCGCGAGATGGGCTACATGGGACCGGGCCTGCCGGGCCAGCGTTCGGCGCAGGTGGCGGCGGACCGCGCCTTCGTCGAGCGGCAGTGGCAGCTGGCGCCCGGCACATTGCGCAGCGAGGGCGGCGAAGGCGCGGTGGCGCTGTTCGAACAGCTCAAGAACGGCGAAGTGAAGGCCTGCTGGATCATCTGCAGCAACCCGGTGGCCAGCGTCGCCAACCGCCAGCAGGTGATCGACGGCCTGAACCAGGCGCACCTGGTGATCAGCCAGGACGCCTTCCTCGACACCGAGACCAACCGCTACGCCGACATCCTCCTGCCCGCGGCGCTGTGGGCCGAGGGCGAGGGGGTGATGATCAACAGTGAGCGCAACCTGACCTTGATGCCACGCGCCGTCGAGCCGCCTGGCGAGAGCCTGGAGGACTGGCGCCTGATCGCGCGCATCGCCTGTGCCATGGGCTACGCGCATGCCTTCGACTACCCGGACGCCGAGGCGGTGTTCGAAGAGATCCGCCGCTTCCATAACCCGGACACCGGCTACGACCTGCGCGGCATCGACTATGCCGGGCTGCGCGCCAGCCCCCGGCAGTGGCCCTGCGCGCCGGGGCGCGAGGATAACCGCAGCCCGCTGCGCTATCGCAACGACGCAGACGGCCAGCCAGCGGCGCTGAGCTTTCCGACTACCAGCGGCAAGGCGCGTTTTCATGCCCGACCCTGGCTGGCGCCGGCCGAGTTGCCGGACGATGCCTACCCCTTCATCCTCAACACCGGCCGCGTGCAACATCAGTGGCACACCTTGACCAAGACCGGCAAGGTCCCAAGCCTGAACCGCCTCGACCCCGGCCCCTTCGTCGAGATCCACCCCGCCGATGCCCGGCGCCTGGGCATCGGCGACAAGGACCAGGTGGCGATCCGTTCACGTCGAGGCCAGGCGCTGCTGCCGGCCCGCCTCAGCGACCGGGTGTTGCCCGGCGGCTGCTTCGCGCCATTCCACTGGAATGACCTGTACGGCGAGCAGTTGGCGATCAACGCGGTGACCTGCGACGCCGTCGACCCCACCTCGCTGCAACCGGCCTTCAAGTACTGCGCCGTGACCCTCGAACGGGTCGCGGGTGAACGCATCGAGGTCCTCGACCTGGACGTCACCATTCCTGCGGAGCCCGTCCCCATGCCGACCGCCACCCTCGCCCGCCTGCTGGGCCTGGAGACACAACCTGCTCCGGTGCTTGCCGAAGAGGAGCGCCATTACCTGCAAGGTTTCCTGCTTGGCCTGCAACAGACACGCGCCGAGGGTGTGCCAAGCCTCCCGGCCACCGCACCATTGGCGCCGGCCCGGCGCCTGTTCGTCGATGGCCTGCTGGCGGGGCTGTTCGCCCAGCCCCAAGCACAGGCGGCAGTACCTTGCCATCGCGTGTTGTGGGCCTCGCAGACCGGCAACGGTGAGGCGCTGGCCGAACGCTGCGCCCAAGGCCTGCGCGAGGCGGGGCTGATGGTGGCGCTCAGCAGCATGGAAAGCGTCAGCCCGGCGCAATTGCACGGCTGCGCCAGCGTACTGCTGATTGCCAGCACCTTCGGTGACGGCGATGCTCCGGACAGTGGCGCCGCATTCTGGCAGGCCCTGCAGGGTGCGGGCGAAACCGATTGCGCCAATCTGCCCTACGCGGTGCTGGCCCTGGGCGACTCCAGCTACGACCAGTTCTGCGGCTTTGGCCGCAAGCTCGACCAGCGCCTGGCGGAACTGGGCGGCCAGCGCCTGCTGGAGCGGGTCGAGTGCGAGCCGGACTTCGAGGCTGCATTCAGTACGTGGCTCGAGGCCCTGCTGCTGGCCCTTGGCACAAACACGGTGGCTACGCCGGCGCCACCGACTGCCGAGCCTCACGGCAGAAACCAGCCATGGCCTGCACGCCTGGTGGAGAACCGCCTGCTCAATGGCCCAGGTTCGACCAAGGAGACCCGTCAACTGGTGTTCGACCTGGCGGGTAGCGGCCTGGACTACCACCCCGG
Source organism: Pseudomonas sp. P106(2024) (assembly GCF_057480815.1). Taxonomy (NCBI): domain Bacteria; kingdom Pseudomonadati; phylum Pseudomonadota; class Gammaproteobacteria; order Pseudomonadales; family Pseudomonadaceae; genus Pseudomonas; species Pseudomonas sp. P106(2024). The sequence continues at coordinate 314,182 of NZ_JBLIYU010000004.1, read as the reverse complement.
CGACGCGCTGGGCGTGTGGCCGCGCAACTGCCCGGCGCTGGTCGAGGAGCTGCTCGGCCTGATGCAGCTCGATGGCCAGGCCATTGTCGAGCTTGAAGGCCGCAAGCCAATGCCCCTGGGCCTGGCGCTGGAACGGCATCTGGACATTGCCCATGTCACGCCACGACAGCTCGAGGCGCTCAGCGAAAACGCGCCCTCTCTGCAGCAGCTGTTGCAGCCTGAATGCAAGACCGCGCTCAAGGACTGGTTATGGGGCCGGCAACTGGCCGATGTGCTGCGCGAGTTCCCCCGGCAATGGCCAATGGCCCGCTGGCTGGCGCTACTCAGGCCCTTGCAGCCAAGGCTGTACTCGATCAGCTCAAGCCCCAAGGCGCACCCGGGGCAGGTGCACCTGACGGTGTCCACGGTGCGCTATGGCGAACGCAAGGGAGTCTGCTCGGCCTTTCTCGCCGACCGAGCGACGAACGTCGAAGTGGCCATCTTTGCACAGCCATCGAAACACTTCCGCCTGCCCGACGACGACGGCACGCCCATCGTCATGATCGGCCCCGGCACCGGCATCGCGCCCTTCCGGGCCTTCCTCGAGGAACGCCAGGCACGTGCAGCGCCTGGCCGCAACTGGCTGTTCTTCGGCGAGCAGCACGAGGCACACGACTTCTACTATCGCGAACAGTTGCTGGCCTGGGAAGCGCAGGGCCATGTACGCCTGAGCACCGCGTTCTCCCGCGACCAGCCGGAGAAGATCTATGTGCAGCAACGCCTGCTGGAACAGGGCGCCGAACTGTGGCGCTGGCTGCAGGACGGCGCGCATGTGTATGTCTGCGGCGATGCCCAGCGCATGGCCCGGGATGTGGATGCGGCCTTGCGCCAGGTGGTGGCGCAGCACGGCGGCCTGGACGAGACCGCGGCAGCGGCCTATGTCGAAGGTTTGGGACGGGACAAGCGCTACCGGCGGGATGTGTATTGATGCACCACGGTGGTGAGGGCTGCACCCTGCTTGTGCGCCCGCACCACCTGGCCAGCACATGCCCAAAGCTGTAACCCTTGTGAAAGCGGGCTTGCCCCGCAATTAAAGGGAGCCTGGCACGCTCCCTGCTTCAAGCAATGCACAACAGCCCCAACGACCAACGGCGGTCAACAGGGGCCTCACACTGATGAGTACAGGCAAAGGCGCCTGGAGCTTCGGCTCCAGGCGCCTTTTTCGTTTTCCGTGATCGAGGATCGGCTATGCAGGCAACAGCGAACGGGGCACAACGAGCACGACTGGTCATCGTCGGCAATGGCATGGTCGGCCATCACTGCGTCGAGCAGCTGATCGAACGCGGCGCCACGGCACACTTCGAGCTGCATGTGTTCGGCCAGGAGCGCCAGCGCGCCTACGACCGGGTGCACCTGTCGGAGTATTTTACCGGTAGCTGCGCCGAGACCCTGGCCCTGTGCGCCCCGGACTACTACAGCCGCCACGGCGTGCACCTGCACCTGGGCGAGGCGGTGCTGGACATCGATCGCGAGCGCCGGGAGCTGGTCACCGCCGAGGGCCGCCTGGGCTATGACCAGTTGATCCTGGCCACCGGTTCCTATCCGTTCGTGCCGCCAATCGAAGGTTCCAGCGGCAATGCCCGACTGGTTTACCGCACCCTCGAGGACCTCGATGCGATCCGCGCCGCCGCCGCAGATGCCCGCCGTGGCGTGGTGGTGGGCGGCGGCCTGCTCGGCCTCGAGGCAGCCAACGCCCTGAAGTCCCTGGGCCTGGAGGCGCATGTGGTGGAATTCGCCCCACGCCTGATGCCGGTACAGCTGGACAGCGAAGGCGGCGCGGCGCTCAAGGCGCGGATCGAGGCCCTGGGCGTGGGCGTGCACCTGTCCCGCGCGACCCAGTCGATCAGCGCTGGCGAGCAGTACCGCTACCGGATGAACTTCGACGGTGGCGAACACCTGGAGACCGATCTGATTGTCTTTTCCGCCGGCATCCGCCCACAGGACGCCCTGGGCCGGGCCTGTGGCCTGGAGATCGCCGCGCGCGGCGGCGTGGTGATCGACAGCCAGTGCAAGACCAGCGATCCACGGATCTTCGCCATCGGCGAGTGCGCGTCGTGGAACGGCAGCGTGTTCGGCCTGGTCGCCCCCGGCTACGCCATGGCGCGCAACCTGGCCGCGCGGCTGCTGGGCGAGACGGCGGACGATTTCACCGGCGCCGACATGTCGACCAAGCTCAAGCTGCTGGGCGTGGATGTTGGCTCGATCGGCGATGCCCATGGCGCCACGCCCGGTTCACGCAGCTACCGCTTCAGCGACGAGGCCAACAGCGCCTACCGCCGGCTGGTGGTGGATGCCAGTGGCAAGCACGTGCTCGGCGCGGTGCTGGTGGGCGACAACAGCTACTACGACACCCTGCTGCAGTACGCCCAGAACGGCATCGCCCTGCCGACCGACCCGGCATCGCTGATCCTGCCGCGAGGAAGTGGAGCGCCGACCCTGGGCGCTGATGCGCTGCCCGACAGCGCGACCATCTGCTCCTGCCATAATGTCAGCAAGGGCGCGGTGTGCGCCGCCATCGACAGTGGTTGCGGCGACCTTGCCGCCGTCAAGGGCTGCACCAAGGCCGCCAGCGGCTGCGGTGGCTGCGCTGCCCTGCTCAAGCAGGTCTTCGAGCATGAGCTGACCGCCCGTGGCGTGACGCTCGACAAGAGCCTGTGCGAGCACTTCGCCTACACCCGCCAGGAGCTCTACGGGCTGGTGCGGGTGGAGGGTATCCGCACCTTCGGCGAACTGCTCGAACGCCACGGCAAAGGTCACGTGGGTTGCGACATCTGCAAACCGGCGGTGGGCAACATCCTCGCTTCATGCTGGAACCAGCCGATCATGGACCCGGCGCTGGTACCGTTGCAGGACACCAACGACACCTTCATGGCCAACATGCAGAAAAACGGCACCTACTCCGTGGTGCCGCGCATTCCCGGCGGCGAAATCACCCCGCAGAAGCTGATCGTGATCGGCCAGGTGGCGCAGAAATACGACCTCTACACCAAGATCACCGGCGGCCAGCGCATCGATCTGTTCGGGGCCCAGCTGCACGAACTGCCGCTGATCTGGGGCGAGTTGATCGCTGCCGGCTTCGAGACCGGGCACGCCTATGGCAAGTCGACGCGCACGGTGAAATCCTGCGTGGGCAGCACCTGGTGCCGCTATGGCGTGCAGGACAGCGTGGCCATGGCGCTGCGCCTGGAGGATCGCTACAAGGGCCTGCGCGCGCCGCACAAGCTCAAGTTCGCGGTATCCGGCTGCACCCGCGAATGCGCCGAGGCGCAAAGCAAGGACATCGGCGTGATCGCCACCGACAAGGGCTGGAACCTGTACGTATGCGGTAACGGCGGCATGCGCCCGCGCCACGCCGAGCTGTTCGCCACCGACCTGGACGACGAGACCCTGGTACGGCTGATCGACCGCGTGCTGATGTTCTACATCCGCACCGCCGACAAGCTGCAGCGCACCTCGGTGTGGCGCGAGGGCCTCGAAGGCGGGCTCGACTACCTCAAGCAGGTGGTGATCGACGACAGCCTGGGCCTGGCAGCCGAACTCGAAGCGCAGATGCAGCAGGTGGTCGAGCGCTACGAGTGCGAATGGGCCAACGCCCTGGGCGATCCGGAAAAGCTCAAGCGCTTCCGCACTTTCGTCAACGACCAGCGCGCCGATCCGGATGTGCATTTCGTGCGCGAGCGTGGCCAACGCCGACCGGCTGCGCCGCTTCAGCTGATTCCCACCCACGAGGAGGCAATGTGATGAACCTGTCCAACACGGTTTCAGCCAGTGAAATCCGCTGGCAGGTGGTGTGCCAGGCCAGCGACCTGGTCGCCGACTCCGGGGTGGTGGTGTGGCACGAGGGTGAGCAGGTGGCGTTGTTCTATCTGCCGGGACAAGGGCGGGAGCTGTACGCCGTCGGCAACCGTGACCCACGCTCGGGCGCGAACATCATCGGGCGTGGGTTGGTGGGCAGCCTGGGCGCAACCGTTGTGGTAGCGGCGCCGCTGTACAAGCAACATTTTTGCCTGCAAAACGGCAACTGCCTGGAAGATCCGACACAGCGCTTGCCGGTGTGGCCAGTGCGTATCCGTGGTATGACGGTCGAACTGGGACAAAGACTCAGATGACAATCAGTTTGCCGGGAGCATGCCCAACCGGCCAGTGCCCGGCCAGGTACAGGTCGACCACCCGACGCCAGTGATCGCCCAGACCGAAGAACTGCTCGGTGGCGTACTGACGGAACGCGAAGGCCGCGCCGCCGCGAGCGGCCTCGCTGAAGTCGTGCGGGCGGCAGATGAACGGCGCCTTGTCGAGCGTGCGGGTGGCGGCCATCACTGCCCTGTTCAGCGCCATGCGCTGCTCGCTCAGCACTTTGGTCGTCTCTTGCCGCGGGTAGTACGGATCGTCTTCGCCCGCCGAGGTGGGGAGCCATTGAGTGGCATCGTACAAGCCCTGGAACGCCTGGTCCGAGGGGGTCACGAACACCGCCTCGACCGAAGCGATGAGAATCACCTGCGGATCCTGGATGTCAGGCTTGCCCAGATTGCCGAAGAATCGAGTCTGCCCGATCTGTTCGAGCGTGTGTTCCAGGTCGATCATGTTACAGCCTCAAATCGGTGATGGTCTTGGGTGGCAATGCCTTGCGACCTTGCTGGATGGTGGTGCGAAGTACACCACCGGCGGCATGCGGGCCGGGGATACCGGGCAACGAATGGTTGGGCAGCGTGCCGTGGGTCGGCATCAGGTTCCACCATTTGTTGGCGCCACCGCTTTCCAATGGAATCACATGGTGGGCCGTGGCGCCGTCTGGCCAGGTCCGGTTGGTGTTCTTTTCCCACTGTTTGATCAGGCCTTTCTCGGTTTTCACGAACTCCTTGCGCATCGCCTGGTTCTGCGCCGCGTTGCGCCGCTGCACCACCGGCAGGTTGCCGCGCAGGATCTGGGCCTGCCGCGCGGTCACTTCGCCACCGGGTGAAGCGACCTTGTTGGCGTCTTGGATGATACGGTCGAGAAGCGAACATTCCGACAAGCCCAGCGGGTCGATCCAGGTCAGTGGATTGGGAGCATAGGCATACAGGTTGATGCTGCCTTCCAGCCCCAACGGGTCCTGCTGGGTGAAGCGGCCGATGTCCGGGTCGTAATAGCGGAACGTGTTGTAGTGCAGGCCAGTCTCGCGGTCAAGGTACTGCCCCTGCATACGCAGGTTCTGCTGGCGGTTTTGGTCGGGCGCGTGCCACTCTTCGCGGCTGCGGCCCCACAACAGGTAGTCGCTGTACCAGACTGAATTGCCCTGTGCGTCGGTCAGTTGCTCGGGCAGCCCGGCAATGTTGGTGTGGAAGTACTGCACCACTTCCTGGCCAGGTGCGCCGTCGATACGCGCCAGCGGCTCGTGGCTGCCAGGGTCGGCATACAGGTACAGGCTCGATTTGCCGTCCTGCACCTCCTGCAGTAAACGCAGGCCCTGCCAGAGGAAGTCGGTGCGACTGACGGGTTGCTCATGGCCGCTGCGGTAGAGGCGCTTGCCGATGCGCCGCCCCAGTGGGTCGTAGCTGAACTCAATGCGCTCGTGCACGGTGCCGCGTTGCTGGTTTACGCGGACCAGCCGATGCTCGGCATCGTACTCGAAGCGCTGTAACAGCCGGCTGCCGCTGCGCTTCTCGACCATGCGGCCGAAACCATCGTAGCGGTAGCGTTTGTCCTGATGGACCGTGACCCGGTTGTGCCGCACATGAGCCTTGGGCTGGTAGCCCTCGATCAGGTTACCAGCGCGGTCGTACCCATAATGCTCGACGATCGGCACATCTCCCAGCGTCAGGCGGCGGGTCACACCATAGATGCGTTGGCTCGGCCCATAGTCGTAGGTCACCGAGCCCTGGCAGCTGCCATTGCCGAGGCCAGCACTGTGGAAGCGCAGCGCATGCTCTTGCTGGGCCGGATTCTGTGTGCCGGGTCGCTGGGTCTGGGTAAAGGTTTCGCAGACCAGGTTGTCGCCGTCGTCATAGCGATAGTCCTTTTGCAACAACGCCAGCGTCATGCTCGAGGCGTCCCGGTAATGGATCGCCCTCTGTTGCAGGCGCCCACAGCTGTCATAGCGGGTGCGGGTCTGCAACTGGCCCTGAGTGCGCAGCACTTCGTCATGCAAGCTGTCGCGCTCGAAATCGCAGATCACCCGCCCGTCGAGATTGAGCTGATGCAGGTGGCCGCTGCCGTAATACAGGTGGTTTATCCGGCGTTGATCGGGCAGGGTCAGGCTCTGCAGATTATTCAACTCGTCATGCGCATAACCCACGGTACCGGCAGCGCTGGTCTCGCTCAGCAGGCGGCCCATGCGGTCATAGCTGAACGCCAGTCGCCGGGCATTGCCCTGCTTATCGGTGAATGTCACCGACAGCAGGTTGTCGCCCTCGTCATGGACGTATTCGGTGCAACCATCGGTGGTGTGCTTGCGTAGCAAGCGACCAACGGCATCGTGCTCCAGCTGATGGATCTGTATGGCCGTGTCGTGAGCCTGATCCGGGATCGGGTGGTGGGCGATACACGTCACGTTGCCCCGGTGGTCGTAGGTATAGGCGTAGCCACCACCATCGAGGTTCTGCTGGGTGAGCGCACGGTCCAGCGCATCCCATTCAAAGCGATAGCGTTCGCCGTTCTCGTTCACCAGCGCCTGCAATCGGCCATAGGCATCGTAACTCAGACTCAGCGCCGCCCCCATGGGGTCGATACGTTGCAACAGGCGACCGCTGGAGTCGAAATGCCAGTGGGTGGTGCGCCCGGCGCCATCGATATGGCGGGTCAACTGCCCGGCGGCGTTGACCTGATAATGATCGGTGCGCCCGTCGGCACCCTGGCTTTCGATCAGGTAGCCGCGCACATCGTAGCGGTGGCGGCTACGCTCGCCCCGCGGATTGACAGACTCCGCCAGTTCACCGCGCTCGGTGTAGCGATAATGCGTGACATGGCCGGAACAGTCGCGGTAGCTGAGCAACTGGCCACGATCATTCCATGTGAACCGGCGTTGTCGGCCATGCGCGTCGGTGATGGCCAGCAGTCGCCCGCGATCGTCGTAGCGGTAACCTGTGGTATTACCCAGGGCGTCGGTTTCACTGAGCACATTGCCTTGGCAATCGTACTGCATGCGCAAGCTTGCGCCGCCAGGCGACACGATGCTCAGCGGCAGTGCCCAATGTTCGCCATAGGCAATGCTTTCACTGCGCCCGAGCGGGTCCTGGCTACAGACAAGGCGGCCTGCACCGTCGTAGCTGTAGCACCACTGGCTGCCATCGGGCTCGGTACTGGCGATCAACTGCCCCTGCTGGAAGGTCTCCTGCCAGAGGTTGCCCAGGGCATCGACATACCGATGGATCTCATAGTGCGGCCCCCAATGGAACGACTCCTCCCGCCCCAGGCTGTCGCGAACCCGGGTCAGGCCCTGAGCCAGGTCGTAGTCGAAGTGATAGTCCTCTGCGCTATCGCTGTGGTGGCGCATCACTCGCCACTGGTGTGTGGGCTGCGCCTCGAGCGGTGCCGGGAGGTCCCGTGGCCAGCCCCCACGCGAGGCCACTCCGTCTGGCGGTACCGCCAGGCTGGCCCATTCATAGTGATGGACGACACCGCTGGCGAGAGTCTGGCTCGCCATGCACCCCGCTGCGGTGTAGGTGAAACGGCGTACCGTTTGCCCGCTGGCATCGCGTACCTCGGCTAGCTGACCGGCCTGGGTGTAGCGGTAGCTGACCAGCAACTGCTGGTCAGCGATCTGGAACGCATCGCCTGGGGCCAACTGTAGCCGCCACACCTCGCGCACTCGGCGCCCATGCTGGTTGTCGTGGCGCAACTGCACGGCAGTGCGACCGAAGGCATCGACCAGCAATTGCAAGCGCCCTTGGTCGTCATACAGCAGTTCAAGGCGGTTGAGGTTGCGATCGCCAAGTTGCACGAGGCGCGACCGGCTGTGTGCTGTCGGATCGGTCTTGAACACCTGGTACTGGCCGCTATAGATGTCCTCCACCACCGTGATGCCATCGTCCTGATGGAAAATGGCAACACCGTCCAAGGTACTGAGCAGCGCGCTGCCGGGCACCATGCGGCCCAACTCGATGCGACTGCCGTCTTCGTCGACATAGATCCACAGCTCGCCACCTTGCGGATGAGGCACCCGTTCCAGACGCACTTCGTAGGGCAGGCTCCAGCCCTTGCCCAACAGACCATCGTCGCGCAGGTCGTTGCTGTCATAACGACGCGACCAATCGATGGCCAGCAGGCCGGGCAGGCTGAAGTCCAGGTCCTCGGGGCCATCGAGCCGTTTGCTGCCGGTGGCGACCAGCACCGGGTGTCCCTTGCAGCCAGGAATACGGGAACGGGGCTTGGGTGCGTTGCGTGGCCGCGAGCGGCTCTTGACGCGCCTTGCCAGCAGCATGCCGGCGACCAGGCCAATGATCTTTGCCGCTGCGCTCTTGCCGTCGCGGATGTCTCGCACGGTCACCGTGCCACCTCCAACCCGCACATTGGGCGAGAAGGTCATGCCGATGGGACCGTCGCAGGTGCTCTTGTCCCCGACCCTGGCCGCAGGATGGCCATTGATGAAAACCTTGTCCGACCCTTGCGCGACGAAGTTGGGGACCGGGTGCTTGCTGCACTTGACGGTGTCCAGTTCGGCAGGTTGGGTGCCAGGATTCGCCGGGGTGGCGACTGGGGGATTGAAGATGCTGTTGATTTCCTGAGCCAGCCCGATGACCGGCAGCATCAGCGATGCGCCCATCATCGCGTAGTTACCGATGTTTTCCAGTATCGAGGGTGCCTCGGCGGAGGGTTCGGCCTCACTGGCACCCGTGACGATCCCTGCCGCGCGGGCTGCAGGCATGCCATTGATGCGGGTGTTGGATGATCCGCTGTCGATCGCACCGTAGGGTTCGGGGGGAAACATCGAATTGCCGACCCAACTGCTCAGATCGGAAATGTGCTCGCCTATGCTCTTGTCTTCGCCAGCAGGCAACATAGCGGCGGCACCGACCAGGGCACCGGCGATCAATGGTGTGAGCGTGGCGGCGGCCCCACCTGTGCCAACCACGGCCACCACGGCACCGCCGATCGCCGCCGCGACCGCCGCAGTAGCGGCGGCATAGATCACCGCTTCGGTCAGCCCGCTGACCAGCTCGGCCATCAACGGCGGATGCAATATGAGATCGCCCTCGCGGGCGGCATGCAGGCTATCGCCCATGAACCACTTCCTTGTGCCCGGGTCAGTTCAGCCGCAATCCTGCCTTGAGGGCTTCCCAATGGGCGAGATCGACCGCCTCCAGCGGTGTTTCCTTGCTATAGCTGACCGCCACGAAACGGGCCTGCCCGCTTGGCGCGTAAGCCAACTGACGCTGGTACGAGACCACTTCGCCGCGCTTGAATTGCAGGCTGACTTCCAGGCCGTGGATGCCACGATCGACGCCTGCGCTGACCGGCTGTGGTTCGCTGATGATCGCCCCCAGGCGTTCACGCAACTGCGCCAGTTGCTGCAGGTAAAGCGCCTCCAGCGTCTGCCCGGCAGCCAGCGGACTGCGAGCGATCACCAGGGTGGTGCCACGCTGACGGAAGGTCAGCATGTTCATGGTGGTGTCTTCGGGCGTTTCATCGCCCAGTTCAAGGACCAGGTCCTGGGTCAGGTAGGCGGCCATAGCGCTGCTCCATGCATCGAAGCGGCACACGCTAAAGGTTCAGGGCTTTGCCTGCAAGGGAGGAACCGTCGCCGAGTGACGAAGATCACCCAGACGTTGCAGGTCTGGCCCGCACGGATACACTGCCGGGCATGAACCTCGATACCCGCATCAAGTTCCGTCACCTGCTGTGCTTCCTGGAGATTGCCCGGCAGGGCAGCCTGGCCAGGGCCGCCGACATGCTTGCGATCAGCCAGCCAGCGATCTCCAAGACCCTCAAGGAACTGGAGGACCTGCTCGAGGCACGCCTGTTCGAGCGTGGTCACAACGGCGTTACCCTGACCCCGGCCGGCACCCGCTTCATGCGCTACGCCGGCCCCAGCGTGCAGGCGTTGCGCGACGGGGTCTGCAGTGTGCGCGGCGAGGCGCGGGCACCGTCGCAGGTGCGCATCGGCGTGCTGTCGACGGTCGAAGGGCTGCTGATGCCCGAGGTGTTGTGCCGCCTGCATCAACGCCACGAGGCGTTGCTGATCAGCGTGGTGACCGGGGCCAGTGCCCAATTGCTCGGTCAGTTGCATCTGGGGGAACTGGAACTGGTGGTCGGGCGAATGACCGACAGCCCGCAGATCCAAGGGTTGTCGTTCGAGCACCTGTACAGCGAGTCGATGACCCTGGTGGTGCGGCCGGGGCACCCGCTTTTGGCGCAGCGGCCCGTCGAGCGCAGGCAGGTCGGTGATTACCCGCTGGTGCTGCCGCCGCCGGGGACGACCATTCGCCAGCATGCCGACAGCCTGTTCGTGCAATGCGCGATCCCGCTGCCGGCGCAGCGCCTGGAAACCCTGTCGCTGGCCCTGAGCAGGCGCTATGTGCTGGGCAGCGAGGCGGTCTGGGTGGCGCCACGGGACGCCGTGCTGATCGACCTCGGGCGTGGCGAGCTGGCCGAGCTCGACCTGGGCGTGCTCGAACCGGGCGGGTCGGTGGGCATCTGCCGCAATGCGGCGCTGCCCCAGAGCCTGCCGGCGCAATGGGTGTGCGAAGTGCTCCGCGAGGTGGCCGAGGCCTATCGACTCGGGACCTATCCCTGAGAACCCGGCAGGAAACTTCCTATACAATCCCCGCCAGTTCCCAGCACCTCCAGGACTCCTTTCATGGACGAAACCGCGCAGCACTGGCTGCATGCTCTCTCCGCCCCCATGGCCGCCCTCAACGGCGCCAGCTATACCGCACCCGACTATTTCGAGGGCGAAGACCAGACCGACCTTGAGCGCTGGTGGGGCATCAGCAACCGCGCCCAGTTGCTGGACATGCTCAGCATGGCCGACAACGGCCACGCCACCGAGATGAGCGAGGCCTACTGGCAGTACCAGCGCTGCCTGCCCAGCCAGTGGCAGGCCTTGCTCGACACCCTGCCCCCGCGCGAGCGCATCCGCCACGAATACGCCGCCCGCACCTTTCCCGACTGCGGCCCGGGCGGCACCCGGGCCTGGGACCTGGGGCGCATGGGTTTCCTGCTGCGCGCCGGCGTCAAGAAAGGCCTGATCGATCGCGACGAAAGCCTCTACCTGCACTACCGCCTGGCCCTGCGCGCCCGCCATTACTACAACCGCTGGGACGGCTACCTGGCCGGCTACCTGTTCGGCAAGGCGCTGTGGAATGCCAGCGACAGCAGCGACGAGACCCTGGCCGCCAACCTCGAGCGCCAGGGCTGCGAGCACTGGAACCGCTGCATCGTGCTCAACCTGCGCCTCGGCGCCCATGACCTGCTGGCCGGACTGCCCTGGGACATGCCCCTGCCCGAGCCCGCACGACCCACCACGCTGGAAGAGGACTGCTGGTCATGAGTTGCTGGATTCGCCTGGGAATCGAACCGACCCAGGACATGGACGCCATCCGCCTGGCCTATCGCGGCCGCCTGCCCTCGCACCACCCGGAAACCGATCCCGAAGGGTTCCAGGCACTGCGGGCAGCCTACGAGGAAGCCCTGCGCCTGGCCCGCGAGCGGGCGCCCAGCGAGGCTGAGCCAACACGCGAAGAAAATGCCCCCCATCCAGCCCTCAAGCAGTTCCACACCCTGCTCGAGGAGCCGTCCAAGCGCTTCGACCCACAAGCCTGGCAGCGTTTTATCGCCGAACTGGACGAGTTGCCGCTGGATGAACTGGACGACCTCAGCTGGCAACTGCTGCACACCCTGCGCGACTGCGGACCGTTGTCCCACCACTGCGCGGGCCTGCTGGCACGGCGCCTGGGCTGGGCCGAGCAGCTGCTGCGCCTGGACGAGCGCCACGAAGTGGAAGCTTTCCTCGACCGCCTGGAACAGCCCGATCCCTTCGACACCGCCTGCATGCGCGACTGGCCGGCCAGCGCGCAGATGGAAAGCCTGTGGTATTTCCGCAGCCTCGAGTACTGCTACCAGCAGCGTCCACTGTTCGAGTACGAGCAGTTCGCCGGTGTGCATACCTGCCTGGCCATGCCGGATGACCCGGCCTTGGTGCAACGCCTGCTGGTGCAGTTCAGCCAGGCCGGTATCCCCAGCCGGACCTTCCACGAAATGCTCAAGACGCGCCAGCAACAGGCCCCGGACGATGCCGACCTGCTCTACCTGCTGGCGCGCCAGGCCGATGCCCTGGGCGCCGAGCAACAGGCCCTGGACTGCTGGTTGCGGCTGTATCGCGAACACCAGCACCCACAGGCCGAACGCTGGCTGATCGACCTCTGCGCCCGCCATCAGCCCCAGCGCCTGCCGTTGCTGATCCAGGCCTTTGACCGCCTGCACACCCCGGCCGGCTGGCCCGCCGAGCTGGACGACCCCGCCCAGAACTGGGGCAGCCCCGGGCAGTCCCCGCAGACCCTGGCGCGCTGGTCCGAAGCCTCACGCCTGGAGCTGCAAGGCATCGCCGCGACCTTCATCGACTGGCGGCTGGACGGTGATGACGAACTGCCGCTGCTCGCCTGGCTGCTGCAGGACCCGCAGGACCACGACCTGCACCGCCTCTACTGGCAGGCCTGGGCGCTGCAACGCGGGGAAGCCGGTCTGCTGCGCCAGGTGCTCGCCCAGCCGCTCGCCGAAGATGCCCTCGACGCGCTGATCCTCGAAGGCTTCCAGCGCCAGGCCAGCCAGCAGTTGCACTGGCTTGAACAGGCCCCGGTGGTCAAGGTGCTGGTGGATTTCTGCGCCAGCGAAGCCCCGGGGGCGGAGCTGCCCGAGGCCTTGACCGAGGACGCCATTCGCCCGGTCTGTCGCGAATGGCTGCGGCGCATGCGGGTATACCCGGCCCACGCCCTGCATGCCCTGAATGTGCGGTTTGACATGCGCCGCCTGTTCACCACGCCGTTCGCCCTGCAACTGCAGGACACGCTCGCCGAGACCGGCGTACTGCTGCCGGCCATGCCCGAGGGCGACGCGCTGTGGAACTGGCACCGCCAGCACTTGTTCATGCTTGCCCTGCTGGAGCAGCCGTCACGCTGGCTGGCGCTGATCGACCCGACCCTGCCAAGCCAGTTGCACTACCCGTCCGGGCATCCGTTCGCCCCATTGCACACCCTGCTCTGCCAACAACTGCCCAGCCCTGACGGCAGCAGTGGCCTGCTTGGCAGCCTGGATACCCGCGACCCTGTACAGGCGATGGTTTCAGCGCGGTTGCTGACCCTGCAACAAGCCCTGAGCAGCACGCGCCTACCCGGTGCAGGGCAATTGCTGGCCTGCCTGGAGCATGACGATGGCAGCCTGGGCAACGACCATCCTCTGGGCTATCTGCTGTTTTGCGCCGTGCTGCACCATGACCGCTCCCTGGACACCGAGCAACGTGAACGCCTGCGCCAGCGCCTGGATGCGCTGGCGCCGCAGGATGAATGGTTCGAGGCACTGCGCAGCGGCCTGCTGCAAGGCAAGACCAAGCATCCACCGGCCGAACTCGCCCATGCCCACGGCGTCGACAGCCGTGCGTTCAATGATGTGCTCGACGCCCTGGACAGCCTGTACAACGATTGCGCGCCGCCGAAGATCCGCGCCTTGCGCGCCTTGCAGAAGATCAAGGACGACCCGCAGCAGGACCTGGGCTTGCGCTGTGCAATCATGGCCGTGCTGTCGTGGAGCGAGCGCATGTTGCGCAATGCCCTGCAGCACCCTCCCGCGAAATTCTGGGCCGTGTGGAAACTCAACAGCCGCCTGAACCGCTCAGGGTTTGCCTTGAACCTGGCGGCCGCCGCCCTCTGCGCCAGCATGATGCTCACACTGCCAGTGTTGATGCTGGTCACGGTGCTGCTGCTGATCAGTGCCTTCCTCAGGCGCCTGCGCGACCTTGGCCAGGGTATCCCGGCGCTGATCCTGCTGCTCGTGCTGAGCAGGGTGCTACCGGTACTACCGCTGTTGCTGCTGTTGCTGCCCGGTGACCGGCTGCCGAACCGCTACGGCTCGCAACCGGGCCAGCAAGCGCTGCTCGATGACAGCCTGCAGGCTACCCTGCGGCGGCTGAACGGTCAGTAGCGCAGCTCGTCAAGCGCCTGGCTCAACGCCTGGCGCTCACGGCTGATCTCAGCGGCCTGTTGCCCGGCTAGCACAGCGTTGAAGGCGTCCAGCCAACTGCCGATCAGCTCGCGCTCGTCGCCCAGGCTCTGCATCCAGGCCCGCTCCAGACGGGCCAGCAGGGTGCGGTTGGGCAGCGTGTCACGCGGGTGGATCTTCAGCCGCGCCAAGCGCTCCTCGCTGGCCAGGCGCGCCTCGGCATCCAGCCCGGCGGGGCTGCGGTCGATGCTGTGGCTGTGCTTCTGGCCGCTTTCGAGGAAGGTCACATCTACTTCCAGCAAACCGTTGATGTCGTAGCTGAAGCGCACGTCCAGCGACTGGATTTCACCGGTCGGCTGCAACGGGACCTCGAAACTGTCCACCAGGATGTTGTCCCGCACCCACGGCCGCTCGCCCTGGTACACGGCGATGCGCACGAACTTCTGCTCTGGGTGGCTGCTGTAGAAGCGCTGCACCTTCGAGGTAGGGATCACCGTGTTGCGCTCGATGATCGGCGAGAACGCTCCGGTGACGTCGTCGCCCCGGGACGAGGCCACACCGAGGGTGTAGGGGCAGACATCGGTCAGAATCAGTTCGTCGATGGCCGCGTCGCGGGCCTTGCAGGCGGCCTGGCTGGCGGCGCCGAGGGCGACAATGGTGTCCGGGTCCAGGTGCCGGTACGGCAAGCGTCCGAACAGCTTGGCCACCAGTTGCTGCACCTGCGGCATGCGCGTGGCGCCACCGACCAGCACCAGGCTGTCCAGCTCGCGCGGGCTCAACCGGGCATCGCGCAGGGCCTGCTCGATGGGCGCACGCACCCGGGTCAGCAAAGGCGCCCAGATCGCCTGCAGCTTGAGGTCGTCCAGCCGCCACTCGCGGGGCTGCGCGCCATCGTGCCAGTCCAGCACGCGGCTGCCCTCGCCCGCCTCGCGCTTGAGCTGTTCGATGGCGTCATGCAGGCTGGCCAGGGCCTGGGGGGCCAGGTCCTCGGCCTTGAGGTTCCAATCGCGCAGGCAGGCCTGCAACAATGCCTCGGTAAAATCCTCGCCGCCCAGGTAATTGTCACCGGTGGAGGCATGCACCTCGATCAGCGGCAAGGCGTACTCCAGCACGGTGACATCGAAGGTGCCGCCGCCCAGGTCGAACACCAGGGTGCGCTCGAACTTCTGCTCATGCAGGCCATAGGCCATGGCCGCGGCGGTCGGCTCGTTGATCAGCCGCTGGACCTTCAGCCCGGCCAGCTCGGCGGCGAAGACCGTGCGCTTGCGCTGCTCGTCGCTGAAATACGCCGGTACCGAAATCACCGCCTCGCTGACCGCGCAGCCCAGGTGCGCCTCGGCGTCCTGCTTCAATGCGCCCAGCACCAGCGCCGACAATTCTTCAGGCGTGAATCGATGCTCGCCTAGCGCATAGCGCTTGTCGCTACCCATGAAGCGCTTGAACGCCGCCGCGGTGCGCTCGGGGTGCGTGGTCAATCGCGACCGGGCAGCCTGGCCGACCAGGATCGAGCCGTCGTCATCGACACTGACCACCGAGGGGGTGAGCACTTCACCCACGGCATTAGGGATCAGCCGAGCTTCGCCGTCCTGCCAGACGGCAATCAGGCTGTTGGTGGTGCCGAGGTCGATACCGAGCAGTGGCGTGGAATAGGTGGGGGGGTTGGAGAGGCTGGCATCCTGCATGATCGGTCTCTGGCTTGCGATAGGAACCGACGCGGGGCCTGCTGGCCACATGCGGCGGACAGGGGCATTCTGGCGTAATGCCAGAAACAAAAAAAGCGACCCTAAGGTCGCTTTCTCTGTTGCTTCCGGGTGTTCAGTGGGCCCTGGAAGCTAAATATGGCGCGGCGGACGGGACTCGAACCCGCGACCCCCGGCGTGACAGGCCGGTATTCTAACCGACTGAACTACCGCCGCGCTATACATCGAGTGGTGGGTGATGACGGGATCGAACCGCCGACCCTCTGCTTGTAAGGCAGATGCTCTCCCGGCTGAGCTAATCACCCTTCGTCTCGGTGTGGCGCGCATTCTACGGAGGACCTCCTACCCTGGCAAGCACTTTTTTCAAATTTTTTGAAAAAAAATTCCAGGCCTTTCAAAGACCTAGCCGCGCCGCGATTTTCTTCCTCTATATAGGACTGCTGGCCCTATGACAGGGTTGGCCTGGAAGCGCCCCTCGGAGAATAATGCCCGCCTTATGTATTAAGGAGAGATTCCCCCTCATGTGGTTCAAGAACCTGCTGTCCTATCGCCTGACCCAGGAAGTACCGTTCGAGGCCGAGGCGCTGGAGGCCGCCCTGGCCAGCAAGCCGGCCCGCCCCTGCGCCAGCCAGGAACTGACCACCTACGGTTTCGTCGCGCCGTTCGGCAAGGGCGAGGACGCGCCCCTGGTTCACGTCAGTGGCGAGTTCATGCTGATCGCCGCACGCAAGGAAGAACGCATCCTGCCCAGCAGCGTGGTCAACGACGCGGTCAAGGAGAAGGTCGAGGAGATCGAGACCGAGCAGATGCGCAAGGTCTATAAAAAGGAACGCGACCAGATCAAGGACGAGATCATCCAGGCCTTCCTGCCGCGCGCCTTCATCCGCCGCTCGATGATCTTCGCCGCCATCGCCCCGCGCCTGGGCATGATCCTGGTCAACTCGGCCAGCGCCAAGCGCGCCGAAGACCTGCTGTCGACCCTGCGTGAAGTGATCGGCTCGCTGCCGGTGCGCCCGGCCACCGTGAAGATCGCGCCAAGCGCGACCATGACCGACTGGGTCAAGTCGCAGCAGGCCGCCGAAGGCTTCTTCGTTCTCGACGAGTGCGAGCTGCGCGACACCGCCGAGGACGGCGGCATCGTGCGTTGCAAACGCCAGGACCTGACCAGCGAGGAAATCCAGCTGCACCTGAGCACCGGCAAGCTGGTCACCCAGCTGGCCCTGGCCTGGCAGGACAAGCTGTCGTTCGTGCTCGACGACAAGATGGTGATCAAGCGCCTGAAGTTCGAGGAGCTGCTGCAGGAGCAGGCCGAACAGGATGGCGGCGACGAGGCCCAGCAACAGTTCGACGCCAGCTTCCAGCTGATGATGATGACCTTCACCGAGTTCCTGCCGGTGCTGTTCGAAGCCCTGGGCGGCGAAGAGATCCCGCAGGGGGTGTGAGGGTCAGGCCGGCGCGGCCCAGCGGCGCCGGCTGAACTTCAGGCGCACCCGCAATCGCCGGTGCGCCTCACGATCCAGTGCGTCCCTGGGGATGCACTGGCTCTGGCTGAACCTGCGCCCCTTGCGCACGAACCGCAACACTACCATGGCCGGCAGGGCGACGCTGTCTCGGCACAGGCGCGCCGGCTGCCAGCCCTGGGCGCGGCTATAGAGGTACCAGCCACGCCGGTCACGGCGCAGGCCGGTGATGGCCTCGGGGTGGGTCAGCAGGAGGCGCCGGGGGATAACCCAGCAGGCGTGGGCAAGACAGACGACGGCCAACAGGCCGCGCAGCCACCCGGGCAGCGCCATCAGCGCGAGGGTAAGCAGTGCCAGCGCCAGGCTGGCGAGGTAGGCCGTCAGCAGCAGGCGCGAGCCTTGCCAACGGCACTCGAAAACTTCACTTGGGCTGGACACGGTCCAGGATGAGGCGGACCATGCGCTGCAGCTCCGGATCCTCGGACTCGCTGCGCTCCATGAACCAGCCGAACATGTCCTGATCCTCGCAGGTCAGCAGGCGACGGTACAGCTCGCGGTCGGCTTCGCTCAGGCTTGGGTAGACCTCCTGGGTGAAAGGGACCAGCAGCACGTCCAGTTCCAGCATGCCGCGACGGCTATGCCAGAAAAGCCGGTTGAGTTCAGTTTGTTCGACCATGGGGCCCTCCTCGAGTGGTCGCGCAGTATACCGCGCAGCGAACGAAGCGGCACAAGGCGTTGGTCTAGTCACCTACCTATTTTGTTACCGGCGTTCTATGATGGCCGCCAGTCTTTAGCTACCGCGATGACCCATGGCCGATTCCGCTTTCTTCTGTACCCTCTCCCATGAGGGCATCCTCGCCGTCCGCGGCTCCGACGCCGGCAAGTTCCTGCAAGGTCAGCTGACCTGCAACATCGGTTACCTCAACGACGAGCACGCGAGCCTTGGCGCCCGCTGCATGGTCAAGGGCCGCATGCAGTCGAGCTTTCGTATCCTGCCCGAGGGCAATGGCTACCTGTTGGCCATGGCCAGCGAGCTGCTCGAGGCGCAACTGGCCGACCTGAAGAAATACGCGGTGTTCTCCAAGGCCACGCTGAGTGACGACAGCGCCGCCTGGACGCGCTTCGGCCTGCAGCAGGGCGACGCCGCCCTGCAGGCGCTGGGCCTGTCCGTGGCGGACGAGGCCGGCGCGACCGCCCGTCATGCGGGTCTGATCGCCGTCCGCGCTTCGGCCGGCCGTGTCGAACTGTGGGCGCCTGCCGAGCAGGCCGCCGCCGTTACCCAGAAACTGGCCGCCTCGCTGCCCGAGGGCACGCTCAACGACTGGCTGCTGGGCCAGGTCCGCGCCGGCATCGGCCAGGTCATGGGCCCGACCCGCGAGCTGTTCATCCCGCAGATGATCAACCTGCAGGCCGTCGATGGCGTGAGCTTCAAGAAAGGTTGCTACACCGGCCAGGAAATCGTCGCCCGCATGCAGTACCTGGGCAAGCTCAAGCGCCGGCAATATCGCCTGGCGCTGGCCGAGACAGCGGTACCCCAGCCGGGCGCCGAGATCTTCTCGCCGACCCACGGCTCGTCGGTCGGCGAAGTGGTGATCGGGGCCAGCACCGGCAGCGCCGTCGAACTGCTGGCCGTGCTCAGCGCCGAGGCGGTGGCGGACGACAACCTGCATCTGGGCAGCCTCGAAGGCCCGCGCCTGTCGCTGCTCGACCTGCCTTACGAACTGGACCGCGACCGGGAAATCCAGCGCTGACCAGCCCGCCCCGGCGACATGCCGGGGCTGCACCACCTTTGCCGTAGAGAAGTCCATGAACAAGCTGGCCGAGAAGGTCCAAGCGCAACTGCTCGCCGCCATCGACCGGGACGACCTGGTCCTGCCGACCCTGCCGGAAGTCGCCCTGAGCATCCGCGAAGCCGCCGAAGACAGCGAGATTAGCGTTTCCGCCCTGAGCAAGGTGATCGGCCGCGACGCCGCGCTGTCGGCCCGCCTGATCAAGGTGGTCAACAGCCCGCTGATGCGCGCCGCCGTCGAAGTCACCGACCTGCACACCGCCATCACCCGCCTGGGCATCAACTACAGCTGCAACCTGGCCATCGGCCTGGTGATCGAGCAGATCTTCCATGCCCGCGCTCCGGCGGTGGAACACAAGCTGCGGGATATCTGGGCCAACAGCCTGGAAGTCGCGGGCATCAGCTATGAACTGTGCCGCCGCTACACCCAGCTCAAGCCCGACCAGGCCACCCTCGGCGGCCTGGTGCACCAGATCGGCGCCCTACCGGTGCTGATCTATGCCGAGGAGCACAACGAGCTGCTCTCCGACCCGATCTGCCTGCATTTCGTCATTGAGCAGATCCAGCCGGTACTGGGCGACAAGATCCTCAGCGCCTGGGAATTCCCCGAGCAGTTGGTCAACGTGCCCAGCCAGGTGCAGGACCTGGACCGGCGCACCGACCAGATCGACTACATCGACATCGTGCAGATCGCCCGCTGCATCAGCCAGCGCGAGCGCAGCCGACCGCTGGCCGCCCTGCCCGCCTACCGCCACCTGGGCCTGCCCTACGGCACCGAGCTGGATATCACCGAGCTGCTGGATGCGCGGGGCATGCTGCGCTGAATCGACAGGCCCCACGATGACCTTCAGTCCGCGATAAAACTCACCCGCACCTTCAGCCCGCCCCGCTCGCCGTCGTGCAGGCTGATCTGCGCCAGATGCGCCCGGCAGATCTCGCCGACGATCGCCAACCCCAGGCCGCTGCCCTGGGCGCTGCGTCGGTAGAAGCGCTCGAACACCCGCTCACGCTCGTCCTCGGGAATCCCCGGCCCGTCGTCCTCGACTTCGAGCACGGCCGGCGCCAATACCCGCAGGACCACATCGCCGCCGGGCGGGGTGTGGGCAAGGGCGTTGTCCACCAGGTTGCTGAGCAGTTCGTTGAGCAGGGTCGGCTCGCCCTTTAGCCACACCGGCGCCTCGGCCTCCAGCGCCAAGGCGACGCCGCGGGCATGGGCCAGGGGCGCCATGGCCATGCCCAGTTCACGGGCCAGCTGGCTCAGGTCCAGGCGCTGGGCGCCGCCCTCGGCGATGGCGCGGGCGCCGTTCTCCACCCGCGCCAACGACAGCAATTGGTTGGCCAGGTGGGTGAGCCGGTCCGTGCCCTGGGCGGCGGCTTCGAGGGTCTTGCGCCATTCGTCCGGCTCCCGTGAGCGCAGGCCCAGTTCCACCCGCGCCTTTAGCGCCGCCAGCGGCGTGCGCAGTTCGTGGGCGGCGTCGGCGATGAACTGCGCCTGGCGTTCGAACTGGCCCCGCAAGCGCTCGGTGAAGTGATTGAGCCCGCGCACCAGCGGCCCCAGTTCACGCTGCACCTGGACCACCGGCAAGGCGCGCAGGTCGTCCGGCTGGCGCTCCTCCACCGCCGTGCGCAAGCGCTCCAGCGGGCGCAGCGCGGCACTCACCGCGAACCACACCATCACCAGCGCGCCGAAGGCCAGCATGCCCAGGCGCAGCAGGGTGTCGGCCATCAATCCGCGGGCCATGCGCACCCGCGCCTCCTCGGTCTCGGCCACGCGGATCTCGGCCATGCCGTTCATGTTCGGTTCGCTCACCGCCTTGAGCAGGCTGACCACGCGCACGTCCTGGCCCAGGTAGGTGGCGTTGTAGAAGCGCGCCAGCGCCGGATAATCGTCGGTGCGCGGCGTGCCCGCAGGCGGAGGCGGCAGGTTCTCGTAGCCGGAAATCAGCTTCTGGTGAATGTCCAGCACCTGGTAGTAGATGCGCCCGGCGCTGTCGTAGGCGAACGTATCCAAGGCCACATAGGGCACGTCGGCGCTGAGGGTGCCGTCGCGCTGCGACAGGCCGGCGGCGATGGTCCGCGCCGACGCCAGCAGGGTCCGGTCATAGGCGGTGTCGGCGGCTTCGCGACCGTTCCAGTAGGCGCTCAGGCCGCTGGCCAGCATCAGCACCACCAGCAGCAGCGCCAGGTTGCCCAGCAAGCGCCCGCGCAGGCTGCCGTTGTCACGCATCGCGGTGCTCGAGCAGGTAGCCCAGGCCACGGAAGGTGACGATGGCCACCGGGTGGCCGTCGAGCTTCTTGCGCAGGCGGTGGATGTAGATCTCGATGGCGTCGGGGCTGGCCTCCTCGTCAAGGCCGAACACCTGGGCCGCCAGCTGTTCCTTGCTCATCACCCGACCAGGGCGAGCGATCAGCGCCTCTAGCACGCTCTGCTCGCGCTGGGTCAAGGTCAGCGGCTCGCTGCCCAGGCTGAAGCGCCGGGTATCCAGGTCGTAGACCAGCGGGCCGCAGCGCTGCTGGCGCTCGCCACCAAGCACGCTGCGACGCAGCAGGGCCTTGACCCGCGCTTCCAGCTCGGTCAGCTCGAAGGGCTTGGCCAGGTAGTCGTCGGCGCCGAGGTTCAGGCCGTGCACGCGGTCCTTCACATCGCTGCGGGCGGTGAGCATCAGCACCGGCAGGGTCTTGCCGCGCCCGCGCAGACGCGCCAGCACCTCGAAACCGTCCAGCCGCGGCAGGCCGACATCCAGCACCGCCACGGCGTAGTCCTCGCTGGCCAAGGCCAGGTCGGCGGCCACGCCGTCATGCAGCACGTCCACGGTCAGGCCCTGGCTCTTGAGGGCCTGGGCCACGCTTTCGGCCAGTTGCAGATGGTCTTCGACCAGCAGCACACGCATCGGATTCTCCCTGTTCGGCTGGGCTTTTTGCGCGGAGTGTAACGCCGTGGCGGGTGCTGTGAAGCCCTCGCCGGAAACCTTTCACGCTGAAAGGTTAGCGAAAGGTTGGTTGCCTAGCATCGCACCACGGTCGCCCCGTGCGCCGCAAAAAGCACCAGCAAGGTGCAACACATAAGAACAATAAATGGAGTCACCGACGATGCTGTCCATGCAGCCGCAGGCGTTCGCGCCTATCCGTTCGTTCGCCGCCCGACCTTCCGCCCTCGCCAGCGCCTTCGCCCTTGCCGGTGTCGCGCCCATCAGCCAGGCCGCCTTCTTCGAAGACAGCACGGCCACCTTCGAAACCCGCAACATGTACTTCAACCGCGACTTCCGCGACGGCACCAGCGCGCAGCAATCCAAGCGCGACGAATGGGCCCAGGGGTTCATGCTCAATTTCGAGTCCGGCTACACCGAGGGCACCGTGGGCTTCGGCCTGGACGCGCTGGGCATGGTCGGGGTCAAGCTCGACTCCAGCAAGGACCGCACGGGCACGGGCCTGCTGCCCACCCACGACGACGGCAAGGCCGCCGACGAGTACTCCAAGCTGGGCCTCACCGGCAAGGTCAAGGTCTCGCAGACCGAGCTGAAGATCGGCACGCTGATCCCCGAACTGCCGACCCTGCAGCCCAACGACGGGCGCATCCTGCCGCAGACCTTCGAAGGCGGTCTGGTCACCTCGAAGGAGATCAAGGGCCTGACCTTCACCGGCGGGCGCCTGGAAAAGGCCAAGGACCGCGACGACAGCAACTGGGAAGACCTGGCCCTGAACAACAAGAACGGCCGCTTCGGCGGCACCTTCAGCGCCGACAACTTCGACATGGGCGGCCTGGACTACCAGTTCACCGATCGCATCACCGGCAGCTACCACTTCGCCCAGCTCGACGACATCTACCGCCAGCACTTCATCGGCCTGCTCGCCACCCAGCCCTGGGGCCCTGGCACCTTCGGCGCCGACCTGCGCCTGGCGATCAGCGACGACGCCGGCGCGGCCAAGGCCGGCAAGATCGACAACACCACCGTCAACGGCATGCTCAGCTATACCCTGGGCGGACACAAGGTCAGCGGCGCCTGGCAGCAGCTGTCCGGCGACAGCGCCTTCCCCTACGTCGATGGCGCCGACCCGTACCTGGTCAACTTCGTCCAGATCAACGACTTCGCAGGCAGAGACGAACGTTCCTGGCAGGCGCGCTACGACTACAACTTCGCCGCCCTCGGCATCCCCGGCCTGACCTTCATGACCCGCTACATCAGCGGCGACAACGTCAGCCGCGCCGCCGGTGGCGAGGGCAAGGAGTGGGAACGCAACACCGAACTGAAGTACGTGGTACAAAGCGGCCCGTTGAAGAACGTCGCCGTGCGCCTGCGCAACGCCACCTTCCGCTCCAACTTCACCCGCGACGCGGACGAGGTGCGGCTGCTGGTGAGCTACAGCGTGGCCCTGTGGTAACCCATAACAACAACGCTCACGGAGATAGACGATGACCTTTTCACTGCGCCGCCTCGTCCTGGCCACCGGTTGCCTGCTGCTGGCCGGCAACGCCCTGGCCGCCGAACCGAAACGCCCCGAATGCATCGCCCCGGCCTCGCCCGGCGGCGGTTTCGACCTGACCTGCAAGCTGGTGCAGAGCGCCCTGGTCAACGAGAAGATCCTCAGCAAGCCCATGCGCGTGACCTACATGCCCGGCGGCGTCGGCGCGGTGGCCTACAACGCCGTGGTCGCCCAGCGCCCGGCGGATGCCGGCACACTGGTGGCCTGGTCCAGCGGCTCGCTGCTGAACCTGGCCCAGGGCAAGTTCGGCCGCTTCGACGAGAACGCGGTGAAATGGCTGGCCGCGGTCGGCACCAGCTATGGCGCCATCGCGGTGAAGAGCGACTCGCCCTACAAGACCCTCGACGACCTGGTCGCGGCGCTGAAGAAAGACCCGAGCAAGGTGGTGATCGGCTCCGGCGGCACCGTCGGCAGCCAGGACTGGATGCAGACCGCGCTGATCGCCAAGGCCGCCGGGATCAACCCGCGCGACCTGCGCTACGTGGCACTTGAAGGCGGTGGCGAGATCGCCACCGCGCTGCTGGGCGGGCACATTCAGGTTGGCTCCACCGACATTTCCGACTCCATGCCGCACATCCAGAGCGGCAACATGCGCATCCTCGCGGTGTTCTCCGACAAGCGCCTGGACGAGCCGGAGATGAAGGACATCCCCACCGCCAAGGAGCAGGGCTACGACATCGTCTGGCCGGTGGTGCGCGGCTTCTACCTGGGGCCAAAGGTCAGCGACGAGGACTATGCCTGGTGGAAGGCTTCGTTCGACAAGCTGCTGGCGTCCGAGGACTTCGCCAAGCTGCGCGACCAGCGCGAACTGTTCCCGTTCGCCATGACCGGCGAGGAGCTGGACGGCTATGTGAAGAAACAGGTGGCGGACTACAAGGCGCTGGCCCGTGAGTTCGGGCTGATCCAGTAAGCCTCCCCCGATCCCTGCAGGAGCGGCCTTGTGTCGCGAAAGGGGTGCGAAGCGGCCCCAGGTTCTGAGCGTCAACGCATGAATCGCTGGGGCTGCTGCGCAGCCCTTTCGCGACACAAGGCCGCTCCTACAGGGGGCCGCGCCGTGTCGAACATTACCGAGGATTCTCCCATGATCCTGCAACGCCTATTCGCCCTGGTCCTGCTGGCGGTATGCGCCGCCCTGGCCGTCATGGCCTGGCCCTATCAGGCCGCCTTCTCCTATGAACCGGTCGGCCCGCGCGCCTACCCACTATTGATGCTCGGCCTGATGAGCCTGGGCCTGCTGTACCTGGCGATCCGCCCCACGCCCATCGTACGCAAGGACGACGAACCGGAGCTGGACCGCGAGACCCTGATCAAGATCGCCGCCTGCGTCGGCCTGCTGATCGTCTTCGCCAGCACCTTCGAAGCCCTGGGCTTCATCCTCAGCGCCATCCTGGCCGGCGTGCCCATGGCCCGCCTTTATGGTGGCCGCTGGCTGCACAGCGCCCTCGTGGTGGTGGGCATGAGCCTGTTCCTCTACTGGCTGTTCGACCGCGTGATGGACGTGCCCCTGCCCCTCGGCCTGCTCGACGTACTGGAGAACTGACATATGGATACCTTGAGCTACCTGGGCCAGGGCTTCGGCGTCGCCCTGAGCCCGTACAACCTGGTCACCGCCCTGACCGGCACCCTGATCGGCACCGTGGTTGGGCTGCTGCCGGGCCTGGGCCCGATCAACGGCGTGGCCCTGCTGATCCCCATCGCCTTCGCCCTCGGCCTGCCGCCAGAGTCGGCGCTGATCCTGCTGGCCGCGGTGTACCTGGGCTGCGAATACGGTGGGCGGATCAGCTCGATCCTGCTGAACATCCCCGGCGAAGCCTCCACCGTGATGACCACCCTCGACGGCTACCCAATGGCCCGCCAGGGCCTGGCCGGCGTGGCCCTGTCGCTGTCGGCCTGGAGTTCGTTCATCGGCGCCTTCATCGCCACCTGCGGCATGGTGCTGTTCGCCCCGCTGCTGGCGAAATGGGCGATCGCCTTCGGGCCGGCGGAGTACTTCGTGCTGATGGTGTTCGCCATCGTCGCCCTCGGCGGCATGGCCGGCGACAAGCCGCTGAAAACCTTTATCGCCGCGCTGATCGGCCTGTTCCTCTCGGCGGTGGGCATCGACGCCAACAGCGGCGTGTACCGTTTCACCGGCGACAGCGTGCACCTGGCCGATGGCATCCAGTTCGTGGTGCTGGTGCTGGGCCTGTTCTCCATCAGCGAGATCCTCCTGCTGCTGGAAAAGACCCACCACGGTCATGTGGCGGTCAAGGCCACCGGGCGCATGCTGTTCAACCTCAAGGAAGCGGCCTCGGTAATCTTCGTCAACATCCGTTGCGGCCTGCTGGGCTTCTTCATGGGCGTGTTGCCGGGTGCCGGCGCGACCCTGGCCAGTGCCGTGGCCTACATGACCGAAAAACGCATCGCCGGCGACAAAGGCAAGTTCGGCAAGGGCGACGCCCGTGGCCTGGCCGCGCCTGAAACCGCCATCGGCGCCTCCTGCTGCGGCGCCCTGGTGCCGATGCTGACCCTCGGCGTGCCCGGCTCGGGTACCACCGCAGTGATGATCGGCGCGCTGACCCTGTACAACATCACCCCCGGCCCGCTGCTGTTCGAGCAACAGCCGGACATCGTCTGGGGGCTGATCGCCTCGCTGTTCATCGCCAACCTCATGCTGATCATCCTCAACGTGCCGATGATCCGTGTGTTCACCCGCATCCTCGCCGTGCCGAACTGGGCGCTGGTGCCGGTGATCGCGATCATCACCGCGATCGGCGTGTACGCGGTGCATGCCACCACCTTCGACCTGTTCCTGATGGTCGGTATCGGCATCATGGGCTACATCCTGCGCAAGCTGGACTTCCCGCTTTCGCCGATCCTGCTGGGCTTCATCCTCGGCGGGCTGATGGAACAGAACCTGCGCCGCGCGCTGTCGATCTCCAACGGTGAACTGGGCATCCTCTGGTCGAGCCCGATCAGCATGGGTGTGTGGGTGCTGGTGGTGTGCATGCTGAGCCTGCCGCTGCTGCGCAGCTGGCGCAAACGTGCCCTGCAACGCCGGGCCATGGCCGATGCCTGATCGCTCGGTGCCACTGTTCTGGGCCACCGGACTGGTCGGCCTTGCCGGCGGATTTCTCGCCAGCAAGGTCGGCTGGCCCTTGCCGTGGATGATCGGCTCGTTGCTGGCGATCATCCTGGTGCGCTGCCTGACCCCCTGGCAACTCAGTGAAATCCCCAATGGTCGCAAATGCGGGCAATGGATCATCGGCATCGGCATCGGCCTGCACTTCACCCCGGCGGTGATCGAACAGGTGGCCAGCCACTTCGCGCTGATCTTCTTCGGCGCGCTGTTCACCACCCTCTCCAGCGTGATCAGCGTGTGGCTGTTGCGGCGCACCGGTGAGGACCGCGCCACGGCGTTCTTCGCCAGCATGCCGGGCGGTTCGGGCGAGATGGTCAACCTCGGCGCGCGCAACGGCGCGGTGCTCAGCCAGGTGGCCGCGGCGCAGAGCCTGCGGGTGCTGGCGGTGGTGCTGTGCGTGCCGGCGCTGTTCAAGTTGCTGCTTGGCGATGGCGCGCCGCTGAACCATGCCGGCAGCGTGAGCTGGGGCTGGCTGGTATTGATCGCGCCGCTGGGGGTGCTGATGGCGCTGCTCTGGCAGCGTCTGCGCCAGCCCAACCCCTGGTTGTTCGGACCGTTGCTGGTGGCAGCCAGCGTGAGCCTGGCGGGCAACCTGCAGATCGGCCTGCCCAACGGCGCCAGCCAGATCGGCCAGTGGCTGATCGGCAGCGGCCTGGCCTGTCACTTCAACCGCGCATTCTTCCGCCGGGCGCCGTCGTTCCTTGGCCGGACATTGCTGGCCACGGCACTGTGCATGCTGATCGCCGCAGGCGCGGCCTGGGCGTTGAGCCTGCTGACGCACCTGGACCTGCGCTCGCTGACGCTGGGGATGATGCCCGGGGGCATCGCCGAGATGAGCCTGACGGCGGAGACCCTGCAACTGTCCGTGCCGCTGGTGACGGCGCTGCAGGTGATGAGGCTGTTGTTCGTGCTGTTCCTGGCCGAGCCGTTGTTCAGGCGCTGGGCCAGGACATGAAATCAAAGGGCCGCGAAACGGCCCTATGATTTCATGTCACAACGGCGGCAACGCCCAATCGATCGGCGCCATCCCGCGTTGCTCCAGGAAGCTGTTGGTACGGCTGAAATGCCCGCAACCAAAGAACCCACGGTAAGCCGACAGCGGCGAGGGATGCACCGACTTGAGCACCAGGTGCTTGCTGGCATCGATCAGCTTCTGCTTGCTCTGCGCATGGGAGCCCCACAGCAGGAACACCACGTTCGGGCACTGCTCGCTGACCACCTGGATGATCCGGTCGGTGAAGAACTCCCAACCTCTCTTCGCGTGGGACGCGGCATTGGCACGCTCCACGGTCATGGTGGTGTTGAGCAGCAACACGCCCTGCTCGGCCCAGCTCTGCAGATAGCCATGCGCGGGGATCGGCAGGTTGAGATCGCGCTGCAGCTCTTTGTAGATATTGACCAGCGATGGCGGCGTGGGGATACCCGGCTGCACCGAGAAGCACAGGCCATGGGCCTGGCCGGGACCGTGGTATGGGTCCTGGCCGAGGATGACCACCTTGACCTGCTCCAGCGGTGTGGAATTCAGGGCGTTGAAGATCAGCGGCCCAGGCGGGTAGATCTCCTTGCCGGCGGCGTGCTCCGCACGCAGGAACTCGCGCAGCTGCTGCATGTAGGGCTGGTCGAACTCGGCGCGCAACGCGGCCTTCCAGCTGGGTTCGAGTTTGATGCGATCGTCGTCGGTCATGGGGGCATCCAAAAGCAAAGTGCCGCGACACTAGGAAAGCCGGGCCGGCTTGTCAATCGATCCGACCGACGACCGGCAGCTTCGCCGCGGCAGGCCATACTGAGGGGATGACCTGCGCGAGGTAGTCCATGTCCATTCAATGCGAGGTACTGACCGGCGCCGACGGCGCCCGTATCGGCATCGCCACCCTGGATGCGCCCAAGGCGCTCAACGCCCTGACGCTGCCCATGATCGAGGTGCTCGACGAACGGCTGCGCGCCTGGGCCAGCGACCCCGGGATCGTCTGCGTGCTGCTGCGCGGCAACGGGCCGAAGGCCTTCTGTGCCGGCGGCGATGTCCGCGCCCTGGTCGAGGCCTGCCGCGAACACCCCGGCAGCGTGCCGCCGCTGGCCGCTGCGTTTTTCGCCAGCGAGTACCGCCTCGACCACCGCCTGCATACCTACCCCAAACCCTTGTTGTGCTGGGGCCACGGCCATGTGCTGGGCGGCGGCATGGGCCTGCTGCAAGGCGCCGCGGTGCGTATCGTCACCCCCAGCAGCCGCCTGGCCATGCCGGAAATCAGCATCGGCCTGTACCCGGACGTCGGCGCCAGCTGGTTCCTCGCCCGACTGCCGGGCAAGCTCGGCCTGTTCCTGGGGCTCACCGGCGCCCCGCTCAATGCCCGTGACGCACTGGACCTGAACCTGGCCGATCGCTTCCTGGGCGAGCACCAGCAGGAGGCGCTGATCGAGGAACTGCTGCAATTGAACTGGCAGGAGCAAACCACCCTGCAGCTCAACAGCCTGCTCAAGGCCGAGCAGCACCGCGCCTGCGCCGAACTGCCGCAAGGCCAGTGGCTGGCGCGCCGCGGCGTGATCGACGAAGTGCTCGACGTGGCCGACCCGGTAGCGGCCTGGCGGGCCCTGGCCGGCCTGGCCACGCACGCCGATCCCGTGCTGGCGGCGGCCGGCCAACGCCTGCACGAGGGCTGCCCGCTGACGGCGCACCTGGTGTGGGAGCAGATCCGTCGGGCGCGGCACCTTTCGCTGGCGCAGGTGTTCCAGATGGAATACACCCTGAGCCTGAACTGCTGCCGTCACCCGGAGTTCAGCGAGGGGGTGCGCGCCCGTCTGTTGGACAAGGACAACACCCCGCACTGGCACTGGCCGGATGTGGCGCAGGTGCCGGCGGCGGTGGTGGAGGCGCATTTCAGCAAGGTCTGGGAGGGGCGGCATCCGTTGGCGGAACTGGGATGACGTCAGTGCCCTGTCACCGCGACCAGCCCCGCTCGCCACCGCGGCCCCCATCGGGTCTACGGTCACGGTTGCCCTGCCCGTTGGAGTGCCAGCGATCGCCCCGACGGTCGTCATTGCGGTAGTCGTGGCGGTCGCGATCCCGACCGTAGTCGTAGCGCTGGCGGTTGCCGTAGTCATAACGCGGATTCCCGTGCCAGCGCGGTTGCATGCCGGGCGCCGGATAAGGGCGGTACTGTGGCACCGGCGCCGGCCCGTAGTAACGCGGCGCAGGCTGGTAGTAGTAGCGGGTCTGCGGTACCACGTAATAGCGGTCCTGGCGGTAATAGCCTGGGTAAACGTAGCGATCGCTGGTGTAGTAGTCGCTGCGGTAGTAACCACCGCTCTCGTAGTAAGGGGCGCAGGCGGAGGTCAGCAGTCCGAGCAGGACGACGAGCAGGATTCGTGGGTACATGGCGGCCTCCTGGACCGCAGGGATGCCCGGCACAGCGACGCTGGCGGGCGTCGACGACAAGCTGTTGGTCGACACAGGATAAGACCGTGGCAACAGGGTTCAGTGCCATTTGCGCAACAAATTGAAACAGGTCCTATAACCCTGAAAAACATGCAGTCATTTTTCGATCATCTCACTAGAATGTGGCCACCGGCACACTTCACGGGAAGATCATGCCTTCGCCTTCCGCCCTGTTCTCGCAACGCTCGCTGATCGTCGCCCTGCTGCTGCTGCTGGCCGGCGGCTTCCTGGCCACCTCGCTGCTCGGCTACTACGCCTCGCGCGGGGCGATCCGCGACGGCATCGTCAACACCGAGCTGCCGCTGACCTCCGACACCGTCTACTCCGAGATCCAGAAAGACCTGATCCGCCCGGTGCTGATCGCCTCGATGATGGCCCAGGACACCTTCCTGCGCGACTGGGTGCTGGCCGGCGAGCAGGACACCGGGCGCATCACCCGCTACCTGGGCGCCGTGATGGGCAGTCAGGCCACCTGCACCAGCTTCTTCGTCTCCGACCGCAGCCTCACCTACTACCAGGCCAAGGGCGTACTCAAGCAGGTGCGGGCCAACGCCTGGCGCGACGCCTGGTACTTCCGCCTGCGCCAGTCGGGCAAGCCCTATGAGATCAATGTCGATGTGGACATGGCCAACCAGGACAAACCCACCGTATTCATCAACCACCGCGTGCTCGATTATCAGCAGCGCTTCATCGGTGCCGCCGGCGTGGGCTTGAGCGTGGAGTCGGTGGTCCGACTGATCGACGAATACCAGCGACGCTACCAGCGCTCGGTGCTGTTCACCGACGCCGGTGGAAAGGTTTTGCTGACCGGCTCCGACGGTGGCCCCCATGGCCTGCGCGCCGGCCAGCAACTGGCCGACAGCAGCCAGTGGCAGGACCTGCTGGCACGCATGCCGACACCGGCCAGCGGCAGTCACGAGTACACCGACAACGACGGCCACAGCCACTTTCTCAATGTGCGCCTGCTGCCGGAACTGGACTGGTACCTGCTGGTGGACAAGCGCGAAAGCGGCGCCCTGGACCGCATCCGCCAGTCGCTGTACCTGAACTTGGCTATTTGCGCCATGATTACCCTGGTAGTCCTGTCACTGCTCAATGCCATGATCAAGCGGCACCAGGACAACGCCGAGGCACTGGCCACCCTCGACAGCCTCACCGGCCTGCCCAATCGCCGCAGCTTTGACCTGCTGGCCGGCCAGGCGCTCATCGAAGCACAGCGTGACAGCGCGCCGCTGGTCGCCCTGCTGATCGACCTCGACCACTTCAAGACCCTCAACGACACCCATGGCCACCTGGCCGGCGACGAAGTGCTGCGCCAGTTCGCCAATGTGCTGCAGGGCAGCCTGCGCCAGTCCGATATACTGTGCCGCTGGGGCGGCGAGGAGTTCATCGTGCTGCTGCGCGAAGCCGAAGGCCGCCAGGCCATCGAGGTGGCGGAAAAGATCCGCCGGCGCACCGAGCAACTGACCTTCAGCCACGCCGACCAGCCTCTGCGCCTGACCGTGAGCATCGGCCTGTCCGCCCTGCGGCGCGACGACAGCCTGCACAGCCTGCTGACCCGGGCCGACCATGCGCTCTATCGTGCCAAACAAGGCGGACGCAACCGCGTCTGCAGCGAAATGCCCGGACCCGACCATGCCTGAACTTCAACGCTGCCCCGCCTGTGGCGCCCTCAACCAGTGCGGCCTGGCCGACCCGCGCAACGCCGCGCAAGGCTGCTGGTGCTTCGACGTGGCCATCGATCCGACGCTGATCGAGGCCCTGCCGGCCGAGCTGCGCGACAAGGCCTGCCTGTGCCCGCGCTGCGCGCAGGTGGACGCGCAGCTCAAGGCAGCACCAGCACGCACGATCCGCTAGACTGCGCGCCGATTTCCCGCAAGCGACCCGCCCCATGCGCCTTGACCGATTCCTCGGCAACCTGCCCTGCTACAACCGCCAGCAAGTGCGCCTGCTGCTGGCTCAGCGGCGCGTGCGCGTGGATGGCCTGCCGACCGGCGACCCGCTGCTGGAGGTGCGCGAATTCAACCGCGTCGAGGTCGACGAGCAACTGCACCAGCCCGGGCGTCCAGCGCGCTACCTGATGCTGCACAAGCCCGCCGGGTGCGTCAGCGCCACCCAGGATCCGCAGCACCGCACCGTGCTCGACCTGCTGCCGGCAGCGCTGCGCGATGACCTGCACATCGCCGGACGTCTGGACTACAACACCACCGGGCTGCTGATCCTGACCAACGATGGTCAGTGGTCGCGGCGCCTGACCCAGCCACGGACCAAGCAGCCCAAGACCTATCTGGTGCACACCGAGGACGAAATCGGTGCACATTACATCGATCGGTTCCGCGAAGGGTTCTACTTCGCCTTCGAAGACCTCACCACCCTGCCCGCGCAGTTGGACATCCTCGGCCCGCGCAGCGCGCGCCTGGTCATCGTCGAGGGCCGCTATCACCAGGTGAAGCGGATGTTCGGACACTTCCAGAACAAGGTCGTGGGACTGCATCGGGAAAGCATGGGGTCGATCACACTGGACCCGATATTGCATCCGGGAGAATTCAGGGCGCTGACCGCCGAGGAAATCGCCTCGGTCTGAACGAACTCGCCATTCGGCAGTTTCCCACGAAAGATTGCCTCAACGGCACTTGCGCGATCCCGGCCTCGCTGCTTGACTGCTAACTCGTCGGTCTGCATGTGACTCATTGGTCACAACCGCAGTCCAAGACGCCCTTTACCGGCCACCCGGGGTCTCGATGCCCTGGGGCACGGTAATCGCCCGCACAACAATACCGTCGTCTACAAGCGTCAAGGATCGACACAAGGGCCTACCGGTTTCAGTTCCAGGCGAATGCCTACCTGTCATAAAGCACGTGCACCCTAATGGCCTGTCCGATCGATTCGGCGCCCAACCCGCCTGCCGATCGCACACGCCACCAGGTGACGCGAATACCCTTTTTGCGCCAGGAGTCGATGACATGAGGCCAGAAATCGCTGTACTTGATATCCAAGGGCAGTACCGGGTTTACACGGAGTTCCATCGCGCGGAAGGCGCCGAAAAGACGATCATCCTGATCAATGGCTCATTGGCCACCACGGCGTCCTTTGCACAGACAGTGCGCAACCTGCACCCACAGTTCAACGTGGTGCTGTACGACCAGCCCTACGCCGGCAAGTCCAAACCCCACAACCGCCATGAACGGTTGCTGACCAAGGAAGCCGAGGCACACATCCTGCTCGAGCTGATTGAACACTTCCGTGCCGACCACGTGATGTCGTTCTCCTGGGGCGGCGCCTGCACCCTGCTGGCGCTGGCGCACCAGCCGCGGCTGGTGAAGAAGGCCATCGTCAGCTCGTTCTCACCGGTGATCAACGAACCGATGCGCGACTACCTGGAGCGCGGTTGCCAGTACCTGGCCGCCTGCGACCGCTACCAGGTGGGCAACCTGGTCAACGACACCATCGGCAAGCACCTGCCGTCGCTGTTCAAGCGCTTCAACTACCGGCACGTCAGCAGCCTGGACAGCCACGAGTATGCGCAGATGCACTTCCACATCAACCAGGTGCTCGACCACGACCTGGAGCGGGCACTGAAGGCCGCGCGCAACATCGACATCCCGGTGCTGTTCATCAACGGTGACCGCGACGAGTACACCACCGTGGAGGATGCCCGCCAGTTCAGCCGGCATGTGGGGCGTAGCCACTTCAGCGTGATCCGCGGCGCCGGCCACTTCCTGGACATGGAGCACAAGACTGCCTGCGAGGATACCCGCAATGCGATGCTCGGTTTCCTCAAACCGGCGCTGCGCGAACCCCGCCACCGCTACACACAGGAAACGGGGCAGCATGCACTGGCCATCTGAGCGCATCGGCGTCCTGTAGCCCTCGACAGCCGCAGGCTACGGGCCGCCGACAGGCTTTTTTACAGCCTTGGGCTTCTCATTCAGGGAGGGTTCTGGTAAAAAGTCGTGCTTCGAAGCGGGTATAGTTTATTGGTAAAACTATAGCTTCCCAAGCTATTGAGGAGGGTTCGATTCCCTCTACCCGCTCCAACTCGCATTCCCCGCCCGACGTTCCAATAGCGTCGTCGCTGTCAAAAGGAGCCTCGGCTCCTTTTTTCGTTTCCAGTGTTCCTTTGTTGATCTGGCCCATGGCCATGGCCGCGCCGATTGGCTTGAATGCCCAGTGATTCGCGGTGCATAACCGCTACGCTTTGTGAAACATTTCCAAAGGACTGCGCATGTTTCTCTCCCGCTGGCTACCGGGCCTGGCCAACCTGTTGCACTACCGCCGCGAGTGGTTCCACGCAGACCTGCAAGCCGGCCTGTCGGTGGCCGCGATCCAGATCCCCATCGCCATCGCCTATGCGCAGATCGTCGGCCTGCCACCGCAGTACGGCTTGTACGCCTGCGTGCTGCCGATGATGGTCTATGCCCTGGTCGGCAGCTCACGCCAGTTGATGGTCGGCCCGGACGCCGCCACCTGCGCCATGATCGGCGGGGCCGTGGCGCCGCTGGCCATGGGTGATGCGCACCGCATCGCCGAGCTGTCGGTAATCGTCACCGTGCTGGTGGGCGTGATGCTGATCGCCGCCGGGGTGGCGCGGGCCGGTTTCATCGCCAGCTTCTTCTCGCGGCCGATCCTCATCGGCTACCTCAATGGCATCGGCCTGAGCCTGCTTGCCGGGCAGTTGTCGAAAGTGGTGGGCTTCAGGATCGAAGGCGATGGGTTCATCCTCAGCCTGATCAACTTCCTCCAGCGCCTGGGCGAGATCCACTGGTTGACCCTGGCCATCGGCCTGGCCGGGCTGGGCCTGCTGATCTGGCTGCCGCGACGCTACCCGCGGCTGCCGGCGGCACTGGTGACGGTGGTGGTGTTCACCGCCCTGGCCGGGTTGTTTGGTCTTGACCGTTATGGGGTGGCGATCCTCGGCCCGGTACCGGCGGGCATCCCGGAGCTGGCCTGGCCGCAGAGCACCCTGGCGGAAACCAAGAGCCTGCTGCGCGATGCCCTGGGTATCGCCACCATCAGTTTCTGCAGCGCAATGCTCACCGCCCGCAGCTTCGCCGCCCGCCACGGCTACGCGATCAACGCCAACCACGAGTTCCTCGCCCTGGGCGTGAGCAACCTGGCCGCCGGCATCTCCCAGGGCTTCGCCATCAGCGGCGCCGACTCGCGCACCGCGGTCAACGACATGGTCGGCGGCAAGAGCCAGCTGGTGGGCATCATCGCCGCCCTGGTGATCGCCTTGATCCTGCTGTTCTTCACCGCGCCCATGGCCTGGATTCCCCAGGCCGCGCTGGGCGCGGTGCTGCTGATGGCCGGCTGGGGGCTGATCGACGTGAAGTCGCTAAAGACCATCCGCAAGCTCAGCCGCTTCGAGTTCTGGCTGTGCCTGCTGACCACGGTCGGCGTGCTCGGCCTGGGCGTGTTGCCGGGCATCGTGTTCGCCGTGACCCTGGCCATCCTGCGCCTGCTCTACAGCATCTACCAGCCCACCGACGCCGTGCTTGGCTGGGTGCCGGGCATCGAAGGCCAGGTGGACGTGCGCCAGCACAAGGACGCCCGTACCGTGCCAGGCCTGGTGGTGTACCGCTTCGACGACGCGATCCTGTTCTTCAACGCCGACTACTTCAAGATGCGCCTGCTCGAGGCCGTGCAAGGCGTGGAGAAACCCCAGGTGGTGCTGTTCGACGCAGAAGCCGTGACCAACATCGACGTCAGTGGCGTGGCAGCCTTGCGCGAAGTCCGCGACACCCTCGCCGCCCAGGGTATTCATTTCGCCATCGCCCGTGCCCGTGGCACCTTCCTGCGCATGCTGGTGCGTTCCGGGATGGCCCGGGAGATGGAGGAAAAATTGCTGTTCGGCTCGGTACGGGCGGGGATTCGGGCGTATCGGGTATGGCGCAACAGGGCTCGCCGGGAGGGTACCGCGGAGTGAGGGAGGGGACTACCACCCACGACGTCCCTTGAACGGGACGTGGGCTCGGTATCACGGCACAGCCTGTGTCCCCTGCCGATCATGTTGCCGTTCAGTAACCCAGCTTGCGCAGTAACTGGCCTTCGCTCTGTGGCATCGGTCGTTTATAGAAACGCATCAGCTCACCGGCACGGTTGGTGAAGATGCCATCGACGCCGGCCTTCATCGCCTTGTCGAAGTCCACCGCCTCGTCGAGGGTGTAGACGTGCACCAGCAGGCCTTTGTCATGACTGGCCTGGTTCATCCAGGGCTGAATCAGGTCGGAATAGCTCTGCTCGCCCAGGTGGGTGCGGATCGCCGAAGGGCCGGTGCCGATGGCGCCGCCGGCCTTGGCGTAGTCGAGCCAGCGCTCGAACTCGGCGCGGTCCTTGGGCTGCTGGCGGGCGTAGAAGGCCGACTTGTCCTGCTCGCCGGACTCGGCGAAGTCCTGCCCGGAGGCCGGTTCGATGCTGCCCTTGGCCACCCAAAGCAAGAGGATCTTCGGTACCTGCGGCATGGCTTCGTGCAGCAGCTTGAGGCTGTTGCGGTCGAAGGTCTGCAACACCACCCGGCCCGGCTTGTCGAGCCAGCCACGGGCTTCGAGGCGCTGCTTCAGATCTTGCTCGATGCCGGGGAACTGGGCCGGTTCCTTGGTCTCGATGTACAGGCCGGGGTGACGCTCGGGATTGCCTTCGGCGATGTCGATCACCTCGTCCAGGGTCAGGATGCGCTGGCCCTTGAACGCATCCCGGGCACGCTCGGGGTAGGCCTTGTTGAACCAGCTGCCGGCATCCAGCGCCTTGAGCTCGGCCAGGGTGAAGGCGCTGACCGGGCTGGCCTTGCGCTCCGGGTAACGTTCGGCGACGTCGCTGGTGCGCGCCAGCACATCGTCGTGGACCACCACCAGCACGCCATCGCGGGTGCGCTGCAGGTCCATTTCCAGGTAGTCGGCGCCCAGTTCACGGGCCAGCAGGTAGGCAGGGGTGGTGGACTCGGGCGCGTCGAACGAGGCGCCGCGGTGGGCGATCACGGCCGGGTGAGGGATGTCCTGGGCATTGGCAAGGTCCTTGCCATCAGTGGCATGGGCGGCAGTGCTCGCCAGCAGGGTGGCCAGGAGAAGGGTCTTGTACATGGGTAGTCCTTTGCAGATCGGGGCCAGCCTCTGGAAGCGCCGGCAAGGTCAACGGTGCAGTCCTTGAAGGCGCAAGCCTCGCACACTCTGCCTGACATGCTAAAGTCCCTGGCGTTTCCGCCCCACCCAACGGACCACCCATGCCCGCACTCGACGCCCACCTGCCCTCCTGGGCCGACCTCAACCAGCGCCACCCCTGCACCGCCCTGCTGCTGGGCAACGGCGCCAGTCGCGCGCTGTGGAAGCCGTTCGGCTACTTCTCGTTGTTCGAGCAAGCCCAGCAGGTACGGCACAAGGCGCTGGGGGTGAGCGACCAGGCGCTGT
The DNA here is from genome assembly GCF_057480815.1 of Pseudomonas sp. P106(2024). Taxonomy (NCBI): domain Bacteria; kingdom Pseudomonadati; phylum Pseudomonadota; class Gammaproteobacteria; order Pseudomonadales; family Pseudomonadaceae; genus Pseudomonas; species Pseudomonas sp. P106(2024). The sequence goes on along the minus strand of NZ_JBLIYU010000004.1, from coordinate 276,637 downwards.
TCAAGGCTTTGGGTAGCGAGCTGTTCGAGCCGGTGCTCAGCACCCTGAACACCACGGTACGGGCCAATGCCGCGCTGGCGATCAACTCCACCGCACCGCTGAACCGCTACTACTCGATCAAGGAGGCGCTGATCCACGCGGTGCGCGCCGTGCACCTGCCCTGGCCGCTGTTCCCCGCCGCGACGCGCACGGCCATCAACCAGGCGCTGCGCCAGTACCGTACCGTCTACACCAGCAACTACGACCTGATCCTGCCCTGGGCCGTGGCCCAGGATGCGCAAGGTTTTGCCAGCCTGTTCGACGAACAGGGTTTCTTCGATGTGCGCCGCAGCGAGGTAGAAGGCATCCGCGTGCTGCACCTGCATGGCGGCATGCACCTGCTTAAACTACCCGACGGCAGCACCCGCCAGCGCGGCGCGGAACAGGCCGAGCTGCTCGAAGGCTTCGCCGTCAACATCCCTGGCGAAGTGCCGCTGTTCGTCAACGAGAGCCGCAGTGACGACAAGCTACGCGCCATCCGCCACTCGGACTACCTGTCCTGGAGCCTGGGCCAGCTGGCCCGCGAACAGGGTGGCCTGTGCCTGTTCGGCCAACACCTGGATGCCAGCGACCAGCACCTGCTCGAGGCCATCCGTCAGGCACGGCCATGGCACTTGTCAATCGCCATCCGACCATTGAGCGAGGCGTCGATCATCAACCAGAAGCAACACTTTATCGACCGTTTCGCCGACCTTGACCAGGTTTCACTGCATTTCTTCGATTCAACCAGTCATCCCTTGGGGTTGGCTGAGCTGGCGATTGCCGTACCCGCCAGCCACGCTCGTCGGCATTGAATCGGCCACTTTGCAAATGTAAATAATTCTCGATAAGATCCGCACCCTTTCCTCCACGCCAGCCCGGAAAGCGTGCATGCAGCGCCCCAAGCCCGACCCTGTCGCCCACGGTTTCTATGCCGACATCCTGCATTTCCTGCGCAAGCGCATGAACAATGCCAGCGATGCCGCAGACATGACCCAGGATGTGTTCGCCCAGTGGCTGGGCTATCGGGACCGGGTCAAGGTGGAACAGCCGCGCGCGTTCCTGTTCCAGGTGGCGCGCAACCTGCTGAGCGACCATTGGCGACGGCAAAAAGTCCGCCACGCGGTTTTGGCCGACGACACCCTGCCCGAGGCCCATGACACGTCCGCCAATGACCCGCTGGATCACGCCCAGCAGCAGCAACGACTGAATCAATTGCGCCAAGTGCTCGCCGAACTCTCGCCGCGACGCCGCGAAGCCCTTATGCTCCACCGTTTCGAAGGCCTGACCCAGGCCCAGATCGCCGAACGCATGAACATTTCCGTCAGCATGGTCGAGAAGCACATCGCCGCCGCCCTGCTGCAATGCAAGCAACGCCTGGACAGTGACAACGGCACGGAGCAGTTCCCATGACCCCCACCGACGAGCTCGACCCGCGCCCGATCGACGCCCAGGCGGCGAGCTGGTTCAGCCGCAACCGCAACCAGCCGTCGCGCCAGGAGCGCAAGGCCTTCGCCCTGTGGATGCAGACGCCCGAGCACACCCGTGCCTATCGTCAGTTCGAACAATTGTGGGATGACCTGGCCGCGCTCAAACAGGCCAACCGCCCCGTGCCCTTGCCGGTGCGCCGCACGCCACGCTGGCGCCCGGCCCTGGCAGCCGCGGCGGCCCTGCTCTGTGCGGTGCTGGCGGGCAATCTGGGGGCGGGCAGCACCGCCTTCAGCCAGTACATCGCCGCCGGCCAGGCCCTGCAGCCCCTGCAACTGCCCGACGGCAGCCAGCTCTTCGTCAACGCCCAGACTCGCCTGCGCCTGGACTTCAGCGCCGAGCGCCGACTGATCCATCTCGACCACGGCCAGTTGTACATCGAGGTGGCACCCGACAAGGAGCGCCCCCTGTTCGTCGACGCCGGCAGCGGCCAGGTGCGCGTGGTCGGTACCGGCTTCGACCTGCGCCGTGGCGAGCGCGAACTGGTGGTGGCGGTCGCCCACGGTCAGGTGGCGTTCGATACGCCGGGTGAGCGACAACCACCCGTGCTGCTCGGTGCCCGACAGGGCGTCACCTACGACCTGGCGCGCGGCAGCCTGACCCGCCACGAACTCGGTGAGCAGCAGGTCGCCGACTGGCGCGAAGGCCATGTGAGCTTCCGCAACCGCGAGCTGGCCAGCCTGGTCGACGAGCTCGGCCTGTATCGCCAGCAGCCGGTGGTGCTGGCCGATCCGGCGCTCGGCCGCTACAAGGTGTCCGGCAACCTCGACGTGCGCGATCCGGACGCCCTGCTCAATGCCCTGCCTGCGCTGTTGCCGGTCAAGACAACCTTGCTCGCCGATGGGCGCCTGCGCATCGAGCGGCGCTAAAAAATAATTTGAGAATTTTTATCATTCGCAGGTGAGGTTTTGTCGCAACGCCGCGTCTTCCTCCCCGCCTGCTGTTTGATGGCGGGCTTTTTCCGGCCTTTTGCCGTTTGGGGGAATCCATGTTGTCCGCGTTGCGTCCATTGCACTGCCTGCCTGCCCGACCCACCCTGCTGGCCCTGTGCCTGGCCATGAGCCTGGCCGCTGAAGCCGCGCCGGTACCCTTCGACCTGCCTGCACAACCGCTGGCCCGTTCGTTGAGTCAGCTGGCCCAGCAGGCCAAGGTCCAGTTGCTGTTCGACGAGGCCCTGCTCGGCAGCGCACAGGCACCGGCACTCAAGGGAGATTTCGAGGCCGAGGCGGCCATCGGGCGCCTGCTGGTGGGCAGCCGCTTCAGTGTCGTGCGCATGGGCAACACCTACGTGGTACGCCTGCGCGAGGACGCCCCGAGTGCCGACAACAGCATCCAGCTCGGCGCCTTGAGCATCGTCGGCGACGGCAAGCAGGTGGAGCCCGGCAACGTCGGACGCTCGACCCTCGACCAGGAACAGATCGACCGCTACCAACCGAACAACATCCCCAGCGTACTGGCCACCTTGCCCGGCGTGAACATGGGCGGCTCGGCCAAACCCGGCGGCCAGACCATCAACATCTGGGGCCTGGGCGACGCCGAGGATGTGCCGATGACCCTTGATGGCGCGCCCAAGAGCGGCTTCGAGCGTTACCAGCAAGGCACGATCTTCATCGAGCCGGAACTGATCAAGCACATCGAGGTGGACAAGGGTCCACATTCGGTGAAGACCGGCAACGGCGGCTTCGGCGGCAGCGTCAACATGCAGACCAAGGACGCCGGCGACCTGCTGCAGGAAGGTCGCGACAGTGGCGCCATGCTCAAGTATGGCTACGCCAGCAACGACCATCAGCAGATCTACAGCTCGGCGCTGTTCGGCCGCAGCGATGACAGGCGCTTCGATGGCCTGGTCTATTACACCAAACGCGACGGCGGCAACCTGAAAATGGCCGACAACCTGCCGGACCCGAACAACCAGTGGCCGGTCAACCCCAAGCGCGTGCCCTACAGCGCCTTGGACCTGGACGGCATGCTGCTCAAGGGCAACGTCCACTTCACCGACGAGCACAGCCTGGGCCTTTCCTACTCGCGCTCCGAAACCGACCGCTGGACCACCTTCGCCGCCACCGCCTACCCGGCGCCACCCTCGGCCGCAGACATCAAGAAGTATGGCTACGAAGGCTCTCTCAAACGCTTCCTGGCCTATCGCACCACCATCGACACCACCTGGTCGGCCACCTACAAGTACCAGCCCATCGAGAATCCGTGGGTCGATTTGCAGGTGAAATACTCCGAGTCCGACACCAAGCAGACCGACGAGCGTGAAGCCACGGCGTTCTTCCAGCCGGCCACCGGTGGTCGCAAGATGGACACCGAGTACAAGGACCGCATGCTCGATGTGAAGAACACCAGCACCTTCCTTACTGGACCGCTGGAGCATGCGCTTACCGCTGGCGTACAGCTTCGTCGCCACGATCGCGACACGCAGATGTGGATGCCCGGCAAGACCTATGAAGTGCCCAAGTACAACTATGGCCACTACCAGCCCTACTTCATGCCCAGCGGCCAGGTCCACAGCCAGGGCTACTACCTGCAGGACGCCGTCACCCTGGGCAGCGTGACCATCACTCCGTCATTGCGCTATGACCACGTCACCAACGAGGGCAAGCCCAACCAGGCGCCCTACTACAACAACCCGGCCGCCGGCCACGACTACAGCGACAAGACCTACAGCGGCTGGTCGCCACGCCTGTCGCTGTTCTGGAAGGCCACCGAACAGACCGTGCTGTTTGCCGACTACAGCAAGACCTGGCGCGCCCCCGTGCTGGATGAGCAGTACGAGGTGCAAGGCGTGGGAAGCCGCACGTCCACCAGCCGCGACCTTGACCCGGAACGCATTACCGGCGTGCGCGTGGGGAGCATCAGTGATTTCTCCAACGTGTTTGTTCAGGGCGACAGCGCCCAGGTACGCACGACCTTGTTCCGCAACAAGATCACCGACGAGATCTTCAAGGCCACTGGCGTCGGCTGCCAGGAGCAACTGGTCACTGGCGGCAGCATCGCCAACACCTGCGGCGGTGGCCTGATGGGCAACTACCGCAACATCGGCGACGTGGAGTACAAGGGCTTCGAGATCGAGACGTTCTACGATTCCACCTACCTGTTCGGCGCGGTATCGTACGCCTGGATGGAAGGTCGCCATGAGGGCGCCTATACCAACCCTTGGGGCCCCGACGTATGGGCCAAGGATGTGCCGGCGCCGAAATGGATCACCACCCTGGGGGTCAAGATTCCGTCCTGGGACGCCCGTGTCGGCTGGACCGCACAGTTCGTCGGCGCCACCCGCCACCTGCCCAGTGACAAATACTTCGAGGGCCCGGCCAGCGCCCTCGGTGACCGCTACTACGACAACTTCGGCAACGAGAAGTACGAAATTCACGGCCTGTTCGCCAACTGGAAACCCCAACAGCCGTACCTCAAGGGCACCGAGGTCAACCTGACCGTGGACAACCTGTTCAACAAGGCAATCCGACCGGAATTGTCAGGCGAGAACGCCTATACCCAAGGGCGCAATGCCAAGATCAGCGTGACCCGGTTCTTCTGAGTCTGTCCAACGGCGATGATGCAAAGGACTGCATCACCTGCCACTCGCCACCCGTTCCTGGGCCCTGGCGACATTCACCTGCATCGCCACGACAGCCAGTTCGTGAAGCGCCTGGCCCACGGCGTGGGTACCACGTTCCTGCATCCAGGCCAGGATGTCGGCCAGGTGCCAGAGCGAAAGGCTGCCGTCATGCACCGGGGCCGGGAAAGTGCGGTGATGCGTGAGCATGAGCTTGCGCATGTTCTGTCGGGACACCCCCACCAGCGTCGCCACATCGGTCAGGCCGACCAGGTCAGGACTGGCTTCGATCAGGCGGGCCTCCGGCAAGACCTGCCGGACATTCTCCAGGGCGCTGTGCACCGCTTCCCGCGCAGTCTTGCCCTCGCGGGAGAAAGCCAGGGCCAGGCGTCCGGGCTGACCGCTACCGACCATCGCGTCATCGCAACCGGCCTCTCCCAGAAGCTCGATCAGTGCATCGACGTCCACACCGTCGTGCAATTGGTACTTGAGGGTGAATTCGTACTCCATCACTTTCGCTCCACTGGCTGTTTGACGATCCCGCGCATCGATGTGCAGTTGTCCACGCCCCGGCGCAACTGGCGAGCGAAGGTGCCCGGATTTCTGGGTGTGCTCCACACGCTGGTGATGCAGAACTCGCCACAGCGGCATTCGCGGTCGTTGTTGGGGCAATAGATCCGCCCCCAGCAGTGGCCGCCCCGCACCGTGACTTTCCAGCCCTGCGCCTCAGCGTGTGCCAAGGACTGCTCGACTTCCTTGTTTGGATGGAGGGGACGGGCCATCGATTGAGCTCCAGTATGGGCATGGGAAGAAGGTTGTCAAGTGACAACCCAGTAACGCCGACGGGCGTCACCACAAGCCAGACTAGGTGCCAGGAAGGCTGCAACAGACTCAGAAAAGCTCTTTCGGAAACGGCCTAACCGAAACGGGGAAGGTGCTGTAGGTCCAGGCGAGGTCGATCACCCAGCGATCAGGCCATCCGCCTGCAGCAGGGTTTCCAGGCAATGCTCGCGTACCCCATAGAACGCCTTGAGCTCGGCGATCTTCTCCAGCAGCGCCGCATTGTCCTGGGGCTGTCGGCGCTTGACCGCAAGAATCATCTTGTTCTTGTTGGTGTGCTCGAGCGAGATGAATTCGAACACCTTGGTCTCGTAGCCACAGGCCTCAAGATAGAGTGCCCGCAGGCTGTCAGTGAGCATTTCAGCCTGCTGCCCCAGGTGCAGCCCGTATTGCAGCATCGGTTGCAACAGGCCGGGGCTGCGCAGTTGCGGACGAACCTGCTTGTGGCAACACGGCGAGCACATGATGATCGCGGCCTTGCAGCGAATGCCGGTATGGATGGCGTAGTCGGTGGCAATGTCGCAGGCATGCAGGGCGATCATCACGTCGATGGCTTCAGGCACCACGCTGCGCACATCACCGCATTCGAACACCAGGCCCGGATGCTCCAGGCGAGCGGCGGCGGCGTTGCACAGCTCGACCATGTCCGCGCGCAATTCGACACCGGTGACCTGCGCCTCACGCCCTAGGGTATTGCGCAGGTAATCGTGCATGGCGAAGGTCAAGTAGCCCTTGCCCGAGCCGAAGTCGGCGACCTTGAGCGTCTGTTGCGCACTCACCGGCGCGCTGCTCAAGGCATGGTCGAAGACTTCGATGAACTTGTTGATCTGCTTCCACTTGCGCGACATCGAGGGGATCAGCGCACCTTGACCGTCGGTCACCCCCAGGTCGCGCAGGAACGGTCGCGACAGTTCCAGGTAGCGCTTCTTTTCGCGGTCGTGCCCGCCAGCCCCGGTCTCGCGTGGCGTCGGCTGGGCCAGGTGGCGGCGCAGCATCGGCTTGCCCTTCTTGCTGAATTCCAGTTGCACCTCGCCGGCGGCGGTGAACAGGTGCGCGTTGCGAAAGCTTTCCGGCAGCAGCTCGGTCACCAGCGCCAGCGCCGGGTCCAGCCCCAGGTTGCGGGTGATGTCGCGGGTCTGATGACGGTAGACCAGCGACAGGCAGGCCTGCCCCTTGATCTGCACCGGTTTGGCGATGATCCGCTGCAGGGTCTGGTCGGCGCCGACATGGCGGGCCAACACCAGCTTGCTCAGGCTGCCATCGGCCAGGGCGTCGGCGAGCAGGTTCAGGAACTGGGCACGCGCGTCCGGCGCGGTGGGGGCTGAAGAAGGGGACGACATGGGAACGGGTGCCTCGGAATGCGGGGGGCGCAATGCGCAATGCCCGGCATTCTACGTCGATGGTGATCCTCACGAAACCAGCACCCGGCGTAATGCACCGGCTTCACCGGTGTTTGCGGGGCAAGCCCGCTGCGACTCGCCTCCGGTCTGATCAGACTCAGTCGAGAATCACCAGGCGGTTGGGCAGCTCGTTGCGCGCATGGGTGGGCGGCACGTGTTCGCTGAGCAGCTCGCCGCAGGCCTCGATGCATTCGACGAAACCCTGCAGGGTATGACCCAGGCGCACCTGCTCGGTGAAGCGGGCAACAATCGCCTCGCGTGCCTGCTCCGGCAGGTGTCGGACAATGCCTTCGTCAACCAGGATCTCGACATGACGCTCGGCTTCGCTGACGAAGATCAACACCCCGGTGGCACCGGCGGTACGCTGCAGATTGAGTTCAAGAAACTGCTGGCGGGCCAGGCCCGAGGCACGTCGGCGCCGCAGCACCGACGGCACCACCCAGGCCGCCAGACGCGGATGGCGCAGCAGCAGGCACAGGCTGATGAAGGTCAGCATCTGCGCCAGCAGCAGGCCATTGACGCCGATACCGCCCAGCCACAGGTGCAATGCGCCGGGGATCAGCAAGGCCAGAAGGGCGGCCCAGAGTAACGGCAGGTAGGGAAAGTCGTCGGCGCGGCGGGCCAGCACGGTCACCAGCTCCGCATCGGTACGCCGCTCGGCGCGGGCGATCGCCTCGGCGATCTGGCGCTGTTCGTATTCGGTCATGCCATCGTCTCTCGAGCGTTCTTATCGTTGTTATCCCGGCAATCGGGTGGGCGAGAGTGTATCTCAACAAGCGCTTCATATAAGGCATAATCCGCGACTGCGCTGGATCATGGATGAATGATCCACAGAACCGCCAGCGGACGCGACAGCTACAAGCGTACGAAACGTCTCGACCAGCCGCTTATCACTCGACAACGGAATTGATGATGAAACTGTCTTTGCTGGGCCTGGCCATGGGCCTTGCCAGTCAGGCGGCCCTTGCCGCCCCCACCGCCGCGCCCCTGCAAGACAAGCAGGCGTTCATCGACCACCTGGTCGGCCAGATGACCGAGGCCGAGAAAATCGGCCAGTTGCGCCTGATCAGCATCGGCCCCGAGATGCCCCGCGACAAGATCCGCGAGGAAATCGCCGCCGGACGCATCGGTGGCACCTTCAACTCGCGCACCGCCCCCGAGAACCGGCCGATGCAGGACGCGGCCATGCGCAGCCGCCTGAAGATCCCGATGTTCTTCGCCTACGACACCATCCACGGCGAGCGCACCATTTTCCCGATCGGCTTGGGCCTTGCCTCGTCCTGGGACATGGATGCCATCGCCAAGGTCGGCCGCACCTCGGCCATCGAGGCCGCCGCCGATTCCCTGGACATGACCTTCGCGCCGATGGTCGATATCGCCCGCGACCCGCGCTGGGGCCGCACCAGCGAGGGCTTCGGCGAGGACACCTACCTGACCTCGAGGATCGGTCAGGTGATGGTCAAGTCGTTCCAGGGCTCGAGCCCGGCCAACGCCGACAGCATCATGGCTATCGTCAAGCACTTCGCCCTCTACGGCGCGGTCGAGGGCGGGCGCGACTACAACACGGTCGATATGAGCCTGCCGAAGATGTACAACGACTACTTGCCGCCCTACCGCGCAGCGCTCGACGCCGGTGCCGGCGGGGTAATGGTCGCGCTGAACTCAATCAACGGCGTGCCGGCCACCTCCAACACCTGGCTGATGAACGACCTGCTGCGCAAGGAGTGGGGCTTCAAGGGTGTGACCATCAGCGACCACGGCGCAATCCAGGAACTGATCCGCCATGGCGTGGCCCGCGACGGCCGCGAAGCGGCCAAGCTTGCGATCAAGGCCGGCATCGACATGAGCATGAACGACACGCTCTACGGCGAAGAGCTGCCGGGGCTGCTGAAGTCCGGCGAAGTCAGCCAGGCCGAGCTGGACCAGGCAGTGCGCGAAGTGCTGGGCGCCAAGTACGACATGGGGCTGTTCAAGGACCCCTATGTACGCATTCCCAAGGCCGATACCGACCTGAAGGACTATTACGCCGAAGACCGCCTGCACCGTGACGCCGCTCGCGACGTGGCACGCCGTGGCCTGGTGCTGCTGGAAAACCGCGAGCAGACCCTGCCGCTGAAGAAGTCCGGCACCATCGCCCTGGTCGGCCCCCTGGCCGACGCGCCGATCGACATGATGGGCAGCTGGGCCGCTGACGGTAAACCGCAGCATTCGGTCACCGTGCGCGAGGGGCTGCGCCGCGCCGTCGAAGGCAAGGCCAAACTGGTCTACGCCAAGGGTTCGAACGTGACCGGCGACAAGGCCATGTTCGACTACCTGAACTTCCTCAACTTCGACGCGCCGGAAATCGTCGATGACCCACGTCCCGCCGCCGTGCTGATCGACGAAGCGGTCAAGGCGGCCAAGCAGGCGGATGTGGTGGTGGCCGTGGTCGGCGAGTCCCGTGGCATGTCCCACGAATCGTCGAGCCGTACCACCCTGGAAATCCCAGCGGTACAACGTGACCTGATCAAGGCGCTGAAGGCCACCGGCAAGCCCCTGGTGCTGGTGCTGATGAACGGCCGCCCGCTGTCGATCGCCTGGGAGCGCGAACAGGCCGATGCCATCCTCGAGACTTGGTTCAGCGGTACCGAGGGCGGCAACGCCATCGCCGACGTGCTGTTCGGCGACTACAACCCGTCCGGTCGCCTGGCCATCACTTTCCCGCGCTCGGTCGGGCAGATCCCGATGTACTACAACCACATGCGCATCGGCCGCCCGTTCACCCCGGGCAAGCCGGGCAACTACACCTCGCAGTACTTCGAGGAGCCGAACGGCCCGCTGTACCCGTTCGGCTACGGCCTGAGCTACACCCGTTTCGAGCTGTCGGGGCTGGCGCTGTCGCAGAAGGCACTCAAGCGTGGCGACACCCTGCAGGCCAAGGTGACGGTGAAGAACACCGGCAAGCGTGACGGCGAGACCGTGGTGCAGCTGTATATCCAGGACCAGAGCGCGTCGATGAGCCGCCCGGTCAAGGAATTGAAGAACTTCCAGAAACTGATGCTCAAGGCAGGCGAAGCGCGAACCTTGACCTTCGACATCAGTGAGCAGGACCTGAAGTTCTACAATGGCCAACTGCAGCACGTCGCCGAGGCTGGCCAGTTCAATGTCCAGATCGGCCTCGACTCGCAGGCGGTACAGCAACAGAGCTTCGAGCTGCGTTAAGCAGGATCGGCCCCTTCGCGAGGCAAGCCGGCTTCCACAGGACCCTCTGCAATCCTGTGGGAGCGGGCTTGCCCCGCGATAAGGCTGGCACAGACAACCGAGATCCCGGATCCGCCCCATGCCCTCATCCTTCCGCGCCCTGCGCCTGGGTTTGATCATCCTGCTGATCCTGGTCGGCACCACCCTCAGCGCCGGCTGGGCCATGCACCAGGCCAAGCGCCAGGCCATGGAAACCGACGCCCGCCGGGCCAGCGAACAACTGGGGTTGTACGCCAACGCCCTGCACACTCTGATTGAGCGCTACCGCGCCCTGCCCGCAGTGCTGGCGCTGGATCCAGAGCTGATTGCCGCCCTGCGCGGCCCAGTCACCGAGCCGGTGCAGGACGCCCTGAACCGCAAGCTCGAACGCATCAACGGCGCCGCCAACTCCTCCACCCTGGAGCTGCTCGACCGCACGGGCCTGGCCATCGCCGCCAGCAACTGGCGCCTGCCGACCACCTATGTCGGTTCCAACTACGGCTTTCGCCCCTATTTCAAGCAGACCCGCAGCCAGGGCAGCGGCCGCTTCTACGCGGTCGGCGTGACCAGCGGCGTGCCGGGCTACTTCCTGTCCAGCGCGGTAGACGACGAACACGGCCGCTTCCTCGGCGCCATGGTGGTCAAGCTGGAGTTCCCGGAGCTCGAGCGCGAGTGGCGCCAAGGCAGCGATATCCTGCTGGTCAGCGATGCCCGCGGCATCACTTTCATCGCCAATCAGGACGGTTGGCGCTACCGTGAGCTGCAACCGCTGTCCGGCGCCGACCGCGCCGAGCTGGCCGAAACCCGCCAGTATGACAAGCAACCGCTGGTGCCCCTGCAGCACCAGGTCCTGACCCGCTTCACCGACACCAGCCACCTGACCCGCGTCCAGGGCCCGGATGGCACCGCCGAGTACCTGTGGGAGCGCCTGCCGCTGGAGGCCGAAGGCTGGACCCTGCACCTGCTGCGCAAGCCACAGGTCGCCGAGGACGGGCGCAACGCCGCCCTCGCCGCCGCGGCCATCTGGCTGAGCCTGGTGTTCGCCGCGCTGTTCGTCAGCCAGCGCCTGCGCCTGGCCCGACTGCGCCAACGCAGCCGACAAGAGCTCAAGCGCCTGGTCGAAGAGCGCACCCGCGAGCTGCATACCGCCCAGGAAGGCCTGGTGCAGTCAGCCAAGCTGGCGGCGCTGGGGCAGATGTCGGCAGCCCTGGCCCATGAAATCAACCAGCCGCTGACCACCCAGCGCATGCAATTGGAAACCCTGCGCCTGCTGCTCGACCATGGCCGCCATGACGAAGCGCGCCAGGCCTTGGAGCCTCTGGAGCAGATGCTGAGCCGCATGGCCGCGCTCACCGGCCACCTGAAGACCTTCGCCCGCAACAGCCCCGGCGGCCTGCGCGAGCGCCTGGACCTGGCCACGGTGGTCGACCAGGCGCTGCACCTGCTGGACACCCGCATCCGTGCCGAAGGCGTCGAAGTGGCGCTGTACCTGGCACGCCCGGCCTGGGTCCGCGGCGACGCGATCCGCCTGGAGCAGGTGCTGATCAACCTGCTGCGCAACGCCATCGACGCCATGGCCGACAAGCGTTACAAACGCCTGGAGATCCGCATCGAGGCCGACGATGCGCAGTGGCGCCTGAGCGTGCTCGATTCCGGTGGTGGTATCCTCGACTGCGACCTGGACCGGGTCTTCGATCCGTTCTTCACCACCAAGCCGGTCGGTGAGGGGCTGGGGCTGGGCCTGGCCATCTCCTATGGCATCGTCATCGACGCCGGTGGTCGCCTGCAGGTCGAGAACCTGCCGGGCGGTGCCCGCTTCAGCCTCACCCTGCCGCGCGACCTGGAGCCTGTATGTTGAATTCGGTGATCGTCGTCGACGACGAAGCGAGCATCCGCACCGCGGTGGAACAGTGGCTGAGCCTGTCGGGCTTCAACGTGCAGTTGTTCGCCCGCGCCGAGGACTGCCTGGACAGGCTCGAGCCGCACTTCCCCGGCGTGATCCTCAGCGACGTGCGCATGCCCGGTATGTCCGGCTTGCAGCTGCTCGAACGGTTGCAGGCAAGCGATCCCGACCTGCCGGTGATCCTGCTCACCGGCCATGGCGACGTGCCCATGGCGGTGGAAGCCATGCGCAATGGCGCCTATGACTTCCTGGAGAAACCGTTCACCCCGCAACACCTGATGGGCAGCCTGCGCCGGGCCCTGGAAAAGCGCCAGCTGGTCCTGGAGAACCGCCGCCTGCATGAACAGGCCGACCTCAAGGCACAACTGGAGAACACCCTGCTGGGCATGTCCCAAGGCTTGTTGCAACTGCGCCGTCAGGTGCTTGAGCTGGCCGGCCTGCCGGTCAACGTGCTGATTCGTGGCGAAACCGGCAGCGGCAAGGAGCGCGTGGCGCGCTGCCTGCACGACTTCGGCCCGCGCGCCGACAAGCCCTTCGTCGCCCTCAACTGCGCGGCCATTCCCGAGACGCTGTTCGAGGCCGAGCTGTTCGGCCATGAGAGCGGCGCATTCACCGGTGCCCAGGGCAAGCGTATCGGCAAACTGGAGTACGCCAATGGCGGTACCGTGTTCCTCGATGAAATCGAAAGCATGCCGTTGGCCCAGCAGGCCAAGCTGCTGCGGGTGATCCAGGAGCACAAGCTCGAGCGGCTGGGCGCCAACCAGAGCATCAGCGTCGACTTGCGCATCATTGCCGCGACCAAGCCGGACTTGCTGGAGGAAGCGCGCGCCGGGCGCTTTCGCGAAGACCTGGCCTACCGCCTGAACGTCGCCGAACTGAGACTGGCGCCCCTGCGCGAGCGGCGCGAGGACATCCCATTGCTGTTCGAGCATTTCGCCCGCGCCGCCGCCGAACGCCTCGGACGCAGCGCCCCGCCGCTGACCGGCGTGCAACTGGCGCGCCTGCTGGCTCACGATTGGCCGGGCAATGTGCGCGAGCTGGCCAATGCCGCCGAACGGCATGCCTTGGGGCTGGGCTCGCCGGCCCTGGAGATCGAGTCCGGTGGGCAATCACTGGTCGAGCAGATGGAAGCGTTCGAGGCCCAGTGCCTGCGCGCGGCCCTGCGCCAGCACAAGGGTGAGATCAAGGGCGTGATGGAGGCCTTGCAACTGCCGCGGCGCACACTCAATGAAAAGATGCAGCGGCATGGGTTGGTGAGAGAGGACTTTCTTGAGCGCGAATGAGCGGATTATTGCTCAGTATTTCAGGCCAACAAGCGGAAAACCGCCTATCCGTTGCCGTTGTTTCACACCTCATCGCGGGGCAAGCCCGCTCCCACGAAGGTCCTTGAAACGCAGGCGGCACAGGCTTTGCGTGGGAGCGGGCTTGCCCCGCGATGCCCTCGAATGGATCACCACGCACTCATCTGGCACACCTCCTGCAAAACCCTTCTCAAGCTGCGCCTCGAGCGCGCTCCACAAAAACAACGAGAAGGTATCCCTGATGGATAACGCCAGCACTCTGCCCACCGGGGCGGCCGTTGCGCCCGCCGCGCAAAAGTCCACCGCCAGCCGCCTCAAATCGATCTTCAGTGGCTCCATCGGCAACATGGTCGAATGGTACGACTGGTACGTCTACGCCGCATTTTCGCTGTACTTCGCCAAGGCCTTCTTCCCCGCCGGCGACACCACCGCCCAGTTGCTCAACACCGCCGCGATCTTCGCCGTGGGCTTCCTCATGCGCCCGATAGGCGGCTGGCTGATGGGCCTGTACGCCGACCGCAAGGGCCGCAAGGCGGCACTGATGGCCTCTGTACTGCTGATGTGCGCAGGCTCCCTGGTCATCGCCCTGACGCCGGGCTACGAGACCATCGGCGTCGCCGCGCCGATCCTGCTGGTCATCGCCCGCCTGATGCAGGGCCTGTCGGTAGGTGGTGAGTACGGCACCTCGGCCACTTATCTCAGCGAGATGGCCAGCAAGGAACGCCGTGGCTTCTTCTCCAGTTTCCAGTACGTCACCCTGATCTCGGGCCAGCTCATCGCCCTGGCGGTGCTGATCGTCCTGCAGAACACCCTGACCACCGAGGAGCTGTATGCCTGGGGCTGGCGCGTACCGTTCGTGATCGGCGCGCTATGCGCGGTGGTCGCCCTGTACCTGCGCCGCGGCATGGAAGAGACCGCCTCCTTCACCAAGAAGGAAAAATCCAAGGAAAGCCTGATGCGTACTCTGCTGCGCCATCCCAAGGAGCTGATGACCGTGGTCGGTCTGACCATGGGCGGTACCCTGGCCTTCTACACCTACACCACCTACATGCAGAAATACCTGGTCAACACCGTGGGCATGAGCATCAGCGACTCGACCACCATCTCGGCGGCCACGCTGTTCCTGTTCATGTGCCTGCAGCCGGTGATCGGCGGGCTGTCCGACAAGATTGGCCGACGCCCTATCCTGATCGCCTTCGGCGTGCTCGGCACCCTCTTCACCGTGCCGATCCTTAGCACCCTGCACACCATCCAGACCTGGTGGGGCGCGTTCTTCCTGATCATGGCCGCGCTGATCATCGTCAGCGGCTACACCTCGATCAACGCCGTGGTGAAGGCCGAACTGTTCCCGACCGAAATCCGCGCCCTGGGCGTCGGCCTGCCGTACGCGCTGACCGTGTCGATCTTCGGCGGCACCGCCGAGTATGTGGCCCTGTGGTTCAAGAGCATCGGCATGGAGACCGGCTTCTACTGGTACGTCACCGCCTGCATCGCTTGCTCGCTGTTGGTGTACGCGACCATGAAGGACACCAAGCAGCATTCGCGGATCACCACCGACTGATCCCTCCTCGCAGAACTGAAAAGGGGCGCTGCGGATGACCGTGCGCCCCTTTTTAAGGATTGTGAGCCGAATAATAGCGCCATTCGGCTCACACAATGAGCCGAATGGCGCTATTATTCGGCTCATGAACCCAAAAGCGCATACGGCTGCCGACACCGTCTGGGTCTGGCAGCAGGCCGACTGGCCCGACTTTCGTTGGGACGCATCACAACTGGCAACCTTGCTCAGAGACTGCGTCCAGGCGCAGGGCTGCCTGCTGGGCAGAGCGGGGGCAGTGACCGAGGCCAATGCCAACCTCGATACGCTCGATACCCTGCTGCAGAACATTGTCACATCCTCGGCCATCGAGGGTGAGCAGCTCAATGTGGAGTCCGTCCGCTCTTCCCTGGCCCGCCGGCTCGGCATCGCGGAGCCGGGTACGACCACGACACGCAGCGAGGGCCTGGCCGAACTGATGGTGGATGCGGCCATGGGCTATGTTCGGCCACTGGATCAACAGCGCCTGTTCCTGTGGCACCGCTGGCTGTTTCCCGAACCTGACGATTCACTCGCACCGCCCCTGCCAGTCGGTGAATGGCGCGACGATGCTCCAATGCAAGTGGTATCGGGGCGTATCGACAAACCCAGGGTGCATTTCGAAGCACCGCCGCGTGCCGGCCTGGAGCAGCGGGTGCGGCAGTTCATCGACTGGTTTGAAAATAGCCGCAGCGATCGGCAACTCGACCCCCTGCTACGCGCGGGGCTCGCCCATTTCTGGTTCGTCACCTTGCACCCCTTCGCCGATGGCAACGGCCGCCTGGCGCGCGCCATCACAGACCTGGCATTGGCCCAGGGCGAGCAGCGTGCGGTCCGTTTCTACGCCATGTCCAGCAGCATCCTGGAAGACCGGGCCGGCTACTACGCAGTCCTTGAAAGCAGCCAGCGCGGCGACCTGGACGTCACACAATGGCTGGCCTGGTTCCTGTCCACCTTGCTGCGCAGCCTCCAGCAAGCGCTGGTGCGCATCGACCGGGTGCTGGCCAAGGCGCGCTTCTGGCTGATCCATCGTGACGATGGCTTGTTGCCCGAACAAGTCAAGGTGCTCAACCGCCTGCTCGATGGTGGGCCTCGCGGGTTCGAGGCCGGTATCAGTGCCAGCCAGTACCAGGCGGTGGCCAAGGTCTCCAAGGCCACAGCCACCCGGCACCTTGTCGACCTGCTGGACAAGCATTGCCTGGTTCGTCTGCCCGGCGGCGGGCGTAGCACCCGATACAGGGTGAATACCCAAGAGACCTGAGCAGGGCTGGTCAACGAGCGCCCTGAACAGCTCGCTCCCCGCTGTACCTCGCGTCACTGGTAACAGGTCGCTATCTCATGGAAAGCCACTTCTTCCCTTAATTCCCAATTAACTGCCTGGGCCCATTCTGAAATGGCCCTGCCACTGACCTGCCCTTCCGAAACCGATGGGAACGGCGTTGGGCGGTGGCTGGGGCGCCAATGGCAGCTTCCTGACATTACCCGCGCCACTATCAATCGATTTAATCGATTCTAATTTGCTATTTTTTGCGCTTTTTAATCAATTTAATGGGCGTAGCATTGAACCCATAGAAACAACAACCCCAAGCAACCCACCGGAGCAACGACCATGAAAAACCAACTGATCCTCACCCTCGCCCTCTCTGTTCTGGCCACTGGCGCCTTCGCCGAAGACGGTTTCGACCGTACCGGCGCCCACACCTTCGCTGCCGTACAGAGTCAGTCGGCCACCTACGCAGAAGATGGCTTCGATCGTACCGGCGGCCAGCGCTTCGCTGAAGATGGCTTTGATCGCACCGGCGGCCAGCGCTTCGCCGAAGACGGCTTCGATCGCACCGGCGGCCAGCGCTTCGCCGAAGACGGCTTTGATCGCACTGGCGGCCAGCGCTTCGCCGAAGATGGCTTCGACCGCACCGGCGGCCAACGCTTCGCCGAAGACGGCTTCGACCGCACCGGCGGCCAACGCTTCGCCGAAGACGGCTTCGACCGCACCAACGGCCACCGCATCAGCTGATCGCTGATGCGCGCTACCAGCCCGGCTTCGGCCGGGCTTGATTATTTGCAGCCGGGCCAAGCCTTGGCACACTAGGCGTCTTGTCCCCCACCAGGAAGGGCCTCGCGGCCTTGCGCAGATGTACTACTACGAACCCGCCAAAGGCCACGGCCTGCCCCACGACCCGTTCAACGCCATCGTCGGCCCACGGCCCATCGGCTGGATCTCCAGCCACGACCGCGAAGGCCGCCTGAACCTGGCGCCCTACAGCTTCTTCAACGCCTTCAACTACATCCCTCCGATCATCGGTTTCTGCAGCGTCGGGCGCAAAGACAGCCTGAACAACATCGAGCAGACCGGAGAGTTCGTCTGGAACCTGGCCACCCGTCCACTGGCGCAGCAGATGAACCAGAGCTGCGCCGCCGTGGCGGCGGATGTCGACGAGTTCGCGCTCAGCGGCCTCACCCCGACCGCCTCGAATGTGGTCAAGGTGCCGCGTGTCGGCGAAAGCCCGGTGAGTTTCGAATGCAAGGTCAGCCAGATCGTCCAGCTCAAGCGTGCGGACCAGGAAGTGGTGCCCAGCTGGCTGATCCTCGGCGAGGTGGTGGCGGTGCACATTGCCGAGCACCTGCTGAAAGACGGTATCTACGACACCGCCGCCGCCGAACCGATCCTGCGTGGCGGCGGCCCGGCCGACTACTTTGCGCTGGGCGAGCTGTTCAAGATGGCTCGGCCACAGGCCTGATCAGAAGATCAGCTCACCTTCCTCGCCCACGCCCTGCAGGCGTTCGAGTTCGGCACAAGCGGCCTCGTCGGCCGCGATCGCCGACTGGAACACCTGCCCGTCCAGCACTTTGTGAAAGCGCGGCGCGCCGCCCATGACCAGGGCCTTCACGGCAATCGCCGCGTGGTAGCCGCCGCCTTGTACCGGGACCATTGCCGAAACCGCTTCGAAGTGGGGGAATTCTCTACGTGCCATGTCGCTCTGCGCCTGTGTGATCGAGGGACGACATTTTACACGCTAGGCGAACGTATGCAGGTCGAGGCTGCTGACCACCTGCTCCTGCACCAGCTCACCAAATACGTCGAGGGTGGGCGAGGCGAAATAGCCACTCATCGCCTGCTGGTCGCACCAGCTGCCGCTGAGCAGCCACAGGTCGGCATCGACCTGCGAGCGCTGCACGCTGAAGCTCAGGCAGCCCGGCGCACGCCGCGACGGCTCGAGCAGGTCGCGCAGGCGCACGCCAAGTTCCGCGGATCGACCGTTGCTGGCGCGGATGAAAGCCAGGTGTGTGACCGGTTGCTGCTGGCTCATGAACGATCTCCTTGAAGCGCTACGGACGGGAAAACCAGGCTGCCAAGGTTAGGGGGTCGCCCACGCGGAACGTTAGGCCATTACTGCCGGCCGATTGCCTGATCCTGCAACGGAGCAGGATCAGGCAATCGATCTGCAGCTTTCGACTAGCGCCTGCCATTGCCCAAACCTATGCTGCGTCCGTCAGCAGAGGAATACCGCCATGAGTTCATCCACGTCCCTCGATCCGCTTCTGGAGCAGCAACGCCAGGAGCTGGCCGGACTGATCCGGCGTCACGCCCAAATCCCCCATGGCTCGGTGTCGGCCATCGAAGACCTGTACCTGACCCGCTACGAAGAGGATGTACGCGGCATGCCGGCCCTGGCACAACCGGCCTTGTGCATCCTGGCCCAGGGCAGCAAGACATTGTTCCTGGGCGACGAGCGCTATACCTACGACCCGCTGCACTACATGGTGGTCTCGGTGACGCTGCCCATTACCGGCGCCCTGCTCGAGGCCAGCCCCGAGAACCCCTGCCTGGGTTTGCGCCTGGATATCGACCCGGCACAGATCAGCCAGCTGATCGCCGAGAGCGGGCCGATACTGGTCCCTGGCCAGGCTTCCGGCCGTGGACTGTTCGTGGAGAAAAGCGATCCGCAGTTGCTCGACACGCTGCTGCGCCTGGTGCGCTTGCTCGACAGCCCGCGGGATATCGCCGTGCTCGCCCCACTGGTGCGCCGCGAGCTGATGTATCGCGTGCTGCGTGGCCCCCAGGGCTGGCGTCTGTGCGAGATCGCCCTGTCCAGCAGCCAGACCCACCGGGTATGCCAGGCCATCGCCTGGCTCAACCGGCATTACCAGGAGCCCTTGCGCATCGAGGACCTGGCACGCGAGGTCAACCTCAGCACCTCGACCCTGCACCACCGTTTCAAGGCGGTGACCTCGATGAGCCCGTTACAGTACCAGAAGCAGCTGCGCCTGCAGGAGGCGCGGCGACTGATGCTCAATGACGGGCTGGAGGCCGCGGTGGCTGGCTACCGGGTGGGCTATGAAAGTCCTTCGCAGTTCAGCCGCGAGTACAGCCGCTTGTACGGAGCACCGCCGATTCGCGACGTGGCGCGCCTGCGCGCCAGCGCCAGCTGAAAAGAGACAAACATTGGACGACCGTAGGATCGGGCTTGCCCCGCGATCGACGGCAAAGCCCTCGCTACTGCGCTCAGGCTAGTACCGCCTGCTGCCACCGGCCTTGATCCACCTGGATCAAGGTCGGTCCCTGACGCTCCACTGCCCGGCCCAACGCCGCCTGCAACTGCCCCACATCGCCCACGTCCTCTGCCTCGGCCCCCAGCGCCAGCGCCACGCCAATGAAGTCCGGGGTATGGATGTCCACGCCAACCGGCTCGATCGCCCGGTTGACCATGTACTTCTTGATTTCCTCGTACCCCTGGTTGTTCCACAGCAGCACGATCAGCGGCACCTGCGCCTCGACCGCGCTGGCCAGCTCGGGCAAGGTGAACTGCAACCCGCCGTCACCGATAAGGCACACCACCGGCGCGCGTTCGGCGGGCGACTCGGCGCTGCCCAACCAGGCGCCCATGGCGGCCGGCAACGCGTAGCCCAGCGTGCCGTAACCGGTCGAGGCATTGAACCAGCGGCGCGGCTTGGCCATGTCCAGGGTCAGGTTGCCGGTATAGACCGGCTGGGTCGAATCGCCCACCAGGATGGCGTCCGGCAGGGTTTGCAGGATGCTGGTCAGCAGACGGGTCTGGCTCAGGGTCGGCTGGTCCCAACTGGCCGCGTTGTCCTGGCGCAGGCGGGCGGCCCGCGCCGCTCCCCAATCGCTATCACGCGGCGGTTGCGCCTGCAGGTTCAGGGCTACCAGCAGCGCTTCGGTGGCCTGGGCGGCATCGCCCACCAGGGCCAGTTCTGGCAGGTAATTGCGTACTGTCTGGTCAGGGTCGATATCGATCCGCAGCAGGCTGCCGGGAATCTCGAAACCGCCCTTGAAGGTCACGTCGTAGTCGGTTTCGGCCAGTTCGGTGCCGATGGCCAGCACCACGTCGGCCTCGGCCACCAGCGCGCGGGTGGCAGACAGGGTCTGGGTCGAACCGATCTGCAGCGGATGGTTGGCGGGCAACAACCCCTTGGCGTTGATGGTCAGCGCCACCGGCGCCTGCAGGTGCTCGGCCAGTCGCGCCAGCGCGGTGCCCGCCTCCAGCGCACCGCCACCGGCCAGGATCAGCGGACGCCGCGCCTTGGCCAGGCGCACGGCCATGCGCTGCACGGTCTGTGGCGCGGCGCCGGCACGGGTGGTACGCACCACGCGGCCCGGCAACAGGTGATCGGCGGGTTCCACCAGCACATCCAGCGGGATTTCGATATGCACAGGGCGAGGTCGGCCACCGTCGAACACGGCGAAGGCCCGGGCCAGCACCTCAGGCAGGTCATCGGCGCTCATCAGCGTGTGCGAGAACGCCGCCACCCCCGCTACCAGCCCGGCCTGGTTGGGCAGCTCATGCAGCTTGCCACGGCCGCCGCCCAGCTGGTTGCGCGATTGCACGCTGGAAATCACCAGCATCGGAATCGAGTCGGCATAGGCCTGGCCCATGGCGGTGGTGATGTTGGTCATGCCCGGGCCGGTGATGATGAAACACACGCCAGGCTTACCCCGGGTACGCGCGTAGCCATCGGCCATGAACCCGGCACCCTGCTCGTGGCGGGGGGTGATGTGACGGATCGAGGAAGCGGCCAGGCCGCGGTAGAGTTCCACGGTATGCACGCCGGGAATGCCAAAGACATGATCGACGCCATAGCCTTCGAGGAGTTTGACCAGCACTTCACCACAGGTTGCCATCATCGAGTACCCGATTCTTGTTAAGACCTGTGCTCATGGAAACAAGCGCCGACTACCGCCACAATGCAAAAAAACACATACTAGCCATGACCCCATATCATGGCTTGTCACAATGAAACGCCTGCCGCCCCTCCCCGCCCTGCACACCTTCCTGGTGACCGCCCAGCACTGCAACTTCACCCGCGCCGCGCACCATCTGCATATCACCCAAGGCGCGGTCAGCCGGCAGATCGCCGGGCTCGAGGAGCACCTGGGCTACGCATTGTTCCAGCGCCAGGCCCGAGGCCTGGCGCTGACCCGCGAAGGGCAGGACTGGCTGCCCCGGGTGCAGCAGATCTTTGCCCTGATCGAGCAAGGCGTGCGCGAGGTCGGCGGACGCAGCGCGACACTGCAGCTCAAAGCGCCGACCTGTGTGATGCGCTGGCTGCTGCCACGCTTGCTGGAATGGCAGGCACTGCGCCCAGATGTCCCGGTGGAGTTGACCACCACGGTGCAGCATGGCGTGGATTTTCGTCGCGAGGGCTTCGATGCGGCCGTGGTCTATGGCGCGGCGCCGAACCAGGGGCAGCAGGTACGCAAGCTGTTCGACGAACAACTGACGCCGGTCTGCGCGCCATCGGTGTCTAGCGGCCCCTTGCAGTTGCAGGACCTGGCACGGCAGATGCTGCTGCACCCCTCGCGGGACGAACATGACTGGCGGTTGTGGTTGCAGGCGGCCAATGCCGGGTTCGAGCCCCAGGGGCCGAAGCAGCATTTCGAGACGTTGGACATGGCGATGGCCATGGCCTCCCAAGGGACGGGGATCGCCATTGGCGATTTCTCGCTGATCGGCGACGACCTGCACGCAGGCCGGTTGTGCATGCCGTTCGAGCTGAAGGTGACGACCGGGAAGGGGTATTACCTGGTGACACCTTCGAAGACCATGCCCGCGGGGCTGGTCGAGTTGATGGAGTGGCTGCAGGCACGTGCCTCAAGCCTTGCACAATCCCTGTAGGAGCGGCCTTGTGTCGCGAAAGGGGCGCGCAGCGGCCCCAGGATCGTGGCCATGGCATAGATCGCCGGGGCCGCTTGCGGGTCCTTTCGCGACACAAGGCCGCTCCTTGTACCGTGCGACTCAGTAACCGACTGTGAACCTTGCCCGCGAGTGTGCCGGCTTTTCCAGCTCTTCGAGCATGGCGATGGCGTAATCGGCAAAGGTGATCCAGCTCTTGCCGTCTGCGCCGATCAGCAGGTGGTCCTTGCCCAGAGTGTAGTGCCCGCTGCGCTCGCCTTCGACGAACTCCGCCGACGGCGACAGGAAGGTCCAGTCCAGGGTCGGTTCGCGGCGCAGCGTATCGAGAAAGCGCACCCCGGCGCTGGCCTCGGCCTTGTAGGCCTCGGGGAAGTCCGGGCTGTCGATCACCCGGTGCCCGGACGGCAGCAGCAGGCTGCCGGCCCCGCCCACCACCAGCAGGCGCTTGACCCCGGCCCGCTTGACCGGCTCGATGATCGCGCCCGGCTCGAGAGTGGAAAAATGCGCCGCGCTCAGCACCGCGTCGCAGCCCGCCACGGCCGCCTGCAGGGCGGCGCTGTCCTTGGCATCCAGCGCCTTGACCGTCACGCCGTCACGGCCTTGCAGGCTGCCCGGATCACGGGCGATCGCCACCACACTGTGACCACGACGCAGGGCCTCTTCCAGTAACTGGCTGCCGGCGCGCCCGGTGGCGCCGATGATTGCGATCTTGCTCATGGGAAACACTCCAACAGGTTGAAAGGGATTACCACTTCATCTCGCCCTTGGCGACCTTGGCCCCCAGTTCCAGGGAACTCTCGTCGCCAAGGTTCGGGTAGCGTTGCTTCATCGCTGCGATCAGCGCGGCGGAGTCGGCGGCCTTGGCGGCTTCGGTATCGAAGTCACGAATGTAGCCGGCGGTGAAGCGCACCGCGTCCAGCGAGCGGCTGCTGTCGCCCAGGTAATGCCCAGGGATCACCGTGCGCGGGGCAAGCTGCTCGATCTTCGCCAGGGTGCTCAGCCAGTCGGCGTGGGATTGCGCAGTCTGGGTGTCGGCCATCCACACGTGGATGTGCTCGGAAACCACCACGCCACCGACCACTGCCTTGATCGAGGGAATCCAGACGAAGCTGCGGTCCGGCTGTGGACCGTCCAGGCCGACAACCTCCAGTGCCTGGCCTTCCAGCTCCAGGCGATTGCCCTCGAGGACCTGCGGCACCACCAGGCGTGCCGGCTTGTCCGCGCCCATCTGCGGGCCCCAGTAGGCCAACTTGGCGTCCATGGTCTTGCGAATGTGTTCGACAGTGGCGGCCGAGGCGACCACCCGGGCCTTGGGAAACGCCTGGGTGATGGTGTCCAAGCCAAAGTAGTAGTCTGGGTCGCCATGGCTGACATAGATGGTGGTGAGCTGCTTGCCGCTGGCACGCAGGCGTTCGACCACCTGCTCGGCCTGGCCTTTGCCGAACTGGGCGTCGACCAGGATGGCCTCATGGGCGCCACTGACGATCACCGAACTGACTGGGAAGATCGCCGCGTGGCCAGGGTTGTAGGCTTCGAGCTTTAGCGGTTCGCTGGCCATGGCCTGGCCGCCGAGGGTGAGACAGGCCAGCAGCAGGCCGCGCAGGGGAGTGAGAAGAGACATCGCAAGATCCTGTGAGTGGGACGATGCAGACAAGCTTAGTTGCCCGAACCAATACAAAAAATGCGATGCTTCGACATAGTTTGTTTCTAAAATCGGACAGATCATGGACCGTCTCAACGCCATGCGCGTATTCGTCACCGTCGTCGACCTGGGCAGCCAGTCCGCCGCGGCGGATCATCTGGAGCTTTCCAGGCCCGTGGTATCGCGCTACCTGGCGGAGCTGGAGGACTGGGTGGGCGCACGCCTGATGCAACGCACCACGCGCAAGCTCAGCCTGACGGCGGCGGGTCTCGAAACCCTGCCCCGCTGCCGCCAGTTGCTGGAGCTGGCCGGCGACCTGCAGAACGCCGTGCGCCAGCCGGACGACGCCCCCCGCGGTGAACTGCGCATCAGCGTCAGCACCTCGTTCGGCCAGGCCCAACTGGTGGATGCGCTGGCCGCCTATGTCAAACGCTACCCTGGGGTGAAAGTGGAACTGCAAATGCTCGACCGCACCGTCAACTTGGTGGACGAGCGCATCGACCTGGCCATCCGCACCAGCAACGACGTCGACCCCAACCTCATCGCCCGGCGCCTGAGCGTGTGCCGCTCGGTGGTCTGCGCCAGCCCCGCCTACCTGCGCGAGCACGGTACGCCGCGCCAGGTCGAGGAACTGAGCCGGCACAACTGCCTGACCCACGCCTACTTCGGCCACAGCCTGTGGCATTTCGAGGTGGACGGGCAGAACGTCGCCGTGCCGGTGCAGGGCAATATCAGCGCCAACGAGGCCATGACCCTGCAGAAAGCCGCCCTGGCCCACGCCGGGATCGCCATGTTGCCCACCTACCAGGCGGCGGCCGCGTTGCGCAGTGGCGAGCTGGTGCGGCTATTGCCGCACGCCAGGCCACGGGAGCTGACCCTGAATGCGGTGTACACCTCGCGCAAGCACATGCCGGCGACGCTGCGCAGCATGCTCGACTTCCTGGCGCAGCGGTTCGGCGACGAGCCGGAGTGGGACAAGGGATTGAGCTGAGTCCAGGCGATGCAGATTCGTGCACAAGGCCTATGCTTGAAGGTATGACCTGTTGCACCAACAGGAGGTCCGCACCATGAGCATCAAATCCAGGCGTTGCGCCCTCGTCTTCGCCCTGGTCGCGGTGGCCGGGCTTTATGGCTCGGCCTGCTGGCGGGTCGAGCTGCTGCGAAGCCAGCCCAACACGGCGGCCAGTTGCGTCCACGAACACTGCGTTCCCCACAGCGCCACCCTGAGCGCCGTCAGGTAGAGAAAATCACTCCTCGACGCTCATGTACTCTTTCGCCCAGCGGATGTAGTCCTCGGGCTGGGTGTAGGTGTGCGAAAGCTCGGTGGCGCCGAGGCTGTCCGACTTGTGCTGCTGGCCACGCTGCTGGCGCAGGCAGTCGTAGGTGGCCTTGATCGCGGCGAAGTAGGCGGCATGGCCATCGACCACGATGCGCACGCCCAGGCGCGCCAGGCGCTCGTCGTCGCGCAGGTTCGGGTTGGCGTAGGTGACCAGCATCAGCGGCACGCTCAGGTGCTCGGCGATCTGCTCCAACTGCTCGAAGTCCTTGACCCCCACCATGCAGATGCCATCGGCGCCGGCCTTCTGGTAGCTCTGGGTGCGGACGATGATTTCCTCGGTGGTGAGCACGCCGGCATTGGTCCGGGCGATGATCGCCAGCGCCGAATCGACACGTGCCTCCAGCGCCGCGCGAATCTTGCCCACGCCCTCCTCCACCGAGATCAGGTCGGTGGACTTGCGGCCGAACTGGGCCGGCAGCAAGGTGTCCTCGATGGTCAGCGCGGCCACGCCGGCGCGCTCCAGCTCGATGACCGTGCGCATCACATTGAGCGCATTGCCATAGCCGTGGTCGGCGTCGGCGAGCACCGGCAACTGGGCCACGCGCCCGATGCGGGTGGCCTGCTCGACGAACTCGCTGAGGGTGATCAGGGCGAAGTCCGGCGCGGCCAGGACCTGCAACGAGGCGACCGAGCCGCCGAGGATGCCGACTTCGAAGCCCAGGTCCGCGGCGATACGGGCGGACATCGGGTCGAAGACCGAAGCGATGTGATAGCACGAACCTGAAGCAAGCAGTTCGCGAAAGGCAAAACGCAGATCGTGGTGGGAAGCCTTGGGCATGATCACTCCGCTTGTAATGAAATTTGTGAACGGCTGACAACCGACCCCTGTATCGGGTCTACCTGACTGTTCCAACCGTCGCCATCAGGGCGGTCATGCTCGACATGCAGGCAGAGGAATAGAAGGTGTGGACATACAGCGACGCGAAACCCTGCGGCAAACAGCTGCACCATGCTGGTGCAGCCCCCGGATTTCAGCCTCTGCGGCCCTGCCACGATATCACGCGGTCATGCATCGCTGGATGAATGCGCTAATGCCGATCTTGCATAGGGGATGCATGGAGTACATAGGTAGCTATGTAACTCAGGCTACAATACGCCCCCATTGACGATCCCATCGCACGACAAGCCCACGACGCCTCGCGCTCGTGCCAGCTCTGACCACAAGGTATCCACCGTGACTGCCGCCCTGCCCCCCACCGTCCTGCGTAGCGTCCTGACCGCCCTGATGCTGGCGATCTTCCTCGGCGCACTCGACCAGACCATCGTCGCCGTGTCCATGCCGGCGATCTCCGCGCAGTTCAATGACGTCGGGCTGCTGGCCTGGGTCATCTCCGGCTACATGGTGGCCATGACCATCGCGGTGCCGATCTACGGCAAGCTCGGCGACCTGTATGGTCGGCGGCGCATGATCCTCACCGGCACTGCCCTGTTCACCCTGGCCTCGGTGGCCTGCGGCCTGGCCCAGGACATGCCGCAGTTGGTGCTGGCGCGGGTGCTCCAGGGCATCGGCGCCGGCGGCATGGTGTCGGTGAGCCAGGCGATCATCGGCGACTTCGTGCCACCGCGCGAGCGCGGACGCTACCAGGGCTATTTCAGCAGTATGTACGCCCTGGCCAGTGTCGCCGGGCCGGTGCTCGGCGGCTGGCTGACCGAGTACCTGTCCTGGCGCTGGGTGTTCTGGATCAACCTGCCGCTGGGACTGGTCGCCCTGTGGGTCATCCATCGGGCGCTGGACGGGTTGTCGGTCAAGCGCCGCGAGGCCCGGGTGGACTACCTGGGCGCTGTGTTGATGATCGTTGGTCTGGGCAGCCTGCTGCTGGGCATCACCCTGGTCGGCCAGGGGCATGCCTGGCTGTCGTCGCAGGTGCTGGCGCTGCTGGGTTGCGCGCTGCTCGGGCTGCTGGCGTTCATCGCCCACGAGCGCCGTTGCCGCGAGCCGCTGCTGCCGCTGAGCCTGTTCGGCAATCGGGTGGCGGTGCTGTGCTGGTGCGTGATCTTCTTCGCCAGCTTCCAGTCGATTTCGCTGACCATGCTCATGCCCCTGCGCTACCAGGGCATCACCGGTGCGGGTGCCGACAGCGCGGCGCTGCACCTGCTGCCACTGGCCATGGGGCTGCCCGTCGGCGCCTTCACCGGTGGACGCATGACCAGCCGCACCGGCCGCTTCAAACCGCAGATCCTGACCGGAGCACTGCTGATGCCGCTGGCCATTGCCGCCATGGCGCTGACACCACCACAGTCGGGCTT
Source organism: Pseudomonas sp. P106(2024) (assembly GCF_057480815.1). Classification (NCBI taxonomy): domain Bacteria; kingdom Pseudomonadati; phylum Pseudomonadota; class Gammaproteobacteria; order Pseudomonadales; family Pseudomonadaceae; genus Pseudomonas; species Pseudomonas sp. P106(2024). The sequence goes on along the minus strand of NZ_JBLIYU010000004.1, from coordinate 248,951 downwards.
GCTCGGCGCGGTGTTCATGCTGCTGACCGGCATCGCCTGCGGCCTGCAGTTCCCCACCTCGCTGGTGGGCACGCAAAGCGCGGTGGACAGCAGGGACATCGGCGTGGCGACCAGTACCACCAACCTGTTCCGCTCGCTCGGCGGGGCGATGGGGGTGGCGTGCATGTCGAGCCTGTTGCTGGCGCTGCTGCATCAGGGCGGTTTCGAAATGCTGGGCAACCCGCTGCTGGGGAGCCTCAAGACCGGCGAGGCGGATCCGCAGACGCAGGCGCGCTTGTTGGAAACCTTCCGCGACCTGCTGCTGGTCAGTGCCGGCGCTTCGCTGATCGGACTGCTGGCGGCGCTGGCCTTACCCGACCGGCAGTTGCGCGGGCGCTAGCTGTCTGCGCCCACAGGGGGTACTAACGCCCCCTTAATCGCAAAGGAGTAACACTTCCTCACAATCCTTAACAAAGTGTCATTTGCGCAAGCCTGGGCTCAAGCGCAGCATATCCAGCCCGGTATCGACCCATTTTTCGACATCGGCCAACAGGTCGAAGCTGTCCGGCAGCAGCAGCCAGCGGCCGATCAGGCCGTCCACATAGGCAAACATGGCCACGGCAGCCCGATCGATATCGAGCTCCCCGGGCAACTGGCCACGACGTACCGCATTGCCCAGGGCCAGGGCGATGCTCTGATGGCAGTCCAGCACCGCGCCCTGGCGTTGCTGGCGAATCTCACACATGTCGTCGGTGAACTCGCACTTGTGATGCAGGATTTCATTGATACGCCGGGTACGGGCATCGAGCACCAGCTCGTTGAACACTTGCAGCAAGAGCTTGCGCATGCAGCCGAGCGGGTCGAGTTCGTCCTCGCTTTCACTGGCCCGGGCCAGGTGGTCATGGGTTTCGTGCAGGCTATCGAGCAGCGCCTGCACCAGCTCCGCCTTGTTGCTGAAATGCCAGTAGATCGCCCCGCGGGTCACCCCCGCGAGCTCGGCGATGTCGGCCAGGGTGGTACGCGCGACACCGCGCTTGTAGAAGGCCTTTTCCGCCGCCTCAATGATCTGGGCACGGGTTTCCTGGGCTTCTTCTTTGGTTCGACGGACCATGGCAGTACAACCTCATCAGGCCCCGCCCGCACATCTGGCGGACGGGAATCGGGCCGGGGCGAGCATTTTATGGGCCACTCCCGGGTGCATGTGGACGATCCGCGGCGACTCACCGACGGTATTTACAAACAACCATGAATGTAAGTATATTCCTTAGCAAGCTATTTATCCACCGGATAGCGTTTTTCTCTTAAGACTCTTCCACTATATTCTTGAGCTCCCTTGCTCCTGCGACCCGAGGATCCTCATGCAATTCAAGCCAGCCGTAACCGCCCTGGTTTCCGCCGTGGCCCTGGCAACCCTGCTCAGTGGCTGTAAGAAAGAGGAAGCAGCGCCTGCGCCGCAGGCTCCTCAGGTCGGCGTCGTGACCGTGCAACCGCAAGCCTTCACCCTGACCTCGGAACTGCCGGGGCGCACCAGCGCCTACCGTGTGGCCGAGGTTCGCCCGCAGGTGAACGGCATCATTCTCAAGCGCCTGTTCAAGGAAGGCACCGACGTCAAGGAAGGGCAGCAGCTCTACCAGATCGACCCGGCCGTCTACGAGGCGACCCTGGCCAACGCCCAGGCCAACCTGCAGGCTACCCGCTCGCTGGCCGAACGCTACAAGCAACTGATCGACGAGCAAGCCGTCTCCAAGCAGGAATACGACGACGCCAATGCCAAACGATTGCAGGCCGAGGCCTCGCTCAAGAGCGCCCAGATCGACCTGCGCTACACCAAGGTACTGGCCCCGATCAGTGGCCGCATCGGTCGCTCCTCGGTCACCGAAGGCGCCCTGGTGAACAACGGCCAGACCAACGCCATGGCCACCATCCAGCAGCTCGATCCGATCTACGTCGACGTCACCCAGTCCACCGCCGAGCTGCTCAAGCTGCGTCGTGACCTGGAAAGCGGCCAACTGCAGAAGGCCGGCGACAACGCCGCCCAGGTGCAACTGGTGCTGGAGGACGGCAGCCTGTTCAAGCAACAGGGTCGCCTGGAGTTCTCCGAAGTCGCCGTCGATGAGACCACAGGCTCGGTCACCCTGCGCGCGATCTTCCCCAACCCCGACCACACCCTGCTGCCTGGCATGTTCGTGCATGCGCGGCTCAAGGCCGGGGTCAACGCCAACGCCATCCTGGCACCGCAACAGGGCGTGACCCGCGACCTCAAGGGCGCGCCGACCGCGCTAGTGGTCAACCAGGAGAACAAGGTCGAACTGCGCCAGCTTAAGGCCAGCCGCACCTTGGGCAGCGACTGGCTGATCGAGGAAGGCCTGAACCCGGGCGATCGTCTGATCACCGAAGGGCTGCAGTTCGTGCGACCGGGCGTCGAGGTCAAGGTCAGCGAAGCCACCAACGTCAAGAAGCCGGCCGGCCCTGCTCAGGCCAACACGGCCAAAGCCGACGCCAAAGCGGAGTAAACCATGTCGAAGTTCTTTATCGATCGCCCGATCTTCGCCTGGGTGATCGCCCTGGTGATCATGCTGGTCGGCGCCCTGTCGATCCTGAAGCTGCCGATCAACCAGTACCCGAGCATCGCCCCGCCGGCCATCGCCATCTCCGTGACCTACCCGGGCGCCTCGGCGCAGACGGTGCAGGACACCGTGGTGCAGGTGATCGAGCAACAGCTCAACGGTATCGACAACCTGCGTTATGTGTCGTCGGAAAGTAACTCCGACGGCAGCATGACCATCACCGCCACCTTCGAGCAGGGCACCAACTCCGACACCGCGCAGGTCCAGGTCCAGAACAAGCTGAACCTGGCCACCCCGCTGTTGCCGCAGGAAGTGCAGCAGCAAGGTATCCGCGTCACCAAGGCCGTGAAGAACTTCCTGCTGGTGATCGGCCTGGTGTCCGAAGACGGCAGCATGAGCAAGGACGACCTGGCCAACTACATCGTCTCCAACATGCAGGACCCGATCTCGCGGACCGCGGGCGTCGGTGACTTCCAGGTGTTCGGTGCGCAGTACGCCATGCGTATCTGGCTGGATCCGGCCAAGCTGAACAAGTTCCAGCTGACCCCGGTCGACGTGCGCACCGCCGTGGCCGCGCAGAACGTCCAGGTCTCGTCCGGCCAGCTCGGCGGCCTGCCAGCACTGCCGGGCACCCAGCTCAACGCCACCATCATCGGCAAGACCCGCCTGCAGACCGCCGAGCAGTTCGAGAAGATCCTGCTCAAGGTCAACAACGACGGTTCCCAGGTACGCCTGGGCGATGTCGCCACGGTCGGCCTGGGCGGCGAGAACTACGCCATCAGCGCCCAGTACAACGGCAAGCCGGCCTCGGGCCTGGCGGTCAAGCTGGCCACCGGCGCCAACGCCCTGGACACCGCCAAGGCGCTGCGCACCACCATCAGCGACCTGGAGCCATTCTTCCCGCCGGGCGTGAAGGCCGTATTCCCGTATGACACCACGCCAGTGGTCACCGAATCGATCAGCGGGGTGATCCACACCCTGATCGAGGCCGTGGTTCTGGTGTTCCTGGTGATGTACCTGTTCCTGCAGAACTTCCGCGCCACCATCATCACCACCATGACCGTGCCGGTGGTGTTGCTGGGTACTTTCGGCATCCTTGCCGCCGCAGGCTTCAGCATCAACACCCTGACCATGTTCGCCATGGTCCTGGCCATCGGCCTGCTGGTGGACGACGCCATCGTCGTGGTGGAGAACGTCGAGCGGGTGATGTCCGAGGAAGGGTTGCCGCCCAAGGAGGCAACCAAGCGCTCCATGGAGCAGATCCAGGGCGCCCTGGTGGGTATCGCCCTGGTCCTGTCGGCGGTACTGCTGCCGATGGCCTTCTTCGGCGGTTCCACCGGTGTGATCTATCGCCAGTTCTCCATCACCATCGTCTCGGCCATGGGCCTGTCGGTGCTGGTGGCGCTGATCTTCACCCCGGCCCTGTGCGCCACCATGCTCAAGCCGCTCAAGAAGGGCGAGCACCATGTGGCCAAACGCGGCTTCTTCGGCTGGTTCAACCGCAACTTCGACCGCAGCGTCGCCGGCTACGAACGCAGCGTCGGCACCATCCTGCGCAACAAGATCCCGTTCCTGCTGGCCTACGCCCTGATCGTGGTCGGCATGATCTGGCTGTTCGCGCGCATCCCCACCGCGTTCCTGCCCGAGGAAGACCAGGGCGTGCTGTTCGCCCAAGTGCAGACCCCGGCCGGCTCCAGTGCCGAGCGCACCCAGGTGGTGGTCGACCAGATGCGCGAGTACCTGCTCGACAAGGAAGCCGATACCGTGGCTTCGGTGTTCACCGTCAACGGCTTCAACTTCGCCGGTCGTGGCCAGAGCTCGGGCATGGCCTTCATCATGCTCAAGCCGTGGGGCGAGCGCTCGAAGGAGAACAGCGTGTTCGCCCTCGCCCAGCGCGCGCAGATGCACTTCTTCAGCTTCCGTGACGCGATGGTGTTCGCCTTCGCCCCGCCGGCGGTACTCGAACTGGGTAACGCCACCGGCTTCGACGTGTTCCTCCAGGACCGCGCCGGCGTCGGCCACGCGAAACTGATGGAAGCGCGCAACCAGTTCCTGGCCAAGGCCGCGCAGAGCAAGATCCTCAGCGCCGTGCGTCCGAACGGCCTGAACGACGAGCCACAGTACCAACTGACCATCGACGACGAACGCGCCAGTGCCCTGGGCGTGACCATCGCCGACATCAACAACACCCTGTCGATCGCCCTGGGCGGTAGCTACGTCAACGACTTCATCGACCGCGGTCGGGTCAAGAAGGTCTACATCCAGGGCGAGCCAAACTCGCGGATGAGCCCGGAAGACCTGCAGAAGTGGTACGTGCGCAACGGCAAGGGTGAAATGGTGCCGTTCTCCTCCTTCGCCAAGGGCGAATGGAGCTACGGCTCGCCGAAGCTGTCGCGCTACAACGGCGTGGAAGCGGTCGAGATCCTCGGTACCCCGGCCCCGGGCTACAGTACCGGTGAGGCCATGGCCGAAGTCGAGCGCATCGCCGGCGAACTGCCAACCGGCATCGGCTACTCCTGGACCGGCATGTCCTACGAGGAAAAACTCTCCGGCTCGCAGATGCCGGCGCTGTTCGCCCTCTCGGTACTGTTCGTGTTCCTGTGCCTGGCGGCGCTGTACGAAAGCTGGTCGATCCCGATCGCGGTCGTGCTCGTGGTACCGCTGGGCATCATCGGTGCCCTGCTCGCCACCAGCCTGCGTGGGTTGTCCAACGACGTGTACTTCCTGGTCGGCCTGCTGACCACGATCGGCCTGGCGGCGAAGAACGCCATCCTGATCGTCGAGTTTGCCAAGGAACTGCACGAGCAAGGCCGCAGCCTGTACGACGCGGCGATCGAGGCGTGCCGCATGCGTCTGCGCCCGATCATCATGACCTCGCTGGCGTTCATCCTCGGCGTGGTACCGTTGACCATCGCCAGCGGCGCCGGCGCCGGCAGCCAGCACGCCATTGGTACCGGCGTGATCGGCGGCATGATCAGTGCGACCGTGCTGGCCATCTTCTGGGTACCGCTATTCTTCGTCGCAGTGTCGTCGCTGTTCGGCAGCAAAGAGCCGAAAGAACACGCCACCCCTGAAACTCCACGTTATGAGGCTGGGCAATGACCAAGTCTTTGTTGTCCCTGGCGGTAACCGCCTTCATCCTCGGCGGCTGCTCGCTGATCCCCGACTACCAGACGCCCGAGGCGCCGGTGGCCGCGCAGTGGCCGCAAGGCCCTGCGTACTCGCCGACCGAGTCGGCCAACGTTGCCGCGGCCGAGCAAGGCTGGCGCCAGTTCTTCCACGACCCGGCGCTGCAGCAACTGATCCAGACGTCGCTGGAAAACAACCGCGACCTGCGCGTCGCGGCGCTGAACATCGACGCCTACCGCGCCCAGTACCGCATCCAGCGCGCCGACCTGCTGCCGGCGGTATCGGCCAATGGCAGCGGTAGCCGCCAGCGGCTGCCGGCGAACATGTCGCAGACCGGCGAGGCATCCATCAGCAGCCAGTACTCGGCCACCCTGGGTGTCAGCGCTTATGAACTGGACCTGTTCGGCCGTGTGCGCAGCCTGACCCAACAGGCCCTGGAAACCTACCTGTCCAGCGAGCAGGCGCGTCGCTCCACGCAGATCAGCCTGGTGGCCAGCGTGGCCAACGCCTATTACACCTGGCAGGCCGACCAGGCGTTGCTGAAGCTGACCGAAGAAACGCTCAAGACGTACGAAGAGAGCTACAACCTGACCCGCCGCAGCAATGAGGTGGGCGTGGCTTCGGCGCTGGACCTGAGCCAGGCCCGCACCGCCGTCGAAGGAGCGCGGGTCAAGCTGTCGCAGTACCAGCGCCTGGTCGCCCAGGACCTGAACAGCCTCACCGTGCTGGTAGGTACCGGCGTGCCGGCCAACCTGCCCAAGCCGCTGGAGCTCAATGCCGACCAACTGGCCGAAGTGCCGGCGGGCCTGCCGTCCGACATCCTGCAACGTCGTCCGGACATCCAGGAAGCCGAGCACCTGCTCAAGGCCGCCAACGCCAACATCGGCGCCGCCCGCGCCGCGTTCTTCCCGAGCATCAGCCTGACCGCCAACGCCGGTACCCTGAGCCCGGACATGGGCGGGCTGTTCAAGGGTGGTTCGGGCACCTGGCTGTTCCAGCCGCAGATCAACCTGCCGATCTTCAACGCCGGTAGCCTCAAGGCCAGCCTGGACTACTCGAAGATCCAGAAGGACATCAACGTCGCCAAGTACGAAAAGACCATTCAGACCGCCTTCCAGGAAGTCGCCGATGGCCTGGCCGCACGCAAGACGTTCGAGGAGCAGCTGCAGGCGCAACGTGACCTGGTGGCCGCCAACCAGGACTACTACCGCCTGGCCGAGCGCCGCTACCGCATCGGAATCGACAGCAACCTGACCTTCCTCGACGCCCAGCGCAACCTGTTCAGCGCCCAGCAGTCGCTGATCGGCGATCGCCTGTCGCAGCTGGTCAGCGAGGTCAACCTGTACAAGGCCCTCGGTGGCGGCTGGTACGAGCAGACCCAGCAACAAGCCTCGATCCAGACGCCGAAAGGCTGATTGGCCCGGTAACGCATCAAGCCCACCCTTGCGGTGGGCTTTTTGTTGCCCGCGATGACGCTCGGTCAACATTACGTTCGATAATCGCCCCATTCCGCGTTCCACGAATTGCCTCGCCCCCACCCTCCCCCGCACCATCGCCCACGCAACGTTGCACTCGTTCTCTCTAAAGACGCCCACCCCTGCGGCCCGTACCCGCAGTGCACCGGCTCGCCCAATAAAAACAAGAGATCCACGACAGATGAGCACTTTGCAACCCGCACGCCAGCTGCTCCCGGGCCTGTTGGCCCTGTCCTGCGCCCTGCCCGCCGTCGCCGCCGAAAGCGGTTTCCTGGAAGACGCCAAGGCCAGCCTCAACCTGCGCAACTTCTACATCAACCGCAACTTCGTCGACCCGGCCAACCCCCAGGGCAAGGCCGAGGAATGGACCCAGAGCTTTATCCTCGACGCTCGCTCCGGCTTCACCCAGGGCACCGTCGGCTTCGGTGTCGACGTGCTGGGGCTGTACTCGGTCAAGCTCGACGGTGGCAAGGGCACGGCCGGCACTCACCTGCTGCCGGTGCATGACGATGGCCGCCCGGCCGATGATTTCGGCCGCCTGGGCGTGGCATTCAAGGCGCGCCTGTCGCAGACCGAACTCAAGGTCGGCGAGTGGATGCCGGTGCTGCCGATCCTGCGTTCGGACGATGGCCGCTCGCTGCCGCAGACGTTCCGCGGCGGCCAGCTCACCGCCAAGGAGATCGAAGGCCTGACCCTCTATGCCGGCCAGTTCCGCGGTAACAGCCCGCGCAACGACGCGAGCATGGAAGACATGTTCATGCAGGGGCGCGCCGGCATCACCTCCGACCGCTTCAACTTCGCCGGTGGCGAATACAGCTTCAACGACAAGCGCACGATGGTCGGCCTGTGGGATGCCCGACTCAAGGACATCTACCGCCAACAGTACCTGAACCTGGTCCACAGCCAGCCGCTGGGCGACTGGACCTTGGGCGCCAACCTGGGCTACTTCCTCGGCAAGGAAGAGGGTAGCGCCCGCGCCGGCGACCTCGACAACCATACGGCCTCGGCCATGCTTTCGGCACGTTACCAGGGCCACACCTTCTACATCGGCCTGCAGAAGGTCAGCGGCGATGACGCCTGGATGCGGGTCAACGGCACCAGCGGCGGCACCCTGGCCAACGACAGCTACAACGCCAGCTTCGATAATGCCAAGGAGCGCTCCTGGCAAGTGCGCCATGACTTCAACTTCGTCACCGTGGGCATCCCTGGGCTGACCCTGATGAACCGCTACATCAAGGGTGACAACGTGCACGCCGGTGGGGTGGACGATGGCAAGGAGTGGGCCAGGGAGACCGAGCTGGCCTATGTGGTACAGGCCGGGACGTTCAAGGACCTTTCGGTGAAATGGCGCAACTCGACCATGCGCAGGGACTTCAGCAGCAATGCGTTCGACGAGAACCGACTGATCGTCAGTTACCCACTCAATCTTCTTTGATGCCATCGCGGGGCAAGCCCGCTCCCACATCGTCCGCACAAGAGAGGAGCGGCGTGGGAGTGGGTTTTCCTCAAATAATCAAAAGACATATTCAAATCAAATTAAATTCTTTGACGCTATATGCGAGAACTCGCTAAAACCAAGCTCCGATCCCCGCCCCAGAGCCCGAGCATGGACCTGCGCCAACTGCGCTACTTCATCGCCCTTACCGAATACCGCAGTTTCGTCCGCGCTGCCGAAGCCATGGGCATCACCCAACCCGCCTTCAGCCGCGCCATCCAGAACCTCGAACAGGCCTTCGGCTGCGCTCTGGTCGATCGCGCCAACAAGTCACTGCGCCCAACTCCCGAGGGGCAGGTGGTACTGCAACACGCCCGTCGCCTGGTGCAAGGCGCGGCGCAGTTGAACAACGAAGTGCTGCAGATGACCAAGCTCGATGCCGGCGAACTGCATTTCGGCAGCGGCCCGGCACTGGCCGTGCGCCTGGTGCCCCAGGCCCTGCAACAGTTCATCGAGCGCCATCCGGGCATCCGCACCGCGCTGCTGGTGGACAACGCCGAACGCCTGGGCCAGGCGCTGCGGCGCGAGCAGATCGAGTTCTTCGTCGATGACGTGCGCACCTTCGAGGCCGACCCGAACTTCCACACCGAACCGCTGACCCCGCGCCCCGGCCTGTTCTTCTGCCGCCCCGGGCACCCATTGCTGGCCAAGGAAAGCTTGTCGACCAACGACTTGTTCGCCTATCCCCTGGCCAGTGCATTGCTGGCGCCGGGCGTGCGCAAGCGCCTGGCCAACCTCAGCGGACGCAGCGACTTCACCCCGCACCTGCAGACCGAGCACCTGGCGGTGCTGCGCAGTGTGGTGCTGGCCAGCGACGCCATCGGCACGGCCAGTGAGGAGGCGGTGGCCGAGGACCTGGCCGCCGGCGATCTGGTGCGCCTGCACTGGCGCAACCTGCCGCCAGGCCTGGAGGTGCTCAGCGTCCGCTGCGGGGTGATCAGCCGCAGCGGCTATCGCCTGTCACCGGCGGCACGGGCGATGATCGACACCCTGGTCAGCCTGGATGCTGCCCCATCGCCCGCAGACGCCGGGCATCGACAATCTCCACCTCGCCATAGCCCAGGCGTACCACGCCGGACTGCTCGAAGCTCTTGAGGATCTGGTTGATGGTCTGGCGCGACAGCGACAGCATCAGCGCCAGCTGTTCCTGGGACACCTGCAGCCGCCACTGGGCGACATCGCGCTCGCCGTAGCCTTCGGCCATCTGCAGTAGGCGCTGTGCCACCCGCGGCGCGGCGGACAGCAGGCTCTGCTGCTCCAGGGCAACGAACACCCAGCGCAACTTGTGGCTCATCAGCAAGGCCAGCTCACGCCAATGCACAGGCTCGCGCGCCAGCCACTCGAGCAGCGGCGCCTGGGGGATCCACAGCAGGCGCGTCGGTCCTTCGGCATAGGCGTCATGGGTACGCGGCTGGCCGTCGAAGAGGCTGATCTCGCCGAACCAGTGGGGCGATTCAACCAACGTCAACAACGCCTCCTTGCCCTCGCTGCTGACCGCGCCGACCCGCATCGCCCCCTCGAGCACCGCATACAGGCCACAGGGCGCATCGCCGCGCTGGAACAGGCACTGCCCCGGCGCCAGCTCGCGCGCACGCCCCTGGGCCAGAAGGCTATCCTGAACGGTAGCGGGCAATTGCCGGAACCACTGGCCATGCAGCAGCTGGGTACGCGGATCGTGCATGGCGCCTCGCAAAACGAACTCTGTCGGCCAGGCGACAGACGACGGTGACTGAACGGGGGCAAGCTGCGCTCACCCCTGATGGAGGAACAACAATGAAAAACCTCGTCGAGCACCTGAGTCAATACGCGACCTACCACCGCGACCCGCGCAATATCGCCACCCACTTCATCGGCATTCCGCTGATCGTGCTGGCCGTGGCCATCCTGCTGTCGCGCCCCGGCTGGGAACTGGCCGGCGTCTGGCTGTCGCCGGCGCTGTTGCTGGCGGGCTGGTCGGTGTGGTTCTACCTGCGCCTGGACCTGCGCTTCGGGCTGGTGATGGGCCTGCTGCTAGGGCTGTGCCTGTGGGCCGGCCAGGCGCTGGCCGTACAGAGCACCGGGCTGTGGCTGAGCGCCGGGCTGGGGGCATTCGTGGTGGGCTGGATCATCCAGTTCGTCGGCCACTGGTACGAAGGGCGCAAGCCAGCGTTCGTCGATGACCTGAGCGGGCTGATCATCGGGCCGCTGTTCGTGGTGGCGGAGCTGGCGTTCATGGCCGGGCTGTGCCCTGAGCTGAAAAAGGACGTGGAGGCCAATGCCGGGCCGGTGGCCATCCGCCACAAGAAAGCCGCGATCTGACCACAAGAGTCAGGGGCCGCCGCACACCCCAACGCGACACAGCCACTCCCGCAGGCTTGTGCAAACCCTGTGGGAGCGGCCTTGTGTCGCGATGGGCTGCACAGCAGCCCCGGCAATTTCTCAAGTCACCTGGGTGCGCGACTCCACCCCCAGCTCATCCCACACCGACTCGGCCAGGTGGAACGTGGCGTTGGCCGCCGGGATCCCGCAGTAGATCGCGCTCTGCATGATCACCTCCTTGATCTCCTCTCGCGTCACGCCATTATTGGCGGCAGCGCGAAGGTGCAGCTTGAGCTCTTCGTTGCGGTTCATGCCGATCAGCATGGCGATGGTGATCAGGCTGCGGGTATGTCGCGACAACCCCGGGCGCGTCCAGATATCGCCCCAGGCATGCCGGGTGATCATCTCCTGGAACTCGCCGTTGAAGTCATTGAGCTTCTCCAGACTGCGGTCGACATGAGCATCGCCCAGTACCGCGCGGCGCACTTGCATGCCCGCCTCGTAGCGTTGTTTCTCGTCCACGGTGTACTCCTCAGCGGCTCGACAGGAAGTCGAGCACACGGGCGCCGAACGGCGCGCCGATTTCGACATTGGACAGGTGCGCCGCCGCAAACTCGGCGTACTCGGCGCCATGGATGCCGGCCTGCATGAAGCGACCATGCTCGGGGGTGGTCACTGCATCTGCAGTGCCGGCGACGATCAGGGTCGGCACCTGGATGTGGGTGAGCTGGTCACGGAAATCGGCATCGCGCACCGCGGCGCAATTGGCCGCGTAGCCCTCCGGTGAAGTCTGCGCCAGCATCTGGCAGATACGCAGGGTGCGTTCCGGCTCGGCGGCGGCGAACGCCGGGGTGAACCAGCGGGCGATGGACGCATCACGCAGTTCGGCCATGGCCTGCCGGCCCCCCGCGAGCACGGTGGCGATGCGGGTGTTCCACACCTCGTCGTTGGCGATCTTCGCTGCGGTGTTGCACAGGGACAGGCTGAGCAAGCGGTTACCCGCATTGATACCCAGCCACTGACCGATCAGGCCGCCCATGGACAGGCCTATGAAGTGGGCCCTCTCGATATCCAGGGCATCGAGCAGGGTCAGCACGTCGCCGCCCAACTGCTCGATGCTGTAGGGCCCCTCGCTGACCAGCGAACCGCCATGCCCCCGGGTATCGTAGCGCAGCACACGGAAATGTTCGGCCCATGCCGGGATCTGCGCATCCCACATGTGCAGGTCGGTGCCCAGCGAATTGGACAGGACCAACACCGGCGCATCGGCCGGGCCGTCGAGTTGGTAATGCATTTCGCCATCGGCCAGTTGCAGGTGCGCCACAGCAGTCTCCTTTCAGGCAGTGAATCGTTGATGTTCGGCCACGGCGCGCGCCACCCAGACGCGGGCCTGGCCAAGGTAATGGGCCGGGTCGAGCAGGCGGTCGAGTTCGTCGGCGGACAGTCCGGCGCTGACCTGTGGCTCGTCGCCCAGCACGGCACGCAAATGGCGCTCCTCGGCCACGGCGCGCTGGCAGCATTGCTCCAGCAGGTGATGGGCACGCTCGCGCCCCAGGCGCTGGGCGAGCACGATACTGACGGCCTCGGCCAGCACCAGGCCCTGGGTCAGATCCAGGTTGCGGCGCATGCGGGCGGCGTCCACCTCCATGCCCTCGGCGATCAGCTGCGCCTGGCGCAGGGCGCCGGAGACCAGGCAACAGATTTCCGGCAGGGTTTCCCATTCGGCGTGCCACAGGCCGAGGCTACGCTCATGCTCCTGGGGCATCGCGGCAAACAATGTCGAGACCAATCCCGGTACCCGGGTGGCAGCACCGATCAGCACCGCCGCGCCCACCGGGTTACGCTTGTGCGGCATGGTCGAGGACCCGCCCTTGCCCGGCGCGGCGGGCTCGAACAGCTCGCCCGCCTCGGTCTGCATCAGCAGGCTGACATCCCGGCCGAACTTCCCCAGGCTGCCGGCGACCAGGCCCAATACCGAGGCAAACTCCACCAGGCGGTCCCGCTGGGTGTGCCACGGCTGTTCGGGCAAGGACAGTTTCAACTGCGCGGCCAGGGCTTCTGCCACCGGCAAGGCCTTGCTGCCCAGTGCCGCCAGGCTGCCCGAAGCGCCGCCAAACTGCAGTACCAGCAGGCGCGGGCGCAGCTCCTTGAGGCGCTGGCGATGACGGGTCAGGGCGCCGAGCACACCGGCCAGTTTCATCCCCAGCGTCACCGGCGTGGCATGCTGCAGCCAGGTACGCCCCACCAGCGGCGTGTCGGCATGTTGCAGGGCCTGACGAGCCAAGGTGTCGGCCAATTTGCCAAGGTCACGGTCGATCAGCGTCAGGGCGTCACGCAGTTGCAGCACCAGGCCGCTGTCCATCGCATCCTGGCTGGTCGCGCCCAAGTGCACGTAGCGCTCGGCCTCGGGCACGCCGCTGGCGACCACCTTGCCCAAGGCCTTGACCAACGGAATCGCCGAGTTGCCAGCGGTGGCGATGGCATCGGCCAAGGCACGCACGTCATAACGCTCGGCCTTGCAGGCCGTCTCGATGGCGGTCACCGCCGTGTGCGGCACTAGACCGGCACCGGCCTCGGCGCGGGCCAAGGCGGCCTCGAAATCGAGCATGCCCTGCAACCGGCCGCGGTCAGAGAAGATCTCGCGCATCGCCGGCGCGGTGAAGTAGGCGTCGAACAGTTGGTTGCTCATGCAACGTCCTTAATGATCGTGATGCAGATACGCCGCCTGCTTGGGCAGGCGCAGGCTGAACAGGAAGGCCACCGCCATCATCGCGGTCACGTACCAGTAGAAGGTGTTCTCCATGCCTAAGGTTTTCAAGCCCAGCGCCACGTATTCGGCCGAGCCGCCAAACACCGCGTTGGCCACCGCGTAGGCCAGCCCCACCCCCAGCGCACGGACCTGCGGCGGGAACATCTCGGCCTTCACCAGGCCGCTGATGGAGGTGTAGAAACTGACGATGCACAGCGCCAGGGTCACCAGCACGAAGGCCATGAACGGACTGCTCACGGTCTTCAGCGCCATCAGCAGCGGCACGGTGAAAATCGTCCCCAGGGCGCCGAACAGGAGCATCGAGTTGCGTCGACCGATACGGTCGGAGAGCATGCCGAACACCGGCTGCAGGATCATGAACAGGAACAGCGCGCCGGTCATGACGTAACTGGCGCTCTTGGCGTTCATGCCGGCGGTGTTGACCAGATACTTCTGCATGTAGGTGGTGAAGGTGTAGAAGATCAGCGAGCCACCGGCGGTGTAGCCCAATACCGTGACAAAGGCGGCGGCATGGTTGCGGAAAAGCCCGCGAATGGTACCGGCCTCCTTGTCCTGGCGGGTCTCGGCACTGCTGGTCTCCTTCAGCGAGCGGCGCAGCATCAGCGAGATCAGCGCGGCGATGGCGCCGACCACGAACGGGATGCGCCAGCCATAAGCACGCAGCTCATCCTCGGTGAGCAGCTGTTGCAGGATCACCACCACCAGCACCGCCAGCAACTGGCCGCCGATCAGGGTGACGTACTGGAACGAAGCGAAGAAGCCGCGCTGACCGCGCAAGGCCACTTCGCTCATGTAGGTGGCGGTGGTGCCGTACTCGCCGCCCACCGACAGGCCCTGGATTAGCCGCGCCAGGAGCAGCAGCGCCGGCGCCCAGGCGCCAATGCTGGCGTAGGTGGGCAGGCAGGCGATGATCAGCGAGCCGCCGCACATCATCAGCACCGAGATCATCAGCGAATTCTTGCGCCCGTGCCGGTCGGCCAGGCGGCCGAAGATCCAGCCACCGATGGGGCGCATCAGAAAGCCCGCGGCGAACACGCCTGCCGTGTTGAGCAACTGCACGGTGGGGTCATCGGAGGGAAAGAAGGCCGGTGCAAAGTAGATCGCGCAGAAGGCGTAGACATAGAAATCGAACCATTCCACCAGGTTGCCCGAGGAGGCGCCGACGATGGCGAAGATCCGCTTGCTGCGTTCTTCGCCGGTGTAATAGCTGGAAGTCATGGTGTTTTTACTCCTGGGAGGTCACTGCAAAGTCTAGACATACCCAGTAACAATCTCGTTCCCTGTCAGACACGGCGCCCTGTAGGAGCGGCCTTTCGCGACACAAGACCGCTCCTACAGGGCGCGCGTCCAACTTCAGACCCGCTCGATGGCCAGTGCCAACCCTTGGCCAACTCCGACGCACATGGTCGCCAACCCCTTGCGCCCACCGCTCCTCTCCAGCTGATGCAACGCCGTCAGCACCAACCGCGCCCCGCTCATCCCCAGCGGATGCCCCAGGGCAATCGCACCGCCGTTAGGGTTGACCTGCGGCGCATCATCCGCCACGCCCAGCTCGCGCAGCACCGCAAGCCCCTGGCTGGCAAACGCCTCGTTGAGCTCGATGACATCGAAATCCGCCACCGCCACACCCAGCCGTTCGGTCAGCTTGCGCACCGCCGGCACCGGGCCGATCCCCATCACCCGTGGCGCCACGCCGGCACTGGCCATGCCCAGCACCCGGGCCCGTGGGGTCAGGCCATGTTTCTTCACCGCATCGGCCGAGGCCAGGATCAGTGCGGCGGCGCCATCGTTGACGCCCGATGCATTACCTGCGGTAACCGTCTTGTCCGGGCCATTGACCGGCTTGAGCCTGTTCAGCGCCTCCAGCGTGGTGTCCGGGCGCAGGTGCTCATCCTGCTCGACCACGGTCTCGCCTTTTTTATGGGCGATACGCACCGGCACGATCTCTTCGGCGAAGTAACCAGCAGCCTGCGCGGCGGCAGCCTTTTGCTGGCTGCGCAGGGCGAAGGCGTCCTGGTCGGCGCGCGACACCTGGTAATCGTCAGCGACGTTGTCGGCGGTCTCGGGCATGGCGTCCACGCCATGTTGCGCCTTCATCAACGGATTGACGAAGCGCCAGCCGATGGTGGTGTCCTCGAGCTTCATGTTGCGCGAGTAGCCGCTTTCGGCTTTTCCCATCACGAACGGCGCACGGGACATCGACTCGACGCCACCGGCGATGGCCAGCTCCATCTCGCCACTGGCGATGGCGCGAAACGCGCTGCCGATGGCGTCCATGCCCGAGGCGCACAGACGATTGAGGGTCACGCCAGGAATGCTCTGCGGCAGGCCGGCCAACAGCAGCGCCATGCGCGCCACGTTACGGTTGTCCTCGCCGGCCTGGTTGGCGCAACCGAGGAACACTTCGTCGAGCAGCTCCCACTGCACCTTCGGATTGCGCTCGACCAGCGCCTTGAGCGGCACCGCCGCCAGGTCGTCGGCGCGCACGCCGGCCAGGGCGCCGCCAAAGCGGCCAATGGGGGTGCGAATGGCGTCGCAGATAAAGACGTCACGCATCAGGCTTCTCCTGCCGTCTGGCCATGGGCGGCGGCGGTGCGCGCTTCGAGGTCGCGCAGGGCGGACAGCTCGACATCGCTGGGTGCCGCGGTCTGCAGCACGTCGTCGGCGAAGCGGATCGCCCAGCCAGTGGCGGCAACGATCTGCTCGCGGGTTACGCCCGGGTGGATCGACGTGACCACGAATTCATGGGTGCCCGCTTCCGGCTCCATGATGCACAGGTCGGTGATGATGCCGACCGGCCCCTCGCCGGGCAGGCCCAGGTGCTTGCGCGAGTCACCACCTTCACCGTGGCCGACCGAGGTGATGAAATCGAGCTTGTCGACGAAGGCGCGTGGCGACTGCTTGAGGATGATCAGCACCTGCTTGGCGGAACCGGCGATCTCCGGCGCACCACCGGCACCTGGCAGGCGAGTCTTCGGCGCGTGGTAGTCGCCGACCACCGTGGTGTTGATATTGCCGAAGCGGTCGACCTGGGCCGCGCCGAGGAAACCGACGTCGATGCGCCCGCCCTGCAGCCAGTAGCGGAAGATCTCGCCGGTCGGCACCACGGTGTCGGCAGTCTCGGCCAGCTCGCCGTCACCGATGGACAGCGGCAACACACTCGGCTTGGCACCGATCGGGCCGGACTCGTAGATCAGCACGACATCGGGCGACGAGGTCAGGCGCGCCAGATTGGCGGCCTTCGACGGCAAGCCGATGCCGACGAAGCACACGGCACCGTTACGCAGGCGGCGGGCCGCCGCGACGGTCATCATTTCGGAAGTGGAATAGCTCATTGCGCGGCCTCCGCGGTGCTGGCCAGCTTGGCCTGGAATTCGGTGAAGTCCCGGGTGCCACGGATGAAGGTGTCGATCCAGGCGGTGAACGACTCGCGGTTGCGGGCGATCGGGTCCCAAGCCTGGTAGAAGCGGTTGTCGCGCTCGTAGTAGCCGTGGGCATAGGACGGGTGGGCGCCGCCGGGCACCAGGCACACCGCGCTGAGCGCCCAGGTCGGCAGCACGCAGGCATTCATCGGCGCATTCAAGTCATCGACGATCTCCTCGACGGTGACGATGCAGCGCTTGGCCGCCAGGGCCGCTTCCTTCTGCACGCCGAGGATGCCCCACAACAGCACGTTGCCCTTGCGGTCGGCCTTCTGCGCGTGGATCACGGTGACGTCCGGACGCACCGACGGCACAGCGGCGAGCACCTCGCCGGTGAACGGGCAGGTGACGCTCTTGATCAGCGGGTTGACCTTCGGCAGGTCGGAGCCGGCGTAGGCACGCAGCACCGCGAACGGCAGGCCGGAGGCGCCGGCGACATAGGCGTTGGCCAGGTCGGCGTGGCTGTGCTCTTCGATCTCGATGGCGTGCGGCCACTGCTTCTCCACCGCGTCGCGCAGGCGATGCAGCGAACCGACGCCGGGATTGCCACCCCAGGAGAAGATCAGCTTGCGCGCGCAACCGGCACCGATCAGCTGGTCGTAGATCAGGTCCGGGGTCATGCGCACCAGGGTCAGGTCGCGCTTGCCCTGGCGGATGATCTCGTGACCGGCCGCCGTCGGGATCAGGTGGGTGAAACCTTCGAGGGCGACGCTGTCGCCGTCCTGGATGAACTGCTTCACGGCCTCGTGAAGCGAGAGGATTGCTGCCATTGGAGACTCCTGGTCAGGTCGAGTCGAGTCAGTGAGCAGCGGGCCATTGCGTCGCTGCGATGGGCCCAGATTACGGAGGCTATCGGGGTGGTTACAATCCGATAATCGCACTTTGGTGCGATTATCGAACAGATTGTTATCTTGCTATTTATGCGCGCCCCTGTCGTCTCAGGTCGCGTCGGCGTGGCTTACCAGCCCCTTGACCACCACCGCCAGGGTGGCCAGCGCCGCCGGCACCAACAGCGCGGTCAGTACCTGCTCGAAAGTCCACCCCAGCCCCAGCAGCGTCGCCCCGCTCCAGGCACCGAGAATCGCGCCGAAGCGACCGATCCCGAGCATCCACGACACCCCAGTGGCGCGCCCCTGGGTCGGGTAGAACCGCGCTGCCAGCGAAGGCATGGCCGACTGCGCGCCGTTCACGCACATGCCGGCGACCAGCACCAGCGTGGCCAGCAAGGTAATGTTGCCCAGGCTCTGCCCCACGGCATAGGCGAAAACACCCGCCAGCAGGTAGAAGATGCCGATCACCTTGTGCGGGTTGAAGCGGTCCATCGCCCAACCCACGGCCACCGCACTGAGCACGCCGCCGAACTGGAACAATGCGCCGATGAAGGCAGCCTGCTCCATGCTCGCGCCGCTGTCACGCATCAGGGTCGGCAGCCAGCTGGTCAGCAGGTAGACGATCACCAGCCCCATGAAGTAGGTCAGCCACAGCAGCACGGTGCCCAGGCCATAAGTGCCCGAGAAGATCACCGCGAACACGTTGCGCGCCGCCACCACTTTGTGCTCAGGCACACTGAAGCTCGCAGCCTGGGCCACCAGGGCCGGGGCAATCGGCGCCAGGGTCCGGCGCACCTTCTCGGTGCCACGATTGCGCACCACCAGGAACCGCGCCGACTCCGGCAACCAGACCAACAACACCAGCGCCAGCAGCAACGGCAGCACCCCGCCGATCACCAGCAGGCTATGCCAGCCGTAGGCCGGGATCAGCTTGGCCGAGATGAAACCACCCCCGGCCATGCCCAGGTTGAAGCCACAGAACATGCTGGTCACCAGCAGCGACTTGAGCCGTTCCGGGGTGTACTCGGAAAGCAAGGTAGTGGCATTGGGCATGCCCGCCCCCAGGCCCAGGCCGGTCAAAAAGCGCAGCACCAGCAACTGGTCGACATTGCTGGCGTAGGCCGAGGCCAGGCTGAAACCGCCGAACACCAGCACCGCCCCCACCAGCACGCCCTTGCGCCCGAAGCGGTCGGCCAACGGCCCGGACCCAAGGGCACCGAACACCATGCCGATCAGCGCGGCGCTCATCACCGGGCCGAGGCTGGCGCGGTCGATGCCCCATTCCTGGGATAGCGCCGGGGCGATGAAGCCCATGGCGGCGGTGTCCAGGCCGTCGAGGAAGACAATCAGGAAGCACAGGATCACCACCCGCCATTGATAGCGAGACAGCGGTTGGTCGTTGATGAGAGACTGGACATCGAGGCAGTTGCCGACAGCGGATTGTGGCTTGTTCATTGTTGTTATCCGGGAGTTGGGCACAGGCAGGCTACCGCGCATCGCTGATACGCAGGAGCAGGAAACGTTGGATACGACGGCCTGGGATCAGCCGGGCAGCAGCACTGCGCGCGGGTGTGGCCGCGACAGCAAAGGGACGGTCTTCATGGGGGGATGCCCTCGGGCCTGTTGTTATTGTCCGGTCGGCGAAGCCGACTCGTGCGACAGACATTAATCAGCAGGCGTGGGTGGCGCAATTCGTCGGGAACGACACTGTGCGTTTATCGAACAGGAAACGGCAGCGCCGCTTCGACCGCTCAGCCCACACGGTATGAAAGCCCGTCTGCCGCCGATGGGGCGCAATGCGCCCCGACGTTGTTCAGCCAAACAACTGGTGACACAGGTCCCGGCTGGCCGCCAGCAGGATCGGCAGGAAACGTTGCTCCAGTTCGCCACGGCTGACCCGACCGACATGGGTGCTCACGTTCAACGCCGCCAGCACCTGCCCGGAGGCGTCATAGATCGGCACGGCAATCGAACGCAACCCCTGCTCCAGTTCCTGGTCGACCACGCACCAACCCTGCTCGCGCACCTGCTGGATGCAGGCGAACAACGATTCAGGGTCGTGCAGTGTACGGCTGGTCCGCGCCTTGAGGTCGGCCCTATCCAGATATTCGTGCAGGCTGGCATCGTCGAGCGCCGCCAAGAGGATGCGCCCCATCGAGGTGCAATAGGCCGGCAACCGCCCACCGACGGACAGGTCGACCGAGATCAACCGTTCGACCGTGGCCGAGCGCGCTATATAAAGAATGTCGTCGCCTTCCAGCGTGGCCATGTTGGCCGCTTCGTGCAGCTGGTCGCTGATCCGGTCGAGGTAGGGCTGTGCCGATACCGCCAACGGCGTCGACGACAGGTAGGCATGGCCAAGGGTCAACACCTTGGGCAACAGCGAATAAGTACGCCCGTCAGTGGTCGCGTAACCCAGCTTCATCAAAGTATGCAGACAACGCCGGACCGCCGCCCGGGGTATTTCCGTGCGGTGGCTGATCTGCGCGATGGTCAGGTGTCGCTTGCGCTCCTGGAACGCCTGGATCACTGCCAGCCCACGGGCCAGGGAAGTCATGAAGTCCGGGTCGCCGGTGAAGGCCTGAATGCGCTTGGCCGCGGACGCCACGATCGGCGGTGCCAGGGCGGGGCTGGTACTGCGCGTGGGCTCGTTTGCTGGCGGCGCGCTGGTTTCTTCGCTCATGGACATGCCTCAAAAAAATCGCTACCTCGTGCGATTATCGAACGAACGGCCGATAATCGCAATTGACCGCCGACACGTTTGCTTATACCTTTCCCCTGCCACATGTGGCTTCTTTGGAGAGACTGGTCAGGTACCCACCGTAGAAGTCCCAGGCAGCGGCCTCGCCTCCTAGCGAGGCCGTTTTCATTTCTGACAGCGAACGGTCAAAGTGGCCCCCTGACAAGTGGAACTTTCAGCACGCCAATCAGGCCAAAACTTTGGCTGGCCAGAATAACTTCCGGTCTATTGTCAATGACGCGTAAAGAACGATAGCCTTCGAATTGACGATTGCTATAATCGGCACTGTTGATTGTCAGTGCTGTATAACGGATCCAATCGATAAACTTTCGTTGCCTTCCTGACGCCAGCCCGCTGCTTGAGCAGTGGTGTGTCGTGTGGTGCACGGCAGGTCGCCCTCCCACGCCCAGTCATTCCAAGTGCAACGATGTGTACGCGCTGCCTGTATGTCCACATTCAGCATGTGTATTTAACGGCCAACGCCCAACTTAAACTATTCAGGTATGACTGTGACGAAAGAAGAACTGCGCGCCGAACTCGAGCGCCAGGCTGAACGTTACAAGGATGTTTACGGTGGTGAAGTCACCACCTATGCCGCACAACCCGACCCGGAACGCAAACCCTGGCGTAAACGTGCCAGCATTCTCGACCAGGCCTTCGCCCAGGAGATCGAGAAGATCGAAAAGGAACTGCGCAGCGACGGCGATTGAAGCTGAGCGATGCTATAGCGCCATCACCCTATGGCGATTGCAGCGAGGTATCCTGGACAAAATTGCTCGATATGAAATGGAATCACACAAATTTCATACAAGCGTTTTAATTGCGGACAACTTGCCTAAATCGTCTCAAATCGCTGATTTTTCTGAAATTTATCGATTTTTTACGGCATTTTTTCGCAACAGCCCACTCGCACGACGCGTGGATGGGGTCGACATTCCCCTGCCATCGGTCAGTGGCGGGTGCATCGATTGCAATGGTTTTCTGGCATAATCCGCCCCCCCTAAGACCGCCAGACAACCTTCATGATCGATTTATTCAGCGGACTGGATGCCTGGGTTATCGTGAGCCTGACGCTCGCTCTGACCTTCGTGCTCGCATTCGAGTTCATCAATGGCTTTCATGACACCGCCAACGCGGTAGCCACTGTCATCTATACCAAGGCCATGCCACCGCACCTGGCCGTGTTCTTCTCCGGGGTGTTCAACTTCCTCGGCGTTCTGCTCGGCGGTGTCGGGGTGGCCTACGCCATCGTCCACCTGCTTCCGGTCGAACTGCTGATCAACGTGAACACCGGCCACGGCCTGGCCATGGTCTTCTCGCTGCTGGCTGCCGCCATCACCTGGAACCTGGGCACCTGGTACTTCGGTATCCCGGCCTCCAGCTCGCACACCCTGATCGGCTCGATCCTCGGTGTCGGCCTGGCCAACGCCCTGCTCAGCGACATTCCACTGGGCGACGGCGTCAACTGGCAGAAGGCGATCGACATCGGCATGTCCCTGGTGCTTTCGCCCATGGCCGGCTTCGCTGTCGCCGCCCTGCTGCTGATCGGCCTGAAATGGTGGCGTCCGCTGTCGAAGATGCACAAGACCCCGGACCAGCGCCGCAAGCTCGACGACAAGAAGCACCCGCCGTTCTGGAACCGCCTGGTGCTGGTGATCTCGGCCATGGGCGTGAGCTTCGTGCACGGCTCCAACGATGGCCAGAAAGGCATCGGCTTGATCATGCTGGTACTGATCGGCATCGTCCCCGCCAAGTTCGTCCTCGACCTGAACAGCACCACCTACCAGATCGAGCGTACCCGTGACGCCACCCTGCACCTGAGCCAGTTCTACCAGCGCAATGCCGCCACCCTGGGCGAGTTCCTGGCGCTGGGCAAGGCGCAAGCGAGCGACCTGCCGGAGCAGTTCAGCTGCAATCCACAGCAGACCGAGCCAACCATCGCCGCGCTGCAATCGTCGCTGGCCGGCGTGACCGACTACCGCGCCCTGAGCGCCGAGAAGCGCGTCGAAGTACGTCGCTACCTGCTGTGCCTGGACGACACGGCGAAGAAGGTCGGCAAGCTGCCGGGCCTGCAGGCCCGTGAAAAGGCCGACCTGGAGAAACTGCGCAAGGACCTGACCGCCACCACCGAGTACGCACCGTTCTGGGTGATCGTCGCCGTCGCTCTGGCCCTGGGCCTGGGCACCATGGTCGGCTGGAAACGCGTGGTACTGACTGTCGGCGAGAAGATCGGCAAGCAGGGCATGACCTATGCCCAGGGCATGTCGGCCCAGATCACCGCGGCCTGCGCCATCGGCATGGCCAACGTGTTCAGCCTGCCGGTGTCCACCACCCACGTGCTGTCGTCGGGTGTCGCCGGTACCATGGTCGCCAACAAGAGCGGCCTGCAGGGCGGCACCGTCAAGACCATCCTGCTGGCCTGGGTGCTCACCCTGCCGGCAACGATGGGCCTGGCGGCTGGCCTGTTCTGGCTGGCCACCAAGGCGATTGGCTGAGTGCTGATGCAGTACTGAAAAAGGCGCCTTTGCAGGGCGCCTTTTTCATATCCGTCATTCGCGCCCTATCGCGGGGTAACGGGTTTAACGTTTCTTCCCGCCCAGCAACGATCCCATCAACCCACGCACCAACTGCCGCCCCAACTGATTGGCCGCCTGGCGCACCGCTGACTTGATGGCCTGCCCCGCCGCGCTCTGCAGAAACTCGCCGGCCTTGTCGGCGAAGCTGTCCTCGTCGGCCTTGGCCTGGGGCGCGGGCTCCACCGGCTCGCCCTTGCGCTGGGTCAGCATTTCATAGGCCGACTCACGGTCCACCGGCTTGTCATAGCGCCCTGCCAGCGGCGATGCCGCGATCAGTGCCTGCCGCTCTGCTGCGCTCAATGGCCCGATCCGCGACTGCGGTGGCGCGACCAGCACCCGCTGGACCATGGCCGGCGTACCCTTCTCCTCCAACGTCCCGACCAGCGCCTCACCAATGCCCAGCTCGGTCAACACCGCCAGGCTGTCGAACGCCGGATTGGGACGGAAACCATCGGCCACCGCGCGCAGCGACTTCTGCTCCTTGGCGGTAAATGCCCGCAGGCCATGCTGGATGCGCAGCCCCAACTGAGCCAGTACCGCATCCGGCAGGTCGCCCGGTGACTGGGTGACGAAATACACCCCCACGCCCTTGGAGCGGATCAACCGCACCACCTGCTCCAGGCGGTCCTGCAACGCCTTGGGGGTGCCGTTGAACAGCAGGTGCGCTTCGTCGAAGAACAGTACCAGCACCGGCTTGTCGGCATCGCCACGCTCCGGCAACTGCTCGAACAGCTCGGCCAGCAGCCACAACAGGAAGGTCGCGTAGACCTTGGGCGCGTCATGCACCAGGCGGCTGGCATCGAGCAGGTGAATACGCCCGCGACCATCGCCTTCGGGGCGCAGCAGGTCCTGCAGTTGCAGCGCCGGCTCGCCGAACAGCGCCTCGGCGCCCTGCTGTTCCAGGGTCGCCAGCCGGCGCAGCAAGGCCTGCGTGGAAGCGCCGGTCATCAAGGCGCTGTCCTCGCCCAGCAGCTGCGGGTTGTCCTTCAGGTGCGCGAGCAGGGCCTTGAGGTCTTTCAGGTCGAGCAGCAGCAGGCCTTCGCGATCGGCCACCTTGAACGCCGCATACAAGGCGGCCTGCTGGCTGTCGGTGAGCTCCAGCAGGTTGCCCAGCAACAACGGTCCCATTTCGCTCAAGGTAGTGCGCAATGGATGCCCCGATTGCCCCGCGATATCCCAAAGACTTACCGGATAAGCCTGGGGCGTGTGGTTCAGCCAGGGCATGCCGGCGATCCGCTCGGCCACCTTGCCCTGGGGCGCCCCCGCCGCGCCCAGGCCGCACAGGTCGCCCTTCACATCTGCGGCGAATACCGCGACCCCGGCATCGCTGAACAGTTCGGCCAGATGTTGCAGGGTGACCGTCTTGCCGGTGCCGGTGGCCCCGGCCACCAGGCCGTGCCGGTTGGCCAGGCGCATGGACTGGGACACCGGCTGACCATCGGGACCTGCTCCTACTACCATTCGTAAGAAATCCGACATCTTCTTTCATCCCCTGCTCAAGTTCTGACGCGTGACAGCCGATATTTCAAATTGATTCTTCCAGAAAGACAGTAACAACCCGAAAAGGACCCACGGGAATTGTTGCACTGTTTTCCAGCCGTGCTTTGTGCGAACGACCCGATAAAAAACCTTAGCGGACGCGATCACGTTATGAATAAAAGCCTTCGTTTCAGCCATAAGATTCTTCTGGCGGCATCACTGATCGTGATACTCGCCTTCAGCCTCTTCACCCTTTACAACGACTACCTCCAGCGTAACGCCATTCGCGAAGACCTGGAGAACTACCTGGCTGAGATGGGCGAGTCCACCTCCACCAATATCCGCAACCTGTTCGAAGGGCGCATCAAGCTGGTCGAGAACGTCGCCCAGAATATTGCCCAGTACCCACAGAACACCGGTACCCTGCTGGGCCAGAACGCCCTCACCTCGAGCTTCCAGACCATCTATCTGGGCCAGCCCGACGGCACCTTCACCGTGCGCCCGGACACCAAGATGCCCGACGGCTATGACCCGCGCGTGCGTCCTTGGTACAAGGACGGCCTGAACGCCAATGGCACGATCCTCACCGAACCCTATATCGACATGGCCACCAATGAGCTGGTCATTTCGATCATCAGCACCGCCTCGCGCTCGGTCGGCGTGGTCGGCGGCGACCTGGCCCTCGACGGCCTGGTGCAGATCATCAACTCGCTGAACTTCGGCGGCATGGGCTACGCGTTTCTGGTCAACGACCAGGGCAAGATCCTGGTACACCCGGACAAGAACCTGGTGATGAAGTCGCTGTCGGACCTGTTCCCGCAGAACACCCCCAGGCTGGCCAGCAACCTGACCGAAGTGACGCTCAACGGCGAAACCCGCCTGCTTACCTTCACCCCGGTCAAGGGCCTGCCGTCGGCCAACTGGTACATCGGCCTGTCGGTGGACAAGGACAAGGCCTTCTCGATGCTCAGCACCTTCCGCACTTCGGCGGTGATTGCCACCCTGGTGGCGGTGGTGATCATCATCGCCCTGCTCGGCCTGCTGATCCGCGTGCTGATGCAGCCACTGCACACCATGACTCGCGCCATGTCGAACATCGCCGAGGGTGAAGGCGACCTGACCCGCCGCCTGGAAATCCACAACCACGACGAGTTCGGCATCCTCGGTACCGCCTTCAACCGCTTCGTCGAGCGTATCCATGGTTCGATCCGCGAGGTGTCCTCGGCCACCGAGCAAGTCAACGAAGTGGCGCTGCGGGTCATCAGCGCCTCGAATTCGTCGATGAGCAACTCCGACGAGCAGTCCAACCGCACCAACAGCGTCGCCGCCGCCATCAACCAGCTCGGCGCCGCCGCCCAGGAAATCGCCGGCAACGCCGCCCAGGCCTCGCAGCATGCCAGCTCCGCGCGGCTGCTGGCCGAGGAAGGCCAGCAGGTGGTGCAACGCAACATCGATGCGATGAACCGCCTGTCGGACCTGATCGTCACCTCCAGCGAGCATATCGAGACGCTGAACAACAAGACCGTCAACATTGGCCAGATCCTCGAGGTGATCACCAGCATTTCCCAGCAGACCAACCTGCTCGCCCTCAACGCCGCCATCGAGGCTGCCCGCGCAGGCGAGGCAGGACGTGGTTTTGCCGTGGTCGCCGACGAGGTGCGCAACCTGGCGCACCGCACCCAGGAGTCGGCGCAACAGGTGCAGACCATGATCGAGGAGCTGCAGGTCGGCGCCCGCGAGTCGGTCGACACCATGGGCCAGAGCCAGCGTCATAGCCAGGACAGCATGGAGATCGCCAACCAGGCCGGCGAACGCCTGGGCAGCGTCACCCAGCGCATCGGCGAGATCGACGGCATGAACCAGTCGGTGGCTACCGCCACCGAAGAGCAGACCGCCGTGGTCGACTCGATCAACATGGATATCAACGAGATCAACATGCTCAACCAGGAAGGCGTCGAGAACCTGCAGGCCACCCTGCGCGCCTGCTCGGACCTAGAGCAACAGGCCGGCCGCCTCAAGCAACTGGTCGGCAGCTTCCGCATCTGACCTGCCGCCCGCTCCCGTCATGGGAGCGGGCTTGCCCCGCGACAGGGCGCCCCGCCAAATCCCGATCGAACAAACTATCCTTCAGACAGGTCAACCCTCAGGCGCGTCATCGCCGGTTCATTACCGCCGGATGACACACTCGAGGACGATCCCGGAGGGATGCTGATCGTGCACATCGCCGACATCACCATGTTCTACGCCCCGGCCAGCGGCGGCGTGCGAACCTATCTTGATGCCAAACACCGCCGCCTCGACGCCATGCCCGGCGTTCGCCACAGCCTGCTGATTCCCGGTGCCAATGCCAGCCATGTCGATGGTGTCTACCACGTACCGGCCCCGCCCCTGCCCTTCGGCAATGGCTACCGCTTCCCGGTGCGCCTGGCGCCCTGGTGCAAGGAGCTGCGCCGCCTGCAGCCCGACCTGATCGAGGTCGGTGACCCCTACCTCACCGCCTGGGCAGCCCTCGAGGCGCGGCGCAAGCTCGATGTGCCGGTGATCGGCTTCTATCATTCCGACCTGCCCTTGCTGGTGAGCAACCGCATGGGCAACTGGTTCACCCCCAATGTCGAGGCCTACGTCAGCAAGCTCTACGGGCATTTCGACCGAGTCCTGGCGCCCAGCCAGGTAATGGCCGACAAGTTGCGCCGGCTGGGCGTTGAGAATGTGCACGTGCAGCGCCTGGGTGTGGACTTGGCGCTGTTCAACCCCGACCGGCACGACCCCGGCCTGCGTGCAGAGATGGGCATCGCCGACGACCGTCGCCTGCTGGTGTTCGCTGGTCGCGGCTCACGGGAAAAGAACCTGCCGGTGCTGCTCGACTGCATGCAAGCGCTCGGCCAGCCCTACCACCTGCTGCTGGTGGGCTCGAACATGCCGGCCAACGTGCCGGGCAATGTCAGCGTGATCGACCACTTCTGCCCGCCCACGCAGATCGCACGACTGCTGGCCAGCGCCGACCTTCTGGTGCATGCCGGTGACCAGGAGACCTTCGGTCTGGTGATACTCGAGGCCATGGCCAGCGCGACGCCCGTGGTGGCCGTGCGTGCCGGCGCCTTTAGCGAGATCGTCGACGGGCACTGCGGCCGGCTGTGTCCACCCAACAATGGCCAAGCCATGGCCGAAGCTGTGCGCGAGGCGTTCGACAGCGGTGTGGACCAGCTGGGCCGTCAGGCGCGCCAGCATGTGGAGCGCCATTACAGTTGGGACACCGTGGTCAACGGTTTGCTCCAGCATTACCAGGCAGTGCTCGGCCACCCACTGACGGTGCGCGCCCATGGCTGAGGGCCAGACCGCCACGCGCAGCCTGATGCTGGTGCTGCACGATGTCGCGCCAGAAACCTGGCCGGACTACCAGCCCTTTGTCCAGGCCATCGACGCACTGGGCGGGGTGCCTATGACCTGGCTGGTGGTGCCGGATTTCCACCATCGCAATCCACTGACGCGTTCTCCTACCTTCTGCCGACTGCTCGAGCGGCGCCTGGCCCAAGGTGACGAGCTGGCCTTGCATGGCTACTACCACGCCGACGATGGCCCGCCGCCGCGCGGACCGGGCGAATACTTCATGCGCCGGATCTATACCCACGAAGGCGAGTTCCATGGGCTGAACCAGGCAGATGCCCTGCAGCGCCTGCAGGCGGGGCTGGCACTGTTCGAGAAACAGGGCTGGCCGGTGGCGGGTTTCGTCGCTCCCGCCTGGTTGATGAGCGAAGGCACGCGCCAGGCATTGCGGGCGTTGCCGCTGCGCTATACCAGTTCACCGCGCCATCTCTACCGACTGCCGGATTTCACCGCCTTCGATGCCCCGGGGCTGGTGTGGAGCGCACGCAGCGCTTGGCGCCGCGGTCTCTCGAGGGTGGTCAGCGACTGGCAGTGCCACCGCTGGCGCGAAGCCGACACCCTGCGCCTGGGCCTGCATCCGGTCGACATGCGCCACGCCAGCGCACGCAATTACTGGCTCGACACCCTGCACCGGTTGCTGGCCCAAGGCCGTGAGCCACTGACCAAGTCCGCCTGGCTGGGGCGCCAGGCCGCCCCATGAAGCGCCTGGGCTGGTTGGCCCTGGCACTGCTGCTGGCAATGCTGGTGCCCACCCTGCTCGGCGGCAGCGACCTGCTCCCGCGCCTGCGCGCGTTCGACGCCGGGCTGATGCTGTTGCTGCTGGCCATGATCCTGCTGTGCTGGATCCTCAACGCCGCCCGTCTGCGCCTGCTGCTGGGTGAGCAGAGCACACAGGTGGGACGCATGCACAGCCTGGGCGTGGTGATGGCCACCGAATTTGCCATCTGCACCACCCCCGGTGGGAGCGGTGGCCCGTTGACCCTGATGACACTGCTGGCCCGCGCGCGCATCGCGCCATCGCGCAGTGGCGCGGTGTTCGCCATGGACCAATTGAACGACCTGCTGTTCTTCTTCTGTGCGATGCTGGCGATTGCCGCCTATGCCCTGTTCCACCGCCTCGGTCATAGCCAGGCGCAGATGCTGCTGGGCAGCGCCCTGCTGCTGTGCGCCGCACTTGCGGGGATTTTCCTGCTGCTGCGCTATCGACGCGCGGTGATGCGCGGCAACGGTCGGTTGTTGCTTCGCCTGGGCATCGCGCCGGCACGCCGACGGCGCTGGGCGCGCAAGCTGCTGCGCTTTGTCCACGCACTGAGCGAAACCTGGGGCATGCCCAGGCGCACACTGGCGCTGGTGTTCACCCTCACCTGCGCGCACTGGTGCCTGCGCTATAGCGTGCTGTATCTGGCGTTGCGGGGATTGGGGGTGGACCTGGCGTGGATTGCCAGTTTCCTGGTGCAGATGCTCTCGCTCAGTGCCGGGCAGTTCAGCCTGTTGCCAGGCGGTGCCGGTGCGGCGGAGCTGACCTCGGCGACCTTGCTGTCACCGCTGGTGGGCAGTTCGACGGCAGCCGCGGCGATCCTGATCTGGCGCGCGGTTACCTATTACTTCTATCTGCTGGCGGGCGGGCCGGTGTTCCTGTTCCTGCTGGTGCGTCCACGGCAGGCGCAGCGTCACCAGACGGGTTGAGTCGTCTCCAGAGCTCGGCGGCACCGGGAAACTCGGTGCCGTCCTCGCCGCTCAACGCCTCGGGATCGAAGCGGGCCAGGCAGCCTTCGCCCAAGGTCGCTGGCGCCGAGGCGCCGGCCTTGTCACGCGGATCTGCCATGCCTGAGCCCTCGTCTCAGTTGAACACCACGGTCTTGTTGCCATGCACCAGCACGCGGTCTTCCAGGTGGTAGCGCAGGCCACGGGCCAGGACCATCTTTTCCACGTCACGGCCAAAGCGCACCATGTCCTCGATGCTGTCGGCGTGACTGACACGCACCACGTCCTGCTCGATGATCGGGCCGGCGTCCAACTCCTCGGTCACGTAGTGGCAGGTCGCGCCGATCAGCTTCACGCCGCGCAGCGCCGCCTGGTGGTACGGCTTGGCACCCACGAACGAGGGCAGGAAACTGTGGTGGATGTTGATGACCTTTTCGGCGTATTCCTGGCACAGCTGCGGCGGCAGGATCTGCATGTAGCGCGCCAGCACCACGGCATCGGCGCCGTATTCGGCGACCAGGCGCGAGACCTCGGCGAACGCCGGCTGCTTGTCCTTCGGATCGACCGGCACATGGTGGAACGGAATGCCGTGCCACTCGACCATGCTGCGCAGGTCATTGTGGTTGGAGATCACGCAGGGAATCTCGCAGTCCAGCTCGTCGGTGTGCCAGCGGTGCAGCAGGTCGGCCAGGCAGTGCGATTCGCGGCTGGCCATCAGCACCACGCGCTTCTTCTGCGCCGAATCGGTGATCCGCCAGGTCATGGAGAACTCTTCGGCGATTGGGGCGAACGCCTCACGGAAAGCCTCGATACCGAACGGCAGGGACTCGGCGCGGATCTCATGGCGCATGAAGAACCAACCGCTCTGCTCGTCGGAGTGGTGGCTGGCTTCATTGATCCAGCCATTGTAGAGGGCCAGGAAATTACTGACTTTTGCCACGATGCCGACACGGTCGGGGCAGGCAATCACCAGTCGATAGGTGCGCATGAGGGAGACTCCAGAACTTCGCAAAGGCGCATATTCTAGCGACCTGCCGGGAAAAACGCAGTAAGCATCTACGCCTCTGCGCCCTCAAGCTCAAGGACACCGTCGCACACGCCTATTCCCTTCATCCCAAGGGGAAATGGCCAGAGGCCCAGACAAATTGTAAATTTTTCTTAACCTAATGACTGCGCAGTCAGTGCCTACTATTAAATGAGTGATCAATATTAAATTGTTTACTTGAGAGTTTCGCCTGTCTATTATTGCCTCACTGTCTCTCTCTGAACATGCATTAAGGAACACACCATGTCCCTGATCAACGAATACCGCGCCACCGAAGAAGCCATCAAAGAACTTCAAGCCCGCCTGGCCAACCTGTCGCAAGACGGCAAGCTGCAAAAAGAGCTGGAGTTCGAAAAGAAACTGCGCGAGCTGATGGCCGAAAACGGCAAGTCGCTGCGTGACGTGATCGCCCTGCTCGATCCCGAAAGCAAACTGAGCAAAGCCCCGCGTGGCGCAGTCAAGACCACCGGCACCAAGCGTGCGCGCAAGGTCAAGCAATACAAGAACCCGCACAACGGCGAGGTTATTGAAACCAAGGGTGGCAATCACAAGACCCTGAAAGAGTGGAAAGCCAAGTGGGGCGGCGACGTCGTCGAAAGCTGGGCTACCCTGCTGGATTGATTCGCCTGATAGGCGCATTGGTTTCAACATTAAAAACGCCGGCACTTGCCGGCGTTTTTTGTTTATCTGCACATTTCAAAGCTGGTACTGCACTTTCAGTTGCCGGACATGAGCTTGCCAAGCCTCCAGCACCTGCCGTCCCGCTTCGCTGGCGTCGGCCCAACTGCCCTGGCATGCCAACTCGAAGTCCGCCAGGGTATTAGGCGCACCGTAAGTAGGATCAGTAAGCCGCTGCTGACAGAATCCATACCAACGGGCGTGCTCCTGTTCATCAAGGGTGTCGGAAAAGTTTCGCGCGCGATAGCGGAACAGCAGTTCCGGCAGCCGCGGATCATCGAACATCCAGTGCCCATGTGCCAATTGCGCCGGATCCACACGCCGCACTTGTTCACTCAGGCGCTTGTCGCGGTCACCGAGAAAACCGTCATACAACTGTTGCTCCGGATCTTCGCTGGGGGCAAAGCCTTCTTCCTGATAAATGATGTCCAGCTTGTCTCCCCAAATGGCCTGCTGATTGGCCAACTGCTCCGCCTTTACCTGCAATGCCGACAACTCGAGCCCCAGGCGTTGTTGGTCGTCCGGGCGCAGTACCGACAGAGGCGCCACTACCGGACAGCGGTTGATATGCACCAACTTCAGCGGCACCGGTAGTTCGCCCTGGGTCATCTCTTCGTGCCGCGTATACAGCCGCTGGCGCAAGGCCTCTGCACTTTCCTGGAGCAGCGGCGAAGCATCTTGTTGCAAGTCGCAGACAATCAGCGCGTTGCGGTTACGCGGATGCCAGGCCAATGGCAGCACCACGCCGATATAGTTGCGCTGGGCCGAGAAACGCCCGGAGACATGTACCAGGGGCTGTAACAGTCGAACCTGCTCCATGACCTTGTGTTTGCTGCGCAACTGGAACAACCAGTCATACAATCGCGGCTGTTTCTCACGAATCAAGCGAGCCAGGGCAATAGTCGCCCGCACGTCGGAAAGCGCCTCGTGGGCATGGCCATGGTCGATGCCATTGGCCTGGCTCAGCAGTTCCAGGCGCAGACTGGTGCGCCCATCCTGCTGTGGCCAGACAATCCCCTCGGGGCGCAGCGCATAGGCGGTACGGACCACGTCGATCAGGTCCCAGCGGCTGTTGCCGCCCTGCCATTCCCGGGCGTAGGGGTCGAAGAAGTTGCGATAGAGGCTGTAGCGCGTGACCTCATCATCAAAACGCAAGGTGTTGTAGCCCGCGCCGCAGGTACCGGGGCGAGCCAGCTGATCGTGCACCCGGGTCATGAACTCGGCTTCGCACAGGCCCTGGTCGGCCAGCTGCCGGGGAGTGATGCCGGTCACCAGGCAGGCCGCCGGGTGCGGCAGGATATCGTCTGAGGGACGGCAGTAGAGGCTGATCGGCGCCTCGATCTCGTTGAGGTCGAGGTCGGTACGCACGCCGGCCACCTGCAGCGGGCGGTCGCTGCGCGGATTGATGCCGGTGGTTTCGTAGTCGTGCCAGAAAATGCTGGAGCTCACGGGGTCTTCCTGTATCGAGGTCGACCAGAGTCTAACGGCACGTGGGAGGGCTGGGCCAGCCTCAGGCGGAGGCGTTCATGGGTCGGAAGCTGAAGAAGTCGCGCAGTGAGCGGACGAATTCATCGTATTCCTGCGGTGCCTGCAGCAGCATGAAACCGGCATCGAAATGCCCCGGCGTCTCATCTTCGCGGCACCACAGGCAACTGGCCGTCAGGTTGATGAACTGCAGGCCACCGCCGGCGAGGGGCACCCGCAGCTGCAACTCGAAGTCGGGCCCCACCAGCACCGGCAACTGGCTGATCAGCATCAGGCCATCTTCCGAAGCGTTGCCCAGATAACCGATCTGCTGGTCGGTGCAGCGGTTGAACACCTTGAGCACGCAAGGCAGTTGATGACGTTGTATGTGTCGCTCGATAAACATGATCGCAGTGAAGTCCTGTACCTGGAGCCAGGAAGACAAGGTACTGGCGATGATCGTTACAACTCTTTAACAGATTAGCCCAGTCCGACGGACGGACTACATGAAATCATCGACACCTTGGGATTAACGCCAAGGTGTAGTCTTCACCGGATTGGCCGCCGCCGCCTCGCTGCCACGCAGGTAGCCGAGCTTATCCAGCGTCTGCAGGCGGGCCTGGGCGCGGTAGGCGTACTCGTTGCGTGGGTACTGCTGGATCAGGTACTGATAGGTCTGCGCCGCATCGACGTAGAGTTTCTGCCGCTCCAGGCACTGGCCACGCAGCAGCGACACTTCCGGGTGGATGAACGGACGGGCGCGGCTGGTGCGGTCGACCTGTGACAGCTCCAGCATGACTTTCGCGCAATCGCCACGATCGTAGGCGCGATAGGCATTGTTCAAATGGTGGTCCATGGACCAACGGGTGCAGCCGACGACACTGGCCGCCATGGTCAAAACGATCAGGGTGCGCATGGGAATTCTCCTTTGATGGGCAGTGTATCGGCCTTTCACGACAAATCTTCACCGCCTTTTGCAAGCATACCCGCGCCGTTCAAACGCAACCCTGCTTCGTGTGCGGGTAGTGCAACGGAACAATGACTACAGCGCAATTGAGGAGTAGCCTTTCGCTGCGCTTCACTATAGGAGTCTGTGCATGACCATCCGCCGTACCAAAATCGTCGCCACCCTTGGCCCCGCCAGCAACTCGCCGGAAGTGATCGAACAGCTGATCCTCGCCGGCCTGGACGTGGCACGCCTGAACTTCTCCCACGGCACCCCGGACGAGCACAAGGCCCGCGCCCGCCTGATCCGTGACATCGCCGCCAAGAACGGCCGCCATGTCGCGCTGCTGGGCGACCTGCAGGGTCCGAAGATCCGCATCGCCAAGTTCGCCAACAAGCGCATCGAACTGAAAGTCGGTGACACGTTCACCTTCTCCACCGCCCACCCGCTGACCGAAGGCAACCAGGATATCGTCGGCATCGACTACCCCGACCTGGTCAAGGACTGCGGCGTCGGTGACGAACTGCTGCTCGACGACGGCCGTGTGGTCATGCGTGTCGAAACCGCCACCGCCGATGCCCTGCACTGCGTGGTCATCATCGGTGGCCCGCTGTCCGACCACAAAGGCATCAACCGCAAGGGTGGCGGCCTGACCGCGCCGGCCCTGACCGAAAAAGACAAGGCCGACATCAAGCTGGCCGCGGAAATGGACCTGGACTACCTGGCCGTGTCGTTCCCGCGTGACGCCAGCGACATGGAGTACGCGCGCAAGCTGCGTGACGAAGCCGGCGGCAGCGCCTGGCTGGTGGCCAAGATCGAACGCGCCGAAGCGGTCGCCGACGACGAGACCCTCGACCAGCTGATTCTCGCTTCCGACGCCGTCATGGTTGCCCGTGGCGACCTGGGCGTGGAAATCGGCGACGCCGAGCTGATCGCCATCCAGAAGAAGATCATCCAGCACGCCCGCCGCAACAACAAGGCGGTGATCGTGGCGACCCAGATGATGGAGTCGATGATCCAGAACCCGATGCCGACCCGCGCCGAAGTGTCCGACGTGGCCAACGCCGTGCTGGACAACACCGACGCGGTGATGCTGTCGGCCGAAAGCGCCGCCGGTGCCTACCCGATCGAAGCCGTGCAGGCCATGGCCCGTATCTGCTCGGGCGCCGAGAAGCACCCGACCAGCCAGAAGTCCAGCCACCGCCTGCACACCACGTTCGAGCGCTGCGACGAGTCCATCGCCCTGGCGGCGATGTACACCGCCAACCACTTCCCCGGCGTCAAGGCGATCATCGCCCTCACCGAAAGTGGCTATACCCCGCTGATCATGTCGCGCCTGCGTTCGCACGTGCCGATCTTCGCCCTGTCGCCGCACCGCGCCACCCAGGCCCGTGCCAACATGTTCCGCGGCGTCTACCCGATCGCCTTCGATCCGGCCTCGCTGCCGGCCGACAAGGTGAGCCAGGCGGCGGTCGACGAGCTGCTCAAGCGTGGACTGGTGGAGCAAGGTGACTGGGTGATCCTGACCAAGGGCGACAGCTACCACACCATCGGTGGCACCAACGGCATGAAGATTCTGCATGTCGGTGATCCGCTGGTCGGCTGATTCCTCGGCAGTCCCTATCGCGGGGCAAGCCCGCTCCCACGCCGGTGTCGGCATTGTGGGAGCGGGCTTGCCCCGCGATGCTTTTCAGCCCTCAAACATGCTCGGTAAATACGTCCGCAAAGATCTGATTACGCGGCACCCCGGCAATGAACAGCCGTCGGGCAAAGCGCTCCACGCTCCCGGGCGACCCGCACACCAGCGCCATGGTCTGACGCGACATCAGCTTCAATCCAGCCAGCGCTTCATCCAGCTGCGCCGCCAACACCCATTCGACCGTCACTCCGTCCAGCGCCTGTAACGACTGCGCCAGATAGTGTCCCTCAGCGGTGTGTGCCACGTGCAGCACCCGAATTTCCCCCTGATGCCCCTGTCGCAACGCCTCGCGCAGGATGCCCCACAACGGCGCCAGCCCGGTGCCCGCCGCCAGCAGCCAGAGCGGCCGCGCCTGCCATTCCGGGTCGTAGTGCAGCGCACCGCCTCGCAGTTCGCCAAGCCTCAGCACATCCCCCAGCAGAAGCTGCCTCGCCTGGTCGCAGAACGCCCCGGGACGGCGGCAATCCAGGTGAAATTCAAGAAAGTCGTCCTCGCCTGGCACGCTCGCCAGCGAGTAAGGCCGTGCAACGCCGCCGCGCCACAACACCAGGTGCTGCCCGGCCTGGTAGCGCAGCGCCCGCTCCGGTCGCAGCCTCAGGCGCAGCACATCAGCGAACCAGTCCAGGCCAATCACCGTGGCCGGCAGGCCATCGTTTCGGGGGTCGAACAACGCCACCCGCAAGTCGCCGGCGACCGAGCACTGGCAGGCCAGACGCCAGCCCTGCTCGCGCTTGTCCGCCGCCAGTGCCTCGGGTTTGGCGTCAATGAGGATACCGTCCAGACAGCGCACCAGGCAGGCGTGGCAGCTGCCAGCGCGGCAGCTGTAGGGCACGTTCAGGCCTGCCTCGTTGAGGGCATCCAGCAGGTTGCTGCCGCTAGGCACGGTCCACAGGTGCTCGCCCACGCAAAGTTCGGGCATGGTCAGGTTTCTCGTCTGATTCAAGATTGTCCTGGGAGCCGCTTTGCGCCCCAGTGCCACAGCATCGCATGCCATCAGCAAAAAGGATGCCCTTTCCCTGCCGACCTTGGTCCAGACCACGTGCAGGTGTTTCCGAAGGCGCGGCACGGTATACTGCCGCGCCTTTTTGTGCCGGCCCGACCAGCCGGCGCCTTGCCAGGCGTTCCTGACATACCGGTGTGCACTGTCGGAATGCCTTTTCGAATGTTCCCGTCTTTAAGAGGAGCGCGCTGCATGACCGTGATCAAGCAAGACGACCTGATTCAGAGCGTCGCCGACGCCCTGCAATTCATCTCGTACTACCACCCCGTCGACTTCATCCAGGCGATGCACGAAGCCTACCTGCGTGAAGAGTCGCCTGCTGCGCGTGACTCGATCGCCCAGATCCTGATCAACTCGCGCATGTGCGCCACCGGCCACCGCCCGATCTGCCAGGACACCGGTATCGTCACCGTGTTCATCCGCGTCGGCATGGACGTACGCTGGGACGGCGCCACCCTGAGCGTCGACGACATGATCAACGAAGGTGTGCGCCGCGCCTACAACCTGCCCGAGAACGTCCTGCGCGCCTCGATTCTGGCCGACCCGGCCGGTGCCCGCAAGAACACCAAGGACAACACCCCGGCCGTGATCCACTACTCCATCGTCCCCGGCGACAAGGTCGAGGTCGATGTCGCGGCCAAGGGCGGCGGCTCGGAGAACAAGTCCAAGATGGCCATGCTCAACCCGTCCGACTCGATCGTCGACTGGGTGCTCAAGACCGTCCCGACCATGGGCGCCGGCTGGTGCCCGCCTGGCATGCTCGGCATCGGCATCGGCGGCACCGCCGAGAAAGCCGCGGTCATGGCCAAGGAAGTGTTGATGGAGTCCATCGACATCCATGAGCTGAAGGCCCGTGGCCCGCAGAACCGTCTTGAGGAGATCCGCCTCGAGCTGTTCGACAAGGTCAACCAGCTGGGCATCGGCGCCCAGGGCCTGGGCGGCCTGACCACCGTGCTCGACGTCAAGATCATGGACTACCCGACCCACGCCGCCTCGCTGCCGGTGTGCATGATCCCCAACTGCGCCGCCACCCGTCACGCCCACTTCGTGCTGGATGGTTCCGGCCCTGCCGAGCTGGAAGCGCCGTCGCTGGACGCCTACCCGGAAATCGTCTGGGAAGCCGGTCCGAGCGCCCGTCGCGTCAACCTCGACGACATCACCCCGGAAGAGGTCGCCAGCTGGAAGCCGGGCGAGACCATCCTGCTCAATGGCAAGATGCTCACCGGTCGCGATGCCGCGCACAAGCGCATGGTCGAGATGCTCAACCGTGGCGAAGAGCTGCCGGTCGACCTCAAGGGCCGCTTCATCTACTACGTCGGCCCGGTCGACCCGGTCGGTGACGAAGTGGTGGGCCCGGCCGGTCCGACCACCGCTACCCGCATGGACAAGTTCACCCGCCAGATCCTCGAACAGACCGGCCTGCTGGGCATGATTGGCAAGTCCGAACGCGGCCCAACCGCCATCGAGGCGATCAAGGACAACAAGGCCGTGTACCTGATGGCCGTCGGCGGCGCCGCCTACCTGGTGGCCCAGGCCATCCGCAAGTCGAAGGTCCTGGCCTTCGCCGAGCTGGGCATGGAAGCGATCTACGAGTTCGAAGTGAAGGACATGCCGGTCACCGTCGCGGTGGACAGCAAGGGCGAGTCGGTGCACATCACCGGTCCCGCGCTGTGGCAGAGCAAGATCGCCGAGAGCCTGGCGGTGGAAGTGAAGTAAAGCACCGTTCGCAGTCAACGAAACGCCCGGCTTATGTCGGGCGTTTTCGTTGACGGCGCTCGCTTGGGTGACTCAGGCAAGATCACGCAGGCAGCGCCTTGAGCCAGAACGACATGATCTTGGCCGACTGCGCCTGCTCGTCGAGGTCTCGCCAACGATAGGCGGTACGCAGCGACGGTTCATGCAGAAAGCCGCGGTTGCGCCAGAACCCCTGCAATGGCTTGTAGTCCGCCGGACGCCGCGGGTGTCCAGACGGACGCTCCACCGCACAGAAGGTGCAGCAGTCGAACTCGGCCAGCTTGTGCGCGTAGGACTCGCGTTCGATAAAAAAGCGCACGCCAAGCCCCTGTCCACGGTAAGCCGGCAGCAGCACAGACTCGCCGAAGTAATAGACCGAGGCCGGATCACGGCCCTGGGCGAGGAACGGTTGCTGCAACTCGAGATCGACATCCACCAGCGGCAGGCCGGTGGCGGCGCCCACCAGCTGGTTGCCGTCCAACGCCAGCACCACCAGGCTGCGTCCGGACTCGGCGTAATTGGCCAGGTAATCGGCCTGGTGACTCAGGGAACTGTCCAGGAGATAGGGAAACTCGCGAAACAGCGCCAGGCGCAGGCGCGCGAGGTCATCGATGTAAGGCGCGATGGCGGCGCCATGGAGCAGACGTATTTCCATGCGGGCGGTCGTCCTGTCGATGGCTATGACTGAGGCCCACCCTAGCATCCCCCCAGCCCCGCGGCCTTTCCCCTGCGCGACAGGTATTTCTCCATGACCGCTACCTTTGCTCGATCCCTGTAGGAGCGGCCCTTTCGCGGCACAAGGCCGCTCCTAAAGTTCAGCGTGTCGGTCAGCAGATACGGGTTCCCAACACTTTCAGAAACGCCGCCAGCCACGCCGGATGCGCAGGCCAGGCAGGCGCCGTCACCAGATTCCCGTCGACATGGGCCTGGTCCACCGCGATATCGATGAACCGCCCACCCGCCAGCCGTACCTCGGGCGCACAAGCGGGATAGGCGCTGCACTCGCGCCCTTCCAGCACGCCTGCCGCCGCCAGCAACTGGGCCCCATGGCACACGGCCGCAATGGGCTTGCCGGCCTGGTCGAAGGCCTTGACCAGCTCCAGCACCCTGTCGTTCAGGCGCAGATACTCCGGGGCGCGGCCACCGGGGATCAGCAGCGCGTCGTAGCTTTCGGCGCGCACCTGGACGAAGTCGTAGTTCAGGGCGAAATTGTGCCCCGGCTTCTCGCTGTAGGTCTGCTCGCCCTCGAAATCGTGGATCGCCGTGCGCACCGTCTGCCCGGCAATCTTCTCCGGGCACACGGCATGGACGGTGTGGCCAACCATGGCCAGGGCCTGGAATGGCACCATGACCTCGTAGTCCTCGACGTAGTCGCCCACCAGCATGAGAATCTTCTTCGCCGTCATCGCATCCACTCCTTCGCTTGTCTGGGAACAATCCTGCAAGATAGTCCGGTTTGCCCGAGCGCGATATACACGACTAGTTGCGCCGGTCCAACAGGTTGGCCACCACCCGGTCAAGCCAGCCCCACAGGCGTTGCTGGATCCGCCGCCACAATGGCCGCGCGTGCCAGCGCGCCAGGCCAACCTCCAGGCTCTGGGCGAAATCGCGCTCGAAGCTGACGGCCACCGCGGCGGTCAGCGGAGGGTCGAGGGCCTCGACGTTGGCTTCGAGGTTAAAGCGCAGGTTCCAGTGATCGAAGTTGCACGACCCCACGCTGACCCAGTCATCCACCAGCACCATCTTCAGGTGCAGGAAGCACGGCTGGTACTCGAAGATGCGCACCCCTGCGCGCAGCAGCCGCGGGTAATAGCGGTGGCCAGCGTAGCGCACCGCAGGGTGGTCGGTGCGCGGCCCGGTCAGCAGCAGGCGTACATCGATGCCCTTCTGCGCGGCACGGCGCAGTGAGCGGCGCACGCTGAAGGTCGGCAGAAAATAGGGCGTGGCCAGCCAGATACGACGCTGGCCGCTGTTCAAAGCGCGGACCAGCGCATGCAGGATGTCCTTGTGCTGGCGGGCGTCGGCATAGGCCACCCGGCCCAGGCCCTGGCCCTTGGCCGGCACCTGGGGCAGGCGCGGCAGGCCGAAGCCCTCGGGTGGGCGCCACGCCGTGCGGCGCTGGTTAGCGTGCCACTGGCGATCAAACAACAGTTGCCAATCAGTGACGATCGGTCCCTGCATGCGCACCATCACCTCGTGCCATTCGCTGGCCTCCTCGCCCGGCGTCCAGAATTCATCGGTGACCCCGGTACCGCCGACCACCGCCAGCCGCTCATCCACCAGCAGCAGCTTGCGGTGATCGCGATAGAGGTTGCGCAGGCCCCGGCGCCAGCGCAGGCGATTGTACCAGCGCAGGTAGACCCCCGCCGCCAGCAGGCGCTCACGCAGCACCGTGGGGAAGGCCAGCGAGCCGTAGTCATCGAACAGGCAGCGCACCCGCACGCCGCGTCGCGCCGCTTGCTCCAGGGCCTCGACCACCGCCTCGGCGCAGGCGCCGCCCTCGACCAGGTACAGCTCCAGGTCGACCTGGAATTCGGCGCGCACGATCGCCAGCAGCATGCGCGGAAAGAATTCGGGGCCGTCGATCAGCAGTTCGAACTGGTTGCCATCCCGCCAGGGGAAGACCGGCCCCGGCATGTCAGCGGGCGGTGAAGATCAGCACCGCGCTCACCGGCACCGAGGGGTTGATCGACTTGAGCCCGGCCAGCTTGCGCAGGTTTTCCAGGCCCGGCAGCAGGCCGAAGTCCGAGGCGCGCAGGATCAGCGGCTCGAGAGTCACCACCTGGAATCGTCGCTCATCCAGGCGCGTGGCCAGCAGCAGGGTGTTGTAACTACGGGTCTGCCCATGCAGGGTGACACTGACCGGCAGGCGCAGCTCCAGTTGCGCGCCACTGGCCAGATCGTTGATCGGACGCAGGTCGATCTGCGCCTGCACCGTGGCCTCGGGGAACTGCTCAAAGACGAACAGGTTGTCGCGCATGCGCTCATCGCGCAGTGGGATACCGCTGCTGATCGAGTCCATTTCGATGCTCACTTCGGCGGCGCCCTTGCGGTCGACCTTGCCGTGCAGCACCAGGAATCGGTTGACCTCGGCGATATTGCCGTTCTTGCCGGTGACGAAGGACAGGCGCGAGGACTCGCCGTCCAGGTGCCAGTTGGCGTGAGCGGGCAGGCACAGGGCGAGCAGGAGGGCGGGCAGCAGGCGAGACGGCTTGAACATGTGAAATCCTGTAGATCAAGGCCGTCAACCTTACCCGCACGGTTTCACGGCAGCAAGCGGCAGCCCTCACGCGCGCCCTGCCAGGCGGCCTGGTTGCGCCGCCCCATGCCTTCGGCGGTGACCAGACGCCGGGCGCCGTCCTCCTCCAGCAGGCTCAAGGGCAGGTACTGCTGCACATAGCCACGGCAGTAGGTCTCAGCAAAGCCCATGACGAAGCGGCACGAGCAGTACTCTTTCGCCGAATAGGCCGAAAGAATGCCCGGGAAGTCCGCCAGCGCCTGGCGCTCATGCCAGGCCCAGGCCAACCCGGCCAGCAACACCACGAGCACGACCCGCTTCATGCGCCCTCCCCCGCCACGGCGGCCAGTACCCGCTTGAGCAGTTCGTTGTGGCTGAAGCTGGCGTCGCGGTCATCGGCGTAGCGCACGATCACCAGTTTGTGCGAAGGCAGCACATAGAGGGCTTGGCCCCAATGGCCGAGCGCGGCGAAGGTGTCCGCTGGCGCATCCGGCCACGGCGCCGGCTGCCCGGGCAGTGGCTGGTTGAGCCACCAATGGCCGCCGGGGTTGGCTTCGCCCGGCACCGGCTGGGCGGCGTTGAACAGGGTACGGTTGAACGCCACCCAATCGGTCGGCAGCAACCGGCCCTCGCGCCAGCATCCGTCGCGCTGCATCAGCAGGCCGATGCGCGCCAGGTCGCGGGCATTCAGATAAAGATAGGAAGAGCCAACATAGGTGCCCGCCCCATCCCGTTCCCAGACCGCGCTGTCGATCCCCAGCGGGATGAACAGGGACTGCCAGGGGTAGTCGGCATAGCCCGCGGGATCGAGCATGCCGCGCAGGCTGGCGGCGAGCAGGTTGCTGTCGCCGCTGGAATAGGCGAACTGCGTGCCGGGCGCATTGGCAGCGGGCATTGCCGCCGCGTAGGCCGGCATATCAGCACGGCCACGGGTATAGAGCATGGCCACCACCGACGACTTCAGGGGCGCGTATTCGTAGTCCTCCTGCCAGGCCAGGCCGCTGGCCCAGTGCAGCAGGTCGGCCAGGCGCAGCCCAGGATGTCGCTGTAGGGCCGGGTAGTAACGGGCGGCCGGGTCATCAAGCCTGAAACGCCCCTCGCCGTAGGCCACGCCCATGACCGTGGCCAGCACGCTTTTGCTCACCGACCAGGTCAGGTGCGGCGTGTCGGCTTGGGTTGGTTCGGTATAGCGCTCATGCAGAATACGACCATCGCGGATGATCAACAGCGCGTCGGTGCGAATGCCGCCGCGTTCGGCATCACGCGGCGCGAAGGCGTAGGTGTCGACCGCCTGCCAGTCGATGACGGCGTTATCGACCGGCCATTGCGCCGAGGGCCAGTATTCGGCCCAGGCAGGGTCAGCGGTCATGGCCAGGGCAAGCAATAGTGACTTCATCGGGAGCAGCCCAGGTTCAAAGGCTCCCCAGCCTCTCAGGCTTTCATGACAATCCGGCGGCGCTCCAGGCCTTGGCCAGGCGCTTGTCACGGGCCACGCCGGCCAGCGCCAGCAGGCCCTGGTCGCGCTGCCACAATTGCGCCCAGTGCCCGGGCCCGGCGGCCAACGCCTGGTCGATCTCGCCCCGCAAGCCCTGGAACTGGGCAAACAGGCCACCCAGCAGCAAGTGGCAGGCCACGCTGTCCGGGCATTGCCGGCTGCCCTCGGCACAACCGGCCAGCAGCCCGATCAGCCGCAGGCGCAGGTCCTGCGGCCAGGCGCACTCCTGGGCCACGCCATACAGCCAGGCCACCAGCGCGGCGAGCACATAAAGGTCTTCAAGGGAGCGGAACGGTTTGACGTAGGCGTCCCAACCATCGCCGGCCAGCAACTCGCACGCGGCTTCCTTGAGCTGCAGGCGGCCATGGCCGACTTCAGGCATCAACGGCAGGTTCGGCAACGCTTCGAGGCTTACCCCTGGCTCGCCCGGATAGACCACCGCCAGCTGCAAGCGCGGCGCCTCGCCCACGCCCTCGTGGCGCGCCGCCACCAACAGCCATTCAGCATCCAGCCCGGCGGTGACGAAGTCCTTGCTGCCGCTCAGGCGCAAGCCATCGAGACGGGTGTGCATGTCCGCAGGGCGCACGCTGCGCCGCTCGGTGGCGCACAACGCCCCCAGGCTGGCGGGCGCGCTGGGCCAAAGCACGCGCAGCGCCGCCTGGTAACCGAGCAGGAAGGCCAGGCCCGGCGTAGCCATGGCGCGCCC
Organism: Pseudomonas sp. P106(2024); assembly: GCF_057480815.1. Taxonomy (NCBI): domain Bacteria; kingdom Pseudomonadati; phylum Pseudomonadota; class Gammaproteobacteria; order Pseudomonadales; family Pseudomonadaceae; genus Pseudomonas; species Pseudomonas sp. P106(2024). The sequence continues at coordinate 205,098 of NZ_JBLIYU010000004.1, read as the reverse complement.
GCCCAGCACCGCCAGCTCGAACGGCGCGACGGCGCCCAGGCGCTCGAGTACCGCCGCGTAGGTTTCGCCCAGGGTCGCCGCCAGCGGGTGGCGCAAGGGGTCATTGAGTCGTTGCAACCAGGCCATCGCAAGCTCCTTGTGGGGTGTCACGCAAGCATCACCAAAGATTCACAGGGGTGACACCGGGCGTACCTAGGCTGACTTTGCACAACAAAGCCGACCGGCCGCAACCCTTTGGCTGGCTTATGGAGACTCGCAATGACTCGGATCGCTCGCTCTGGCGACAACAGCACTGAACGCCGTCTGCAAGCCGAACGCCTGGTCGGCGCCGCGGCCCTGCAGGAAGCACAGGCCCTGCGCTTCAAGGTGTTCAGCGCCGAATTCAAGGCCAAGCTCAAGGGCGCCGAACACGGCCTGGACATGGACGACTACGACATCCACTGCCGCCACATCGGCGTGCGCGACCTGGCCACCGGCCAGCTCGTCGCCACCACCCGCCTGCTCGACCACCAGGCCGCCAGCAGCCTGGGTCGCTTCTACAGCGAAGAAGAATTCAGCCTGCACGGCCTGTTGCAGCTACAAGGCCCGATCCTCGAACTGGGCCGTACCTGCGTCGACCCGGCCTACCGCAACGGCGGCACCATCGCCGTGCTCTGGAGCGAATTGGCCGAAGTGCTCAACGAAGGCCGCTACAGCTACCTGATGGGTTGCGCCAGCATCCCCATGCAGGACGGTGGCGTGCAGGCCCACGCGATCATGCAGCGCCTGCGCGAACGCTACCTGTGCACCGAGCACCTGCGCGCCGAACCGAAGAACCCACTGCCCAGTCTGCCGCTGCCGAACAACGTCATCGCCGAAATGCCACCGCTGCTCAAGGCCTACATGCGCCTGGGCGCGAAGATCTGCGGCGAGCCTTGCTGGGACGAGGACTTCCAGGTCGCCGACGTGTTCATCCTGCTCAAGCGCGACGACCTCTGCCCGCGCTACGCCCGTCACTTCAAGGCGGCGGTCTGATGCCGCGTCTGCGGGCCACTGCCCGCCTGCTGCGGCTGTTTCTGGTACTGGCACTGGGGCTGGCAATGGCCAGCATCATTGCCCTGGGCGAACGCCTGGGCCTGAAAGCCTCGATCGAACGTCGCCAGCGCTGGACACGCCTGTTCATGGGCCGCCTGGTCGCCGCCCTGCCCTTCGACGTCAAGGTCAAGGGTGAACTGCCGCAACGGCCGATGCTGTGGATCTGCAACCATGTGTCGTGGACCGACATCCCGCTGCTCGGCATGCTCACGCCGCTGTCGTTCCTGTCCAAGGCCGAGGTGCGGCACTGGCCGGTGGCCGGCTGGCTGGCCGAGAAGGCCGGGACCCTGTTCATCCGCCGTGGCGGTGGCGATGCCCAGCGCCTGCGCCAACAGATCAGCGAACAGCTGGGCGAGCAACGTCCCCTGCTGATCTTTCCGGAAGGCACCACCACTGACGGTCGCACCCTGCGCACCTTCCATGGACGTCTGCTGGCCGGGGCCATCGACCGTGGCACGCCGCTACAGCCGGTGGCGATCCAGTATCTTCGCGCGGGCCAACCCGATCCGATTGCGCCGTTCATAGGCGATGACGACCTGGTATCCCATCTGCTGCGGCTGTTCGGGCAAGACCGGGGCGAGGTGGTGATTCACCTGCTAGCGCCGATCGGCAGTGAAGGCCAGGAGCGCGCGGCGCTGGCATTCCAGGCACAGCAGGCAGTGCATCTTGCGTTGTTCGGCATCGAGGATGTCCAGCCGCGACGCCAGGCCAAGGCAGCCTGAATAGCTGACGTCAGTTGGAGGGGCGTCTTCGCGCTGCCGCAAACGCCTGCAGTTGCGGATAGAACTCGCGAAAATCCGCCAGCAGCGGCTCGTACAGCCGCTCCAGCTCTCCCATCATCCCGTCCATCCCCTCGGGCCGCGACAAGCGCCGGGCAATACCGCCAAACACCTGCTCCAGGGTGGCGAAGTCGCCATACGCCCCCAACCAGTCATCCGCTGCCATGAACGGCGCGATCCGCGCCAGCCGGCCCGGCAGCTGCGGCTCAGCCAGCAGCACTTTGTAGAAGTCGCCGGTGAACTGCGCCAGCGGCTGCTCCGCGTAGTCCCCCCAGCTCCTGGCCAGGCAATGATCGAAAAACACATCCAGCACGATTCCGGCGAAGCGTCGCCGCTCACGCCGGAAACGCGCCAGCGCCGCCAGCACCAGCGGATGGCTGTCGGTGTAGCTGTCGATATGCCGGTGCAGCCGGATCGAAGCCTCCAGCGCTGGCGGAAAACGCCCCTCCAGCGCGCCCTTGACGAAATCGCCATACAGGCTGCCGAGCAGTTGTTGCGGCGCCGGGCCGCCCAGATGGAGGTGCGCGAGGTAGTTCATGGCGCCAGTCTAGCACCGCCCCACAGCCAATCGTCATGAACCGATATAGCCAATGACGCTTGCCTCAGAACCCTTTCATATTTGTATATCGCGATGCAACGATTTATATTTCGCCCCATCGCGATATACCGCTACACACCACGAGCCAACCATGCCCCTCGATCTCGACGAAATCATAAAAGCACTGGCCCACCCGGTCCGGCGAGAGATCCTCAACTGGCTGAAAGACCCGGCCGCGCAGTTCCCCGACCAGCACCACAGCACCGAGCACGGTGTGTGTGCCGGGCAAATCGACCAACGCTGCGGTCTGTCGCAGTCGACCGTCTCCGCCCACCTGGCCACCCTGCAACGCGCCGGCCTGATCAGCAGCCAGAAGATCGGCCAGTGGCATTTCTTCAAACGCAACGAGGCGACCATCAAGGCGTTCCTCGAGCAAATGAGCCAAGCGCTCTGATCCAAGCGAGGCTTTGCACATGACTACGCTGTTCGACCCGATCACCCTGGGCGACCTGGAACTGCCCAACCGCATCATCATGGCCCCGCTGACCCGCTGCCGCGCCGACGAAGGCCGCGTGCCCAATGCGCTGATGGCCGAGTACTACGTGCAGCGCGCCAGCGCCGGCCTGATCCTCAGCGAAGCGACCTCGGTCACGCCGATGGGCGTTGGCTACCCGGATACACCGGGGATCTGGAACGACCAGCAGGTACGCGGCTGGCACAACGTGACCAAGGCCATCCACGCCGCCGGCGGGCGCATCTTCCTGCAGCTGTGGCATGTCGGGCGCATCTCCCACCCGTCGTACCTGAACGGCGAGCTGCCGGTGGCCCCCAGCGCGATCCAGCCCAAGGGCCATGTCAGTCTGGTGCGCCCACAGAGCGACTACCCGACGCCACGAGCCCTGGAAACCGAGGAGATCGCCGATATCGTCGAGGCCTACCGCAGCGGCGCCGAAAACGCCAAGGCCGCCGGTTTCGACGGCGTGGAGATCCACGGCGCCAACGGCTACCTGCTCGACCAGTTCCTGCAGAGCAGCACCAACCAGCGCACGGACCGCTATGGCGGTTCGCTGGAAAACCGCGCGCGGTTGCTGCTGGAAGTCGCCGACGCCGCCATCGAGGTGTGGGGTCCGGGCCGCGTCGGCGTGCACTTGGCACCACGGGCGGATGCCCACGACATGGGCGACGCCGACCGTGCCGAGACCTTCACCTACGTGGCACGAGAGCTGGGCAAGCGTGGCATCGCCTTCATTTGCTCGCGAGAGAAGGAAGCCGACGACAGCATCGGCCCGCAGATCAAGGCGGCGTTTGGCGGCCCCTACATTGTCAACGAACGCTTCGACAAGGCCAGCGCCAACGCGGCCCTGGCCAACGGCAAGGCCGATGCGGTGGCCTTCGGCATCCCGTTCATCGCCAACCCCGACCTGCCCGCGCGCCTGGCCGCCGATGCGCCGCTCAATGCGCCGCGTCCTGAGACCTTCTACGCCGGGGGGCCGGTGGGGTATATCGATTATCCGCGGATGTAGTCTGTTGCAGGACCTGCAGGAGCGGGTTTGCCAAGCGGTCAGAAGTTGTAGCGCAAGCCCAGGTTGACCCCATACGGCTGTTCGATGTGCTTGCCGTTGCTGTACTGGAACTCGCCGTGCAGCTGCAGCACCTCGGACACCTGTGCGGCCAACCCCACGGCAAACTCGCCCCGCGTGCCGGACAGGTCGTTGGTGAAGTGGTTGTCGTTGACCTTCACCTTGTTGCTCTTGATGAACTCGTGAGCCGCCGCGACTTTCAGGTACGGCTGCAGGACACTGCCGTTGTCCAGCGCCAGGCTGCGCCCGACCTGGGCACCAACCTTGCCAAGCACCGAGTTGGCACCATCGCTTTGGGCGCGCATGCCGTTGTCCAACGTGTAGCTGTCATCATCGACCCACAACGTGGACAACTGGGTGAACGGCTCGACATACCAACCATCGTCCAGCTTGAAGCGCCGCCCGACCTCCACCGAGGCCCCGAGGCCGTCATTGTGATATTCACCCTTGGTCTTGCGACCATCGTTCATTACCACGTCGTTGCTGTTACGAAAGCGGTTGTACTTGAGCATCGCGTCGACGTAGTAACCGCTGTCGGCCATCCAGGTGCTGTAGGCACCGACGTAGTAGCTCTTGACCTTGCCGGATGAACCGAGGCTGAAGTCCAGGTCGGACTCGCTGTAACCGCCCATGACCCCGAGCAACCAGCGCCCGTCGTGGCCCGGCACCGCGCCGTCGGCGCCGAAGCTCACGCCGTTCTGATCCTGCTGGTAGGCCACGGCGTTGCCGGCCGAGAGGTTGTAGCGGTTGCCGTAGCTGCGCATCCAGATGCCCTGGCCATGCCCCAGGCGCAATTCCCCCATGCGGCTGCGCAACGAGGACAGTTCGCCATACCAGACGGTGGGCGCGGCGCTGAACAGCCCCAGCACCGCACGGGCGCCCGGCGTCACGATCGGGCTGCCGCTGTCGTCGAACTTCTGCACCAGGTACCAGTTGTCCTCACCCTCGCCTTTTTCAAGGGTGTAGGTGTAGGTACCGAAATCGATATCGTGCAGCAGGCCGAAGGTCGCGTCGCCGCCACCGGTTTCGACGATACGGTGCGGCGCCTGCCCTTCGACCGGATCGGCACCGGTACTGGCGATGCTCAACTGGTGGCTGCCCTCGGCGGCCCCGGTAACCTTCAGCAGATCGCCGGTACCACTGGCCAGGTCGATGTCCATCACGAAGATGCCCGAGCCCTTGAGGTTGTCCACCGTCAGGGTCTTGAAGCCCGCCGTTGTGTCCCGGTCGGTGAAATCGACCGTGCCATTGTCGAGTGTCAGTTCGCCAATCTCGCCATCCTTGGTCAGGATCCAGCGGCCACCGCTGTTCAGCTCCAGGCTCTGCACATTGACCAGGTTTCCCCGCAGCGAGGCATTGTTCTGCAGCAGCAGGTTCGCGGTACTGCCGGCTGCCACCACCACATCGCCGCTCAGCTGGCTGTTGTCCGCGGTGAAGTCGGCGGTCATGCCACCGATGACCTCGAGGATCGTGCCATTGCCCCCGATAAGCTGGCTGCCATTGGCCACCAGAATGTGTGCGGTGCCGGTGGAGCTACCGGAACCGGCCCTGACGATGATGGCACTTTGGGTGTCGCCCCTGACCGTCGATCCATCCAGGATCACCCGGGAGCCGCCACCACCGTTGGCTGCCGACTCCTGACGCACATCCAGACCATTGGTCTTGCCACTGACGAGACTGCCACCCGTGGCTTGCAGACTGGAACCGACGACAAAGGCGCCGACACGCTCCAGCCCGGTGAGCGTGCTGCCTTCCAGAACAAGGCTGCTGCCTCGCACAAGGGAGGCACCAATGCCACCTGCAATCGTGCTGCCCTGGGCCCGGATGCTGGAGGCCAGGGCAGCAGAAACGCCAAACGAGGATGCCGTCGGGCCACCCGTCACGGTTGCGCCATTGAGTAGCGCCTGGGTGCCATCGAGCAATTTGATGCCGGCTTGCACGCCGGCGGCGGCTACCTGTCCACCATTGACAGTGACAGTCGACCCACTAGAGACCGTTATACCCTCTGTGCTGCCAGTGGCGGTGATCTCCAGGGTCGACCCATTTCTCAGCTCATAGGTATCCGCGACCGGGCCAGTGACCGTTTCACTCTGGTTGTCGAGCACTTTGGCCTCGGCCAAGTCCGCGCCTGACATGGCAGTTATCAGACCCACCGCGACACTCAAGGGTATGCTGGAACTTCTCATAGCGATCTCCCACTAAAACATCGTCAACCGAACGGCCAGTCGTCGTAGCACCTCGGCACTGTTGAAACGGCGAACAGTCTCGACAGAAATCCAAAAATCTTCTGTAGGATTTTTCCGCCAGGGCACGAGAAAACACTGACACCTGCCTCGCCATGGCGCATGGAATCTGGGATTGACACGGGGCGAACCGTTAACGCGGCGTGAAGACATGAAGAGGCGAAAACTGCCGTTTTTCCCCCACCTTCGGAACAACGGAATAGTTGGCGTACACCGTCTTCCTTACATCTGCGGCAACCCAGTTCGGGTCGATTGGCACAAGCCAATAGCTGGCGTCCTGATACACCGCCTCCGTTGCATGCCTGGACGGTTCCCCTTCAACCTGCCAGTGAATGTCGATCTGATCGCCGCTCTTGACCTCTTGATAGCGCACGATGAACTTCGGCTCCTGGCCGGCAAAGGACATGTATCTGGGAGCCTGCATCTCCAGCAGCTGTTCCTGAATGTTCAGCTCCAGCACAACCGAGGTTTCCTCCTTTTCATCACGCAGGATCTTGTAGCTGATCGGCACCGTATGCCCAATCCCGTTCATCACCACGCCAGCGGGTACCTCAAACACCAGATCGGCCGGCCCGACGACGTCTCTCCAGGGGGACTGGTAGTCACGGTCCGGCACTTCCAGCACTATCGCGACCTGGTCTCCGGCCATCCCGGCATATTGGCGCACGGTGACCTTCACATGGCTGGCCCCGACGAAGTCGCGGTTGAAGTCCAACTGGTCCTTGTTATCACCGAATGCCTTTTCCACTTCTGGGCGCGGGAATGCGACACGCCCTACCCGCAGATCGCAATTCGCGGAACCGGAGAGGGCCCCGCCCCCTGCAGCCAGCGTGTAGGACAAGGTGACCCGTCCCCCAACCAGAACCTCGACCTCGTCCTTCCCGACCCTTTGCTCAAGCTCACCCTCCTTTTGAACATCGAGCGGCCAGGAAAGATCATGAGGATCGCCAGTAGCGGACACACCATTCCACTCCAGCAGGATCTGATCGCCCTTGGCCATATGGGGGTAAGCCTTGATCCGTATCGTCGCGCCCTGCGGCGGAACATTCTCGGGATCGAGCCCACCGTCCGCTGCCTCATCCACCTCAGGAGCGTCAAGTTCGAGGGAGCCGATGATGGAGATCACCCCTGGATCGGAACCGAGTCCACTTTCATCAATGCGGTAGACAAGGCGTGCATCCCCCTGCAACACCGCGGCCGCATGGGCGTTCTCCAGAGGGATTTCAACGCCACCCGCCTTCAACTGGGCATGCTTGATCACAGGCGCCAGGAGGCTGCCATTGGCAGTCCTGCCCACCCAGACCAGCGTTACCGCCTGCCCAACTACCCAACGGTCGTCGGGGTCCAGAACGATGCGGACGTCGGCATCTCCCAGCAGGTTGAAATCAAGGTTGCCCGAGTCGTCGGCATCCAGCACGCGCGGTGCAGACAGGGGTTGTACGACCTGGAGTACCAGGCTGTCATGAACCAGGGAGAGGGCGGACTCGTTACCTGCCCGGTCCTGTATCTGATAGGTGAAAGCGATTGGAATCCCGCCAACCAATGTCTGCAACTTGGCCTGGGGCAATGCGATGGGCGTAGGCTCGCTCTCGCTGTCCACGATGAACGGCCCCGCGCTGACTCGTTCAATGCCATCGGTCATACTGACCGTGATCGTGTCACCCAGCGCCTGATGCAAGAAACCGCTGATCGTGACCCAGAGCACGCCCTCCTCGAAATCGGACTCAAGGATTACACCCCTGTCCTCCAATGCCTTGGGGAACACCATTTTTCCCAGTGCCCCCTCATCACCTCCGGGGGCCAGCCTGTCAATACGAACAAACCGGCTAGGACCATGCTCCCAGACCGTGCTCAGAGAGGGGCGAACAGCGTAGCCTAAGCTGAACCGCCGTTCTTTCCCCTCCCCTACTGAACGCCAAAAGGACGCGGGCAGCGTGAGTTCGAACTTATGATCGCGATCCTCCGCCTCAGACTGCTCGACATAGTGATAAGCGCCCTCTTCGGCCTCGAGAATCTCGTCGTCCCAGGTCAACGCGATTTGGTAATCAACCGCAATCTCGGGCCACCACGGGACGATCACCTGCAGATCGTCACTTAACCTGTCACCCGGTAACAATTCAGGGAGCTCATCGTAACCGTCATCCAATAGCGCACAGACTTCGAGTGCTTTGAATTCAAGCGTCCCCTTTACCCCTTCATTAAAGGTACTCATGCGTCATCCCCTGAAAGTCAAGGTGCCCACAGGCAACCATGGAAGATGAAGAAACAGTGCCCTGGCCAATCGCCAGGGCACTTTCACTTCAAGGCAGCGGGCACGTCGGCTGACTGGGTTCCCTTACCGAGACCGGCACACGTTTGTGACCGGCTTTCACCGGCCCATGGACATTCGTCGCCGTGTACTCGACGGTGGCCGAGCCGGTGCAGATTACGAACGCCCATCGACGCTCGATCTGGTAGGTGAGTTCGCCCTGGTCTTTGTGATGCTGTTCGATTCTGATGAGCGGGAGGTTTACTTCAGCATCCGGGATAGGGTTTCCAGGAGTAGGCTTCTGACTGTCGTCTGCACTGAGATGGATCACAATGGTGTCGCCCACCGCCACGTTGCCATAAAGCTCGATTTTCACCGGTAAATCTCGTTGCGCCTTCTCGATATCGATTGCGCCAAACCGATTGAGGTCAGTGAATTCAAGCTCCTTGAGCGCAGTGCCCCCTCCCGGCAGGTCTTCCCCGCGCAGTAGGTCCACAGGCTTGGATGGAGAATGCGCTGTGTTTTCCTCGCCACTCGCACCGAATACCCGGGTCACGGTATAGGCCATCTGCACCGTGCCACTGGGCTCGCTGGCCAGCACGGTCGGGGGAACTGGACGGTTGATGTCGACCTTGGCAGCTGCCTCGGCAGCGCTCACGGGAGCAAGCGCGTGGGAGGGCTGTGTGCCCCAGACCAGGTGGAGTTTATCGTCCTCCTCCAACAGATCAGTGCCGTCCACGGCGAGCCAGGGGATGGTCACTTGCGCACCTGCGGCGACATCCTCGGGCGTCAGCTCATCCACTTGCCCGGAGGCATCGCCGACAATGGTGGCCAATTCCAGATTGCCATGCTCTGGCAACTCCGGATCGGGATCGGGCCCACCCGGCAGCCGCAGGTCGACATTGACGCTCGCCGGGGGCGTCGCGTCGCCGATCTTGAAGCCGCCGCGCCACAATTCATAACTCACGGCCACGGCCCCTGTCTTCGGCCCTGCGCTGGTAAGCGGATACAGCAGGACCAGTTTCATCAATGGCTCTGGCGGCGGCGGCACCACGGTGACTTCATGTTCGTCCGAACGTTGGGCTCCCCAAAGCACGACGACCTTATCGCCGATACGAGCCCCGGTGACCCGGGGAACCACCAGGTTGATGCCTGCACGGGCATCTTTGTCGAGAATCAGCGGGTCGCCCGGCTGGTCAAATCCTGGCACTTCAGGCGTAGGGAGAACGACGGGGATATCCTGCAACAGCAACTGCAGGGTGTCATGAGGCACGGAAACGATCGAGAGATTCCCTGCCCGATCCTGCGACGTGTAGGTGAATGTGATCGGGGTATTGTCCTTGAGCTTCTGCACCTCGGCCAGCGGCAGTGCCACTGGCGTGGCGTCAATGCTGCTGGTGACGGTGAAGGGGCCGACCGTCACTGGAGTAGTGCCGTCGGTCATGGTCACCATGATCTGGTCACCCAGCTTCTGCTCCAGATAACCCCTGACATGGACCGTAAGCATGCCAGCGACAAAGTCCGTGATCAGGATGTGCTTCCTGGCCTCGATCTCCGAAGCAAACGATAGCCTCGCGAGTGTGCCGGGGTTGCCACCCGGCGCCAGTTTATCGATGCGGATGACTCGGTTGGGCCCTCTTTCGAATTCACCTGAAAACTCTGGTCGAACCGAGTAACCCACCTGGAAGGTACGATCCTGCCCATCCGCAATGTAATCCCAATACGAACTCGGCAGTTCCAGAGAGAACTCGTAATCAGGATCCGCCGCTTCCGCGGCCGTGATCGAATGCCAGGCCATGCCCACGCCTTCGAGTTCTTCGTCACCGTTTACATACAACGCGATGACCATACCTTCCTCGACTTCATCCCAGTTCGGCACCCTCACCCTCAACGGTTGGTCATGGCCCGCCACCGGCAAGAGTTCAGCAGGATCGTCGACGCCATCCTCAACCAGCCCCTCGACAATCAGTTCCTTGAAGTCCAACACTCCACCCTGTGGGAACAGCACTCTGGAGCGTTTACCCGCGGGCCGCAGCAACCGACCGCTGAGTTGTTTGGGTACAGGCTTGTTCATGGCCATTTTCCTAATCGGTTCTACAGGTACGCGGCCCCTGCACCCTCACGGATTCGGGGCAACGAGTTAGTCACGACACAAGGCACTAGCCAACCAGTGATGGGAACAGGAGCAAGGGAGGAAACGGCTGCCGTCGTCGTGCTAGTAGATGTAACAAACTCCCGCCCGTCCGACACCTGACAAAAATGCCAGGTTCAGACGGGTTCGGGGTCTGCCGAAAGGAACGCTGCAGGCGCGGGAAACAAACAAATTCAGAGGCAATGGCACCCGATCGAAGTCTCAGGTAACCACATTCATGCTCGGTTCAAGGGCGGGCATTGATCTGCTGTTGCAAGTTCTGGATTTGGCTCTGCAGGGTATTGATATTGCGGGTCGTCTGCCCACGGAAGGCATCGAACTCCTGCACCGAAGTGCCACCGCCCGCAGTGGCCGGGCGGTTATCTAACTGGCTCTTGAGCACCAGCACATCCTGCTCAAGGCTCTCGATGGCCGCGCTCGGATTGCCCTGCTTCTTCAGCGCCGCCACCTCATTGCTCAGGCTCTTGAGCTGACCATCCAGCTTGCCGCCATCCACCTGGCCCGACTTGAGCGCCGCCAGCTCGCCATTGACTGCCTTGAGCTGCGCCTGCAGTTGCCCTTGCAATTCGGTCACCGCCTTCTGCTGCTCGCGGGTATCGGCCAGCACCTGCTCCAAGCGCTTGCCCAGGTCACCCGCCTGTCCGGCGACGCCCTGCTGCTGCTTGCCCTGCTCGGCCAGCGAGGCCTGCAACTGACGGATCTGCAGCTTCAGCGCCTCGCTGCCGGAACTGCTGCTGGACTCGCTGGCATCGACCTTGCCGCTGATCGCCTGCAAACGCCCGGCCGCCTCCTCACTGATGCGGGCAAAGCTTTCCTGGGTCGCGACCAGTTGCTGCTCCATCAATGTGATCTGCTGGAAGCTCCACCAGCCAAGTCCGCCCAAGGCGATGAACGAGGCACCCAGCAAGGCCCACAGCGGGCCGTTGCTGTGCGGGCGCGCCGCCTTCTGGCGGCTGCGGGTGACGTGGGCAGGCAGCAATTCATCGTCATCAGGGGTGCCGGCACGCAGGGTGGGCACATCGTCAAAGTCGTCGTGGGCGTCGTTACGCATGGGTGCATTCAACCGCGGGTGGTAGCAAAGAGGCATGAGTATAAACCGCCTGGGCGGCGCACTGATGACCATCATCCCGCCCACAGGTTCAGCGTTGCCCCGTCTGCGCCTGCCACCAGGCACAGAATTCATCCAGCGCGGACCACACATCGGCCTGGGGTCGGTAGCCCAGGTACTGACGGGCACGGCTGATATCGAGGGTGAAATCTTTGCTCATCACCTGCACTGCCGTGCGGCTCAAGGTCGGCAGCGGGCGCCCGGGCCAAAGCATGCAAGCGGCCTCGTTGAGCGCCGCCAGGCCGTAGGCCAGGCTTGGGGAGCGGTAGCGGGTGACCTGCGGCAGTTGCATGCGGCGCATCACGTAGTTGACCACGTCCCATAGCGGCAACGGGTGGCCGTTGCTGATGTTGTAGGCCTGACCAAGGGCCTGTTCCTCGGCGAAAAGGGCACTGAGCAATGCCTCGTTGAGGTTGTGTACACTGGTGAAGTCGACCTTGTTCAGGCCATTGCCGACGATCGCCACGCGCCCCTTGGCCTGCATTCGCATCAGTCGTGGGAAAATGCTCGCATCGCCGGCACCGGTGACGAAACGCGGGCGCAGCGCCAGCACTTCCAAGCCGAACTCCTGGGCGCCGAACACTTTCTGCTCGGCCAGGTGCTTGGTCAGCGCGTAATGGTCATGGAAGCGGCGCGGTACCTGGTCCTCGCGGATGTCGAGGCGCGAACGTCCAGTGAAGTAGATCGACGGCGACGACAGGTGCACCAGGCGCCGCACATGCTCCTTGATGCACCCCTCGACCACGTTCTCGGTAAGTACCACGTTGCCCTGGTGAAAATCCTGATAGCGGCCCCAAGTGCCCACCGCGCCGGCGCAATGCACCACTGCGTCGACGCCCTGGCACAGGCGCCGGGCCAGCTCGGCATCGCCCAGGTCGCCCGGGATGAACTGCGCCCCGCGCTTGACCAGGTGCTCCACGCCCTCCGCCCGCCGGCCATTGATCCGCACCTCCAGGCCCTGCTCCAAGGCGAAGCGCGCAAAGCGCCCGCCGATGAAGCCGCTCGCGCCGGTGACCAGAATTCGCATGTAAGACTCCGCCTTGCCAGATTTCGGATGCAACTGACGCCTGATATGCCTACAAGGGCACCAGCCAATGCCGCGCCGAATGGCGCAGGTGGTCGGTCAGCTGGACGAGCAACTGCCCGCCGTTGCGCCAATGATGCCAGTACAGCGGTACGTCGATGGGGGTATTGGCGCAGATTTCCACCAGTTCGCCACGGGCCAGCTGTTCGGCTACCTGCCGCTCCGGCACCAGCCCCCAGCCCAGGCCAGCCTCGGTCATGCGCAGGAAACCTTCGGAGGACGGGCAAAGGTGGTGCAGGAATCCTTCCTGCACGCCCAACGACGCCAGATAGCGATGCTGGAGGAAATCGTCCGGCCCGAACACGATCGCCGGAGCACGGGCCAACCGCTCGACCGCAAAACCTTGGGGAAAGTAGCGCGCCATGAACGCGGGGCTGGCCAGCGCACGATAACGCATCGACCCCAGCGGCAGGCTGCGCGCGCCGGCAACGGGACGTTCGCTGCCACACAGGCAGGCCGCGACCTCGCCGGCGCGCATGCGCTTGAGGCCGACCTCCTGGTCTTCGACCACCAGGTCAAGCAGCACCTGCTGCTGCGCGCAGAAAGCCCCCACCGCACCGGCCCACCAGGTCGCCAGGCTGTCGGCGTTGAGGGCGATGCGCAGGCGCTCGGGCATGCCCTCCTCGTCCAACGCCGGCACCTGGCGCTGCAAGTCGCGCTCAAGCAGGCGCACCTGCTGCACATGGTTGAGCAACTGCCGGCCGACCTCGGTCGGGCTCGGTGGCGTGGCGCGCACCAGCACCGGCTGGCCGACCCGCGCCTCGAGCAGCTTGATGCGTTGCGAGATGGCCGACTGCGAAAGCCCCAGCACCTGGGCGGCGCGCTCGAAACCGCCTTGTTCGATCACCGCAGCAAGGGCGGCGAGCAACTTGTAGTCGAACATCGATTTCTCTAATGACTGATCAGCTCTATTTGTTTTTCTTATACCGCCGCAACCGCCACAATGGCCACATCTTTCTTGTTGATCCGCGCCGATGTCCGCATCGGTGGCCGTGGAGTGTCCCCGCTATGTGGCAAAGCTATCTCAACGGCATGCTGGTGGCCTTTGGCCTGATCATGGCCATCGGCGCCCAGAACGCCTTCGTCCTGGCGCAGAGCCTGCGCCGTGAGCATCACCTGCCGGTGGCGGTGCTGTGCGTGGTCTGTGACGCGCTGCTGGTCGCCGCCGGGGTGTTCGGACTGGCCACGGTACTGGCGCACAACCCTACTCTGCTGGCCGTGGCGCGCTGGGGCGGCGCGGTGTTCCTGATCTGGTACGGCACCAAGGCCCTGCGCAGCGCGTTTTCCAAACAGAGCCTGCAGCACCGGGAAGGCCAGGGCGTGCGCTCGCGCCGCGCGGTGCTGCTGAGCGCGCTGGCGGTGACCCTGCTCAATCCCCACGTATATCTGGACACCGTGCTGCTTATCGGCTCCCTCGGCGCCCAGCAGACCGTGCCCGGCGCCTACGTGGCCGGCGCCGCCAGTGCCTCGCTGGTGTGGTTCTCGACCCTGGCGATCGGCGCCGCCTGGCTGGCGCCGTGGCTGGCACGCCCTGCGACCTGGCGGATGCTCGACCTGATGGTGGCGGTGATGATGTTCGCGGTGGCGGCGCAGCTCATCTTCAACTGAACCGCTTACCTGTAATTGATGGACTCGCCCCGCAATCCCTGTCTGCTACCGATGTGTACGGACTTGAGACATCGCTGACACACGTGCGGGGACAAATCTGCTCATTATCTGGTCACTGCTGCAAAGTGATCAGGTGTACCAACGCAAACCGAAAAATCGTGCGGAGGCTGCCAGGAGCAGCTGATCAACCGAGCAATGCCAGCCGGGCGCTGAGCGCTCCTACCCCTGCTAGTGTGCTGTCTCGGCAATAAGCTGTTCAATTTTGGCGGCGTCTTGGGCGCCCGGCCGGCGTTGCCACGCCTCGCCATAGCCCTGCCATGACTCGTCGCAGCGCCTTGCCCGAACATCCAAGCCACTTGCCATATGTTCAAAAGCAGCTAGACATTGTGGGCCGCGAAAGGGCCGCGTAGCGGCCCCAGGATTTCAGCGGATAGGCAAAGATCGCCGGAGCCGCCTTGCGGCCCCGATTTCGCAGGCGCTTGTGTTACGCCACAGTCTCCTGCACCACACGGATCACCCGCTGCGGAAACGGAATGTCGATGCCTTCGGCCTTGAGACGGTCGCGGGCATGCTCGTTGAGCATGAACATCACGTCCCAGTAGTCGGCCGTCTTGGTCCAGATACGCAGCGACACGGTGATCGAGCTGTCACCCAGGGTCGAGATCACCGCCTGCGGCGCTGGATCCTGCAGCACGCGCGGATCCTGGGCCAGCTCCAGCAGTACATTGCGCGCCTTCTGCAGGTCGGCGTCGTAGTCCACGCCCACGTCGAACACCACCTTACGGGTCGGCTGGCGGTTGGTGTTGGTAATGATGCCGTTGGACAGGCTGCCGTTGGGCATGATCACGGTCTTGTTGTCGCCAGTGCGCAGCACGGTGTGGAAGATCTGGATGCTGTCCACGGTGCCCGCGACACCTTGCGCCTCGATCCAGTCACCGATGCGAAACGGGCGGAACATCAGGATCAGCACGCCGCCGGCGAAGTTCGCAAGGCTGCCCTGCAGGGCCAGACCGATGGCCAGGCCCGCGGCACCGATGGCGGCGACGAACGAGGTGGTCTCGATGCCGATCATCGAGGCCACGCTGACCATCAGCAGCACCTTCAGCACGATGTTGGCCAGGGTGCTGATGAAGCCTTGCAGCGCCGCGTCGGCGCGCAGGCCGACCAGCTTGCCCAGGCGGGCGCTGACCTTGTTGATGATCCACCAGCCGATGGCCAGGGTCAGCAGCGCCAGCAACAGGCGGCTGCCGTACTCCATGATCAAGGGGAGCCAGGTTTGCGATTGACGGACCAGCTGATCGACTTCAGCGTTCAAATCCATGTTTATCTCCTGATGCCGAACGGCAAGTACACGATGAGGCGGGCAACGCAAAGCAAGCGGCCCGGACCCCGATGGACATCACTGCGCCATCAAGGTTCCGGGCCGCCGCGGATCAGTCGCGGAAGTTGTTGAACTGCAGCGGCATGTCGAATTCCTTGGTGCGCAGCAGGGCGATGGCTTCCTGCAGGTCGTCACGCTTCTTGCCGGTCACGCGCACCTGCTCGCCCTGGATGGCAGCCTGGACCTTGAGCTTGCCGTCCTTGATGGTGGCGACGATCTTCTTGGCCAGGTCCTTGTCGATGCCTTCGCGGAACTTGGCTTCCTGCTTCTTTTCCTTACCGGATGCGTAGGGATCCTTGGTTTCCAGGCATTTGACGTCGATCTTGCGCTTGACCAGCGCCAGGCGCAGGATTTCCAGCATCGCCTCGAGCTGGAACTCCTCCTCGGCGGTCAGCAGCACGGTCTGTTCCTTGTCCTTGAACTCGAAGGTGCCCTTGCCCTTGAGGTCGTAACGGCGGTCGAGGTCCTTGATGGCGTTGTCGACGGCGTTCTGCACTTCGTGCTTGTCCAGTTCCGATACCACGTCGAACGAAGGCATGGATGATCTCCAGAAAAAAAGCGCGCTCGGCTTGAAGATGGAGCGCGTCGGGTTTGATGGTTAAAATGCGGGCTCATTATAACGGGTTGCGAAACGCAGATGAGCAGCACCTGGCATATTCTCGGCGCCGGTAGCCTCGGCAGCCTCTGGGCCTGTCGCCTGGCCCGCGCCGGCAAGGCGGTCCGCCTGATCCTGCGCGATAAGCAGCGCCTGTCCAGTTACCAGGGCGCAGGCAAGCTGACGCTGTTCGAACAGGACAAGACCCAGCACTACGCGATCCCCGCGGAAACCTTCGATGCCCAAGGGCCGATTCATCGCCTGTTGGTGGCCTGCAAGGCCTACGATGCCGCGCCAGCCGTGGCGCGCCTGGCCGCGAGACTGGCCAACGGCGCCGAACTGGTGCTGTTGCAGAACGGCCTGGGCAGCCAGGACGAAGTCGCCGACCAGGTGCCCCACGCCCGCTGCATCTTCGCCTCCAGCACCGAGGGCGCGTTCCGCGAGGCCGACTGGCAGGTGCGCTTCGCCGGCCACGGTTTCAACTGGCTGGGTGATCCGACCAACCCCAACGTCCCGTCCTGGTTCGCAGACCTGGATGACGCCGGCATCCCGGCCCAGTGGTCGCTCGACATCCCCACCCGCCTGTGGCGCAAACTGGCCCTCAACTGCGCGATCAACCCGCTCACCGTGCTGCACGACTGCCAGAACGGTGGCCTGCTCGGCCACCTGGCCGAAGTCGACCAGCTGTGTGACGAACTGGCCGACCTGCTGCGCCGTTGCGGCCAGCCCGAGGCCGCCCACGACCTGCATGAGGAAGTGCAGCGGGTGATTCTCGCCACCGCGGCCAACTACTCTTCCATGTACCAGGATGTCCGCCATGGCCGACGCACCGAGGTCCACTACCTGCTCGGCCACGCCTGCCGTACCGCCAACCGCCATGACCTGGCGGTACCGGCCCTGGAACGGCTGCAGCGGCGCCTGGTCGATAACTTGCAGGCGCGCGGACTGCGTAGCGACTGACGGCATTCATCCACAGGACAGGACACCTCCTCACCCATGACCCTGCGTCAACGCCTGGAAAACCTCCCGGTCGGGCAGAAATTGCTGGCGGCCCTGCTGGTGCTGCTGGTGACCATCCTGTTGGTGGCCAACCTCGCCTTCATCAGCGCCGCCTATTGGATCACCCAGGAAAGCATGGCGCCCCAGGCCCTGCAGACCATCGGCAAGCTGGTCTCCAACCCGCAGATGTCCGCGCGCGCCGGCGATTCGGCAGAGAACGCCACGGCGCTGCTCAAGGAGCTCGACAGCTATTCGCCGCTACGCGCCGCCGCGATCTATGGCGGTGACGGGCAGATGCTGGCCCAGCTGCAGCACGGCGACCCGCTAACCCTGCCCAAGCGCTACCGCAACATCGACGGCTGGCGCCTCATGGAGTTTCGCAGCACCCAGCTGATCCGCCTGCCGCGCAGCGCCGCCCCACCCGCGCATCTGCTGCTGGTGGCCAGCAGCGAGCTGCCCACCGCGTTCTACACCGGCACGCTATCGGCCAGCCTGGCCATCCTGGTGTTCAGCATACTGCTGTGGCTGGTCATCGCCCGGCAGATCAAGCGCCTGATCACCCTGCCGATCAATCGCCTCGAAGAGCTGACCCGCCAGGTTACCCGCGAGGAGAGCTACGCCCTGCGCGCCCAGCGCGGCAACGACGACGAGATCGGCAGCCTGGCGGAGGCGTTCAACACCATGCTCTCGCGCATCGAGGCCCGCGAGCAGCAGCTCAAGCGCACCCGCGACGAGTTCCAGGACGCCTACGACCAGGCCCAGGGTCTGGCCGAGGAAACCCGCCACACCAACCGCAAGCTGGAGCTGGAAGTCCAGGTGCGCAGCAAGATCGAGAAGAAGCTCACGGGCTTTCAGAACTACCTGAACAGCATCATCGACTCCATGCCCTCGGCACTGATCGCCCTCGACGAGCAGCTCTACGTCACCCAGTGGAACCACGAGGCCACGGTGCTCTCCGGCACGCCGCTGGACGAGGCGCTGAACCAGCCGGTGTTCCTCGCCTTCGAGCCGCTCAAGCCCTTCCTGCCGCAGCTCAAGGAGAGCGTGGAGAAGTACCGGGTGGCCAAGATCGAGCGGGTTACCTGGCCAAAGGGCGAGGACCTGCGCCACTACGCCCTGACCTTCTACCCACTGATGGGCGGCGCCGGACGCGGCGTGGTGATCCGCATCGACGACATCACCCAGCGCCTGTCCCTGGAAGAAATGATGGTGCAGTCGGAAAAGATGCTCTCGGTCGGCGGCCTGGCCGCAGGCATGGCCCACGAGATCAATAACCCACTGGGCGCGATCCTGCACAATGTGCAGAACATCCGCCGACGCCTGTCGCCAGACCTGCCGCGCAACCAGGAGCAGGCCGGCGAACTGGGCATCGACCTGACGGCCGTCAACCGTTACCTGGAGAGCCGCGAAGTGCCGCAACTGCTCGACGGCATCCAGCAGGCCGGCGCCCGGGCGGCCAAGATCGTCACCCACATGCTCAGCTTCAGCCGCCGCAGCAACCGCCAGCTGGCGCCTTGCGAGTTGCCGGCGCTGATCGACCAGGCCGTGGAGATCGCCGGCAACGACTTCGACTTGGCCATCGGATTCGACTTCAAGGGCCAGGCCATCGTCCGCCAGTTCGACCCGCAACTGGGCCCGGTGCCCTGCACCGCCAACGAACTGGAACAAGTGCTGCTCAACCTGCTGAAGAATGCCGCCCAGGCCATCCACCAGCGCCCACAGCCCAGCGAGCCGGGGCGTATCACCCTGCGCACGCGGCTCAACCCGCCGTGGGCGGAGATCCAGGTCGAAGACAATGGCATCGGCATGCCCGAGACGGTGCGCAAGCGCACCTTCGAGCCGTTCTTCACCACCAAGGAAATCGGCCAGGGCACCGGCCTGGGCCTGTCGGTGTCGTACTTCATCATCACCAACAACCACAAAGGGCAGATGGAGGTGCAGTCCACTCCCGGCCAGGGCACCTGCTTCACTCTGCGCCTACCTCTGAACCCGGCCCAGCCGACCACCACCAAGACGGAGACATGACATGGGCTACCGCCTGTCGAAGATCTACACCCGCACCGGCGACAAAGGCGAAACCGGCCTGGGCGACGGACGCCGGGTGCCCAAGGACCATCCGCGGATTGAGGCGATCGGCGAGGTAGACAGCCTCAACAGCCAGTTGGGCGTGCTGCTGGCCGGGCTGGCCGAGGCCGGTCTTGGCGAGCTGATCGAGGTACTGGCGCCTTGTCAGCACCGTTTGTTCGATCTGGGTGGGGAACTGGCAATGCCCAGCTACCAGGCGTTGAACATTGCCGAGGTGGAGCGCCTGGAGGCGGCCATCGACCGCTGGAACGAAGAGTTGGGGCCGCTGAAAAACTTCATCCTGCCTGGGGGCTCGATGCTGGTGGCCCAGGCCCATGTCTGCCGCAGTGCGGCGCGGGCGGCGGAACGGCGTTGCCAGCAACTGAATGCGCTGGAACCGCTGGAGGGGGTGGGGCTGGCCTATATCAACCGGGTATCGGACCTGTTGTTCGTCGCGGCCCGGATCATTGGGCGGCGACAGGGTGTGGAGGAGGTGTTGTGGCAGCCTGCGCCTAAACCTGGAGCCTGAGATTGCTGGGGCTGCACAGCAGCCCCAATTACTCAGACCTCAGGCCAAAACGCCCGGATCCCCGCCACACCCTGCGCCCCAACCTCCCTGGCCCGCTCCCGTTCACCCGGCCCGACCCCGCCCAGCAGAAACACCGGATGGCTGATCCCGCCGATCAGCCGCTGCGCCTCGTCCCACCCCAGCGGCACCGCCTCGGGATGGGTCTGGGTCGCCTGCACCGGCGACAAGGTGACAAAGTCCACCCCCATCTGCTCGGCCAGCGCCAGTTCCTCGGCACTGTGGCAGGACGCCGCCAGCCAGCGCTCCTTCGGGAAGGGGCGGCCCTTGGCGGCGTACTTGCGAAGCTGCGCGGCGGTCAGGTGCCAGCCGGCCGACGGGAAGTCGCCCAGCCACTCCAGCGGCCCCTTGAGCATCAATTGGGCCTTGCCCGCGCACAGGCCGACCGCATCCACCGCTACATCGCGGTACTTGGGGTCGTACATGTCCGGCGCGCGCAGCTGGATCAGCCTGATGCCGCTGGCCACGGCCTTCTGGATGCCCTTGAGCAGCTCTGGCACTTCCAGACCGTCAGGGGTGATCAGATACTGGTCGGGCAGGCGCGCCGCGGCGACGATCGGCTTGTTGGCCTCGGGGAACTCATACTGACCAAGGTCACGCGGCGCCACCCAGGCCAGGGGCTGGCCTTCGGCGCCGTGGGGCTCACCAGTAAAGGCGTGCACTTCACGCACATCCAGCAGCACCTGCTTGTCCGGATAGTCGTGGCTGACCTTGATCAACGGCCGCGAAGCCGCGACCTCGATCCCCAGCTCCTCGCGCAGCTCGCGGGCCAGCGCCGCCTCGACGCCCTCGCCCTCCTCCAGCTTGCCGCCGGGGAACTCCCACAGGCCGCCCTGGTGCTGGGTATCGGCGCGGCGGGCGATCAGGATCCGCCCGTCGGCACCACGAATGACCGCTGCGACTACATGAATCCGTTTCACCCTTCACGCTCCGCCAGGCCAGCTTTTTGCCAGGCTTGGAAGGCTGGCCATTGATAAATGGTCTCGATGTAGGCAGCCGCTTCGGCCGGCACCGCGACACGGTAGGTGCGCAAGCGCACGGCCACAGGGGCGAAGAAGGCGTCGGCCAAGCTCGGGCGGCCGAACAGGAACGGGCCGTTTTCCTTGGCCACCAAGCGGCATTCGCTCCACAGGGCGACGATGCGGTCGATATCGACCTGCACGTCCAACGGCATCTCGGCCAGTGCTTCGTCACGGGACAGGTCGAATGGCATGGCACCGCGCAGGGCGAAGAAGCCGCTGTGCATCTGCGCGCAGGCCGAACGGGCCTGGGCGCGGGCGGCAACGTCCTCGGGCCACAGGCGGGCCTCGGGGTGGCGTTCGTTGAGGTATTCGGCGATGGCCAGGGAGTCGGCGATGACGCCATGCTCGCTTTGCAGCAACGGCACCTTGGCGGTGGCCGAGAAGGCCAGCAGGCGCTGGCGGGTGTCAGGCTGGTTGAGCTTGACCAGGGTTTCTTCGTAGGGGACGCCGGCCAGCTCGAGGGCCAGGGCGCCGCGCAGCGACCAGGAGGAATACAGCTTGTCGCCGATGATCAGGTGATAGCTCATGGTTCGGCTCCATGTTGCGGACAGTATGCAGTAATCGCGGGGCAAGCCCGCTCCCACGACAGTCTGCGTGGGACCGGGCTTGCCCCGTGATGGATCAGGTGCGGTATTCGGCGTTGATCTTCACGTACTCGTGGGACAGGTCGGTGGTCCAGATTGTTTCGCTGCACTGGCCACGGCCCAGTTCGATGCGGATGGTGATTTCCTCCTGGGCCATCACCTTGGCGCCCTGGTCCTCGGTGTAGCTCGGGCTGCGCCCGCCCTGGCTGGCGATGCAGACGCTGTCCAGGTACACATCGATCAGGCTCACATCCAGCGCCGGCACGCCGGCACGACCGACCGCGGCGAGGATACGGCCCCAGTTGGGATCGGAGGCGAACAGCGCGGTCTTGATCAGCGGCGAGTGGGCCACGGCGTAGCCGACGTCCAGGCACTCCTGGTGATTGCCACCGCCGTTGACCTGCACGGTGACAAACTTGGTAGCGCCTTCGCCGTCGCGGACAATGGCCTGGGCCACCTCCATGCACACCTCGAACACCGCCTTCTTCAGCGCCTCGAACAGTGCGCCGCTGGCCTCGGTCACTTCCGGCACATCGGCCTTGCCGGTGGCGATCAGCATGCAGCAGTCATTGGTCGAGGTGTCGCCGTCGATGGTGATGCGGTTGAACGACTTGTTGGCACCGTCGAGTATCAGGTCCTTGAGCACCGCCGGGGCGACCTTGGCGTCGGTGGCGATGTAGCCGAGCATGGTGGCCATGTTAGGACGGATCATGCCCGCGCCCTTGCTGATGCCGGTGACGGTGATGGTCTTGCCGTCGTACTGGAACTGGCGGCTGGCGCCCTTGGGCAGGGTGTCGGTGGTCATGATGCCAGTGGCGGCTTCGGCCCAGTGGTTTTCCGACAGGTTGTCCAAGGCGGCCTGCAGCGCGCCTTCGATCTTCTCCACTGGCAGCGGCTCGCCGATCACGCCGGTGGAAAACGGCAGCACGGACTCAGCAGGAACACCGGCAAGCTCCGCCAGCTTGGCGCAGGTGCGCTCGGCGGCGGCCAGGCCCGGTGCGCCGGTGCCGGCGTTGGCGTTGCCGGTGTTGGTCAGCAGGTAACGCACGGTACCCTGCACACGCTGCTTGGAAAGGATCACCGGGGCCGCGCAAAAGGCGTTGAGGGTGAACACGCCGGCGACGCTGGAGCCTTCGGCGCAGCGCATCACCACCACATCCTTGCGCCCTGGGCGCTTGATGCCCGCCGAGGCGATACCGAGTTCGAAACCGGGAACCGGGTGCAGGGTGGGCAGGGGACCAAGACCAACAGCCATTAGAGCGCTCCTATGGAAAACAAGGGATGTGACGACGTCGGCCGATCTTAATGTCGGCCGGTTACCAGAGGGAAGAGCGGGGGCCGCTTCGCAGCCCATCGCGACACAAGGCCGCTCCTACAGAGACTGCGCTGCTCTTTAGCCGAGCGCAGTACCTGTGGGAGCGGCCTTGTGTCGCGAAAGGGCCGCAACGCGGCCCCTCGGATGTCACGCAGGATCGATTACTCGATCTGACCATGGCAATGCTTGAATTTCTTGCCCGAACCACACCAGCACGGCTCGTTGCGGCCCAGCTTCATGTCGTTGCGAACCGGCGCGGAGGCCACGGCGACTTCGGCGCCCTCCTCGGCCAGCTGCTCGCCTTCCAGGCCCGGCGCGGCGGCATGCTGGAACTGCATGCGGCTGGCCAGTTCCTCGGCCTCGCGGCGCAGGCGCGCCTCTTCCTCGGCCGGATCTTCGCGGCGTACCTGGACGTGCGAGAGCACGCGGATGGTGTCGCGCTTGATCGACTCCAGCAGCTCCTGGAACAAGGTGAACGACTCGCGCTTGTACTCCTGCTTCGGGTTCTTCTGCGCATAGCCGCGCAGGTGGATACCGTGGCGCAGGTGGTCCATGGTCGACAGGTGGTCTTTCCACAGGTCGTCCAGCACGCGCAGCAGGATCTGCTTCTCGAAGGTGCGCAGGGCGTCGATGCCGGCCTGGTCTTCCTTCTCGTTGTAGGCGTCGGTGATTTCCTTGATCAGCCGCTCGCGCAGGGTCTCCTCGTAGAGGTGATCGTCCTCGTCGAGCCACTGCTGGATCGGCAGCTTGATGGCGAAATCGCTGGCCAGCGAAGCTTCCAGGCCGGCCACGTCCCACTGCTCGGGCAGCGATTGCGGCGGAATATGCTGGCTGATGGTGGCATCGAGCACTTCCTGGCGGAACTCGGCGATAGTGTCACCGATGTTCTCGGCGGCCAGCAGGCTGTTGCGCATGTGGTAGATCACCTTGCGCTGCTCGTTGGCCACGTCGTCGTATTCGAGCAGCTGCTTGCGGATGTCGAAGTTGCGGCCTTCGACCTTGCGCTGCGCCTTCTCGATGGCGTTGGTCACCATGCGGTGCTCGATGGCCTCACCGGACTGCATGCCCAGCGCCTTCATGAAGTTCTTCACCCGGTCGGAGGCGAAGATGCGCATCAGGCTGTCTTCCAGCGACAGGTAGAAACGGCTGGAGCCGGCGTCGCCCTGACGGCCGGCACGGCCACGCAGCTGGTTGTCGATACGGCGCGACTCGTGGCGCTCAGAGGCGATCACGTGCAGGCCACCGGCTTCCAGCACCTGCTGGTGACGCTTCTGCCAGTCGGCCTTGATCTGGGCGATCTGTTCGGCGGTCGGGTTGTCCAGGGCGGCCACCTCGGCCTCCCAGTTGCCGCCCAACAGGATGTCGGTACCACGGCCGGCCATGTTGGTGGCGATGGTCAGTGCACCCGGAGCACCGGCTTGCGCGATGATCTCTGCTTCTTTTTCGTGGTACTTGGCGTTCAGGACCTTGTGGTCGATACCTTCCTTCTTGAGCAGGTTGGACATGTGCTCGGAGGTTTCGATGGTCGCGGTACCGACCAGGACCGGACGGCCGTGGGCCATGCTTTCCTTGATGTCGGCGATGATCGCGGCGTACTTCTCGTCGGCGGTCAGGTACACCAGGTCGTTGAAGTCCTTGCGGGCCAACGGCTTGTTCGGTGGGATGACCATCACGTTGAGGTTGTAGATCTGGGCGAACTCGAATGCCTCGGTGTCGGCGGTACCGGTCATGCCGGACAGCTTGGTGTAGAGGCGGAAGTAGTTCTGGAAGGTGGTCGAGGCCAGGGTCTGGCTCTCGGCCTGGATGTTCAGGTTTTCCTTGGCCTCGATGGCCTGGTGCAGGCCTTCGGACAGGCGGCGGCCCGGCATGGTGCGGCCGGTGTGCTCGTCGATCAGGAGGATCTGGCCTTCCTGGACGATGTACTCGACGTTGCGGTGGAACAGCTTATGCGCGCGCAGGCCGGCGTAGACGTGGGTCAGCAGGCTCAGGTTGTGCGCCGAGTACAGGCTCTCGCCCTCGGCCAGCAGGCCGGACTGGGTCAGCATGTCCTCGATGAACTGGTGGCCGGCCTCGTTCAGTTCGACCTGACGGCTCTTCTCGTCGATGGTGTAGTGGCCCTCTTGGGTCACCTGGCCTTCAACTTCCTCGATGTGCTGAGTCAGGCGCGGGATCAGGCGGTTGATCTCGATGTACAGCTTGGAGCTGTCCTCGGCCTGGCCGGAGATGATCAACGGGGTGCGCGCTTCGTCGATGAGGATCGAGTCAACTTCGTCGATCACGGCGAAGTTCAGCTCACGCTGGAACTTCTCGTCCTGGCTGAACGCCATGTTGTCGCGCAGGTAGTCGAAACCGAATTCGTTGTTGGTGCCGTAGGTGATGTCGGCGGCATAGGCGGCGCGCTTTTCTTCCGGCGGCTGGAAGGCCGAGACGATGCCGACGTTGAGGCCGAGGAATTCGTACAGCGGACGCATCCAGTTGGCGTCGCGGCGAGCCAGGTAGTCGTTGACGGTGACCACGTGCACGCCCTTGCCGGACAGCGCGTTGAGGTACACAGCCAGGGTACCGACCAAGGTCTTGCCTTCACCGGTGCGCATTTCTGCGATCATGCCTTCGTGCAAGGTCATGCCGCCGATCAGCTGGACATCGAAGTGACGCATGCCCATTACGCGCTTGCCGGCCTCGCGGGCCACGGCGAAGGCTTCGGGCAGCAACTGGTCGAGCGTCTCGCCTTTGGCCAGGCGTTCCTTGAACTCTGCGGTCTTGCCCCGCAGTTGCTCGTCGGAGAGGGCCACCATCTTCTCTTCGAAGGCATTGACGGTGCTCACCGTCTTGAGCATGCGTTTGATTTCACGCTCGTTCTTGCTTCCAAAAAGTTTTTTTAACAAAGGCGCAAACATATCGGCAGGATCTTCCACACGTAGGGATGGAGGGCGGCCCCGTGAGTCGCCCGTGCAGCCCTGAGGCCGCATGCGAACGAGCATTCTACCCGGAAACGATGGTGAGGAAAGTGGTGGATTTCCACGATGCTGGCACAGCGCTTTTAGGGGGCCTGACTAACATAGGGGCTTTTTGCGCAAGTTCAAGGTGCGTGAAGATGAAACGTATCGCGAATGACTTGCATCAAGATCCGGCGACCGCTCGCCACACGCTGGCGTGGGAGCGGGCTTTCCCCGCGATGAATGCCCAACTGGTAGACTGTTGATCCTGTATCCCTCTGCAGACCTCCATGGCCTACAAACCCACCCCTGCCCGCCCCCCCGCCGACCTGTTGCGCAAGGCCCGGCCCCTGCGCCTGCTGCTCAACCAAGCCGAACGCCTGGAGCACCTGCAGCGCCTGCTGGAAAGCCAGCTGCAACCGGCCGCCCGCGAGCACTGCCACGTGGCCTCCTGGAAGGAAGGGACATTGTTGCTGGTGGTGACCGACGGCCATTGGGCCACCCGTCTGCGCTACCAGCAAAAGCGCCTGCAACGCCAGCTGCAAGCCATGGAAGCGTTCGCCAACCTGAGCCGCATCCAGTTCAAGGTACAACCGCCGCTGGTGGTGGCAAAACATGAAGGTCACGGGCCTGAGCTTTCGGAATCTGCCGCAGACAGCATCCGCGGCTCGGCCGAAGGCATCAGCGACCCGAAGCTGCGCGCGGCGCTGGAGCGTCTGGCGGCACACGCGCAGGACAAAGCCTGATACACGTCCCCGCGATAGCGTGAGCGGACGTATCGAGAGTCATGCCCGCTTCTGGGCTCCATCTTTGACACCCCAATAAAAAAGGCCACCCGAAGGTGGCCTTAATCACTAGAGAGAGTGTTCGAACTTACACGGCCGCAACAGGGCGCATGTACGAGATCGGTGCCGTGCTGGCATCTTCGAAGGTGACCACTTCCCAAGCGTCGGTTTCAGCGATCAGCTTGCGCAACAGCTGGTTGTTCAGCGCGTGCCCGGACTTGTAGCCCTTGAACTCGCCGATCAGGCTGTTGCCCAGCAGATAAAGGTCGCCGATGGCGTCGAGGATCTTGTGCTTGACGAATTCGTCATCGGAACGAAGGCCGTCTTCGTTAAGCACGCCGGTCTCGTCGACCACGATGGCGTTCTCCACACTGCCACCCAGCGCAAGGTTGTGTTTGCGCAGGTACTCGATGTCACGCATGAAGCCGAACGTGCGGGCACGGCTGACTTCCTTGACGAACGAGGTGCTGGAGAAGTCGACGACCGCGCTCTGGGTCTGGCCCTTGAGGACCGGGTGATCGAAGTCGATCTCGAAGCTCACCTTGAACCCGTCGAAAGGCAGGAAAGTGGCGCGCTTGTCGCCCTCCTCCACTGTCACTTCGCGCAGGATGCGGATGAACTTCTTGGCTGCGTCCTGTTCTTCCAGGCCGGCCGATTGGATCAGGAATACGAAGGGTCCGGCGCTGCCATCCATGATCGGCACTTCCGAGGCGGAGAGCTCGACGTAGGCGTTATCGATGCCCAGGCCCGCCATGGCGGAGAGCAGATGCTCGACCGTATCGACTTTGACGTCACCGTTGACCAGCGTCGTCGACATGGTGGTCTCGCCGACGTTGGCCGCGCGCGCCGGGATTTCGACCACAGGGTCGAGGTCGGCGCGACGGAAGACGATGCCGGTGTCGACAGGCGCAGGCTTGAGGGTCAGGTAGACCTTCTCCCCGGAGTGCAGGCCGACACCTGTGGCACGGATGGTATTCTTCAGGGTGCGTTGTCTAATCATGGCATTGGCCGCTTCAGCGCAAATTGCGAACAGGTATCAACAAAGGCTGGGGATGATAACAGACCCGGCCTTTGCTGAACACCAATCACCCTAATACCCCTGATAAATTCCATCAATCGGCCTGACGACGCAGGAACGCCGGGATATCCAGGTAGTCCAGATCATCCTGTGGGTTGAGTTTAGCGGCCGCCGCGGCACCCGCGTGGGCCTGGTTGCGCATCACGGTCGGACGCTCCAGGTCACGGTAGTTGACCGCCGACTGCTCCTGGCGAACCGGGGCCGGATTGGAGGCCTCGTACGCCTGCTGGGCGGTCTGCAGGGTGTTGTCGACCACCTTGACCGGCTTCTCGATGCGCGCGCCCAGGCCGGTGGCCACCACGGTCACGTGCAGTTCGTCGCGCATATCCGGGTCGATCACGGTGCCGACCTTGACCATCGCGTGGTCGGAGGCGAAGGCCTCGATGATGCTACCCACGTCGGAGTACTCGCCCAGCGACAGGTCGGGACCGGCGGTGATGTTCACCAGAATGCCGCGGGCGCCCTGCAGGTTGACGTCCTCGAGCAGCGGGTTGCGAATCGCCGCCTCGGTGGCTTCGCGCGCACGGTTCGGGCCGCTGGCGCAACCGGTACCCATCATCGCCATGCCCATCTCGCCCATCACGGTGCGCACGTCGGCGAAGTCGACGTTGATCATGCCCGGACGCTTGATGATGTCGGAAATACCGCGAACGGCACCGGCCAGCACGTCGTCGGCCTTGGCGAAGGCGGACAAGAGGCTTGCATCCTTGCCCAGGATGGTCAGCAGCTTCTCGTTGGGGATGGTGATCAGCGAGTCGACGCTCTCAGCCAGCATGCGGATGCCTTCGTCGGCGATCTGCATGCGCTTGCGGCCCTCGAACGGGAACGGACGGGTCACCACCGCAACGGTGAGGATGCCCATTTCCTTGGCCACTTCGGCGATGATCGGCGCCGCGCCGGTACCGGTACCACCCCCCATGCCGGTGGTGATGAACACCATGTTGGTGCCTTGCAGCACTTCGGCGATGCGCTCACGGTCTTCCAGCGCGGCCTGACGGCCGACCTCCGGATTGGCGCCGGCACCCAGGCCCTTGGTCACACCCGTGCCCAGTTGCAGGATGGTGCGCGCGCCGATGTTCTTCAGCGCTTGGGCATCGGTGTTGGCGCAGATGAACTCGACGCCTTCGATGTTGCTTTTGACCATGTGGTTGACGGCGTTGCCGCCACCACCGCCAACGCCGATCACCTTGATGACCGGACTTTGCGGGACGTTGTCTACGAGCTCGAACATTTTCCCTCTCCTTACAGTTCTCTAGTTGTCGCGCCTACCACTACTGCTTTGAAACTTAGAAGTTGCTCTGGACCCAACGCTTGAGTCGTTCAAGCACAGGGCCCTTCGGTTCATCGCCATAGCTGTTGTTGCTGCTGTTGCTGTTGCTGATACCGGTCAGGGACGGGTCCTCGGACTGCTTCTGCAGGCCATAGGTGAGCAGGCCCACGCCGGTGGAATAGATCGGGTTGCGCACCACGTCGCTCAGGCCCCGAACGCTGTGCGGCACGCCCAGGCGTACCGGCATGTGGAAGATTTCCTCGGCCAGTTCCACGGCGCCTTCCATCTTCGCGGTGCCGCCGGTGAGGACGATGCCGGCTGGCACCAGGTCCTCGAAGCCGCTGCGACGCAGTTCGGCCTGGATCAGGGTGAACAGCTCGTCGTAACGCGGCTCCACCACTTCGGCCAGGGCCTGGCGCGACAGCTCGCGCGGCGGGCGGTCGCCGACGCTCGGCACCTTGATGGTCTCGCCAGCGCCGGCCAGCTTGGCCAGGGCGCAGGCGTAGCGGATCTTGATTTCCTCGGCGTACTGCGTGGGGGTGCGCAGGGCCATGGCGATGTCGTTGGTGACCTGGTCGCCCGCGATCGGGATCACCGCGGTGTGACGGATCGCGCCTTCAGTGAAGATGGCGATGTCGGTGGTGCCGCCGCCGATATCCACCAGGCACACGCCCAGTTCTTTTTCGTCGTCGGTCAGCACCGAGTAGGCCGAGGCCAACTGCTCGAGGATGATGTCGTCGATTTCCAGCCCGCAGCGGCGCACGCACTTCTCGATGTTCTGCGCCGCGTTGACCGCGCAGGTGACCACATGGACCTTGGCTTCCAGGCGCACGCCCGACATGCCCAGGGGCTCGCGCACGCCTTCCTGGTTGTCGATCACATAGTCCTGCGGCAGGGTGTGCAGCACCCGCTGGTCGGCCGGAATGGCCACGGCCTGGGCGGCGTCGAGCACGCGCTCGAGGTCGGCGGTGCTGACTTCGCGGTCGCGGATGGCGACGATGCCGTGGGAGTTCAGGCTGCGGATGTGGTTGCCGGCCACGCCGACGAACGCCGAGTGGATGCGGCAGCCGGCCATCAGCTGGGCCTCTTCGACGGCGCGCTGGATCGACTGCACGGTCGATTCGATGTTCACCACCACGCCCTTCTTCAGACCGCGGGACGGATGGGTGCCGATCCCGACGATCTCCAGGGTGCCGTCCTCGCCGACCTCACCCACCAGCGCCACCACCTTGGAAGTGCCGATGTCCAGCCCGACGATCATTTTGCCGCTATGCGCGTTTGCCATGGTCCTGCCTCTCTCTAATTCTTCGCAACGGCGGGTTGGGCCGTCGTCGGTGCATTCGGTTCCCGCCAACCAACGGCAAGTCCGTTGGAATAACGCAGATCGATGCGGGCGATATTGGTGATCTGGTCTTTAAGCGATTTGTCGTAAATGGCAATGAAACGGCGCATCTTCTCCACCAGATGGTCGCGCCCCAGCAGCAGCTCGACGCCCGCGCCGGCGCTGCCCGCACCGGTGGTCAGGAACCAGCTGCCTCGCTCGCGCAGCTCCAGGCGAGCGATGGAAAAGCCCATGGGGCGCAGCATCTGGCTCAATACCTGATACTGCTGCATGACTTGTTGCTGAGCGCGCTGCGGCCCGAACAGCTGCGGCAGGTGCTCGTAGTTGGCCAGCTCGCGCGGTGTGAAGGCCTGGCCCTGGTTGTTGAGCAAGGCCTCGTCGCCCCAGCGCGCCACCGGCAGCTGTTCTTCCAGGCGGATCACCACCTCGTCCGGCCACACCCGGCGCACTTCGGCGTGGGCGATCCAGGGCATCTGCTCCAGTTCGACGCGCATCGCCGCCAGGTCGACGGTGAAGAAACTCGCCGCCACATAGGGGGCGATCCGCTGCTGCACCGACTGCTGGCTGATGTAGCTGAGGTCGCCCTGCACGTCGATCTTGGTGATCGGCCGGTCGGCGTAAGGCATCAGGCGGATGGCGCCCTCGTAGGCGCCAAAGCCCGCGGCCACCAGCAGCACCGGCCACAGCAGGCGCTTGAGACCGCCGAAGCTCGGCCGTGGCAGGCGCGCCGATACGGGCTCGTCGGCCACCAGTCGGCTGGCACCACGCGGCACCGGCTTGCTACGGCCGGTCACGGGGGGCTGCTGACGTATCATCGCGCCTTGCATGTCTATTAACCTCTCGTCGCTACGCTGTCGGCCAGGATCGCCAGCACCAGTTGCTGGAAGTCCAGGCCGGCGGCACGGGCCGCCATGGGCACCAGGCTATGGTCGGTCATGCCCGGTGCGGTGTTGACTTCGAGCAGCCAGAACCGGCCCTGCTCGTCCTGCATCACGTCCAGACGGCCCCAGCCCTCGATGCCAACGGCATCACAGGCGCGCGCGGTCAGGTCGATCAGCTCCTGCTCCTTGACGCTGTCCAGGCCGCAAGGGATGCGGTACTGGGTGTCGTTGGCGATGTACTTGGCGTCGTAGTCGTAGAACACGTGCGGGGTGCCCAGCGCGATCGGCGGCAGCACCTGGCCGCGCAATACGGCGATGGTGAACTCCGGACCGTGGATCCACTGCTCGACCAGCACTTGCGAGTCGTACTTGGCGGCGTCTTTCCAGGCGGCGACCAGCTCTTGCTCGCTGTTAACCTTGGCCATGCCGATGCTCGAACCTTCATGGGCGGGTTTGACGATCAACGGGAAGCCCAGTTCCGCACTGGCGGCCACGCAATCCTGCTCGCTGGCCAGCACGGCGTGACGCGGCGTGGGGATGCCCAGGCTCTGCCACACCTGCTTGGTGCGCAGCTTGTCCATGGCCAGCGCCGAGGCGAGGATGCCGCTGCCGGTGTAGGGAATCCCCAGGCACTCGAGCAGGCCCTGCATGCTGCCGTCCTCACCGCCACGGCCGTGGAGGATGATGAAGGCGCGGTCGATCTTCTCGCTCTGCAGGCGGGTCAGCAGGTCGTCGCCGACGTCGATGGCGACGACGTCGACACCAGCGTTGGTCAGCGCCTCGATCACTGCCTTGCCCGATTTCAGGGAAACCTCACGCTCGGCACTCTTGCCACCGTACAGCACAGCGACGCGGCCAAAGGCCTTGACGTCCAGGGTCGAGTGCAACTTGTCGTAGGCGCTGGTCATTTCGACTTCTCCTGCTTGGCGCCTGCGAACAGCGGGCTTTTCATCAATTGCGGGGCCAGGCCACCGACATCACCGGCACCCTGGCAGATCAGGATGTCGCCGGCGCGCAGCAGCGGCTTGACCAGCGGCGCGAGCTCGGCGCCACGTTCGATGTAGATCGGATCGAGCTTGCCGCGCTGGCGGATGCTGTGGCACAGCTGGCGGCTGTCGGCGCCGGGGATCGGCTCTTCGCCGGCCGGGTAGACCTCCATCAGCAACAGCACGTTGGCATCGCCCAGCACCTGGACGAAATCGTCGTACAGGTCGCGGGTACGGCTGTAGCGGTGCGGCTGGTAGACGATCACCAGGCGGCGGCTCGGCCAACCGCCACGCACGGCCTTGATCACCGCGGCGACCTCGGTCGGGTGGTGACCGTAGTCGTCGACCAGCATCACGCTGCCACCGTCGACCGGCAGCTCACCGTAGACCTGGAAGCGTCGACCGACGCCCTGGAAGCCCGACAGGCCCTGGACGATGGCTTCGTCGCTGATGCCTTCGTCGGTGGCGATGGCGATGGTGGCCAGGGCGTTGAGCACGTTGTGGTTGCCCGGCATGTTCACCGACACCTCGAGCGGCTCGCAGTCACGGCGCAGCACGGTGAAGTGAGTCTGCATGCCCTGCTGACGCACGTTGATGGCACGGATGTCAGCCTCTTCGCTGAAGCCGTAGGTGACGGTCGGGCGCTTGACCTGCGGCAGGATCTCGCGCACCACCGGGTCGTCCAGGCACATCACCGCCAGCCCGTAGAACGGCAGGTTGTGCAGGAACTCGACGAAGGTCTTCTTCAGCTTGTTGAAGTCGCCTTCGTAAGTGGCCATGTGATCGGCGTCGATATTGGTGACCACGGCGACCATCGGCTGCAGGTGCAGGAAGCTGGCGTCGCTCTCGTCGGCCTCGGCGATCAGGTAGCGGCTGGTGCCCAGTTGCGCGTTGGTGCCGGCCGCGGTCAGGCGACCGCCGATGACGAAGGTCGGGTCCAGGCCGCCGGCGGCGAACACCGAGGCCAGCAGGCTGGTGGTGGTGGTCTTGCCGTGGGTGCCGGCAACGGCCACGCCGTGGCGATAGCGCATCAGCTCGGCAAGCATCTCGGCACGCGGCACCACGGGAATCCGCCGCTCCAGGGCGGTGGCGACTTCCGGGTTGGCCGGGTTGATCGCGCTGGACACCACCAGCACATCGGCGTTGGCGGCATTCTCGGCGCGATGGCCGACGAAGATCTGCGCGCCGAACGACTGCAGGCGCTCGGTCACTGGCGACTCTTTCAGGTCGGAACCGGATACTTCGTAGCCCAGGTTCAGCAGCACTTCGGCGATGCCGCACATGCCCACGCCGCCGATGCCGACGAAATGGATGCGACGGATACGGCCCATCTTTGGCTGGGGCATGGCTTTCTGGCTCTCAACCATGGGCCACCTCCAGGCAGATATCGACCACGGTGCTGGTTGCGCCAGGTTTGGCCAGGCGGCGGGCGGTGCCGGCCATGGCGTTGAGTTTCTCGGGTTGCATCAGCACCTCGTTCAGGCGTTCAGCGAGCTGCGCTGCGCCAGTAGTCGCTTGTGGCATCAGGAAGGCGGCGCCTTCGCGAGCCAGGTATTGGGCGTTGTGGGTCTGGTGGTCGTCGATGGCATGGGGCAAGGGCACCAGCATCGAGGGCAGGCCCGCCGCCGCGAGTTCGCTGACGGTCAGGGCGCCGGCCCGGCACACCACCATATCGGCCCAGCCATAGGCATGGGCCATGTCCTTGATGAACGGTTCGACCTGGGCCTCGACACCTGCCTCGTGATAACGCTCGGCGGTGACCGGGGCGTGGTTTTTCCCGGCCTGGTGGAACACCTCGGGGCGCAGGTTCTCCGGCACTTCGGACAGGGCCTTAGGCAACAATTTGTTCAATGGTTCCGCACCCAGGCTGCCACCCATGACCAGCAGGCGCGCACGGCGCTCGGCCAGGGGCGCGCGCGCCGCGTCCATGAACAGCTCCGGACGCACCGGATTGCCGGTGGTACGCAGCTTGTCGCTGGCGGCGAAGGTGTCCGGGAAGGCTTCGCAGACACGCGCGGCCAACGGCAGCAGCAGGCGATTGGTGGTGCCGGCGCGGGCATTCTGCTCGTGGATCACCAGCGGCACCCCGCACAACCGGGCGGCAACACCGCCGGGCCCGGTCACATAGCCGCCGAAGCCGACCACGCAGACCGGCTTGAGCTGACGCACGATCCGCCGCGCCTGCAGCACGGCCTTGACCAGGGTGAACGGCGCCTTGAGCAGCGACAGCTTGCCCTTGCCACGCAGGCCGGTGACCTGGATCAGGTGCAACGGCAGGCCGGCCTGAGGCACCAGCTCGTTCTCGATGCCACGCGGGGTGCCCAGCCAGTGAACGCTGTAGCCACGGGCCTGGAACTCGCGGGCGCAGGCCAGGGCCGGGAACACGTGCCCCCCGGTACCGCCCGCCATGATCAGGATGTTCTTGCCGTCAGCGGCCATGGCTGGTCTCCTCGGCAAAATCGCTCTCCTTGAATTCGTGCTCCTCGCTGCCCAGGTGCGTGCGGCTCTCCCACTCGATCCGCAGCAAAAGCCCCACGCAGGCGCAGCAGATCACCAGTGAGCTGCCGCCGTAGCTGAGGAACGGCAGGGTCAGGCCCTTGGTCGGCAGCAGGCCGACGTTCACGCCGATGTTGATCAGGAACTGGCCGATCCACAGGAACGACAGGCCAAAGGCCATGTAGGCGGCGAAGAACTGCTTGGCCTTCTCGGCCCACAGGCCGATGTACAGCGCGCGCACAGTGATGAAGACGAACAGCGCGATGGTCAGCAGCGAACCGACCACGCCGAGCTCTTCAGCCAGCACCGAGAACACGAAGTCGGTGTGCGCCTCGGGCAGGTAGAACTGCTTCTGCACGCTGTTGCCAAGGCCCACGCCCAGCCACTCGCCGCGACCGAAGGCGATCAGCGCCTGGGTCAGCTGATAGCCGGAGCCGAACTGGTCGGACCAGGGGTCGGTGAAGGTGATCAGTCGCGCCATGCGGTACGGTTGGGCCTGGACCAGCACCACCACCGAAATGACCGCCAGCACCACCATCAGCGAGAAGCGGAACAACCCCACCCCACCGAGGAACAGCATGGCCGCCGCGGCGCCCATCATCACCACCGTGGCGCCGAAGTCTGGCTCCATCAGCAACAGGCCGGCCATCGGCAGCAGCACGATGAACGGCTTGAAGAAGCCCATCCAGCTTTCGCGCACCTCGGTCTGCCGGCGAACCAGGTAGCCGGCGAGGTAGATCACCACGAAGACCTTGGCGATCTCCGACGGCTGCACGTTGAAGAAGCTGAAGCCGATCCAGCGCATCGAACCGTTCACCTCGCGGCCGATGCCTGGCACCAGCACCAGCACCAGCAGACCGAAGGCGCCGATCAGCATGAGGAAGCCCATGCGCTGCCAGGTGGCGATCGGCACCAGCATGGTCAACACCCCGGCCCCCAGGCCGAGGGAGACATACACCAGGTGGCGGATCATGTGGTACAGCGGGTTGCCCGACTGCACCGCGGCCACCTCCGAGGAGGCCGAGGTGATCATCACCAGGCCCAGGCCGAGCAGCGCCAGGCAGCCGGCCAGCAGTGGGAAGTCGAGGTCGATGCCACGGCCGCTGATCAGCGGCGACGGATACGGCTTGAGGATGCCGAAGATCATGCCAGCCCCTCCGCCGCCTGGGCGAACAGGCGCCCGCGTTCTTCGAAGTTCTTGAACATGTCGAGGCTGGCGCAGGCAGGCGACAGCAGGACAGCGTCGCCCGGCTGCGCCAGTTCGGCACAACGCTGCACGGCTTCGTCGAGGGTCTTGACCCGGACCTGCGCCACGGCATCGCCCAAGGTTTCAGCCAGACGCTCGGCGTCACGGCCAAGCAGCACGACGGCACGGCAATGCTGAGCCACCGGCTCGCGCAGGGCAGCGAAGTCGGCGCCCTTGCCATCACCACCCGCGATCAGTACCAGCTTGCCTTCGATATCGGCGCCCAGGCCTTCGATGGCAGCCAGGGCGGCACCGACGTTGGTGGCCTTGGAATCGTCGTACCAGTTCACCCCGTTGCGCTCGCGCACCCACTGGCAGCGATGGGCCAGGCCCTTGAACTCGCGCAGGGCGTCGAGCATTGGCGCGAAGGGCAGGCCGGCGGCATGACCGAGAGCCAGCGCGGCCAGGGCGTTGCTCTGGTTGTGGGCGCCACGGATCTTCAGCTCACGCACCGGCATGAGCGTCTGGAATTCGAACGCCAGGTACTTCTCGCCCTCCACTTCGCGCAGGCCAAAGGCCTTGAAGTCCGGCGTGTTGAGCCCGAAGCTCCAGCTCGGCCGGCCTTCGACCGGCAATGGACGGCTCAGGGCATCCTGACGGTTCACCACCACCTGGCGGGCACCGCGGAAGATCCGGTGCTTGGCCAGGTGATAGGCCGGCAGGCCGCTGTAGCGGTCCATGTGGTCTTCGCTGATGTTCAGCACGGTGGCCACTTCGGCGTTGAGCTGGTCGGTGGTTTCCAGCTGGAAGCTCGACAGCTCCAGCACGTACAGCTCGACATCGTCGGCCAGCAGGTCGAGGGCCGGGGTACCGAGGTTGCCACCGACATTCACACGTTTGCCTGCCTTGGCGGCCATTTCGCCGACCAGGGTGGTGACGGTGCTCTTGGCGTTGGAGCCGCTGATGGCGATGATCGGTGCCTTGGCGTGGCGGGCGAACAACTCGATGTCGCCCGACAGCTTCACCCCTCGCGCGGCGGCCTGCTGCAGGGCAGGCGTGGCCAGGGCCAGGCCGGGGCTCACGTACAGCTCGTTGGCCCGGCACAGGAAGTCCACGTCGAGCTCGCCACAGCGCACTTCCACCTGCGGGTACTCACGGCGCAGGGTGTCCAGTTCCGGCGGTTGCTCGCGGGTGTCGGCGACCGCAAAGGCAATGCCCCGGTTCGCCAGGAAGCGAACCAGGGACATGCCGCTCTTGCCGAGGCCGACAACGATGCGGAATTGGTCGGAAGCGATCAGTGACACGCTCGTTTACCTCAGTTTCAGGGTGGCAAGGCCAATCAGCACCAGAATCACGGTGATGATCCAGAAGCGGACGATCACCCGTGGCTCGGGCCAACCCTTGAGTTCAAAGTGGTGGTGGATCGGCGCCATGCGGAACACGCGCTTGCCGGTGAGCTTGAACGAAGCCACCTGGATGACCACCGACAGGGTTTCCATCACGAACACGCCGCCCATGATGAACAAGACGATTTCCTGGCGGACGATCACCGCGATGGTGCCCAAGGCCGCGCCCAGCGCCAGGGCGCCGACGTCGCCCATGAATACCTGGGCCGGATAGGTGTTGAACCACAGGAAGCCCAGGCCGGCACCGATCAGCGCGCCGCAGAACACGATCAGCTCGCCCGCGCCCGGCACGTAAGGGATCAGCAGGTATTCAGCGAACTTCACGTTACCCGACAGGTAGCAGAAGATGCCCAGGGCACCGCCGACCATCACCGTCGGCATGATCGCCAGGCCATCGAGGCCGTCGGTCAGGTTGACCGCGTTGCTTGAGCCGACGATGACGAAATAGGTCAGCACGATGAACCCGGCGCCCAGCGGAATCGCCAGGTCCTTGAGCATCGGGATGATCAGCGTGGTCTCGACGCTGGTCGGCGCGGTCTTGTACAGGAAGATCGCCGCAGCCAGGCCGAACACAGACTGCCAGAAATACTTCCAGCGGCTCGGCAGGCCACGGGAGTTCTTTTCGATCACCTTGCGGTAGTCGTCGACCCAGCCGATGGCGCCGAACGCCAGGGTGACGATCAAGACCACCCACACGTAGCGGTTGGTCAGGTCGGCCCACAGCAGGGTGCTGATGGCAATGGCCGACAGGATCAGCGCGCCGCCCATGGTCGGAGTGCCGGATTTGGACAGGTGCGATTGCGGGCCGTCGTTGCGCACGGCCTGACCGATCTGGCGGATCTGCAGGGTACGGATCATCCACGGGCCCAACCACAGGGCCAGGGACAACGCGGTCAGCACACCCAGGATCCCGCGCAGGGTCAGGTACTGAAAGACCGCGAAGCCCTTGTGGAACTGTTGCAGATACTCAGCCAACAGCAGCAGCATTAATGTTTCTCCCCGCTGGCACCACACAGTGCAGCCACGACGTTTTCCATCGCAGCGCTGCGCGAGCCCTTGATCAAGATAGTGGTATCGCTGGTATTCTCGGCGCCAACGGCAGCGATAAGCTCAGCTTGAGTAGCGAAATGGCGGCCATTGGCGCCGAACGCCTTGACCGCATGGGCCATGTTGGTGCCCACCGCGTACAGCGCGTCGACCTTGCCGCGGGCATAGTCGCCCACCTGGCGGTGGCCTTCCTCGGCCCATTGTCCCAGTTCGCCGATATCCCCGAGCACCAGAACGGTGCGCCCGGAAAAGCCGGCGAGTATATCAATGGCGGCGCACATCGAGGTGGGATTTGCGTTGTAGCTGTCGTCGATGACCCGCACGCCGCTGGGTGCGATCTGCGCCACGGTGCGGCCCTTGACCGGTTGCACGGCGGCAAGGCCCGCAGCGATGCCGCTCAGGCTCAGACCAACGGCATGGGCAGCGGCTGCCGCGGCCAGGGCGTTGCTGACGTTGTGTGTGCCGAGCAGGTTCAACTGCACCGAGACGCTGCCGTCCGGGCCGTGCAGGGTGAACGACGGGCAGCCACGGGCGTCGCGCCCGATGTCGCTGGCATGGAAGTCCGCCTGCGGGTTGTCCAGGGCGAAACTGAAGATGCGGTGATTGCCCGCTCGCTTGCGCCAGATCTCGAACGCCTTGTCGGCCAGGTTGAGGATGGCCGTGCCGCCCTCGCCCAGGCCTTCAAGGATCTCGCCCTTGGCTTCGACGATCTTCTCCGGGCCACCGAACTCGCCGACGTGGGCAGTACCGGCGTTGTTGATGATCACCACCTGCGGTCGGGTCAGGCCGACGGTGTAGCGGATCTCGCCGATGCGCGAGGCGCCCAGCTCGATCACCGCGGCGCTGTGCTGCGGAGCGATCTCGAGCAGGGTCAGCGGTGCGCCGAGGTCATTGTTCAGGTTGCCCCGGGTGGCATGCACCGGTCCACGGGTACGCAGGATCGCGGCGAGCATTTCCTTGACCGTGGTCTTGCCGCTGGAACCAGTGATGGCCACCACCGGTTTGTCGAAGGCGGCACGGTTCAGCGCGCCGAGCTGGCCGAGGGCGACACGGCAGTCGGCGACCAGCAGCTGCGGCAGGTCGACACCGGCGACTTCGCGCTCGACCAGCGCGGCGACCGCGCCCTTGGCCTTCACGTCAGCCAGGTAGTCGTGGCCATCGAAGCGCGGCCCGGTCAGGGCGACGAACAGTTGGCCGGCGACGACACTGCGGCTGTCGATGCTCACGCCTGTGAAGCTGGCGTCGGCGCCTGCCAGGCGCGCATTCAGGGCGCCGGTCAGCTGGCTGAGGATCATCGGCTTAAGCATGTGGCGCCTCCCAGGCTGCAAGTGCCTTGTCGGCTTCGACCAGGTCGGAGAAGTCATGGCGCTGGCCATTGATCTCCTGGTAATCCTCGTGCCCCTTGCCAGCCAGGACGATCACGTCGTCAGCACTGGCACTGGCGATCAGCTGGGCAATGGCCGTGCCACGGCCGGCGACGAACGCGACGGCCGCAGGCTTGGCGAATCCGGGGCGAATATCGTCGAAGATCCGCATGGGGTCTTCGCTACGCGGGTTGTCGTCGGTGACCAGCACTCGGTCGGCCAGGCGCTCGGCCACTTCAGCCATCAGCGGGCGCTTGCCAGCGTCACGATCGCCACCACAGCCGAACAGGCACAGCAGCTTGCCGTGAGCGTGCGGACGCAGGGCTTCGAGTACTTTTTCCAAGGCATCCGGAGTGTGGGCGTAATCGACCACCACCAGCGGCTTGTCTCCGCCACCCAGGCGCTGCATGCGGCCGACCGGCCCTTGCAGTTGCGGGATGACCTTGAGAATTTCGTCCAGCGGGTAATCCAGCGCCATCAGTGTGGCTACCACCGCCAGCATGTTGCTCAGGTTGAAACGCCCCAGCAGGCGGCTACGCAAGACATGCTCGCCCTGCGGGGTGACGATCACGGCGCGCACGCCATCATCGTTGAAGGCAGCCTCTTTGCAGAACAGCGACGCCGCCGAATCCTGCAGGCTGTAGCTGATCAGGCGCGATGTGGCAGGAGCATCTGCCAGGCGACGCCCAAAGTCATCATCCAGGTTGACCACCCGGGCACGCAGGCTCGACCAGGCGAACAGCTTGGCCTTGGCGGCCTCGTAGGCCTCCATGCTGCCGTGGTAGTCCAGGTGGTCGCGGGACAGGTTGGTCATCACCGCGATATCGAAGTCCAGCGCGGCAACCCGACCCTGCTCGAGCGCATGGGAAGATACCTCCATGGCCACGGCCTTGGCCCCGCCCTTCTTCAGGTCATTCAAGGTCGATTGCACGGCGATCGGGTCCGGCGTGGTCAGGCGGCCGCTCTGTAGCTCGCCATAAAAACCGGTGCCGAGGGTGCCGATCAGGCCACAGCGGTTGCCCAGGGCGTCAAGCGCCTGGGCCAGCAGTTGGGTCACGCTGGTCTTGCCATTGGTGCCGGTCACGCCGACCAGGTCGAGCTGACGGCTCGGCTCGCCATAGAAGCGGCCGGCGATCTGCGACAGCTGGCCGATCAGACCCTTGACCGGAATAAGCGGCGCATCGGTGAGCGGCAGCACGCTGGCGCCCTGCTCTTCATAGGCCACTGCGGCGGCGCCACGAGCCAGCGCATCGGCAATATGCGCGCGACCATCGACCTTGGCCCCCGGCACGGCCAGGAACAGGTCGCCCGGGCGCACGGCGCGGCTGTCCAGGGTCAGCTCGCGGATCAACGGATCGCGGCTGGCATGGGCAAACAGTTTGCTCAATGGCATCGTCATCAACCTCGCCCTCCCTTGGCGGGTACTGCGCTGGCTTGCTGCGTCGAAGGCGGCAGGTTGTCCGGCGGTACATTCATCAGGCGCAGGGTGCCCGACATCACTTTGCTGAATACGGGGGCCGAGACCAGGCCACCGAAGTAACCGCCCTTGCTCGGCTCGTCGATGACCACGACGATGGCGTAGCGCGGATCGCTCATCGGGCCGAAGCCGGCGAACAGCGAACGGTAGGCGTTCTCGGTGTAGCCCTTGGAACCGACGGTGGCCTTGCGCGCGGTACCCGACTTGCCACCCACGTGATAGAACGGCACCTGGGCGCGGAACACCCCACGTGGCGCCTCGATCACCTGCTGCAGCATGGCCTGCACGGTTTCGGCGGTTTCCTTGGGGATGGCCTGCACCGCTTCCGGCGCCTTGTCGACCTTGAGAATCGACAGCGGCACCATCTTGCCGTCGTTGGCCAGCGCGGCGTAGGCATGCACCAATTGCAGGGCGGTCACCGACACGCCATAGCCATACGACAGGGTCGCGGTCTCGGCCTTGCGCCACTCGCGGTGGTTGGGCAGGTTGCCGACGCGCTCTCCTGGGAAGCCGAGGCCGGTGTACTGGCCCAGGCCGACCTGGGACATCACCCGATAGATGGCCTCACCACCGATATCGAAGGCGATCTTGCTCATGCCGACGTTGGACGAGTTGATCAGGATGCCGGTCAGGTCGAGGATCGGGCCCTCGCTCCTGGACACGTCCTTGATGGTGTAGCGGCCGATCTGCAAGCTGCCCGGATACACCTCGACCTTGTCAGTGGGTTTCCAGCGGCCGCTCTGCAGCGCAGCACTCATGGAGATCGGCTTGACCGTCGAACCCGGCTCGAAGACGTCGATGATCGCCCGGTTGCGCATGGCCGCCGGGAACATGCTGCGGCGGTTGTTCGGGTTGTAGGTCGGCTGGTTGACCATGGCCAGGACCTCACCGGTCTTGACGTCCATGATCACCAGGCTGCCGGCCTTGGCTTCCTGTTCGGCGATCGCGTTGCGCAGTTCGCGGGTGGCCAGGTATTGCAGGCGCAGGTCTATCGACAACGCCAAGGTCTTGCCGGCCTTGGCGTTCTTCGTTACCTGGATATCCTTGATCAGCCGACCACGCCGGTCCTTGATCACCTGCCGCTTGCCGGGCACTCCCGCAAGCCACTCGTCGTAGGCCAGCTCGACGCCCTCACGACCATGGTCGTCCAGGTCGGTGAAGCCGACCATGTGCGCGGTGACATCGCCTGCCGGATAGAAGCGACGGAACTCTTCCAGGCCGTAGACACCCGGCACCTTCAGGTCGAGCACGTGCTGGCCCTGCTCCGGGGTCAGGCCACGGACCAGGTAGATGAATTCCTTGTTGGCCTGCTGGGTCAGGCGCTCGGTCAGCTGCTGCGGGTTCTGCCCCAGCGCGGCGGCCAGTTGCGGCCAGCGATCCTTTGCCGCCTGCATTTCCTTGGGGTTGGCCCACAAGGTGGTGACCGGAGTACTGACGGCCAGCGGCTCGCCGTTGCGGTCGGTGATCAGGCCACGGTGCGCAGGAATGGGAATATGGCGCAGACTGCGGGCATCACCCTGGCCTTTGAGGAAGTCACGGTCGACCACCTGCAGGTCGATGATGCGCCAGCAGATGGCACCGACCATCAGCGCCAGCAAGCCGATGACCACCCTGAACCGCCAAGGATAGAGCGCGCCCTCGAGCTTCATCATGGCGCCACCATCCGCACTTCGTCAGCGGCGGGCACGCGCATCTTGAGCTGCTCGGAGGCCAGGCTCTCGATACGGCTGGACGCGGTCCAGGTGCTTTGCTCGAGGATCAGCCGCCCCCACTCGGCCTGGGCCTTGTCGCGCTCGCTCAGTTCACCGTACAGGGTGTTGAGCAGTTGGCGGTTCCAGTGGGCACTGTAGGAGACGGCAATGGCCGAAATCAGGACGGCGACGAACAGCAGGAGCATCAGGAAGCTTCCGCCTGGCAAAGGCTTGGCAAACAGCCGGCTCACCGCAACTTCTCCGCCACCCGCATCACGGCGCTGCGCGACCGCGGGTTGGCCTTGAGTTCGGCTTCGGAGGCGAACTGCGCCTTGCCGATGAGCTTGATCTTCGGCTCGAAGGTCTTGTGCTGCACCGGCAGGTTGCGCGGCAGGTTGTCCGCTTCGCCCTTGACCAGCTTGCGCATGAACAGTTTGACGATACGGTCTTCCAGCGAGTGGAAACTGATCACCGCCAGGCGGCCACCCACTTCGAGGGCATCGAGCGCGGCTTCAAGGCCCGCCTCGAGGTCACCCAGTTCATTGTTGACGTGAATGCGCAGCCCCTGGAACGCTCGAGTGGCCGGATTCTTGCCCTTCTCCCAGGCCGGATTGGCGACCTTGAGCACCTCGGCCAGGTCGGCGGTACGGGTGAACGGCTGCTTCTCGCGACGCTCGACCACGGCACGCGCCATGCGCCCGGCGAAACGCTCCTCGCCATACTCCTTGAACACACGGGCGATTTCCTCGACCGGCGCAGTGGCGATGAACTCGGCGGCGCTGATACCCTGGTTCGGGTTCATGCGCATGTCCAGCGGGCCGTCGTTGAGGAAACTGAAGCCACGCTCGGGGTCATCGAGCTGCGGCGAAGACACGCCCAGGTCAAGCAGGATGCCGCTGACCTTGCCTGCCAGGCCGCGCTCGGCCACCTCGGCACCCAGCTCGGCAAAGCTGCGCTGCACAATGACAAAGCGGCCGTCTTCGGCCGCTAGCGCTTGCCCGGTGGCAATCGCCTGTGGATCCTTGTCGAACCCCAGCAGCCGCCCCTGCGGCCCGAGCTTGCTGAGGATCAGGCGGCTGTGGCCGCCACGCCCGAAGGTGCCGTCCAGATAGCAACCGTCGGCGCGCAGAGCCAAGGCCTCGACGGCTTCGTCGAGGAGGACGGTGATGTGGTTGAAGCCGCTATCTATGGTCACAGGATCAGGTCACGCAAATCATCGGGCATGGCGCCCGGTTGTTGAATAGCTGCAAGGTCGGCTGCCGAAACCGCGTTCCAGGCATCCTCGTCCCACAGCTGGAATTTGTTCAGCTGCCCCACCAGCATCGCCTTTTTGTCCAGCTTGGCGTACTCACGCAGGCGCGGCGGCACCAGGAAACGTCCACTGCCATCGAGGTCCAGGTCAACCGCATTGCCGATCAGCAAACGCTGCAGGCGACGGTTTTCCTCACGCAACGACG
This sequence comes from Pseudomonas sp. P106(2024), assembly GCF_057480815.1. NCBI lineage: Bacteria > Pseudomonadati > Pseudomonadota > Gammaproteobacteria > Pseudomonadales > Pseudomonadaceae > Pseudomonas > Pseudomonas sp. P106(2024). Next base: position 160,736 of record NZ_JBLIYU010000004.1, on the reverse strand, counting down.
GAAGGGCGCGCAGCTTGGCTTCTATCTGCTCCCACTCGTCGAGGGGATAAACACACAAGCAGGGATCAACGGCGTCGATGGTCACGATCAACTGACCATTGCAACGCGAATCGAGCTCGTCACGGTACCGGCTCGGCATGGCGAGACGGCCCTTGGCATCGAGGCTGACGGCGTTGGCTCCGCGGAACACGGCTGCGATTCCCCACAATGTTAGCTTTTTTGTGTCAGAAAACCCACTTCATCCCACTTTCTGCCACTTGCGCACACTATAGGAATCCGCCCGCCACACCGTCAAGGCACGTTCATAGGGAAATCCCTTACAGGACGGCGATTTAGCGCAACAAAGGAAGATGGAAGGATTAACAGAGAGGAAAAATGACGAAAAAAATCAAACACACTCAAGCGGATAGGGCGTTGAGTTAAAGTAATTTATTAAGAGTAAGAATTTTTCGGTATTACCAGGTCAGATCTGCTATCGATTCAAGCAGGGAAGGAAGAGGTGGAGAGTCGATCTGTAAGCCGGGTTTTGTCGAGGACAGTCATTCCTCTACGACGGCCATCACTGGACGCCTCTAGCAACCTACCCGGTTCCGACGCGGGCCACGCCGTATGGAACCCTATTTGGTCTTGCTCCGAGTGGGGTTTACCTAGCCACGGACTGTTGCCAGCCGTGCGGTGCGCTCTTACCGCACCTTTTCACCCTTACCGGCACCGAAGTGCTTAGGCGGTTGTTTTCTGTGGCACTTTCCGTAGGCTCGCGCCTCCCAGGCGTTACCTGGCACTCTGCCCTATGGAGCCCGGACTTTCCTCCCCCGACTTTTGCGGAACAAAAGACGGCAGCGACTGTCCGATCGACTCTCCGCCGACAAGGTTACCGGTAGCCGCGCCCAAGAACAAGCGATGCAACAAATAATGCCATTACGCCATTAATGGGATTTTTGTTTTTCCAGCGCCAACTGGTAGAGCAGGTTCTTGCGCACACCAGTAATTTCGGCCGCCAAAGCCGCGGCCTTCTTCAACGGCAACTCGGCCAGCAGCAAATCCAGCACGCGCTGGACCTCGGCGCTGATGGCCTGATCGCCCTCCGGCGCGCTCCAGCCCGCCACCAGCACAACACACTCACCGCGCTGCTGGTTGCTGTCGCCCTGCACGAACGCGCGCAGCTCGGCCAGGGGCAGCCCTTTCAGGGTCTCGAAGGTCTTGGTGATCTCGCGCGCCAATACCGCCGGACGATCGCCACCGAACACCGCCTCCATGTCTTCCAGGCACTCAAGAATACGATGCGGCGCCTCATAGAAGATCAGCGTGCGCGACTCTTCCCTGACCTGCTCCAGACGCGCCCGGCGCCCGGCGGCTTTCGCCGGCAGGAATCCCTCGAAGATAAAGCGGTCCGACGCCAGCCCCGCCGCCGACAGCGCAGCGATCAGCGCACAAGCACCGGGTACCGGCACCACTTGCACACCGGCGGCACGCGCCTGGCGCACCAGGTGATAGCCCGGGTCGGAAATCAATGGCGTGCCGGCGTCGGACACCAGTGCCACATCATCGCCGGCCAGCAGACGGGTGATGAAGCGCCCGCCTTCGTCGCGCTCGTTGTGCTCATGGCAGGCCGCCAGCGGCGTATCGATGCCGAAGTGTTGCAGCAGGCGCACCGAGTGACGGGTGTCCTCGGCGGCGATCAGGCTCACATCGGCCAGCACCTTCAACGCCCGGGCGCTCATGTCGTCGAGGTTGCCGATGGGCGTGGCGACGACGTAAAGCTTGCCCAACGTGGATTTCGAAACCCCTGCAACATCAGTCACTGCGCACACCTGCTTTTCGGATCAAAGGTCGCCATTGTAGCCCGAGCGCCGGTAACAGGGCGCAAAGAACTTCACCCCGGCGCTGCTGGCGGCCACCTATAGTGAAGGATCAGTGTCGACGAGATCGCGCCCCGCCCCCCGCTTGGGTACAATTGCCGGCCAACTTGATCGAGTAACAGGACCTTTACATGATCGCTTGTCTGCGGCTGCTCACAGCCCTCTGCCTCGCTGCCCTGCTGGCAGCCTGCGCCAGCTCGCCCTCATCCAGCCTGGGCGAACTGCCACGCACCCCGGACGCCAGCATCGAGCAACTGCTCGAGAAGGCGGCCTCCAGCAAGTCCGCCGAGGACGCGGCCCTGCTGCGCCTGAGCGCCGCGGACCTGGCATACAAGCACAAGGACTTCCCGCGCGCGGCCCGGATCCTCGAGCAGGTCCAACTGGAACCGCTCAAGCCCGCCCAACAGGTGTTCGCCTCGACCCTGGCCGCGGAACTGGCCATGAGCCGCAACCAGCCCAAGGCCGCCCTGACCGCCCTCGCGCACCCGAGCCTGCAACGCGTCGGCGAACTGCCGGCTGAGCAGCAGGTTCGCACCTACAGCGTCCACGCCGCCGCCCTCGAGGCCGACGGCCAGGCCCTGGCTGCCGCCCAGCAGCGCGTGCTGCTGGCGCCGTTGCTCAGCGAGCAGGCCGCCGCCGCCAACAACGACGCCACCTGGGCTCTGGTTGCATCGCTGCCCGCCGAACAGCTGCAACAGCCCGCCGCCAACGAGACCCTGGCCGGCTGGACCAGCCTGGCCCTCGCCGTCAAGCGCGCCGGCACCCTGGAGCAGCAACAGGCCGCCATCGACACCTGGCGCCAGCAACACCCCGAGCACCCGGCTGCCAGGCAATTGCCGACCGCCCTGGTCAAACTCAAGGAACTGGCCAGCCAACCACTGACCAAGATCGCCCTGCTGCTGCCCCAGGAAGGCCCGCTGGCCGGTGTCGCCCGCGCCCTGCGCGACGGCTTCATGGCCGCCCATTTCCAGGCACAGCAAGGTGGCCAGCCGGCCCCCGCCGTACAGGTGTTCGACAGCTCGCGCATCACCTCGCTGGATGACTTCTACCGCCAGGCCCAGGCCGCTGGCGTGCAACTGGTGGTCGGCCCGCTGGAAAAACCGCTGGTCAAGAAACTCGCCGCCTACCCGCAACTGCCCATCACCACCCTGGCCCTGAACTACGCCGACGCCGGCCAGAAAGCCCCGCCGCAACTGTTCCAGTTCGGCCTGGCCGCCGAGGACGAAGCCCGCGAAGTCGCCCGCCGCGCCCGCGCCGACGGCATGGTCCGCGCCGTGGCCCTGGTGCCGAGCGGTGAGTGGGGCGACCGCGTGCTCGCCGCCTTCCGCCAGGACTGGGAAGGCAATGGCGGTACCCTGATCAGCGCCCAGCGCATCGCCCAGCCGGTTGCCCTCGCCCAGCAGATCGCCGACCTGTTCCAACTGCGCCAGAGCGAAGGCCGCGCCAAGAGCCTGCAGAGCACCGTCGGCGGTAACATCGCCGCCCAGCCTTCGCGTCGCCAGGACATCGACTTCATCTTCCTCGCCTCGACGCCACAACAAGCCCAGCAGATCAAACCGACGCTGAACTTCCAGTACGCCGGCGACGTACCGGTCTACGCCACCTCCAACCTGTACAGCGCCAGCGGCGACGTCAACCAGTACAACGACATGAACGGCATCCGCTTCTGCGAAACGCCGTGGCTGCTGGACACCACCAACAGCCTGCGCCAGCAGGTCGTGCAGCAGTGGCCGCAGGCCGCCGGCAGCCTCGGCCGGCTGTATGCCATGGGCGTCGACGCCTACAGCCTGGCGCCACGCCTGGGCCAGCTCAAGGCACTGCCGGACAACCGCGTCGAGGGCCTGTCGGGCAGTCTGAGCATGAACGCCAGCCAGCGCGTCGAGCGCCAACTGCCGTGGGCCGAGTTCGCCGGTGGCCAGGTCAAGCGCCTGCCGGACACGCCGCGCTGATGCCCGGCGCATCGCCCAGCCGCGCCGGCCAGGCCGCCGAGGACCACGCCCTTGAATACCTTCAGGGGCAAGGCCTGCGGCTGCTGGCGCGCAACTGGCGATGCAAGCGGGGCGAGCTCGATCTGGTCATGCTCGATGCCGATACAGTAGTATTCGTCGAAGTCCGCTACCGGTTGCATGCGGAGTTCGGCGGAGCGCTCGCCAGTATCGATGGGCGCAAGCAGCAGCGACTGGCGCTGGCCGCCAACCTCTTCCTGCAGCAAGCGCCCTGCTGGGCCACCCACCCCTGCCGTTTCGACGTTGTCGCCCTGCAGGGCCAGGGGCATGCGGGGCAACCGCTTCAATGGCTGAAAAACGCCTTCGAATGCTGAACCCAATTCGATTTTCTAGCTCTATGTTTCGCGGGCTGGTCACTGTTGCGCGTAGCAAAGGCCACCGCCCCTCTTAAGGTCACCCAGATGGACATGCAATCCCGAATCCGCCGACTGTTCCAGAACAGCATCGACACCAAGCAACAGGCAATGGACATCCTGGCACCCTACATCGAGCAGGCCAGCCTGGTCATGGTCAACACCCTGCTTAACGACGGCAAGATGCTCGCCTGCGGCAATGGCGGCTCGGCCGGCGACGCCCAGCATTTCTCATCGGAACTGCTCAACCGCTTCGAGCGCGAACGCCCGAGCCTGCCGGCCATCGCCCTGACCACCGACAGCTCCACGCTCACCTCGATCGCCAACGACTACAGCTACAACGAAGTCTTCTCCAAGCAGATCCGCGCCCTGGGCCAGCCCGGCGACGTCCTGCTGGCAATCTCCACCAGCGGCAACTCGGCCAACGTGATCCAGGCGATCCAGGCCGCCCATGACCGCGAAATGATCGTCGTTGCCCTGACCGGGCGCGACGGCGGCGGTATGGCCTCGCTACTGCTGCCCGAGGACGTGGAAATCCGCGTCCCCTCGAGCGTGACCGCACGCATCCAGGAAGTCCACCTGCTGGCGATCCACTGTCTGTGCGACCTGATCGACAGCCAACTGTTCGGGAGTGAAGAATGATCTCCAAGCGTCTCGGCCTGATGGCCCTAACCCTGTGCCTGGGTGTCTCCGGCTGCAGTTCCGTGCTGACCTCGACCCGCAACTCGCCGATCGAGGACGACCGCGGCACCCGCACCATCGGCAGCAAGATCGACGACTCGCTGATCGAGACCAAGGTCTCGGTCAACATCGCCAAGGCCAACCCGGAGCTGGACAAGGGTTCGCACATCGTCGTCAGCAGCTACAACGGCGTGGTGCTGCTTGCCGGCCAGACACCGCGCGCTGACCTCAAGTCCCTTGCCGAGCAGACCGCCGGCCAGGTGCAGCGGGTCAAGAAGGTGCATAACGAGCTGCAGGTGATGCAGCCATCGTCGATTCTGGCGCGCAACAACGACGCCTGGCTGACCACCAAGATCAAGACCCAGATGCTGACCGACGAGAGCGTTCCCAGCTCGCGCATCAAGGTGATCACCGAGAACGGTATTGTCTATCTGCTCGGCCTGGTCCGCCAGCAGGAGGCCAACGCCGCCACCAACGTGGTGCAGGGCGTGTCGGGCGTGCAGAAGATCGTCAAGCTGTTCGAATACATCGACTGACAACCCTTCGGCGGGCGTCAGGACGCTCGCCTTTCCCCTCTGATCCAGGAAGTACTCCATGATAAAGTTGCTGCTGCCCGCCCTGCTGATCGGCGCCTTCGCCACCTTGGCCGGCTGCTCCACCCCGAGCGTGATCACCCTCAACGATGGTCGCGAACTGCAGACCACCGACACTCCGCACTTCGACCGCAACTCCGGCTTCTACGAGTTCAAGCAACTGGACGGCAAGCCGACCCGCATCAACAAGGACCAGGTGCAGAGCATCAAGGACCTGTAATTGCGAAATGGCGGTTCAGGCAGGTCAAGCAAAACGCCCGATGCTCAGCATCGGGCGTTTTGCTTTTCAGGGCCTCAGAACGCCCAGTCCAGGGTCAGGCCGACCCCGTGGCTCTTGTCGCGGCTACCCAGCAGTCCGTTGTAGTCGAGGTTGACCCGGGCCTGACGCCCCAGGCTGATCCCCGCCCGTGCGCCAACCACCGCCGCATCACGGTCCAGGGACAGCGCCTGGACCTTGTAGCTATCGCCCTGGCCGGCAAAGGCCAGATGCTGGTCGGACCCGGTGGAGCTCAGGTTGTGCTGCCAACCCAGGGTGGCGGATAGCTCCACCGCCTGGCCGCTGGACAATTGCAGCTGCTTACCGGCGCGCATGCCCAGGGTAGAGAGCCAGGCATCACGGTTATCCCGCCCACCCTCGAGCGCGGCGGCGCCGCCATGTTCCTTGAAGCTGTCACTGGCGATATGCACATAGGCCAGGTTGGCGAACGGCTCCAGGGCCATGCCAGGCATCGCGACCTTCCAGGCGGCCTCGCCGAACACCTGGGTGCTCTGCGCATCACGCTTGCTCTTCTGGCGATCGCTGACCTCGTTGTACTGCAGCTCGCGCTTGGTCTCGATGCGATGCCAGCTGTGGCTGCCGCCCAGGCTCAGGCGCACCTGCTCCAGTTCCTTGCCGGCATAGGCACCCAAGTGGTAGCTGTCGACGCTGGCCGAGGAATGACGACCATCACCCATGCTCAGCGAGCTGTCGCTGTAGCCGGTGAAGACGCCAAGGCGGGTGTCCTCGCTCATCTGCCCGTCGACACCCAGCAGCATGCCGCCGATCGAACTGCTGTAGCGCGCATGGCCAGAATCACCGTCGGCCTTGCCCCAGGCCCCCAGGGCCTTGACCCACAGGCCGTTGCCCTGGGCGTCCATGGCCGGCGCGGCGGCGACACCCTGCTGGCGGGTACGCTCGCCCACGGCGTCGCGCAACTGGCGACTATCGTTGAGCAGCAGATTGCCCACCGCCGGGTGGATTTCACCGGACAGTTGATCGAACGCCTGCCGGGCGCTGCCGGCATCAGCCGACAACAACAGGCTCTCGTAGACCGGATTGCCCGCGCCGAGCCGTTCGGCGGCCGCGGCCACCGAACGCTGGTTGGCGGTCAGGCCGACACTGGCGAAGCTGGCGCTACGTTGCACCGCCAGCTGCACCCCGGTGCCGGTGTAGGCCAGGCCACCACCAAGGAACAGCAGGTTGGACTGCACAGCGGCAAAACCGCCCTGCACGCCGCCAGCGGCCTGTAGGATGTCGAACTGACGTCCCACCAGGCTGGTTGCCGGCTGGGACTGCAGCGAAACCCCGGGATTCTGCAGATCCAGGGCCAGGTTCGCACCGTTTACAGAAACCGTGCCATCGCTGACCAGGCGGTCGCTGCCAGTAGCATCAAGCTCCACGGCATAGGTCGAGCCCGGTTGGAAGGTGACATCGGAGCCCACCCGCAGGGTGCCGATGGAGTTGCCTGGCGCCACCACCCCGCCACGGTTGACCACCAGCGCACCGATCCGGCCATTGCCGCCCAGCACGCCGCCGTCATTGACCGTCACCGTCGATTGCAGCGAGCCATTGACCGCCAGCCGCCCCTGGTTGACCAGGGTTGGACCTGCGTAGGTGTTGTTGCCGCTGAGCACCAGGGTACCGATACCCTGCTTGGTCAGGCCACCATGGCCGGAGATATCGTTACTCCACAGGTCCAGTACGCAGCTAAGGCCGTTGCAGAGTCGCTGGGTCGGCCTACCGGCGTCCACCACGGCGCCGACACCCGGCAGATCAACCACGAACTGGCTCGGGCCGTAGCCGCCGGCGATGCGGAACTCCTCGGGGATGTCCTGCTCGGTGACCAACATGCCCGGACCGCGGATCCCCTTGTCCAGGTTGATCATGCCCCACCCGTACAAGGCATCGATGCCGGGCGCGCCCATGTCGGTGGCGGTGGTGCGCAGCACGCTGGCGATCTGTGCGCCGCTCATGTAGGGGAAGCGCTCCATCAGCACCGCCGCCGCGCCGGCGGCATGGGGCGCGGCCATGGACGTGCCGTTCTTGTTGGCATAGCCCTGGGTCAGGTCCTCCAGACTGGTGCCGCCGATCACCGCGCTGTAGATCCGGGTACCGGGAGCCGAGACGCAGAAGCTCGCGGTATAGCCGCAACGGGAAGAGAACGTGCTGGCCAGGTACGGGTTGGCGCTACTGGTGTCGGGGTTCTGCTGCAACGCCGCCACGGTCATCCAGTTCGGGGCGATGTCCGGAACGAAATAGCCCAGGCCGGCAATCGCGTCGGGGTTGTTCAGGTTGTAGTCGTTGCCGGCGGCGAAGATCGTCAGGACTCCGCTGCGGGCGGCGGCGATGGCCCCGTCGTAGGCGCCGCCCGGCAAGGTTCCCAGCAGTGGCTGTATCTGCGCGAACTGTGCGCGGGCATCGTCCACGGTAAAATGCGGAAAGTCCGGATTGCGCCCGCCCTTGGCGAAGCGATCGGTGATACCGATGCCCCAGCTGTTGTTGATGATCCGCGCGCCGCTGGCCACCAGGCTGTCCCAGCCGGCCTTGTACACCGCGCCATCGTTGCCCAGGACGATGCCATCCTCGGGGCCGGGGTCGCCGTTGTCGGCGCTGATGATCTGCGCATCATAGGCCACGCCGTGCATCGACTCGCCATCACGGTTGCCGGCGGCGATCCCGCCGACGTGGGTGCCGTGGGAGCCGAGCTTGCCGTCCGAGCCCACCGACGGGCTGCCGTCATAGCGGAACGCATCGCCGGCCTTCACCGGGATATAGGGGTCGGTGTACTGGCGAATGCCGCTGGTGACCAGGGTCACGATCTTGTCCTTGCCGGCGAACTCGGGGTGCGGGGCATATACCGGCTGGTCGAAAATCCCCAGCTTCACCCCCTTGCCGCTGTAGCCGGCGGCATAGGCGCTGTCGGCGTGGATCGCCCCCAGCCCCCAGTCGGCCTTGAACTCGCTGCTGCGCCAGCTGCCGGCATCGCCGAGGCGCCCACTCTCCACGTAGGGCGCGGCCTGGGCCGTGCCCATCAGCGCCGCCCAACCCACCAATGCCCGCCCCAGTGGGGCCAAGGCCCAGCCCTGCGCGAGTGCGCTGTCATCCTTTCTGACGTGCTTCACTACAACCTTCCTTAGTTTTGTTTTGGTTTAGTACCGCGTTGGTCACACTCCGTGTTGCAACGCCTGGCCCGCATCACGCCAGGGCGCTTCAGAACCGCCATTGCAGGTTGAGCCCTGCGCCATGCTGTTGCTCGCGACTGGCCAGGCGCCCCTGGTAGTCCAGGCTCAGGTCCAGGTCGCGGGTCAGCCCTACCCGTGCCTGCAGTCCCACCAGCGCGGCATCGCGCAAGGCCGGCGCAGTCTCCACCCGGAACGGCAGGTCGCTGCCAGCGAAAGCCAGGTGCTCACGGCCCTGGGTGCCGCTCAGGCGATGCTGCCAGCCCAGGCTTGCCGCCAGTTGCAGGTCCTGCTGCGGGCCCAGCTGCCATTGCTGGCGCCCACGCAGGCCCAAGGTGCCGAGCCAGGCGTCGCGCTGCTCGTCACCGGCATGCAGCGCCGCGGCGTCGCCTTTCTCATGGAAGCCGTCGCGCTCCAGGTGCTGGTAGGTCAGGTTGGCGAAAGGCTCCAGCTGTATCGCCGGCAACGCCAGGCGATAGGCCGCCTCGGCGAACACCTGCTGGCTGCGGGCATCGATCCGTGCGCGCTGGCGGCCAGACACCTCGCCATAGGCCAGGTCGCGCCGGACTTCGGCACGGTGCCAGCTGTGGCTGGCGCCCAGGCTCAGGCGCAACTGGTCCAGGTCGTGGCGGGCATAGGCACCCAGGTGGTAGCTGTCGACCGTGGCCCGGGAGTGGCTGCCGCCCATGCCCAGGGAGCTGTCGCTGTAGCCTGCGGCCAGGCCGGCCCGGGTCTGCTCGTCAAGGTCATGGTCCACGCCCAGCAGCACGCCGCCCAGGGAACTGGTATAGGACTCGGTGCCTTGCACACCCTCGATGCGCCCCCAGCTGCCCAGGCCCTTGAGCCAGAGCTGAGTCGCACCCGACTCGCTGTCACCTTTTCCAGAGGCATTGGTAATCAGTGCGCGACCTTGCGCTCGCTCACCCAGGGCATCGCGCAAGACCGAGCCCTGGCTGAGCAGCATCGAGTCCAGCGCCGGGTAGATCTCCCCGGCCAGCTGACGCAGGCCGTCCCGGGCCTGGTCCGCCGAGGTCGAAAGCAGCAGGCTTTCATACACGGGATTGCCCGGCCCCAACCGCTCCACGGCACCGCCGCTGGCGCGCTGGTTGGCCGTGGCACCAACACTGGCGTACGTCGTGGCGCTGCGCTTCACGTCCAGTTGCACGCCGTTGGCCGAATAATCAAGGAAGGTCCCCAGGAACAGGTAGTCGGGCTCGACCTGGGCGAAGCGCCCGTTGACGCTACCTGCGGCCTGCAGGATGTTGAACTGGCGCCCCACCAGGCTGGATACCGGGCCACCGGCCAAAAGGTTCGGCCGCGCCTGGGGCTCCAGGCTGAGATTGGCGCCGCCGACACTGGCCTGACCAGCAACGACAAGGCGGTCGCTGGCCGTGGGCGACAGTTCCACCCGGTAGGTCGAGCCCGGCTGCAAGTCCAGGTTGCCAGCGACACTCAAGGTGCCGATGGAGTTACCCGGGGCCACCACGCCCCCGGCGCTGGCGGTCAGGGCACCGACCCGCCCGTTGCCGCCCAGGGTACCGCCCGCGTTGACCGTCACCGCCGATTGCAGGCTGCCGTTGACCGCCAGCAGGCCGCCATCGACGCGGGTCGGGCCGCGGTAGCTGCTGTCACCCGTGAGCTCGAGCCAGCCAGCCCCGGACTTGACCAGGCTGCCCTGGTAGACCCGCCGCGCGGCAGCCGCGTCACGGGCCATGCCCAAGGCATAGTCACTGCGATCCTGCTGGCTGGCGCCCGCTGCCAGGCCATGCTCCCAGCCGCGATCCTTGAGGGTCTGCTGCCAGGCCTGGCGCTCTGCGGCGTCCTCGGTTTGACGCTGCACCAAGGCCTGGTCGGAGATGCCGTTACTCCAGCTATCGCCCTGCCCGCGCCCCAGGTTGACGTCGAATTCACCCAGCAACTGCCCGGGCCCGTGCAACGCCCGGCCCAGGTCCGGAACGCCCCAGCCTACCCGCTCGCTGGGTCCCTGGGTCGGCGAACCGTCGAGATGGCGCGAGGTGGTCAGCAGCACTTGCAGGGCCTGCTGGTTGTTCAGGTAGGGATAGCGATCCATGACCAGGGCCAAGGCCCCTGTGGCATGAGGTGCGGCCATCGAGGTGCCGTTGTAGGTGGCGTAGCCGCCACCGGGCACGGTACTGCTGATCGCCGCGCCCGGGGTCGCCAGGCACCAGTACTTGGCGATGCCGCACTGGTTGTATTTCTGCTGGTTGTTCTTGTCCAGGCCCGACACCGCCAGCCAGTGGCCTTCCAGCTCCGGCTGGAAGTACGGCAGCGCCGAGCGCACGCTGGCATTGGCATAGCCGCTGTTGCCGGCGCTGAATACGTTGATCACGCCCCGACGCGCCACGTCGCCGGCGGCGTCGAGCCAGGTGTCCTGCTGGAAATGCTGAGCGTAGGCCGCGCGCAAGCCGTCCAGGGTCTGGTAGCTGACATCCTTGGGCTGGCTGCCCCAGCTGTTGTTGATGGCCCGTACACCGGCGTCCATCAGGGCATCGTAGACCGCCTTGAAATACTTGGGGTCAGGGCTGGGGCCGAACAGAAACTTGTCGTCGTGGTTGGTGTTGCCCACGTAGACCTGGGCATTGAAGGCCACGCCATGCATGCCAGCGCCATCACGGGCCGCACCCAGGGTGCCGGTGACATGGGTGCCATGGCTGTCGTTGGCGCCATTGAGTCCCCCGGTCACGCTGAACGGAGTGCCATCCAGGTACTGGCCGGTGGCGGTAACGGCGTGAAAACGCAAGGGGTTGGCTTCAGGGTGGGCGGCGTCGAATCCCGAATCCAGGGCGCCAATGCTGACCCCGGTGCCGGTGATGCCGGCGGCATAGGCCTGACTCGCCTGCATGCGCTCCAAGCCCCAGTCCTGCTGGTACTCGGCCGACCGCCAGCTGGCAGGGTCGCCCAGGCGACCGGTTTCCTGATAGGCCGCCACAGCAGGCAGCGGCAGTCCGGTGGCGAACGCCAGGCACAGGGTGCCCGTCAGCGCCTTGAGCTGATCACATCTCACATCCATGTCGATGACTTCTCTTGTTTTTGTTGTTGGGTCGCCCGTCCTGGGTCGACCGGTGTGTCGCTGCATTGCTCGGCCGCAAGGCCCTATCGAGCCAGAGGCGGTCGCCCGCCCCTGGCCAAGTTACTTCGGCCTCAGGCCTGGAGGCAGCCTACGGCTGCAAGTCGTGAGCTTCTGAAATTGCTTACAATAAGTCAATCGGCGTCGAAACATCTTCAGCGGTGCCGAACCTGCCCGGCCTGACTGCCCAACGCCTACTTGACCACCTTCAGGCTCGGACGGCCAGTGGGGCGTGGTGGCTCGGGCGGCCCATCATCATCCGGCTCGACGCCTTCAGCTTCATGGTCATCCTCATCCTCGAACGGCGGCTCCAGTTCAAAGACCATGCCCTGGCCGTTCTCCCGGGCATAGATCCCGAGGATGGCGCCGACCGGCACGAAGAGCGAGTGCGCAACGCCGCCAAAACGGCCTTCGAAACTCACCGCCTCGTTATCCATGTGCAGGCTGCGCACGGCACTGGGGGAGATGTTCAGGACGATCTGGCCATCGCTGGCGAACCCCTGGGGCACCTGGACCGCCGGATACTCGGCATTGACCAGCATATGTGGCGTGCAATCGTTGTCGACGATCCACTCGTACAGCGCACGAACAAGATAGGGGCGACTGGAGTTCATCAACGGTTCCTCTTAAACCTTGCGCATTTCACGTTCGGCAGCGGACAGGCTCGCCTGGAAAGGCTCGCGGGCGAACTGTCGCTCCATGTAATCCAGCAGCGGCTTGGCCTGCCGCGGCAACTCGATACCCATCACCGGCAAACGCCAGAGAATGGGCAGTAGACAGCAATCGACCAGGCTTTGCTCCTCGCTCATGAAGCAGGCCATCTCGCCGAACAGCGGCGCCACGCCGGTCAGGCTCTCGCGCAGCTCCTTGCGCGCCTGGGTGCGTGCCGCCTCGCTGCTGCGCGCATCAAGCACGGTGTCGGCCAGGGCGCACCAGTCACGCTGGATGCGGTGCATCAGCAGGCGGCTGTTGCCCCGGGCCACCGGGTAGACCGGCATCAGCGGCGGGTGCGGGTAACGCTCCTCGAGGTACTCCATCACCACGGTCGATTCGTACAGCGCCAGGTCGCGATCGACCAGGGTCGGCAAGCTGCCGTAAGGGTTCACTTCAATCAGCTTGGGCGGCAGGCGATTGGCGTCGACATCGATGATCTGCACCGTGACGCCTTTCTCCGCAAGCACCAGGCGGACCCGATGAGAGTAATGATCAGCGGGGTCGGAATAGCAGGCTAACCTGTTGGTTGCGCCCATGTAGCGCCTCCTCGCACGGGATGCTTGTAAAACTTAAATGAAAACGCGCCCGGGGCGCCCCAGCACTATCGCTGGAGCCCCCCGGGCGCGTTCAACTACCAGAAACTACTGCGTGATCAGTGCACGTCCTTCCAGTATTCGCGCTTGAGCAAGTAGGCGAACACGAAGAAGAAAGCCAGGTACAGCAACACGTAGGTACCGATGCGCTGGCTTTCCAGTTTGACCGGGTTGGCCGAATAGGCCAGGAAGGTCACCAGGTTCTTGACCTTCTCGTCGAACTGCTCGGCCGTCAGGGTACCGGATTTCTCCTCCACGGTCAGCTGGTCGCACGCCTCATGGGTCAGCGGGCTGCCGGTCAGCGGGTCGAACTGCTTCTTGCCATCGACCTCGGTCTGCACCTGCTTGCAACCGATCACCTGGTTACCCTGCAGGCCCACCAGCACGTTGGGCATGCCGACGTTCGGGAAGACCTTGTTGTTCACCCCGTATGGCCGCGTCTTGTCCTCGTAGAAGCTGCGCAGGTAGGTGTACAGCCAGTCGCTGCCACGCACCCGAGCGACCAGGGTCAGGTCGGGCGGCGCTGCGCCGAACCAGGTCTTGGCATCGCTGGGCTGCATGCCGATCTTCATGTGGTCGCCGATCTTGGCGCCGGTGAACACCAGGTTCTCGAGCATCACCTCATGCGGGATCCCCAGGTCGTCGGCGACTCGCTCGTACCGCTGGAACTTGGCGCTATGGCACCCCATGCAATAGTTGGCGAAAGTACGCGCGCCATCCTGCATCGCGGCCTTGTCGGTCAGGTCGATATCGACCTTGTCCAGCTCCAGGCCATGCTCGGCGGCGAAGGAAAGGCCAGGCATCAGTGCCAGCAAGCATACTGCAATAAACTTTTTCATCAGCCAGTCACCCTTTCCGGAACCGGTTTGGTCTTCTCGAGCCTTGTGTAGAACGGCATCAGCAGGAAGTACGCGAAGTACAGCACCGTGCACACCTGCGACAGCAAGGTACGCCCTGGTGTCGGCGCCAGCACGCCCAGTACACCAAGGATGATGAAGGCCACGCAGAACACCAGCAGGAAGATTTTGCTCAGCCAGCCTTTGTAGCGCATGGAGCGCACCGGACTGCGGTCGAGCCAGGGCAACACGAACAGCACGGCGATCGCCGCACCCATGGCGATGACCCCGAACAGCTTGTCGGGTACCGCACGGAGGATCGCGTAGAACGGCGTGAAGTACCACACCGGCGCGATGTGCTCAGGGGTCTTGAAGGCGTTGGCCTGCTCGAAGTTCGGTTTTTCCAGGAAGTAGCCACCCATTTCCGGGAAGAAGAACACCACCGCGCAGAACACGAAAAGGAACACCACCACGCCGACGATATCCTTGACGGTGTAGTAAGGGTGGAACGGGATGCCATCCAGCGGGATGCCGTTCTCGTCCTTTTTCTTCTTGATGTCCACGCCATCGGGGTTGTTCGACCCCACTTCGTGCAGCGCCAGGATGTGCAGCACCACCAGGCCGAGGATCACGATCGGCAGGGCCACCACATGCAGGGCGAAGAAGCGGTTCAGGGTGATGCCGGAGATCAGGTAATCACCACGAATCCACTGGGTCAGGTCATCACCGATGACCGGAATCGCGCCGAACAGCGAGATGATCACCTGGGCGCCCCAGTAGGACATCTGCCCCCACGGCAGCAGGTAGCCCATGAACGCCTCGGCCATCAGCGCCAAGTAGATCAGCATGCCGAACAGCCAGACCAGTTCGCGTGGCTTCTGGTAGGAGCCATAGAGCAGCCCGCGGAACATGTGCAGGTAGACCACGATGAAGAACGCCGAGGCGCCGGTGGAGTGCAGGTAGCGCAGGATCCAGCCGTATTCGACGTCGCGCATGATGTACTCGACCGAGGCGAAGGCCTCTTCCGCCGAGGGGGTGAAGCTCATGGTCAGCCACACGCCGGTGACGATCTGGTTGACCAGCACCAGCAGTGCCAGGGAGCCGAAGAAGTACAGGAAGTTGAAGTTCTTGGGCGCGTAATACTTGCTCAGATGGTCTTCCCACATCTTCGTCGCGGGGAAGCGCGCATCGATCCACTCCATGAACTTGCTCATCATGCGTTCTCCTGATCGACGCCGATGACGATGATTTCGTCCGACTCGTACGAGTGCGGTGGCACTGGCAGGTTGAGAGGGGCCGGCTGGGATTTGTAGACCCGGCCAGCCAGGTCATAGTGCGAGCCGTGGCATGGGCAAAAATAGCCACCGACCCATTTCGGGCCGAGGTCGGCGGGAGCGACTTCAGGACGGAACGTCGGCGAGCAACCCAGGTGAGTGCACAGGCCGACCAGGATGAGGATCTCGGGCTTGATCGAGCGAACTTGCGGATCGACGTAGGTCGGCTGCACCGACGCCTTGGACTCGGGGTCGGACAGCTCACCGGTGATCTTTTTCAGATTGCCGAGGATCTCTTCCGTTCGCCGCACGATGAATACAGGTTGACCGCGCCACTCGGCCACCATCTGCTGGCCGGGCTCGACCTTGGCGATATTGACCTTCACCGGTGCCCCTGCGGCTTTCGCCTTGGCACTGGGAAACCATGACCCCACGAACGGTACCGCAGCCCCCACTGCCCCCGCTGCCCCGACCACGGATGTCGCGGCTACGAGGAAGCGGCGCCGGCCTGCGTTGACGCCGTCATTGCTCATTCAGTCCTCTCCCATCAGCTTGCTTGGCCTGCTCTAACAGGCATCTACTTAGGTATGTCTGTGGCACTAAAAATTGGCCGCAATGGTAAGGAACAAATCCACACGCTGACAAGGTGATTACCCGCTCGTCGGGCTACAACCCTCGCTTTGCTTGATCTGTGTCTATGCGACAAACGGCCACGGACTGACAGAGAGGTTAGTTCAAGACATAAAAAAAGCCCGGTTCCAAAAAGGAACCGGGCTTTTTTCGACTGCCGAAGCGGTATTAACGCTTGGAGTACTGAGGACGCTTACGCGCTTTACGCAGACCCACTTTCTTACGCTCGACTTCACGAGCGTCGCGGGTGACGTAGCCAGCACGACGCAGGGCGCCACGCAGGGTTTCGTCGTATTCCATCAGGGCGCGGGTGATGCCGTGGCGGATTGCACCGGCTTGACCGCTGACACCACCACCGGAAACGGTGACGTAGATGTCGAACTTCTCAACGGTCTCGGTCAGTTCCAGCGGCTGGCGAACAACCATGCGAGCGGTTTCGCGGCCGAAGAACACGTCCAGAGAACGGTTGTTGATGGAAATGTTGCCAGTGCCCGGACGCAGGAATACACGTGCGGTTGCGGTCTTGCGACGGCCAGTGCCGTAGTTTTGAGTCGCCGACATAATGAACTATCCCGTTAGATCTTCAGTTCTTGAGGCTGCTGAGCAGTGTGTGGGTGAGCTGCACCCGCGTACACTTTCAGCTTGCGGTACATGTCGCGACCCAGCGGGTTCTTCGGCAGCATGCCTTTGACCGCGGTTTCGATAACACGCTCAGGGGCCTTGGCGATCAACTTCTCGAAGTTGATTTCCTTGATACCGCCCGGGAAGCCGGAGTGGGAGTAGTACATCTTGTCGGAAGACTTGGCACCAGTCACACGGATTTGCTCGGCGTTGATGACGACGATGTAGTCGCCGGTGTCAACGTGAGGGGTGTATTCTGGCTTGTGCTTGCCACGCAGGCGGCTAGCGATTTCGGTAGCCAGACGACCCAGGGTCTGACCAGCGGCGTCGACTACGAACCACTCGCGCTTTACTGTTTCCGGTTTAGCAGTAAAAGTTTTCATTCTCTAAAGCCTCAGAGGCCGCCCAGCGAAAAATAGACGGCGAATCTTACTGGATAGTGCACAACTTGCCAAGGGCAAGCGCGCAGCCGAACGCTGACGCTTTTGGGGGCTCGGGTCGGGCACGCCAATGTTCGACAAGGGTTCCCCTGCATGGTGGTGCATCACTTCCGCCACACGGAGAGGGGCCGAATTATCCAGATTGCAGGAAAAATTTCAACCTGCTTTTATGGGCCTCTTTGCCATGGAGCGTCTTCCCGATGGAATACCGCAAGCTCGGCCGTACCGACCTCAACGTCAGCGCCCTGTGCCTGGGCACCATGACCTGGGGCGAGCAGAACACCCAGGACCAGGCCTTCGCCCAGATCGCCCTGGCCAAGGCCCGGGGCATCAACTTCATCGACACCGCCGAGATGTACCCAGTGCCACCGCGCCCGGAAACCTACGCCGCCACCGAGCGCATCATCGGCAACTGGTTCGCCGCCAACGGCGACCGCGACGACTGGATCCTGGCCAGCAAGGTCGCCGGCCCCGGCAACGGTATCAGCCACATCCGCGACGGCCAGCTCAAACACAATCGCCAGCACATCGTCGCCGCCCTGGACGAGAGCCTCAAGCGCCTGCAGACCGACCGCATCGACCTGTACCAGCTGCACTGGCCCGAACGCAGCACCAACTTCTTCGGCAAACTTGGTTACCAGCACCTGCCCCAGGACATCTTCACCCCGCTGGAGGAAACCCTGGAGGTACTCGACGAGCAGGTCCGCGCCGGCAAGATCCGCCATGTCGGCCTGTCCAACGAAACCCCATGGGGCACCCTGAAGTTCCTACACCTGGCCGAGACCCGCGGCTGGCCGCGGGCGGTGTCGATCCAGAATCCCTACAACCTGCTCAACCGCAGCTTCGAGGTGGGCCTGGCGGAGGTGGCGATCCGCGAGCAATGCGGTCTGCTGGCCTATTCGCCGCTGGCCTTCGGCATGCTCTCGGGCAAGTACGAAAATGGCGCCCGTCCGGCGAACGCCCGCCTGACCCTGTTCAGCCGCTTCGCCCGCTACTCCAACCCGCAGACCGTGGCTGCCTGCGGCCGCTACGTGCAACTGGCCCGCGAGCACGGCCTGGACCCGGCGCAGATGGCGCTGGCGTTCGTGACGCGCCAGCCTTTCGTGACCAGCAACATCATCGGCGCCACCAGCCTCGATCAGTTGCGCAGCAATATCGACAGCCAAGCGCTGAACCTGGGCGATGAGCTGGTGGCAGCGATCGAGGCGGTGCATCAGGAGCAGCCGAACCCGGCGCCTTGAGCGGCTACCGAGTCACCAGGCAAGCCCGGCGCGGATGCGTGGGAGCGGGCTTGCCCCGCCGAGAGAGATCGTACTTTGGCGGGGTAGACACAATCGCCAAAAAATAAGACGATCCAGCCGGTGATTGACCACTCTACCCTATAAGAACAATGACAATGATGTTTACCCAACCCTCCGCGTCCTTGCGGCGCGTCAGTATCCTGGCCGTGGACAAAGTGTTCGCTTCGACACTGATGCAGGCCAAGGATTTCTTCCACCTGGCCAGCCTGCGCTACAGCAAGCAGCTGGGGCTGGGCCTGCAACCGATGTTCGAGATCGGCCTGGTGAGCCCGGACGGCTTGCCCGTGGACAGCTTCAGCAACGTGCAACTGCCGGTCGACAGCGGCCTGAACGACGCCGACGTGATCATCCTGCCGGCCTTCTGGGACGACTTCGACAACCTGCTGCAACGCTACCCCCAGGTCCTGCCCTGGCTGCGCGAGCAGCATGCCCGCGGCGCGGTGCTGTGCGCCGAGGCCAGCGGCGTGTTCTGGCTGGCCGAATCCGGGCTGCTGGATGGTAAGGAGGCGACCACCTACTGGCGCTTCTTCGCCAGCTTCGCCGAGCGCTTCCCGAAGATCCGCCTGAACCAGGACAAGCACCTGACCGACGCCGACAACCTGTACTGCGCCGGCGGCACCACCTCGGCCTGCGACCTGTACATCTACCTGATCGAGCGTTTCTGCGGCGCCAACGTGGCCCGCGCCGTGGCCCGCGACATCCTCTACGAGGTGCAGCGCAGCTACACCCCGGGGCGCATGGGCTTCGGCGGCCAGAAGCTGCACCAGGACCTGATCATCCTGCAGATCCAGCACTGGCTCGAGGAGCACTTCGCCGACAAGTTCCGCTTCGAGGACGTGGCCCGCAACCACGGCATGAGCATCCGCAACTTCATGCGCCGCTTCCAGAGCGCCACCGGCGACAAGCCCCTGCACTACCTGCAGCGGCTACGGATCGAGACGGCCAAGGGCCTGCTGTCGAGCACGCGCAAAAGCATCAAGACCATCAGCTATGAGGTGGGGTACGACGACGCGAGCTTCTTCGCCCGATTGTTCCGCCAGCATACGGAGCTATCGCCGAACCAGTATCGGCAGCAGTTCATGCAGGAGGCCTGAAAATCGCCGGGGCTGCTTGCAGCCCCGGATTCTTACGGCTTGTGCGCCCGCGACAGGAACTCGTGGGACTGCATTTCCAGCAAGCGGCTGAGCGTGCGCTGGAACTCGAAGCTCAGGCGCCCGCCGGTGTACAGGTCCTTGAGCTCCACCTCGGCCGAGATGATCAGCTTCACGTTGCGGTCGTAGAACTCGTCGACCATGTTGATGAAGCGCCGGGCGATGTCGTCGGTGGTCACGCCCATCTGCTCGACGTTGCTCAGCAGCACGGCATGGAAGATCTTGCCCAGCTCGATGTAGTCGTTCTGGCTGCGCGGCCCGTCGCACAGGGCGCGGAAGTCGAACCAGGCAACGTCGTCGCAGGTGCGCAGGGCATGGATCGGGCGGTTCTCGATCATCAGCACGTCATTGTCGACGGCCTGGGTGCATTCCGGGGTCAGCGCCTTGAAGCTCGCCCGCAGGCTCTCGTGGGCCGCCTCGTTGAGCGGGAAGTGGTACAGCTCGGCCTGTTCCAGGTGACGCAGGCGGTAGTCGACGCCGCTGTCGACATTCACCACGTCGGTGTACTGCTTGATCATGGCGATGGCCGGCAGGAAGCGCGCGCGCTGCAGGCCGTCCTTGTACAGGCCGTCGGGGACGATGTTGGAGGTGGCCACCAGCGACACGCCGTTCTTAAACAGCTCTTCCATCAGGGTGCCGAGGATCATCGCATCGGTGATGTCGGAGACGAAGAACTCGTCGAAGCAGATCACCTTGGCCTCTTCGCTGAAGCGTTTGGCGATGATAGTCAGCGGGTTCTTCTCGCCCTTGAGGGTCTTCATCTCCTCGTGGACGCGCTTCATGAAGCGGTGGAAGTGCGTGCGCATCTTCTGCTTGAACGGCAGCGCTTCATAGAAGGTGTCGACCAGGTAGGTCTTGCCTCGCCCTACCCCGCCCCAGAAGTACAGACCCTTGACCGGCGTCTGCTCCTTCTTGCCGAACAGCTTGCCGAACACGCCCGGCTTGTTGTTCTGCGCGCGCACCAGGTCGTCGTACAGGCGCTGCAGGTGACGCACCGCAGTTTCCTGCGCCGCATCATGGAAGAAGTCGGGACGTTTCAGATCTGCTTGATAGCGTTCTAGAGGAGTCATGATTTCGTTAGCGAGGCAACAAAAAACGGGCCGTCACTGTAGCGACCGGCCCGCCTGATGGCAATGATACATGCGACCACTTGCCTCATTACCTGCCTAGTGGGAGCGGCCTTGTGTCGCGAAAGGGCCGCAAAGCGGCCCCGGCAGTTCTGCATGAAACAGAGATTCTGGGGCCGCTACGCGCCCCTTTCGCGACACAAGGCCGCTCCTACAGCGTAGGCGTATCAGTCCTGCTGCGGCGCCAGGGCCTCGCGCAGGCTTGCGATGGCCGCGTCACGGGCCTCGGCGGCCTCGAACTGCGGCCCGTCGGCAACCTGCTCGCCCTCCAGCCACAGGCTGAAGCTCAGGCCCTCTACCCGTACATCGGCCTCGCCACCTTGTTGCAGTTGCTTGCTCACCGCACCGGCGCTCTTGCCATCGGCGAAGCTGCGCGACAGCAGCAGTTGCTCGCCATCGGCGGCCAGCAGTCGGAAGCGGAAGCTGCCGTCTTCATCGCGGAAGCTGACGAAGCGGGCGGTCTTGGCGGCCTTCTTCTTCACTTCAGTGGTGGCTTGCACGGTGGTGCGGAACGAACGCAGACCAACCGCTTCACGCAGCTGTTCGAGGAATGGCGTGGCAATCTTGCGAGCCTTGGCGGCGCCAGCAAGGAGAATGTCCTCCAGGTCCGACGGGCGCGAAATCAGCTGGTGGTAGTGCTCGCGCTTTTCCGCCAGCTGGCCGTCGAGCAGCTGGAACAGGCGCTGCTTGGCCTCGCCCCAGCCCAGGCCCTGCACCAGCTCTTCACGGAACGCGGCGCATTGCGCTGGCGTGGAGAAGGCCTGGAACAGGGTGAAAAGGTGCGAATTGTCCGGATCCTTGGCCTCGCCCGGCGCCTTGGAGTCGGTGACGATGCGCGAGATGGCGTCTTTCATGTCCTTGGCGCTGGTGAACAACGGGATGGTGTTGTCGTAGCTCTTGGACATCTTGCGCCCGTCCAGGCCTGGCAGGGTCGCCACGCTTTCCTCGATCACCGCTTCCGGCAAGGCGAAGAAGTCCTTGCCCTGGCCGAACAGGTGGTTGAAGCGCTGGCCGATGTCGCGGGCCATTTCCACATGCTGGATCTGGTCACGGCCGACCGGCACCTTGTTGGCGTTGAACATCAGGATGTCGGCGGCCATCAGCACCGGGTAGCTGAACAGGCCCATGGTCACGCCGGCGTCCGGGTCTTCGCCGGCCTCGACGTTCTTGTCCACCGAAGCCTTGTAGGCGTGGGCGCGGTTGAGCAGGCCCTTGGCGGCGACGCAGGTCAGCAGCCAGGTCAGCTCTGGGATTTCGGGGATGTCCGACTGGCGGTAGAAGGTCACCTTGTCCGGATCCAGGCCGCCGGCCAGCCAGGTGGCGGCGATCTCCAGGCGCGAGCGCTGGATGCGCTGCGGGTCGTCGCACTTGATCAGGGCGTGGTAGTCGGCCAGGAAGTAGAACGAGTCGACGCCGGGCTGCTGGCTGGCGAGGATGGCCGGGCGGATGGCGCCGGCGTAGTTGCCCAGGTGCGGGGTGCCGGTGGTGGTGATACCGGTGAGGATGCGCGTGGTCATGGGTGTTCGCTTATTCAGGCTTGGCTCAGTTCGAAAGGCGCGGCAGCAGCAGATCCTTCAGATCGGTCAGCTTGCCATGGAAGAAGTGTCCGCATTCTGCCACTTTCAGCAGCTCATGGGGGCGCGACAGGTCATTCGACCAGTCGTAGACCAGCTGCGGATCGACCACCTCGTCGGTGTCCGGCTGCACCACCGTGAGGGCGACGCGCTCGGGCAGCGGGAACTGCTCGCTCAAGCGCATCACAGCCGGGGCGATCATGAACAGGTGTTGCAGGGCCGCGCCCCCGGCCTCCAGGCGCCCGGCCAGGCTGGCGGCAACGAAGCCACCGAAGGAGAAGCCCATCAGCACCAGGGGCAGCTCGGGATGCTGCGCGCGTAGCCAGGCGGCAGCGGCCTCGGCGTCGGCCACTTCACCGGCACCCATGTCATGGCTGCCGGCACTATGGCCGACACCGCGGTAGTTGAAGCGCAAGGTGACGTAGCCGGCGTCACGGGCGGTGCGTTGCAGGGTCGACACCACCTTGTTGAGCATGGTGCCGCCCTGGACCGGGTTGGGGTGGCAGATCAGCACCGCGCCACGGGCGTCGGCCACGTCCAGGTACAAGGCTTCCAGCTGGCCGCACGGGCCATCGATGAACAAGGGTGTTTCGCGGATAAGCAAGGCACTACTCCGTGACCTCGAGGAGGGTCGACTCGTCTAGCTGAGGAATTCTGTTCTGATTTGCGATCGCTCGCGGTATACAGCGCAGGTCTGAGCCGTTAACGTAAAGCAAAGCCGTTTATAGAGGAAGGACTCGTGGAACACTCGCTCCTTGTTTGGTTGCTGCCGACCCTGGCCCTGGTTGTCGGCGTCGTCGTCGGTTTCGCGCTGGCCCGCCTGCTGCCCAATGCGGCACCGAGCAACACCCAACGCCAGCTGGATGACATCCAGCAGCGCTTCGACAATTACCAGAATGAAGTGGTGACCCACTTCAACAGCACCGCTTCGCTGGTCAAGAAGCTGACCCAGAGCTACCAGGACGTCCAGGATCACCTGGCCGACGGCGCCAACCGCCTGGCCCTGGACGAGCTGACCCGCCAGCGCCTGCTGGCCGCGCTGCACTCGGAAGCCGCGCAAGGCCCGCGCGATCGCCTGACCCCGCCGAAGGACACCGCCGAGGTGCCGCGCGACTACGCACCGAAGGCCCCGAATTCGCCGGGCATGCTCGACGAGAGCTACGGGCTCAAGCGTTGAGTCGATGACATGAAGAAGGCCTCGAAAGAGGCCTTTTTTGTGAGCGTGATCTACCAGACATATCACTCCGTGGGAGCGGGCTTGCCCCGCGACAGGGCCAGCCCAGATCACCTCACCGATACCAGGCCGCCCCCTCCTCGCCAATCCCATACCGCGCCCTTGCCTGCCCCAGCACATCTGCCGGCAGCACGCCCTGGCACACCAGCCCGTACAATGCCGCCAGCACCACGGCATGCCGATCCACCTCGAAGAACCGCCGCAGTTGTTGACGCGTATCACTGCGCCCGAATCCATCGGTGCCCAGGGTGATGTAGGGCGCCTGTACATACTCGGCAATCAGTTGCGGCCAGGCACGCACATAGTCGCTGGCCGCGATCACCGGGGCATCACCGGGCAGGCAACGACGCACGTGACAATCCCCCTGCTCCCCGGCCATCGCCAGGCGTTGCGCATCCCTGGCCCCACGCGCCAGCTCGCTGAAGCTGGTGACGCTGAACACCTCGCTGTCGACCTGCCAGTCGCTGGCCAACAACTCGCCGGCGGCGATCACCTCGCGCAGGATGGTGCCCGAACCCAACAGCCGTACCTGGCCACGGGACGCTGCCGACGCATGCCGGGCAAGCCGGTACATGCCTCGCAACACATCCTCGTGCACGTCCTCGGGCAATGACGGCTGCGGGTAGTTTTCATTCATCACCGCCACATAGTGGAACTCGTCCCGCTGCTCCACCAGCATGCGCCGCGCGGCATGCTCGAGGATCACCGCCAGCTCGCCGGCAAAGCAAGGGTCCCAGGCACGGCAATTGGGCACCATGGAAGCCATGACCAGGCTCGAGCCGTCCTGGTGCTGCAGCCCCTCGCCACCCAGCGTGGTACGCCCCGCGGTGGCGCCGAGCAACAGGCCGCGGGCGCGCTGGTCGGCGGCGGCCCAGATCAGGTCGCCGACCCGCTGGAAGCCGAACATCGAGTAATAGATGTACACCGGCAGCATCGCCTCGCCATGCACGGCATAGGCAGTCGCCGCCGCGATCCAGGAAGAGATCGCCCCGGCCTCGGTGATGCCCTCCTCCAGCAACTGGCCGTCGCGCGCTTCCTTGTAGACCAGCAGCGAACCGGCGTCCTCCGGCTCGTAGCGTTGCCCCTGGGGCGAGTAGATGCCGATCTGGCGGAACAGGCTGGCCATGCCGAAGGTGCGTGCCTCGTCGGCGACGATCGGCACCACCCGCGGCCCCAATCCCGACACCTTGAGCCAGTTGCCAAGCAGGCGCACGGCAGCCATGGTGGTGGACATCTCCTTGCCCTCGGCGCGCAGGGCAAAGCCGGCGAAGCTGTCCAGGTCCGGCACGGGCAGGCCGGCGCAGTCGCTGCGCCGCACCGGCAGCGGCCCGCCCAGGGCCTCGCGGCGCTGGCGCAGGTAGATCATCTCCGGGCTGTCGGCGGCCGGACGGTAGAAACGCAACTGCTCCACTTCCTCGTCCGACAGCGGCAGGTGGAAGCGGTCGCGGAAGGCCAGCAGTGCCTGAACATCGAGCTTCTTGGCCTGGTGCGCGGTCATCCGCGACTCACCGGCACTGCTCATGCCGTAGCCTTTCTTGGTCTTGGCCAGGATCACCGTCGGCCGGCCCTTGCAGGCCTTGGCCGCGGCATAGGCGGCATGCAGCTTGCGAAAATCGTGGCCACCGCGCTTGAGGGCGTTGATCTCGTCGGCGCTCATGTGCGCCACCAAGCGCTGCAGGGCCGGGTTCTGCTTGAAGAAGTGCTCGAGGTTGTAGCTGCCGTCCTTGGCGCCGAGGGTCTGGAATTGCCCGTCGGGTGTCGCCGCCAGCTGGCGCAGCAGCGCATGCTCATGATCCCGGGCGAACAGCGCGTCCCACTCCGAGCCCCACAGCACCTTGATCACGTTCCAGCCGGCGCCGCTGAACAGCGCTTCGAGTTCCTGGATGATCTGGCCGTTGCCACGCACCGGGCCATCCAGGCGCTGCAGATTGCAGTTGACGATGAAGGTCAGGTTGTCCAGGCCTTCGCGGGCCGCCAGGGTCAGGCCGGCGATCGATTCCGGCTCGTCCATCTCGCCATCGCCGAACACGCCCCACACATGCCGCGCCGAAGTATCGAGCAGACCGCGGTGCTGCAGGTAGCGCATGAACCGCGCCTGGTAGATGGCATTGAGCGGGCCGATGCCCATGGAGCCGGTGGGGAACTGCCAGAAGTCAGGCATCAGCCAGGGATGCGGATAGGAGCACAGGCCGTTTGCCGCGACCTCCTGGCGGTAGTTGGCCAGTTGCGCCTCGCTCAGGCGCCCTTCAAGGAAGGCGCGGGCATAGATACCCGGCGCCGAGTGCGGCTGGAAGAACACCAGGTCGCCACTGCGCTGCGCGCCGCCGCCCTCGCCCCGGAAAAAGTGCTGGAAACCGACCTCGAAGATTTCCGCCGCCGAGGCATAGCTGGCGATATGCCCGCCCAGCTCGCCGTAGGCATGGTTGGCCCGTACCACCATGGCCAGGGCGTTCCAGCGCAGGATGCCGGTGATTCGCTCGTCCAGTTCCAGGTCGCCCGGATAGTTGCCCTGCTGCTCCACCGGCAAAGTGTTGCGGTAGGCCGAGAAGGCCTGGGCCTCACGCTCCAGGCCCAGCTCCAGGGCATGGGCCTGCAGGCGCTGCAGCAGGTAGCGCGCCCGTGCCGGCCCGCAGTGGGCCAGGGTCGAGGACAGGGCCTCGCACCACTCGGCGGTTTCCCCGGGGTCACTGTCCAGCGCGGTTTCCAGGGCCGTCAACGGCTCGTTCGGGTTCATCATTGCTACCATCGCGCAGGCCTCGTCCGTGGCGGTTCAGGCGCAGGCCTTCAAGGCCTGGGCAATGTCGGCGAGCAGGTCGTCGATGTCCTCCAGCCCCACCGACAAGCGCACCAGCCCTTCCGAGATGCCATGCTCGGCACGCTCCTGCTGGGTATAGCTGGAGTGGGTCATGCTCGCCGGGTGCTGGGCCAGCGACTCGGCATCGCCCAGGCTCACCGCGCGGCTGAACAGCTGCAGGGCGTTCATGAAGCGACGACCGGCCTCGATCCCGCCCTTGAGCTCGAAGGCGATCATGCCGCCCGGCAGGCGCATCTGCCGCTGGGCCAGCGCGTACTGCGCAAAGGACGGCAGGCCTGGGTAGTGCAGCAGCTCGACCTGTGATTGTTCGGCGAGGAACTCGGCCACCTGCTGGGCATTGGCGCAGTGACGGTCCATGCGCAGGGCCAGGGTCTTGAGGCCGCGCATCAGCAGCGCTGCGTCATGGGGCGACAGCACCGCGCCGGTCATGTCCTTGAGCCCTTCCAGGCGGATACGGTCGACCAGTGCCTTGCGCCCGACCACCAGCCCGGCGGTGATGTCGCCATGCCCGGACAGGTACTTGGTGGCCGAATGCACCACCAGGTCCACGCCCAGTTCCAGCGGGCGTTGCAGGTAAGGCGTGCAGTAGGTGTTGTCGACCACGATGCTCAGGTCGTGGCCCCGGGCGGCATCGACCACCGCGGCAATGTCCACCAGCTGCATGTTGGGGTTTGCCGGGGTCTCGAAATAGATCATCCGCGTCTTCGAGGTGATCGCGGCCCGCAGTGCCGGGATGTCGTTGAGGTCGACATGGCGGATCTTCACGCCGAACTCGCCGATACCGTGGTGCAGGTAGGCGAAGGTGCAGCCGTACAGGGTACTGCCAACGATCAGCTCGTCACCCGGACGTAGCAGCGTCCATAGCGTGGCGGTGATGGCGCCCATCCCGGAGGCCAGCGCCAGCCCGGCCTCGCCCCCTTCCAGGGACGCCATGCGCTGCTCCAGCAGGGCCAGGGTCGGATTGGAAATTCGGCTATAGAAATGCCCCGGTTCCTCGCCCGCGAAGCAGGCGGCGCCGTACTCGACGGTGGGGAAGGCATAGGTGGCGGTCTGGTACACCGGCGGCACCAGGGCGCCGCCGTGGGACAGCGGGTCATAGCCATGGTGGATGGCCCGCGTGGAGAAACCGGTGTTTTTGTTGGAGTCGCGCATGGCAACAGCCTCTTGTGGTTTGTTATAAGCTTATGCCACCAAGCTGCTGCGCTTTTTCCAAACTTGCCCACGCAATTGCGCAAGTTTTGAAAGAAAAACAACAAAAATAGAATCAGGAGGGCAAGATATGCCTTCAGCTCTCGACCGTACCGACCGCGCCCTGCTCGCCGCCCTGCAGGACAACGCCCGCCTGACCGTTTCCGAACTCGCCGACCAGGTTGCCCTGACCACTTCGCCCTGCTGGCGCCGGGTCAAGCTGCTGGAGGACAACGGCTACATCACCGGCTACCAGGCCATTCTTTCGCCCAAGTCGCTGGGCTTCGGAGTGACCGCGTTCGTCAGCATCATGATGGACTCGCACACCAAGGAGATGGCCCTGGCGTTCGAGCAGCGGCTGATGGAAATTCCCGAGATCGTCGCCTGCCACAACATCTCCGGGCGCTATGACTTTTTGCTGGAGATCCTGGCGCGGGACCTGGAGTCGTTTGGCGAGTTCACCCGGGAGGTGCTGCAACGGTTGCCGGGGGTGAAGGAGATCTATTCGAGCTTTTCGTACAAGGCGGTGAAGGAACGGCGGGTGATTCCCGTTTCCGAGAAACATATCTAGCAATGCCGGGGGCTGCTGTGCAGCCCCAGCTCTCCCGAAGCAAACAAAAAACCCCGCCGAAGCGGGGTTTCTCAGATCACACGGTTACTCAGATCGCACCACGCTGACGCAGCACATCCAGCACCAGCTTCACACCTTCATCGACACTGACCGACTGGGTGTCGATCACCAGGTCCGCATCCAGCGGCACGTCGAACGGGAAGCTCTCGCCCGGAATGTTGTCGCCACCGGCCGCGTACAGCCCTTGCGGATCACGCTCACGGCACACCAGCGGCGACGCCTGCACATAGACGGTGACCAGACGCTCCTTGCCGATCAGCGCCCTGGCCTGCTCGCGGCCTTCGGCATCCGGGGCAACGAACGCTGCCAGGGTCAGCAGGCCGGCTTCGTTGAACTGGCGCGCCACATGGGCGGCGCGGCGCCAGTTCTCGGTGCGGCCGGCGCGGTCCTGCGGCAGGCCCTTGTTCAGGTCGTGGCGCAGGTTCTGGCCATCGAGCACATAGACCGCGCGGCCCATGTCGAACAGCTTGCGCTCCACGGCATAGGCCAGGGTGCTCTTGCCGGCGCCGGACAGGCCGCTGAACAGCACGGTGGCCGGCTGCTGGCCGAAGCGCAGGGCGCGCTCCTCGGTGGACACATGGGCCAGCTTGCCGTGCTGGCCGGTGCTGCCGTGCGGCAGTACCGGCGGGGCGATGATCATGCCGGCACCGACCGTGCCGTTGGTCAGGCGATCGATGACGATGAACGCGCCGGTGGTGCGGTTGCTCTCGTAGCCGTCCAGGGCGATGGCGCTGTCCAGCGCGACCTTGACCCGGCCGATCTCGTTGAGCTGCAGCGCGCTGGCGGCACCCTGCTCCAAAGTGTTCACATCGACCTTGTGGGTGATGCTGGCAATCGAGCCCGGCACGTAGCTGGTGGCGCGCTTGATGTCGTACTTCTTGCCCGGGAGCATTGGCTCCTCGGCCATCCAAACCAGCATGGCATCGAACTGGTCGGTGACCGGCGGTACGTTATCGGCATGCACCAGCAGGTCGCCACGGGAGATGTCGATCTCGTCTTCCATGGTCAGGGTCACGGCCTGGCCGGGGCCGGCGTTCTCCAACTCGCCTTCATAGGTGACGATGGACTTGACCCGGCTGCTCTTGCCCGACGGCAGCACGACGATCTCGTCACCCTTGTGCACCACGCCACCGGCGATGGTACCGGCGAAGCCACGGAAGTTCAGGTTCGGACGGTTGACGTACTGCACCGGGAAACGCAGGTCGGTGACGTTGCGGTCGGCGGCGATCTCGACGGTCTCGAGGATCTCCATCAGCGCCGGGCCCGTGTACCAGGGCGAACGCTCGCTGCGGTTGACCACGTTGTCGCCCTTGAGCGCCGACATCGGCACGAAGTGCAGGCTGCTCGGCTTGAGGTTGATGCCCTCGGCGAACTTCAGGTAGTCGGCCTTGATCGACTCGAAGACCTGCTCGTCGAAGCCCTTGAGGTCCATCTTGTTGACCGCGACGACGATGTGCTTGATGCCCAGCAACGAGGCGATGTAGCTGTGTCGGCGGGTCTGGGTCTGCACGCCGTAGCGGGCATCGACCAGGATAATCGCCAGGTCGCAGGTGGACGCGCCAGTGGCCATGTTGCGGGTGTACTGCTCGTGGCCCGGGGTGTCGGCAATGATGAACTTGCGCTTGGCGGTGGAGAAGTAGCGGTAGGCGACATCGATGGTGATGCCCTGCTCGCGCTCGGCCTGCAGGCCGTCCACCAGCAGCGCCAGGTCGACTTCCTCACCGGTGGTGCCGGATTTTTTCGAGTCGCGGGTAATGGCCTCGAGGTGGTCCTCGTAGATCATCTTCGAGTCGTGCAGCAGGCGCCCGATCAGGGTGCTCTTGCCGTCGTCCACGTTACCGCAGGTCAAAAAGCGCAGCAGCTCTTTACGCTCGTGCTGGGCCAGGTAAGCGAGGATGTCCTCGCTGATCAGTTCGGATTGGTGCGACATGAGGAAACCCTGAAATTAGAAGTAGCCTTGGCGTTTTTTGTCTTCCATGGAACCGGCGCCATCGTGGTCGATGACACGGCCCTGGCGCTCGGACGTTCGGGTCAGGAGCATTTCCTGGATGATGTCCGTCAGGGTCTCGGCTTCAGACTCGACCGCGCCCGTCAGCGGGTAGCAGCCCAGGGTACGGAAACGCACTTTCTTCTTGACGATGCGCGCCTTCTCCTCGTCGCTCAGGTGCTCGAGGATGCGCTCGTCGTCGATCATGATCAGGGTGCCGTTCTTCTCGATCACTTCACGCTCGGCGGCGAAGTACAGCGGCACGATCGGGATGCCTTCGAGGTAGATGTACTGCCAGATGTCCAACTCGGTCCAGTTCGACAGCGGGAACACGCGGATCGACTCACCCTTGTTGACCTTGCCATTGTAGATGTTCCACAGCTCCGGGCGCTGGTTCTTCGGGTCCCAGCGGTGCTTGCTGTCACGGAACGAGTAGACGCGCTCCTTGGCCCGCGACTTCTCTTCGTCGCGGCGCGCGCCACCGAAGGCGGCGTCGAAACCATGCTTGTCCAGCGCCTGCTTCAGGCCCTGGGTCTTCATGATGTCGGTGTGCTTGGAGCTGCCATGGGTGAACGGGTTGATGCCCTGCGCCACACCCTCGGGGTTGACGTGGGTGATCAGCTCCAGGCCCATCTCTTCGACCATCTTGTCGCGGAAGCGGTACATCTCCTGGAACTTCCACTGGGTGTCGACGTGCATCACCGGGAACGGCAGCTTGCCCGGGAAGAACGCCTTGCGCGCCAGGTGCAGCATGACCGCGGAATCCTTGCCGATCGAGTACAGCATCACCGGGTTGTCGAACTCGGCGGCCACCTCGCGGATGATGTGGATGCTCTCCGCCTCCAGCTGTTTCAAGTGCGTCAGATTGTCGACCATGGCTACTCACGAAAAACGATCTTATGGACGGCCTGCGGGCCGTGTTCGAGCGAGCCACTTTATCACAGCACCTGATTCTATTTAGGAGGCTGCCTAGATCGAAACAATCTAACGATATGACTGGGGGTTTGGGCCATGCGAGGTCCCTGTAGGCGCGGCCTTGTGTCGCGAAAGGGCTGCTTAGCAGACCCAGAATTTCTGCGTTGGCGCATAAATCTTGGGGCCGCTTTGCGGCCCTTTCGCGACACAAGGCCGCTCCCACAGGAAACCGCATTCTTGCTGCTGGCCGTCAGATCGGATTCGGGCAATCGATGAACAGGTGCTCGACCGCGAACCGTCGCGCCAGGTAATCCCCCAACGCCTGCACGCCATAGCGCTCGGTGGCGTGATGGCCGGCGGCGATGAAGCTCACGCCGTTCTCGCGGGCACTGTGGAACGTCTGCTCGGACGCCTCGCCACTGATGAACAAGTCGACCCCGGCGGCGATGGCGGTGTCGATGTAGCCTTGCCCGCCGCCGGTGCACCAGCCGACTCGGCGGATCATCTGCTCACCCTCGACGACCAACGGCTCACGCCCCAGCGCCTCGCGCACCCGACGGGCGAAGTCCCGCGCCGACACCGGTTCCGCCAGCGACCCGACCAGGCCGACCACCTTGGGATTGTTCGGGTCCAGAGGGCCTTCGACGGTAATGTCGAGCTGGCGCGCCAGCTGCACGTTGTTGCCCACTTCCGGGTGCACGTCCAGCGGCAGGTGGAAGGCCAGCAGGCTGATATCGTGCTTGAGCAGGGTCTTCAGGCGCCGCTGCTTGATCCCGGTGATGCACGGGTTCTCGCCCTTCCAGAAGTAGCCATGGTGTACCAGCACCAGGTCTGCCTCGGCCTCGACCGCCGCGTCCAGCAGCGCCTGGCTGGCGGTGACGCCGCTGACGATACGGCTGACCTGGGGGCGACCCTCGACCTGCAGGCCATTGGGGCAGTAGTCCTGGATCTTCGCGCTGCCCAGGTAGCGCTCGGCTTCCTCGACCAGTGTATTGAGGGCGACGGCCATGAAAAATCTCCTCGAATTCGGCGTTGCGACAGGGCGCGAGGCCCTATAATGGCCGCCATTATGGGCCGTCGCCGGTTTCGGGGGAACCGGCGACAATCGCCTGGGGATTCCGGCCATCGCTGATCGTTGTGTTCACGTGTATGATCGCGCGCGCTCGCCCCGGGCCGAACTGACATGGCCCCCGCCCTACTCCAGGATTCATTCATGTTCAAGGCTCTGCGTTACTTCGGCTGGCCCCTGCTCACCGGTGTGCTGATCGCCATCCTGATCATCCAGCGCTTCCCGCAATGGGTCGGCCTGCCCAGCCAGGACGTCAACCTGCAGCAGGCCCCGCAAACCACGAAAATCATGCAGGGTCCGGTGTCCTACGCCGATGCCGTGACCCTGGCCGCGCCGGCGGTGGTCAACCTGTACACCACCAAGGTGGTGAACAAGAGCGCCCACCCGCTGTTCGAAGACCCGCAATTCCGCCGGTTCTTCGGCGACAACCTGCCCAAGCAGCGGCGCTGGGAGTCGAGCCTGGGCTCGGCGGTGATCATGAGCCCGGAAGGCTACCTGCTGACCAACAACCATGTCACCAGCGGTGCCGACCAGATCGTGGTGGCCCTCAAGGACGGCCGCGAGACCCTCGCCCGGGTGATTGGCAGCGATCCGGAAACCGACCTGGCGGTGCTCAAGATCGACCTCAACAGCCTGCCGGCGATCACCATCGGCCGCTCCGACAATATCCACATCGGTGACGTGACCCTGGCCATCGGCAACCCGTTCGGCGTCGGCCAGACCGTGACCATGGGTATCATCAGCGCCACAGGCCGCAACCAGCTGGGCCTGAACAACTACGAAGACTTCATCCAGACTGACGCTGCGATCAACCCGGGCAACTCCGGCGGCGCGCTGGTGGATGCCAACGGTAACCTGGTGGGTATCAACACGGCGATCTTCTCCAAGTCCGGCGGATCCCAGGGCATAGGCTTCGCCATTCCGGTCAAGCTGGCACTGGAGGTGATGAAGTCGATCGTCGAGCACGGCCAGGTGATCCGTGGCTGGCTGGGCATCGAAGTGCAGCCGCTGAGCCAGGAGCTGGCTGAGTCGTTCGGCATGCAGGGCCGCCCGGGCATTGTCGTGGCAGGTATCTTCCGCGATGGCCCGGCGGCGCGCGCGGGGCTGCAACTGGGTGACGTGATCTTGAGCATCAACGGCGAACCGGCCGGTGACGGGCGCAAGTCGATGAACCAGGTGGCAAGGATCAAGCCCAACGAGAAGATCACCATCGAGGTGGTGCGCAATGGGCAGCAGCTCAAGCTGGTCGCCGAAGTGGGACTACGGCCGCCGCCGGCGCCGGTGGCCCCGAAGGAAGAGAAGTAAACCAACACATGCGCGATCCCTGTAGGAACGGCCTTGCGTCGCGATGGGGCGCGTAAGCGGCCCCAGGTTTTCAGCTTCGCAGCACATGTCCCCGGGGCCGCTACGCGGCCCATCGCGACGCAAGGCCGCTCCTACAGGGACCGCGTCAGCCGCCCCGTGGGGCGGCCCCGATTGCATCAATGCAGGATCTGGCTCAGGAACAGCTTGGTCCGATCACTGCGCGGCCGGTCGAAGAAGTCATCCGGCGCCGCCTGCTCGACGATCTCCCCCTTGTCCATGAAGATCACCCGGTTCGCCACGGTGCGGGCAAAGCCCATTTCGTGGGTCACGCAGAGCATGGTCATGCCGTCTTCAGCCAGGCTGACCATGGTGTCGAGCACCTCCTTGACCATCTCCGGGTCCAGCGCCGAGGTCGGCTCGTCGAACAGCATGATCTTCGGCTTCATGCACAGCGCCCGGGCAATCGCCACCCGCTGCTGCTGACCACCGGACAACTGCCCCGGGTACTTGTGCGCCTGCTCCGGAATGCGCACGCGCTCGAGGAAGTGCATGGCGATTTCCTCGGCCTTGCGCCGCGGCATCTTGCGCACCCACATCGGCGCCAGGGTGCAGTTCTCCAGGATGGTCAGGTGCGGGAACAGGTTGAAGTGCTGGAACACCATGCCCACCTCGCGGCGGATCGCCTCGATCTGCTTGAGGTCGTTGGTCAGCTCCACGCCGTCGACGACGATGCGCCCCTGCTGGTGCTCCTCCAGGCGGTTGAGGCAACGGATGGTGGTCGACTTGCCCGAGCCGGACGGCCCGCACAGCACGATGCGCTCGCCCTGGCGCACGTTCAGGTTGATGTCCTTGAGCACATGGAACTGGCCGTACCACTTGTTCACGCCTTGCATCTGGATGATGCCTTCGGGGCCGGCAGGCTGCTTGATCGCTTCACTCATTTCGAAACTCCTAACGCTTGTGGCCAGTGTCCAGCTTGCGCTCCAGGTGCATGGAGTAGCGGGACATACCGAAACAGAAAATCCAGAACACCAGGGCGGCGAACACGTAGCCCTCGGTGGCCATGCCCAGCCAGGCAGGATCAGCCGCCGCCTGCTTGACGCTGTTGAGCAGGTCGAACAGGCCGATGATGATCACCAGGCTGGTGTCCTTGAACAGGGCGATGAAGGTGTTGACGATGCCGGGGATCACCAGCTTGAGCGCCTGGGGCAGGATCACCAGTCCCATCGCCCGCCAGTAGCCCAGGCCCATGGCCGCGGCGGCCTCGTACTGGCCCTTGGGGATGGCCTGCAGCCCGCCACGCACCACCTCGGCGATGTACGCCGACTGGAACAGGATCACGCCGATCATCGCCCGCAGCAGCTTGTCGAAGCTCATGCCCTCGGGCAGGAACAGCGGCAGCATCACCGACGACATGAACAGCACGGTGATCAGCGGCACGCCACGCCAGAACTCGATGAAGGTCACGCAGACCACCTTCACCGCCGGCATGTTCGAGCGCCGCCCCAGCGCCAGCAGGATACCCAGCGGCAAGGCGCCGACGATACCGACCGTGGCGATCACCAGGGTCAGCATCAGGCCGCCCCATTGGCTGGTGGGCACCGTGTCCAGGCCCAGCGCGCCGCCGTGCAACAGGAGGTAGGCGAGGATCGGGTACAGCACCAGGAAGCCCAGGCCGTACACCGCCTTGCGCGGGAAGCGCTTGATGAACAAGGGCGCGGCACCGAGCACGGCGAGCCACACGGTCAGGTCGACGCGCCAGCGCAGTTCCGCCGGGTAGTAGCCGTACATGAACTGGCCGAAGCGCTGCTGGATGAACACCCAGCAGGCGCCTTCCTTGGTGCAGTCGGCGCGGGTGGTACCGACCCAGTTGGCGTCGATGAACGCCCACTGCACCAGCGGTGGCACGATCAGCCAGACCAGGTACAGGGCGAACAATGTCAGCAGGGTGTTGAGCCAGCTGGAGAACAGGTTGGACCGCATCCAGGCGAGCACGCCAACGCTCTTCACCGGTGGCGGCATGTCGGGTTTGAAAACATGGGCTGTCACGGATGTACCCTCACCGTTCGATCAGCGCAATGCGCTTGTTGTACCAGTTCATCAACAGCGAAATGCTGATGCTGATGGCGAGATAGACGCTCATGGTGATGGCGATCACCTCGATGGCCTGGCCGGTCTGGTTGAGCACGGTACCGGCGAACAGCGAGACCATCTCCGGGTAGCCGATACCGGCGGCCAGCGACGAGTTCTTCGCCAGGTTCAGGTACTGGCTGGTCAGCGGCGGAATGATCACCCGCAACGCCTGGGGAATGATCACCTTGCGCAGCGTCGGGCCTTCGCGCAGGCCCAGCGAGCGGGCCGCCTCGGTCTGGCCATGGCTGACCGAACGGATACCGGAACGCACAATTTCGGCGATGAACGCCGCAGTGTAGATAGTCAGCGCCAAGGTCAGCGCCAGCAGCTCGGGGATCAGCACCCAGCCACCGACGAAGTTGAAGCCCTTGAGCTGCGGCATTTCCCAGTGCACCGGGCTGCCGAACAGCAGCGCGCACACGCCGGGGATGCCGATGAACAGCAGCAGGCCGACCCAGAACTTGTGGAACGGCTCGCCAGTTTCATCGAAACGCTTGTTGGCAAAGCGCACCATCACCACGATGGCGACGATCGCCAGCGCCAGCGCGATGACGAACGGCCAGAAACCCTCGGCCATCGAGGCGCCGGGCATGTTCAGGCCGCGGTTGCTGATGAAGAAGGTGTCGTCGATGTTGATGCTGCCCCGCGGCCCCGGCAGGGTCAGGAACACGGCGAAGTACCAGAACAGGATCTGCAGCAGCGGCGGAATATTGCGGAAGGTCTCCACGTACACCGTCGCCAGCTTGTTGATCATCCAGTTCGGCGACAGCCGCGCCACGCCGATGATGAAGCCCAGCAGTGTCGCCAGGATGATGCCGATGAAGGTCACCAGCAGGGTGTTGAGCAGGCCGATGACGAACACCCGGGCGTAGCTGTCCGATTCCACGTAGGGGATCAGGTGCTGGGCGATGCCGAAGCCGGCGCTGCGCTCGAGGAAATCGAAGCCCGAGGTGATGCCCCGGTGCTGCAGGTTGGTCTGCGTATTGTGGAAAAGGTACCAGCCCAGGCCCACCACGAAGACCACCGTGAGGATCTGGAACAGCCACGCGCGCACACGTGGATCACTAAGGGAAAACCCTTTCCGTGCGCCGATTTGATTTTGCATGAAGTGCCCCGAAAAGAAGGGATTCGAACGACCCGCGGCGGCAGGATGCCGCCGCGGGGTGCAACCATCAGCGCACCGGTGGCGCGTACTGGATGCCGCCGTTGTTCCACAGGGCGTTCATGCCACGGTCGATCTTCAGGTCGGTGCTCTGGCCCAGGTTCTTCTCGAACACTTCGCCATAGTTGCCGACTTGCTTGACGATCTGCACTACCCAGTCCTTGGGCAGTTTGAGGTCCTTGCCGTACTCGCCATCGGCGCCCAGCAGGCGGGCGACGTCAGGGTTCTTGGTGGACTTGGCCTCGGCCTCGACGTTCTTCGAGGTGATGCCGGCCTCTTCGGCGTTGAGCATGGCGAACAGGGTCCACTTGACGATGCTGAACCATTCCTCGTCACCCTTGCGTACCACCGGGCCGAGCGGCTCCTTGGAGATGGTTTCCGGCAGCACCACGTACTCGGTCGGCGCGGCCAGCTTGGAGCGCTGGGCGAACAGCTGCGACTTGTCCGAGGTCAGCACGTCGCAACGGCCGGATTCCAGCGACTTGGCGCTTTCGTCGGAGGTGTCGAAGGTGATTGGGGTGTACTTCAGGCCATTGGCGCGGAAGTAGTCGGAAACGTTCAGCTCGGTGGTGGTACCGGCCTGGATACAGATGGTCGCGCCGTCGAGCTCCTTGGCGCTGGAGACACCGAGTTTCTTGTTGGCGAGGAAGCCGACGCCGTCGTAGTAGGTGACGCCGGCGAACACCAGGCCCATGCCGGCATCGCGCGAGCTGGTCCAGGTGGTGTTGCGCGACAGCACGTCGACTTCGCCGGACTGCAGCGCGGTGAAGCGCTCCTTGGCGTTGAGCTGGCTGAACTTGACCTTGGTCGCGTCACCAAAGACCGCGGCGGCCACGGCGCGGCACACATCGGCGTCGATGCCGACGATCTTGCCTTGCGCGTCCGGTACGGAGAAGCCTGGAAGACCATCGCTCACGCCACACTGGACGAAGCCCTTCTTCTTCACCGCGTCGAGGGTGGCGCCGGCCTGGGCGAAGCTGGTGGCGCCCAGCGCGGCGGCGGCGGTCAGGACTGCCAGGGTGGTTTTCAACATCTTCATCAACAACCTCCAAATCGCTCTTGTTGTATGAGCCGGAATTGCACCGCACCCTTATGAGGCGCATCCGACCCTTGTTGGCTTGTTTTTGGGTCAATTGGCGCAATGGGCTGTTCTGTGACAGCCTTCGATCCACACGAGGGGTGTTACCGCGATCGGTCCACCTCTTCGCATGGCAAGGACATAGCAAAGGGCGTACCACAGTCGAAGGCTTAAGCGATTAAGCGGTAGTCAAGTAGTAAAAGTTGTAGAGTTGCGACATCTTTTTCTGGCATTAACCTCCAATGCCTTCTTTTTACGCACTACATAAGTTTGCAAGCACTCTTTTGGAGCAGTCATGACCAACCCGCTGATCCTCGAACCTCAGAAAACCGCCGACGCCTGTGTGATCTGGTTGCACGGCCTGGGGGCCGACCGTTACGACTTCCTACCTGTGGCAGAATTTCTCCAGGAACGCCTGTTGAGCACCCGCTTCATCATGCCCCAGGCCCCCACCCGCCCGGTGACCATCAACGGTGGCTACGAGATGCCCAGCTGGTACGACATCAAGGCCATGACCCCGGCGCGGGCCATCGACGAAACGCAGTTGGAAGAATCGGCCGATCAGGTCATTGCCCTGATCAAGGCGGAACAGGCCAAGGGCATCAACCTGTCGCGCATCTTCCTCGCCGGTTTCTCCCAGGGCGGCGCGGTGGTACTGCACACCGCCTATATAAAGTGGCAGGAAGCCCTGGGCGGGGTGATCGCCCTGTCCACCTACGCACCGACCTTCACCGACGCCCTGCAACTGAGCGCCTGCCAGCAGCGCACCCCGGCGCTGTGCCTGCACGGGGTGCACGACCCGGTGGTGATCCCCTCGATGGGCCGTACCGCCTTCGAGTACCTCGATACCTGGGGCGTCGCCGCTCGCTGGTACGAGTACCCGATGGAGCACGAAGTGGTGGTCGAGGAGCTCAACGACATTCACGAATGGCTGAGCCGTCAGTTGCAGTA
The DNA here is from genome assembly GCF_057480815.1 of Pseudomonas sp. P106(2024). NCBI lineage: Bacteria > Pseudomonadati > Pseudomonadota > Gammaproteobacteria > Pseudomonadales > Pseudomonadaceae > Pseudomonas > Pseudomonas sp. P106(2024). The sequence continues at coordinate 121,989 of NZ_JBLIYU010000004.1, read as the reverse complement.
GCCCTGTAGCCCGCCATGCATTGCACTACGCCGCGCCCGATTCTTGCATTACACTGCCCGGCGTACATTCCTTAACCAGTTGACGAGACGACCGTGCTCAAGGCACTCAAGAAAATATTCGCCAAGGGAGACGCCGCGCCGCAGGCCGCCGAGCCTGTCGCCGTGACCCCGGCCGCGCCGGCCGCGCAACCGCCTGTCGAAAAGGCGCCAGCACGCCAGCACGCCAAGCCCAGGGCCGCGGCAAAACCACAGGCCGCCCCCCAACCCGGCAACCAGGCGCGCGCCGAACAGCCCGCCCTGGACAAGCCGCGCCGCGAACGCAAGCCCAAGCCCCAGGCCAGCCTGTGGAAGCCCGAGGATTTCGTGGTCGAGCCGCAGGAAGGCAAGACCCGCTTCCACGACTTCAAGCTCTCCAACGAGCTGATGCACGCCATCCACGACCTTGACTTCCCCTACTGCACACCGATCCAGGCCCAGGTCCTGGGCCACACCCTGCGTGGCCAGGATGCCATTGGCCGGGCCCAGACCGGCACCGGCAAGACTGCCGCGTTTCTGATCTCGATCATCTCGCAGCTGCAGCAGGTGCCACCGCCCAAGGAGCGCTACATGGGCGAGCCGCGGGCGCTGATCATCGCCCCGACCCGCGAGCTGGTGGTGCAGATCGCCAAGGACGCCCAGGCCCTGACCAAGTACAGTGGCCTGAACGTGATGAGCTTCGTCGGCGGCATGGACTTCGACAAGCAACTGAAATCGCTGGAAGCCCGCCACTGCGACATCCTGGTGGCCACCCCCGGCCGCCTGCTGGACTTCAACCAGCGCGGCGAGGTGCATCTGGACATGGTCGAGGTGCTGGTGCTGGATGAGGCCGACCGCATGCTCGACATGGGCTTCATCCCCCAGGTCCGCCAGATCATCCGCCAGACCCCACCGAAGAGCGAACGCCAGACCCTGCTGTTCTCCGCCACCTTCACCGACGACGTGATGAACCTGGCCAAGCAGTGGACCACCAACCCGGCCATCGTCGAGATCGAGCCGGAGAACGTGGCCAGTGAGACCGTCGAGCAGCACGTCTATGCCGTGGCTGGCAGCGACAAGTACAAGCTGCTGTACAACCTGGTCACGCAGAACAAGTGGGAACGGGTGATGGTGTTCGCCAACCGCAAGGACGAGGTGCGGCGCATCGAGGAAAAACTGGTGCGCGACGGCATCAACGCCGCCCAGCTGTCGGGCGACGTGCCGCAGCACAAGCGCATCCGCACCCTGGAGAACTTCCGCGAGGGGCGCATCAGCGTGCTGGTGGCCACCGACGTGGCCGGCCGCGGCATCCATATCGACGGCATCAGCCACGTGATCAACTTCACCCTGCCGGAAGATCCGGATGACTACGTGCACCGTATCGGTCGTACGGGTCGTGCGGGCAGCAGCGGGGTATCGATCAGCTTTGCCGGTGAGGACGATTCGTACCAGCTGCCGGCGATCGAGACGCTGCTGGGGCGCAAGATCAAGTGCGAGATGCCGCCGGACGAGCTGTTGAAGCCGGTGCCACGCAAGCATCACTGATCTTCAAGGCCACTCACCTCCCTGTAGGAGCGGCCTTGTGTCGCGAAAGGGCCGCAAAGCGGCCCCTGCAATATCTGCATCAATGCTCAGATCCGGGGGCCGCGAGGCGGCCCTTTCGCGACACAAGGCCGCTCCCACAAAAGCGATCTGAGCCTGGATTTACCAGCGCCCCGCCGCATCCTGGTCGCTCTGCTTCCCTTCCACCCAGCGCGGCCCCTCCTGGGTGTTCTCCTTCTTCCAGAACGGCGCCCGGGTCTTCAGGTAATCCATGATGAAGTTGCAGGCATCGAACGCTGCCTGCCGGTGCGCGCTGGCCACACCGACGAAGACGATCGGCTCGCCCGGCTCCAGGGCGCCGATGCGGTGCAGCACCTCGACCTTGAGCAACGGCCAGCGCTGCTCGGCCTCGACTACGATCTTGGCCAGGGCCTTCTCGGTCATCCCCGGGTAGTGCTCGAGGAACATCCCGGCCACGTCCAGGCCATCGTTGAAGTCGCGCACGTAGCCGACGAAACCGACCACCGCGCCCACGCCGACATTGGCGGCGTGCATGGCGTTGACCTCGACGCCCGGGTCGAAGGCCGCCTGCTGAACACGTACGGCCACGGTCAACCTCCGGTCACGGGTGGGAAGAACGCGATTTCGTCACCCTCGTCCAATGGCTCATCGAGCCGGCACAGCTCTTCGTTGCGGGCGCACATCAGGTTCTGCTCGGCCAGCACCGCGTAGTGCCCGCCCTTGCCCACCAGGGTCTGGCGCACATCGTCCAGCACCTTGAAGTCGCCTTCCAGGCGCTCGGCGTCGACGCCCAGCAACTCACGGTAGCGGGCGAAATACATGACCTTGACCTTCATCACCCCTCCACCTTGTAGTGGCCGCTCTTGCCGCCGGTCTTCTCCAACAGGCGCACCTGCTCGATGACCATGCCCTTGTCCACCGCCTTGCACATGTCGTAGATCGTCAGCGCGGCGACGCTGGCGGCGGTCAGGGCTTCCATCTCGACGCCGGTCTGCCCGGCCAGCTTGCAGCGGGCGACGATATGCACCACGTTCTCGCCTTCGGCGGCCAGCTCGACCTTGACGCCGGTGAGCATCAGCGGATGGCACAGCGGGATCAGGTCGCTGGTCTTCTTCGCCGCCTGGATGCCGGCGATGCGCGCCACGGCGAACACATCGCCCTTGGGGTGTTGGCCATCGACGATCATACGCAGGGTGTCCGGCAACATGCGCACCCGTGCCTCGGCAATCGCCTCGCGGGCGGTCACGGCCTTTTCAGTGACGTCGACCATGTTGGCGCGCCCCTGGGAATCAAGATGAGTCAGCACTGCTCTGCTCCTGGGAAGGGAATGCAGAGTGTAAACCCGTAGGTCAGGTTTGCGCAGAGGGTGTATCGACGCACCGGCCTGTTCGCCGGCAATACCGACGAACAGGCAGTGCGCTGACGTTTACAGGTGCGACTCGGCGTACTCGGCCAGCACCGAGCGCGGAACGCCCTGCAGGGTGATGTGAACGCCGTGGGGGAAGTCCTTGAAGCGTTCGGTCAGGTAGGTCAGCCCGGAGCTGGTGGCCGACAGGTACGGCGTGTCGATCTGCGCCAGGTTGCCCAGGCAGACCACCTTGGACCCGTTCCCCGCGCGGGTGATGATGGTCTTGATCTGGTGCGGCGTAAGGTTCTGGCATTCGTCGATGAGGATCAGGCTCTGCTGGAAGCTGCGACCGCGGATGTAGTTCAGCGACTTGAACTGCAACGGCACCCGCTCGAGGATGTACTCGACGCTGCCGTGGGTGCTCTCGTCGTCCATGTGCAGCGCTTCGAGGTTGTCGGTAATGGCGCCCAGCCAGGGCTCCATCTTCTCCGCCTCGGTGCCCGGCAGGAAGCCGATCTCCTGGTCCAGCCCCTGCACGCTGCGGGTGGCGATGATGCGCCGGTAGCGCTTGCTGACCATGGTCTGCTCGATGGCCGCGGCCAGCGCCAGGATGGTCTTGCCGGAACCGGCGGCGCCGGTCAGGTTGACCAGGTGGATATCCGGGTCGAGCAGGGCGAACAGCGCCAGGCTCTGGTGGATGTCCCGTGGCTTGAGGCCCCAGGCTTCCTGGTGCAGCAGCGGCTCCTGATGCAGGTCGAGCAGCAACAGTTCGCTGTCGCGGATGCCCTTGATCCAGCCGACAAAACCCTGCTCATCGATGATGAACTCGTTGATGTGTACCGCCGGCAGGTTGTCGATCAGTTGCACCCGGTGCCAGGTACGGCCGCGTTCCTGGCGGGTGTCGACCTTGCTCACACGGTCCCAGAACGACCCCGTGACCGAGTGGTAGCCCTTGGACAGCAAGGACACGTCGTCGACCAGTTGGTCGGTGCTGTAGTCCTCGGCGGCGATCCCGCAGGCACGCGCCTTCAGGCGCATGTTGATGTCCTTGGTCACCAGCACCACGTCGAGGTCCTTACGCTTGGCGCGCAGGTCCAGCAGTTGGTTGATGATGATGTTGTCGGCGAGGTTTTCGGGGAGCAGGCGGTTCGGCTCGTTGCGCGTGCTCATGAGGATGGACAGGAAGCCCTTGGGCCCGCTCTTGCCGCGCTGGATCGGCACGCCTTGCTCGACATCGCTGGGCGAGGCGTCGCCCAAGGTCTGGTCGATCAGGCGGATGGCCTGGCGACATTCGGCGGCGATGGTGTGTTTGCCGGTCTTGAGCTTGTCGAGTTCCTCCAGCACCGTCATCGGTATGGCGACGTGGTGCTCCTCGAAGTTGAGCAGGGCGTTGGGGTCGTGAATCAGGACGTTGGTATCGAGCACATACAGGATTGGCTGGTTGGAGGAAGGGTTGCGTCCTTGGTCATCCATACTCGTTCACCTTATGTGAAAGCCACACGGCGCGAACGGCTGCGCCGCAGAGTGACTGCCGTTCTTCCCGTATCCGCGTCGTTACGGGCGGGAAGCTCACCTGGCAAAAGGGGCGTGGATGACGCCACCTGTGCTGCAGGGTTCGGCTGTCTGGTTCCTTGATACCGCAAAAACCATGACCGAAAAAAGTCTTTTTACGCTCCGGTGAAGTTTATTTTTCGGATTGACGAACAGGGCTTGGCGCGAGGCCAGAGCGGGACTACAGTCAGAGATCAGGTACCGCATCTAGCCCGTTCAGGCGCGCACGAACCGCTGGCGCAGCACATCGCTCAGGGCGTCCACCAGCAGCACCAGCAACAGCATGGCGATGATCACCGTGCTGGCCTGGGCCTCCTGGAACAGGCTAAGGGTCGCGTAGAGCATCTGCCCCAGCCCACCCGCTCCCACGAACCCCAACACGCTGGCCATGCGGATGTTGTTCTCCCAGCGATACAGGCTGTACGCCAGCAGTTGCGGCCACAAGTTGGGCAGCGTGCCGAAACAGAACGCCGCCAGCTGGCTGCCGCCCTGCAGTCGGATCGCCGCCGCCGGCTCCGGCGGCGCATTTTCAAGCGCCTCGGCGAACAGCCGCCCCAGCACCCCGGCGGTGTGCAGCGCCAGCGCCAGGGTGCCGGCATTCGGCCCCAGGCCCGCCGCCAGCACGGTCAGCGCCGCCCAGACCAGCTCCGGAATCGCCCGCAACGCATTGAGCAGCAGGCGCGCCGCGCCCTGCAACGGCCAACCGAAGCGGCCGGCGGCCGGCAGCGCCAGCAATAGACCCAGCAGCATCGCCGAGAGCGTCCCCATCCCGGACATGGCCAGCGTTTCCAGGGCGCCCTGACCCACCGCCCGCAGGTGCGTCAGGGAAAGGTCCGGGTGCAGGAAGCGCGCCGCGTATTCGCCCATCTGCGCCGGTCCGCCGCTGCCGACGAGCGCTGCCAGGTCCAGCTCCAGGTAGGCGAACGACGCCAGCACCGCCGCCAGGATCGCGACGATCACCAGCCCATTGATCACCCGCCTCATGCGAGCCTCCCGCGCAGGAAGCGGCTGAGCAGGTCGGCCAGCACCACCAGCAACAGGAAAGTCAGCAGCATGCTCGCCACCTCGGCCCCGGCGAACATGCGCATCGACAAGTCGATCTGCTGGCCCAGGCCACCAGCGCCGACGAAGCCCATCACCACCGAGGCGCGCACCGCGCATTCCCAGCGGTACACGGTATAGGACACCACCTCGCTCGCGGCCTCGGGCAGGGTGCCATAGAGAAACGCCGACAGGCGGCTGCTGCCGGCCTGGAGCAAGGCATGGGCCGGGCGCTGGTCCACCGATTCGAAGATTTCCGCGTAGACCTTGCCGAGCATGCCGCTGTAGGTAATGGCGATGGCCAGCACCCCGGCGGTCGGGCCCAGGCCCACGGCACGGACGAACAGCAGTGCCCAGACAATCTCTGGCACACTGCGCAGGAAGATCAGCACGCCACGCACCGGCAGGCGCGCAGCGCGTGACCATGGTCCCAGACGTCCACCATTGGAAGCTGCCCGCAGCGACAGCGCCCGGCTGGCCAGCAGGCTGGCCGGCACCGCCAGCAGCAGCGCCAGGGTCATGCCCGCCGTGGCCACGGCCAGGGTCTGCACCGTGGCGCTGAGCAGCAGATGCAGAAAGCCGGCGTCGTGGGCCGGGGGCCAGAATGCGCTGACGAAGCTGGCCATCTGCTGACGGTTCTCGGCCTGCAACAGCACGCCGGGGTCGAGTTCGCTCAAGCGCAGGCCCGGCCACAGCAGCGCCAGGCACAACAGGGTCAACAGCAAACGAGGGATGGCAGCGGGGTCGCGCTGGTCAGTGCTCAGCATCGCGGGATCTGCACCTGCAGGCTCGCCGTCGCGGCAACAGGCGAGGCCAGTTGCTCGTTGGCGTACAAAGCATCGAGCATCGCTTCGCTGACCGCTTCTGCCGGGCAGTCGAACGCCACCTGCCCGGCACGAATGCCGACAATGCGCGGAAAATGCGCCAAGGCGAGCTCCACCGCGTGCAGGCTGGCGACCAGGGTCACGCCATGGGCCTGGGCATGGCGATTGAGCAGCGCCAGGCTATGGTCGGCCAGCACCGGGTCCATGGCCGAAACCGGTTCATCGGTCAGCAGCACTTCAGGTCGCTGGTACAAGGCACGGGCAATGCCGACCCGCTGCAACTGGCCACCGGACAACTGCCCGCACTGGGCGAACAGTTTGTCGGCCATGCCCAGCTCGGCCAGCGCCGCACGGGCACCGGGTACATCGCCGGGGTGGATCAGGTTGAGCAGCCCGCGCAACGTGCCCCACTGCCCCAGGCGCCCCGCCAACACGGCGGTGACCACCCGCTGGCGCAGCGGCAGGGGCGGCGCCTGCTGTACCAGGCCAACCCGTGCGCGCAAGCGCTGGCGGGCCCGGGCAGACAATGCCCAGGGCTGCTCGCCCAACAACTCCAGCCGCCCGCCACTGGGCGGCACGGCGGTGCCCATCAGGTGCAGCAGGCTGGATTTGCCGGCCCCGGACGGACCGATGATCGCCACCCGCTCGCCCTGGCCGATCAGCAGGTCCACCGCGCTCAAGGCCTGGACCTGACCATGGCGCACACTGGCGCCCTGAACACGGATACTCACTTGAGCAGACCGGCCTCACGCGCGGCTTGCTCGGTGCCCGCGTAGTTCTCGGGCTTGGTCTCGATGAAGCGGCTGGCGGCCTGCAGGTCGAGGATCGCCTTGTCCGCAGGCTTGGCCGGGTCCAGGGCGAGGAAGGCCTGCTTGATCTTTTCTTTCAGTGCCGGGTCCATGTTGCCGCGCACGGTCCAGTTGTAGTCGAAGTACTCCGGCGTGGTGGCGAACACCTTTACCTTGCTGGTGTCGACCTTGCCGGCTGCGACCAGCTTGTCCCAGACGCTGGCGTTGAGCACGCCGGCATCGGCCTTGCCGGCCTGGACCCAGGCCGCGGTGGCATCGTGGGCGCCGGAATAGGCAACGCGGCTGAAGTACTCCTCGGGCTTGATGTTGTCGTTTTTGAGCATGAAGTAACGCGGCATCAGGCTGCCCGAGGTGGACGAAATCGAACCGAAGGCGAAGGTCTTGCCCTTGAGGTCCTTAAGGCTTTTCACGTCCGGGTTGGCGGTGATGAACTTGCTGGTGAACTTGGCATCCTGCTCACGCTGCACCAGCGGCGTGGCCTTGGGGTCCTTCAGGTGCACCTGGACGAAGGTGAAGCCCCCCAGCCAGGCCAGGTCCAGGCGATCGCTGGCCAGCGACTCGACCACAGCCGGGTAGTCGGCCACCGGCACGAACTGCACCTTCATGCCCAGCTGCTGCTCGAGGTACTCGCCCAGTGGCTTGAACTTGCGCAGCAGTTCGGTTGGCGCCTCGTCGGGGATGGCGCTGACGCGCAGCACATCGGCGGCCTGGGCGAACACCGCGCAGCAGGACAGCGCGAGGCCGGCAAACAGTGCCAGGGGACGTTTGAGCATGGGGATTCTCCGGTTCGATCGCGGGGTATGAGTCGGTGTTGCATCGCGGGAAGTATAAGAGCCGCAGGCACAAAGGCCAGCTTTGCTACAATCGCGCATCACGAAAAGTCGAGGTGCACATGAGCGAGCCGATTCGTCTGACACAGTACAGCCACGGCGCTGGCTGTGGCTGCAAGATTTCTCCCAAGGTCCTGGATGTGATCCTCGCCGAGAGCGGCACGCAGGCCCTCGACCCGAAACTCTGGGTCGGCAACGCCTCGCGCGACGACGCCGCCGTCTACGCCCTGGATGACGAGCGCGGCGTGGTCTCGACCACCGACTTCTTCATGCCCATCGTCGACGACCCGTACGACTTCGGCCGCATCGCCGCCACCAACGCCATCAGCGACATCTACGCCATGGGCGGCGACCCGCTGATGGCCATCGCCATCCTCGGCTGGCCGGTCAACGTGCTGCCGCCGGAGGTCGCCCGCGAGGTGATCCGCGGCGGCCGCGCCGTGTGCGCCGAAGCCGGCATCCCGCTGGCCGGCGGCCATTCCATCGACGCCCCCGAGCCGATCTTCGGCCTGGCCGTGACCGGCGTGGTGAGCAAGCGCCACCTCAAGCGCAACGACACCGCCAGCGTCGGCTGCCGCCTGTACCTGACCAAGCCACTGGGCATCGGCATTCTCACCACCGCCGAGAAGAAGGCCAAGCTGCGCGAACAGGACCAGGGCCTGGCCCGTGACTGGATGTGCACCCTCAACACCCCTGGCAGCCGCTTCGGCAAGCTCGACGGCGTACAGGCGATGACCGACGTCACCGGTTTCGGCCTGCTCGGCCACCTGGTCGAAGTCGCCGAGGGCAGCGGCCTCACCGCCCGCCTGCAGTACGCCGCGGTGCCGCGCCTGCCCAGCGTCGAGCATTACCTGGCCGAGGGCTGCATCCCCGGCGGCACCCTGCGCAACTTCGACAGCTACGGCCACAAGATCGGCGCGCTGAGCGACGAGCAGAAGCACCTGCTGTGCGACCCGCAGACCAGCGGCGGCCTGCTGGTGGCGGTCACCCCGCAAGGCGAGGCGGAATTCCTCGCCGTGGCGCGGGAGCTCGGGCTCGAACTGGCGCCGATCGGCGAGCTGGTCGAGCGACAGAGCCACGCAGTCGAGGTGATCTGATGCGCCCCGACTGCACCGAGCTGAAACAGCTGTTCCTCGACGACGTGCCGATGATGGACATGCGCGCACCGATCGAATTCACCAAAGGCGCCTTCCCAGGCGCGGTCAACCTGCCGCTGATGAACGACCAGGAGCGGCAGAAGGTCGGCACCTGCTACAAGCAGCAGGGCCAGGCCGCCGCCATCACCCTGGGCCACCAGTTGGTCAACGGCGCGCTCAAGCAACAGCGCCTGGAGGGCTGGGCCGCGTTCACCCAGGCCCATCCCGACGGCTACCTCTACTGCTTCCGTGGCGGCCTGCGCTCGCAGATCGTCCAGGGCTGGCTCAAGGACGCCGGCATCCAGTATCCGAAGGTGGTGGGCGGCTACAAGGCCATGCGCACCCTGCTGATGGACACCACGCTGCAGGCGGTGCAGCAGTGCGAGTTCGTCCTGGTGGGCGGACTGACCGGCACCGGCAAGACCGATGTGCTGCACCAGCTGGACAACGTGCTCGACCTCGAAGGCCACGCCAATCACCGCGGTTCCAGCTTCGGCAAGCGCGCCACGGCGCAGCCGGCGCAGATCGATTTCGAGAATGCGCTGGCCATCGACATCCTCAAGAAACGCGAGCGAGGCATCGGCCAGTTCGTGCTTGAGGACGAAGGCCGCGTGGTCGGCAGCTGCGCGGTGCCGCTGGAAATGTACCAGGGCATGCAGCGCTATCCGCTGGTGTGGCTGGAAGACAGCTTCGCGCATCGCGTGGAACGTATCCTGCGCGACTATGTGATCAACCTGTGCGCCGAGTACATCGCCGTGCACGGTGCAGAGGCCGGTGGCCCACTGTTCGCCGAGCGCATGCGCCAGAGCATGGCCAACATCTACAAGCGCCTGGGCGGCGAGCGCTTCCAGCGGCTGTCGACGTTGCTCGACCAGGCGCTGGAGGAGCAGCTGCGCAGCGGCGACGTGAGCCTGCACCGAGGGTGGATCGAAGGGCTGCTCAAGGAATACTACGACCCGATGTACGCCTACCAGCGAGCGGCCAAGGCACAGCGGATCGAGTTCGCCGGAGACGGCGTGGAGGTGCGCGAGTACCTGAAGGCCCGGGCACTGCGTGAGCAACGCGGCACCTGATTCGCGGATGCCGCATCACTGCCCCGGACTGAGCACCCGCTCCAGCTCCGCCGCGCGGTCCTTGCTCATGTCCATCTCACACATGGCGCCTTCGATGCGGTAGATGCTGCCGTTGCTCAACTTGCCGTGGAAGGCGCAGTTGCCGTCGCGGTACTTCATCCAGGTGCGCTGGACGTCGCGCAGGTCCTTCTGCTGCTGGCTGTCGAGCTTGGCCATCAGCTGCTTGTAGACCCGGTTCAGCCGGTCATCCTGCAGCTGGGTCTCGGCCTGGATGCAAGCGCCCATGGCCAGGGTGCTGGAGGCCTTGTCCATGCACTGGGTGTAGGTGGGCGAATAGTCCTCGGCCTGGGCGCCGGCGGCGATCAGCAGGGCGGCGGCGCCGACCAGACAATCCTTGAACATGGGCTTTCCTCTTCGCAGATGAATGCGGCACAGCCTAGCACCCTGCCGCACCTTCGTTCACGCACAGCGCCTGGATCCGCGCCCGCAGCCAGCGGTGCCCGGCATCGCCGTCACGCCGCGAGTGCCAGGCCTGGGCAAAGGCGAACGGTGAGATCGCCAGGGGCGGCGCGAACCGGCGCAGCGCCGGGTCCAGCCGGGCACCGGCAAGGCTGCGCCGGGCCACGGTGAGCACCAGGTCGGTCCCGGCAATGACACTTTGGGCCACCCCCCAATGCGGCAAGGTCAGGGCGATGCGTCGGCGTGCGCCCAAGCTGGCCAGGGCCTGGTCGATCTCGTTGTCGATGCCGGGGCGCACCGCCACCAGCACATGGGGCCGCGCCAGCCAGGGGTCGAGCGCCAGGCCACCTCGGGGCGGCAGGCTGGCACGGTCGGCCAGGCAAACGAAGGATTCCTCGAACAGCACCTGCTGGGCCATTTCCGTCGGCAGTTCCGGGAACACGCCCAGCGCCAGGTCTGCCTCGCCGTCGATCAACTGGCCGAGCATCGCCTCGCGGCTGCCTTGGGACACCACCAGGTCGATGCCCGGCGCTTCGCGCCGCATCAGGCGCATCAACGCAGGCAGCACCACGCGGGCACCGTAGTCGGACATGGCCAGGCGAAACGTGCGCCGGGCCCGCGCCGGCTCGAAGCCCGGCGTGCCGAGCAGTCCGTTGAGTTGCTGCAACGCCTCCTGCAACGGCGCTTGCAAAGCCTCGGCACGGGCTGTCAGTTGCAGGCGGCCATCGCGTCGCACCAGCAACGGATCAGCGAAAAGCTCGCGCAACTGCGCCAGGGCATGGCTGACCGCCGGCTGGCTGCGATGCAGGCGCAGGGCCGCGCGCGAGACATGTTGCTCGCTGAGCAAGGCGTGCAATGTCAGCAGCAGGTTCAGGTCGATGCGGCGCAGATCATCCATGGTACGAATACAGCCTGTGCGAAGTTCGAATTTCCATCATTGAAATGCATGATCGAGACTGAGGCCAGTGTTCTTATCTGGAGTAGACACCATGCCCGCCAGCCTCTTCGCCGCCCTCCCCTTGTTCATCGCCCTGCTCGCCGGGGCCGCCGTGCCGTTCCAGGCCGGCAGCAACGCCGCGCTCGGGCGCCTGCTCGGCCATCCGCTGTGGGCCGCCGGGGTGTCGTTGCTGGTCAGCCTGCTGATGCTGGTGCCGGCCCTGCTGCTGATGCGCGCGCCACTGCCACAGGTGCAGCAACTGGCCCATGCGCCCTGGTGGGCCTGGTTCGGGGGCGTCGCCGGGGTGCTGTACATCACCGCCGCGCTGGTGCTGACGCCGCGCCTGGGGGCGGCGGGGTTCATCGTCTGCGTGGTGGCCGGGCAGGTGCTGTCGTCGCTGCTGATGGACCAGTTTGGCCTGATGGGGTTGCCGGAGCGACCGGTAAACCTGTTGCGGCTGGCGGGGGTGGGGATGATCGTGATCGGGATGATCGTGGTGCAGTGGGGCACGGCGCGTTGAGCGCTTGCCCCGCGATGCACCCTCACAAGGTCTGCGGCTGCTCCGGCGGCACGATCACCTTGTGCGGCTCGAAGCGCAGCGAGGGCATCTGCGTACCGGCATACAGCGCCACGCTCAGGGCAGCGACCAGCGCCACATCGAGCCAGCCCCAGCCCGGCACCTGGGTCGCCGAGCGCGCCTTCCAGCACCACCATAGCTGGCCCAGGCAGAACACCAGGATCGCCAGCAGCCATAGGTAGAAGCCCGCGCCAAAACCGCTCACATCCTGGAAGGCGTAGCTCTGGTTGTCCGGCAAGCGGGTGATGGCGAAGCTGCTGGCCGCCAGGTACAACGCCACCAGGCCGCATACCAGCGCCAGGCGGCGGAACCGGCGGTGGGCGAGGACTGCCAGCGCCAGCAGCGGGTTGGCGAACCACTGGTACAGGCCGAAGGCGATGCCCCAGGGGCCGTAGAGCAGCATCTGCAACGCCGGCACATGCCGCCCGGCGCCCGTCAGGGCACCGTCGAAGGCTAGGCTCAGCAGGTACAGGGCCAGGCTTGTGGTCAGGTAGAAAGCGGGCAAGTCAGGTACCTGGAGAAAGCGGGACAAGCTGCGACCTTAACCCAGCCCTGGCGTCTTTCCAAACCCGACGGGCGCGCTGCATCAGCGTGTCGCAGCCTGATCCATCGACTGGGTGGAGCTGCTGATCTGAACGCGCAGGCTCGGCATCAGCGTCCCGGCGTAGATCGTCGCGGTCAGCACTGCGATCAGCCCCAGGTCGTACCAGCGCCACCCCGGCATACTCGCCGCCGAACGCACCTTGCGGCACCACCAGCCCTGCCCCAGGCAAAACAGCAGGATCGCCAGTGTCCACAGATAATACCCGGCGCCAAATCCGGTCAGGGGCTGGATGTCATAGCTGCGGTTGTCCGGTACCCGCTCGATGCCAAGGCAACTGAGGGCCAGGCCCAGCGCGATCATCCCGACTGCAAGCGCCAGCCGGCGAAAACGCCGGTGAGCAAGCAGCGCCAGCCCCAGCAGCGGATTGGCGAACCACTGGTAAAGCCCCATGGCAATGCCCCAAGGCCCCATGAGCACTATCTGCAAGGCGGGCATATGCCCGTCGACACCCATCAGGATGCCATCGAAACACAGGCTCAACAGAAACAGCAGCAAAGTGAACGTCACGTAGAAAGCAGGCAAAGCGCGGGCTCCATCCCATCAGTGAAAGTCGCGTCCATGACACGTGGGCATCAGGCCACTGGGGGTTCGAGCAGCAAACCGTACAACCCCGAATCGGACAGTTCACCCGCCACGCACCAACGGGCGCGCAAGGTGCCTTCCAGGACGAACCCCTGGCGTTCCAGGGTACGCGCCGAGCCCTGGTTGCGCGGGTCGATCTCCGCCTCCAGGCGACGCAGGTGCAGGGTGTGGGCGAGGTAGTCGATGAAGCAGGTCAGCGCCTCGTCCATGTAGCCGCGGCCCTGGGCCGACTTGGCCAGGCAGTAGCCGATCTCGCCACGGCGCGAGCCTTCCTCGAGGTTGAACAGCTGGACCATGCCGATCAGCTCGCCGTTGTCGCGGCGGTACATGCCCAGTTTGAGCAACTGGCCGGCGGCATAGGCTTCGCGGTCGGCGGCCAGGGCGCTTTCGGCCTCGGCCAGGGTCTGCCAGGGGGCGTGGTACCAGTAACGCATCACTTCCGGGTCGGCCATGATGGTGAGCCACTGCTGCGCGTCGCCGTGGCGCATGGGGCGCAGCTGCAGGCGTGGGCTTTCAAGGCACAGGTCGCTGGGGAAACTGCGGGGGTCGGGCACGCCGGGACTCCTGTCCGGTGGTGGGGAGGATGACAGTCTAGCGTCAGTGGATACCCGCACGCACGCGTGCCGGGCAGAGCAAACGAATAGCGAGATGCGGTGAACGATCCAACGACAGCACCCAGAAATCCTGCCTCGGTGGGGCCTTTGATGCCTGCAGACTGGTACCGGGAACATTGAGCATACCCTCTCGGCACATCAGGTCTCATTGCCGGTGCCTAACCTGGTATTTTTGCCAGGTGTCAGATGTGTTGAACTTTGTTAAATGTATTGCCGTGCGGGCGTAACATAAACTTTCGCACACACTTGGCGACGCATGAAATCATTGAACCATACTATCCGCACTTAGGAAAATGTCATGAGCATTGAAAAAACCAGCACACTCACCCTGGAAGCACCAACGATCGAAGAAGCACCCAGCGGCGAGTTGGACTGGCATGCCCTAAACGGAAAAAATTTCAATGTCATCATTCAGCGACTACCACAAGACTCCGCAGCCAAAAAGCTGGAACTGAAATGGCAGGGCACCACCGCTGACGGGGAAGAATTAAGTCCCGAACGCCAAGAGCACCTAGTGGAGTGGACTGACATTTTCAACGGCCTCAAGATCGAACTGAAGAATGACCTCGCAAAAGCTGTAGTGGGCGGTAGCGCCGTCATTGACTATGAAATTGAACCTGACCTCAAGTCGCCCCCACTTAACATCACCGTGGTCGATGGCAAACTCGAACCAGAACTCAAAGCACCTGAAATCATTGAAGCCAGGGGTTCAGGATTGAGTCCTGATAGCGTGGGAAAGGATGGGGCAACGGTACGGGTCGAGACAGTAGCGCCTATCCTGGAAGGTGATCAGATCTCGCTTACAGTCGTCGCAACAAATGATAAAGGGACGGTGATTGAACTCGAACCAATGATTGATGAAGCGAAGCCACAACATACCGAGTTCATTATTGTAAAGGGCCTTATCGACGCAATCGCCGGTGGTTCGCTAAAGCTCTGCTACACGGTAAAGGGTAAAACGTCACCAACCTTGGAATTACGCGTAGACTACGGGATTATTCCTCCCGAACTTGAGGGCGAGCTGGGTCTTCCGCCAGGCGACCTCATTAAGATAATCGTGCCAAAATACACGGGCATGGCGGGAGACGAAATAGCGATGTCTGTTGAGCTGCAACACCTGATCTATCGCTCACCGCAAAAGACGCCCAACAAAATTGAAGACCTGGCATTTGATATACCCTCTGGTATCTTCACATCCGCCCTGAGCACTAGTGCAACTGCCTGCTACCATGTCACCCATAAAGTAGACGTTGGCGAATATAAAACGTGGAACTCACTACCCTTAAATACAATTTTACTCGGCCACGGCACCGACATAAGACCGCCAAGGTATATGTCATTCGCAGACGAAGCCCCCAGGTATATCTTGTACTACCCTGAAATTAGTGCAGGCAGCAAGGTTGATGTCTATTGGCATGCAGAGGGCTCGCCGACAAGGAAAAAAGAGCTCGCGATAGAGTATGATGGCACCTATTACTATGTTTCCATCCCCAAGGACTGGATTATGGCGGACAAGCGCAAAACCGTCTGCGGCAATTACGCCATTATTCAGAACGATGGTGCGTCAGGAACGTTCTCTCCCGGCGCAATTTTCACGCCATAAATCAGGATGAGCCTGAGAGCGTCAAGTATACTCCACAAACTTCCAGTCATTTGTGAAGCGCCCCTGTCGATGGCTGTCACGGCACCTCGACAAGGGCATCTTTCACTTGCTGCGATTCAGACCCAGTTCCATGTCATCGATCAACCCCTTGGCCAACCCACTGAGAATCCGTGCGGCACTGCCGGCCATGAGGTCCCCTTCCATCTCGGCCTCGGTGGTGAAATGCGCCACACAGCCGAGCAGCACCGACAGGTCGCTGAACGCGTGGTCGAACGGGATGCCGGGCTGGATGCAGAAGATCTCGAGGCAGGTGGTCTTGCCCTGGGTCGGGCCGGGCTTGCTGTCGTCGCTCATACCGGCGCCCCCTTGGCCCGGGCGTGGCGGACCAGCGAGATGACCAGTTGGCCGAGGATTTCGACACTGTCCATCATCACGTCGAGGCGCGCGTCGCGCTGGCAGACGGTATAGGCGTGGACGGTATCGCTGAGGATGTGCATCAGCTTGTTGGCGTGGGCCATGGCTTCCTCGGGGTCGAGGTCGCTGATGATGGTGACGAAGGGGATTGGATAGGGTGGGTCAGGTACTAGTTTTTTCATAGTTGTTACTCTGGAAATGGTTTCTAGAGCAACCACCAGCATCCTTCTCACAGACAAGGGTGGCAGCCGTACGCGAGGTGAGAAGACCGTGTCCAGACACCACGGCCAGACCGAAGTCTGCGCGCGCACGGCTGCCATAACAGGCAACCTGAATCTGGACATGGACGGGCTTCTCACACCCGGTCGCCAAATGTGACGACCCAGTGACGGTACCCCTGGTGTATTTCCCGGCCAATTCAGAGCCTTCCGGCAGGCGCGTAGGATAGGTCCGAAGCGCTGGCTGGCTGAAGGATTTGGTTTCAAATTCGGAAATGTCTTACGGGGTTTGGGGTGAGGTTTTGATCGCGTCATGGCCACCAGGTGCTTGGCGATGGCCTTGCAGCGCCTGCAAGATCGAGCGCCGCCCGCGCGGCGCATCGCGACGCAAGGCCGCTCCCACATCTGTTTCGGGCCAGTCAGTCCTGAGCCATTACCTGGTCCGCCTTGTTGGTCCGACGCAACTTCAGCATGGGCACCACTGCCGCCCCGCACGACTTGAGGCGTGCACCAAGGCGGGCGCCGCCTCATTCACAGGAAAAATTGGCCCGAAATAGATGTGGGAGCGGCCTTGTATCGCGAAAGGGCTGCAAAGCAGCCCCGGCGATCTACTTCAGAACCCCATGCTGAAGCTCACCACCACACCATGGTCGCGGTTCTCGCTCGACAGCTGCCCGGAATACCCGACCCCCAGCTTGCCGCTCGCGCCCACCGACAAATCCACCCCGGCCTCGACCACCGCCGCGTCCTTGGCGATCGGCACGCCCTCGGTGCTGAACCCGGCGCCGCCACCGACGAAGCGCAGATCGGCATCAGGCTTGTCGTCACCGAAGGCATGGCGCCAGCCCACCGACAGCCGTGGCGTGACAGTGCTGCCGTTGTCGAGCAGGATGCGCTTGCCGGCCCGCACGCCCAGGGTGGAGAAGGTCACGTCCTGGTCGACCTTGCCTTCCAGCCGCCCTGCTCCGCCCTTCTCGTGGGCGGTGTCGCTGTCGTAGTTGACGTAGGCCAACCCGGCGAAAGGCTCCAGGGCAATGCCGCCGGCATCGATGGCATAGCCCACCTCGCCGAACACCTGGGCGCTGCGCGCCTTGTACTTGGCCTTGAGGCGGTCGTCGTAGCTGCCCACGGTGACATCACGCTTGGTGTCGATGTCGTGCCAGCTGTAGGCCACGCCCATACGGGCGGCGAAGGCGTCCAGCTGGTAGCCGAGGTAAGTGGTCAGGTGATAGCTGTCCACCGTGGCGTCGGAGCGGCGACGGTGCGCATCGATGCTCGAGCGGGTGTAGCCGGCGGCGGCGCCGACTTTCCACTGGTCATCCAGGGCACGGTCGACACCAAGCATGAAGCCCGACAGGTCACGGTCGACGCTGGCATGGCTGCTGCTGCCGTCGTAGGTGCCCCAGCCGCCGATGGCGCGGATCCAGCCCACGGCCTGGCCCTGGCAGCCTTCGCTGGTCAGTTGCTGGTTGGCGGTCGGCGCCAAGGTGCGACGCGGATCGTCCTGGTTGCTGCAGTCAGCCTGGCGCAGGCGGTCGTTGACCGCGTCGCGGACGTAGCGCGAGTCCTCGATCAGCACGGTCGCGGTGCTGGCGTGGATCTCGCCGGACAGGCTGTCGAATGCCGCCTGGGCAGCCTGGCGGTCAAGCGGCAGCACGTTGTTGACCAGCTCGGCCGGCGCCCCGGCACTGCTGAGGGCGGTGGCCACGCCACGCTGGTTGCCGGTGGCGGCGACATCGGCGAAGGAGGTGCCGTTGCGCCTGACCGACAGGGTCACCTGGTTGGCGCCATAGTTCAGCGAGCTGTTGAGAAACGCCGAGTTTGCCAGGTTGGTGGTGGCGAAGGTGCCGGTGACACCGCCCGCCGCGCTGACCACGGTGTACTGGCCGTTGCCGCTGGCGAGGTTGGCCACCATCAGGCTGCCGCCGAGGTTGGCCGTGCCGCCCACGTTCAAGTAGTTCACCGGCGAGGTGGCAAGGTCGATTACCAGGGTGCCGGTGGCGCCATTGGTGAAGTTGCCCGATACGTTCAGGTTGCCGGCCGGCCCCGGCAGCACGGTGCCGTTGTTGGTCAGCCCGGCGACGGTGCCGTTGCCGGTCAGCGCGGCGCCGTTGGCTACCGTGACCTGGGCGCCGAGGGTGCTGCCCGGGTGGGCGGCATCGCCCACCTGGAGCACGCCCTGGTTGACGTTGAAGGCGCCGCTGAACGGCTGGTTACCGGTCAGCAGCAGGGTGCCACCGCCCTGCTTGGTGGTGGTGCCGGTTCCGCTTAGGGTGCCGTTGAAGGTGCCATTGCTACCTTGGGCAAACACCAGGTTGGCATTGTTGAGGATGTTGCCCTGCAGGCTGGTGGTGTTGCCGACCAGGGTACCTCCGCTGACGGTAGTGCCGCCGCTGTAGGTGTTGGCGCCTGCGAGGATCAAGGTGCCGGCGTCGAGTTTCTCAATACCGCCGGTGCCGACCAGCGGCGCGCTGATGGTGGCCGTGGCGCCGGCGTTGACACGCACCGACGCAAGGCTGCCGTCGGTATCGTTGACTGGGGTCAGGCTGCCACCGGCCCCCGGGACCACCTGGTAACCACTGCTGAGGAACTGCAGCCCGTCGAACGACTGGTTGCCGACAACGGTGACGGTGCCCGGCGTACCGCCGAAGACCGCGTAGCCGCCGCTCCAGCCTTCGCTGGTGGTGCCACCGGCGTTGGTCCAGCCAGTGTTCGAGCCCCAGGTGCCGCTGCCGCCGCCGATGCTGCCGTCGGGATTGGTCTTGCCGCCATTCCAGAATTGCAGCTCCTCGCCGTAGTTCTGCACCACCAGGTTGATCTGGTTGGCGATGGCGGTCTGCAGGCTGAGGTCGCCCAGGACCACGCTGCCCGGAATGGCGCCGAACACCAGGCCGTTGTCGGTGAGCGTGCCGCCGTAGCTGAACAGTTGGTAGACACCAGTGCCGAAACCGCCGGCATCGGTGATGTTCAGCGTGCCGTCGAGCACCAGGTTGCCGTTGACCCTGACCACGGTGGTGGAGGCGGCCGGAGCGCCGAGGCTGAAGTCCAGGGCGCTGCCCGACGCCAGGTCGAGGCTGCCGACGGTGAGTGGCGTGGCGCTCTGGCCAGCAGCCAGGGTGGCGCCGTTGGCGATCTGTACAGCACCGCCATAGGTGCCGCTGCCGCCCAGGCGGGCGCCGGTGGCGACCTGCACGCTGGTGCTGTCGAGACGGCCGTTGACCAACAAGGTGCCGGCGTTGACGCTGGTGGCGCCGGTGAAGGTGTTGACCCCGGTCAGCAGCAGCTCGCCAGTGCCGTTCTTGGCCAGGGTGCCGTTGCCGCTGAGGTTGCCGGTGTAACTGCCGTTGGCGTTCTGCGCGAAGGTCAGGGCTCCGTTGTTGAGGATCGCGCCTTGCAGGCTGGTGGTATTGCCCACCACGCCGCCGGCATTGATCTGGGTGCCGCCGCTGTAGGTGTTGGCCCCGTTCAGGGTCAGCAGGCCGGCACCGTTCTTGATCAGCCCGCCGGTACCACTGACCACACCGTTGAGGGTCAGGTCATTGCTGCCGGCGATGGCCAGGGCACCGTTGAGCACGGTGGTATTGGCCAGGGTGACGGCGGTGTTGCTGTCCAGCGTGGTGCCGCCCGCGGCCGTCAGGGTGCCACTGCCCAGCGCGCTGTTGTTGCCCAGCACCAAGGTGCCGCCGTTGAGGGCGGTGCCACCGCTGTAGCCGTTGGCGGCGTTGAGCACCAGGGTGCCGCCGTCTTGCTTGGCGACGCTGCCGGTGCCGTTGAGGGCGACGTTGAGGGTGGCGGTGACGCCGTTGTCGACACGCAGGTTGGTGGTGCCATTGCCCAGCAACTCACCGGCGATACCGGCGTTGAGCACATAGCCATCGGTGACGAACTGCAGGCCGGTGATGCTGTGGTTGCCGTTCACGGTGACGGTGCCGGGGGCGCCCTGGAACACCGCGAAGGTGTCGTTCCAGGTGCTGTTCAACACGCCGTTGACGTCGGTCCAGTTGGTGTTGATGGCGTCCCAGGTGCCGCTGCCACCGTCGATCTGGCCGTTGGCGACGCTCTGGCTGCCGTCCCAGAACAGTACGTTGCTGGCACCGCCGACCACCAGATTGACCTGGTTGGCCACGGCGGTCTGCACGGTCAGGTCGGTGATCGGTACCGGCGTGGTGCCGAAGCTCATGCCGTTGTTGGTGAGGCTGCCGCCGTAGGCAAACAACCGGTAGACCCCGGCGCCGAAGCCGCCGATGTCGGTGACGTTGAGGGTACCGCCCAGGGTCAGGTTGTTGGCGACGTTGACCAGCGGGCTGCCGCCGCCCGAGGGCGTGCCCAGTGAAGCGTTGAAGTTGGCGCCGCTGTCGAGCACCAGGTTGCCGGCGTTCAGCGTGCTGCCACTGGTGGCCGCGAGATTGCCGCCGTTGGCCACCGTCACCGCCCCGCCGAGGCTGCCGGCACCGCTGAGGCTGGCGCCGCTGGCCACGTTGACCGCGCCGCTGGCCAGGGAGCCGTCCACTTTCAGACCGCCCGCCTGGACGTTGGTGGTGCCGGTATGGCTGTTGGCGCTGTTCAGCGCCAGGGTGGCGCTGCCGAGCTTGTTCAAGGTACCGGTGCCGCTGATATTACCGCCGAACACGCCGCCTTCGACCGTCAGGCTGTTGCCGGCGGCGATCTGGATCGCGCCGGTGCCGCCGATGTCGCCAAGGCTGGTGTTGCCGTCGAGGTTGAGGCTGGCGCCGGTGCTGACGTTCAACTGGCTCTGGGTACCCAGGGCAGTGGTGCCGAGGGTGCTCAGGCTGCCGGAGAGAATGTTGAGGATGCCGCTGAAGGTGTTGTTGCCCGACAGGGTCAGGTCGGCCAGGCCGCTCTTGTTCAGCTCGCCCGCGCCGCTGAGCACGCCGGCCAGGTGCAGGTCGTTGGTGCCAAGCACGTTGAGCACACCGCTGACATTGACCGGGTTGGCCAGGGTGACGGCGCTGGCGCTGTCGAGGTTGGCGTTACCGGTGACCTCCAGGCCACCAGTGCCCAGCGCCGCGTTGTTGCCGACCACCAGCGTGCCGGCCTGCAACTCGGTGCCGCCGCTGTAGGTGTTGGCCCCCATCAGCGCGAAGCGCGCCAGGCCGGCCTTGAGCAGACGGCCGGTGCCGCCGACGGTACCCCCCAGGGTCAGGTCGTTGCTGCCCAGCACGGTGAGGTCGCCCATGGTGGTGACATTGTTGGCCAGGGTGACCGCCTGGCTGCTGTCCAGGCTGGTGCCAGGTGCGGTGGTCAGGGTGCCGGTGCCGAGCGCGGTGTTGGAGCCCAGCACCAGGGTGCCGCCATTGAGCGCGGTATTGCCGGCATAGGTGTTGTTGCCGGCCAGCGCCAGACGCGCGCTGCCGGCCTTGACCAGGCCACCGGCGCCGCCGATGTTGCCGTTGAGGGCCAGGTCATTGCTACCGGCGATGTTCAGCGGGCCGGCCAGGGTGATGGCATTGCCCAGCGCTACCGAGGCGTTGCTGTCGAGGGTGGTGCCCGCCGTGGTGTCGAGCGCGCCGCCGCCCAGGGCCGTGTTGCTGCCGACAATCAAGGTACCGCCGCTGAGCAGGGTGCCGCCGCTGTAGCTGTTGCTGCCATTGAGCACCAGGGTGCCGCTGTCGAGCTTGTTGAGCTTGCCGACGCCGGTCAGGCCGACATCGAGGGTTGCCGTGGCACCTGGATCGACCCGCACGCTGGTGTCGCCACTCGTGCCATTGATCAGGTCGAGCGCACCGCCGGTGCCGGCCAGCAAGCGGTAGCCATCGGTGACGAATTGCAGGCCATTGACGGTCTGGCTGCCATCGACGGTGACGTCGCCCGCCGTGCCCTGGAACACCGCAAAGGTGCTGCCCCAGGTGGTGTTGAGCACGCCGTTGAGGTCGGTCCAGTTGGTGTTGCCGGCGTTCCACACGCCAGTGCCGCCATCGACTTGGCCGTTGGCCACGCTCTGGCTGCCGTCCCAGAACTGGATGTTCAGGCCCGCGGCGCTGACCAGCAGGTTGACCTGGTTGGCCAGTGCGGTCTGCAGGGTCACGTCGCCCAGGCCCACGCCCAGCGGCAGAGTGCCGAAGTCCAGGCCGTTGTCGGTCAAGGCGCCGGTGTAGTCGAAGATGCGGTACACACCGTTGCCGAAGCCGCCGATGCTGCTGACATTGAGCGTGCCGTCGAGGGTCAGGTTGCCGCCGACGTTGAACAGCGCGGTACCGCCGGTAGACGGTGACGCCAAGCCGACATCGACGATCGAGCCGCTGTTGAGCACCAGGCTGCCGAGGCTCAGGGTGGCACCGCTCTGCCCGGCCAGGTGACCGCCGTTGTTGATCACCACCGTGGCGTTGGCGGTGCCGCTACCCGCCAGGGTGGCACCACTGGCGACGGTCAGCAGGTTGCTGCCCAATGTGCCGTCGACTTTCAAGGTGCCGGCGTTGACCAGGGTGTTGTCAGCCAGGTTGCTGGTGCCGGTAAGGGTCAGGGTGCCACTGCCGACCTTGGTCAGGCCGCCCAGGCCGTTGAGGCCGCCGGCAAAGGTGCTGCTGAGGTTGTTGCCGCCCAGGCTCAGGACACTGCCGATGCCGACATCGACCTGGCCGCTGCCGGTCAGGCTGCCGAGGCTGGCGTTGCCGTTGAGGTTGAGCTGGCCGCTGGCACCGACGTTGAGGGTGTCGACGTTGGCCAGCACACCGCTGCCGAGGGTGGTGAGGGAGCCGGCCTGGATGTCGACATTGCCGGTGAAGGTCTTGACGCCGACCAGGGTCAGGTCGTCGACGCCGGTCTTGACCAGGTTACCGCTGCCGCCCAGGTCACCACTGAGGATCAGCGCGTTGACAGCATCGACGGTCAGGTTGGCACCATTGCTCAGGGCGATGGTGTTGCCCAGGGCCATGGGCGCGCTGTTGGCCAGGGTGGCGTCGGCGGTGACCGACAGGGTGCCGGTACCCAGCGCCCCACTGTTGCCCACGGTCAGGCGCCCGGCGTTGAGCTGGGTGCCGCCCTGGAAGCCGTTGTTGCCATTGAGGGTCAGGTTGCCGCTGCCGTTCTTGGTCAGGCCGGCGGTGCCGTTGATCACGCCATTGAGGGTCAGGTCGTTGCCGCCATCGACGGTCAGGCCGGCGTTGAGGGTGACGTTGTTGGCCAGGGCGGTACTGGCGCCGCTGCTCAGGGTCGAGGCCCCGGCGACGGTCAGGGCGCCCTGCCCCAACGCGTTGTCGTTGCCGACCACCAACCGGCCAGCATTCAGGGTGGTGCCGCCCAGGTAGTTGTTGGCGCCGTTGAGGGTAAGGGTCGCGGCGCCCGACTTGTTCAGGCCGCCGACGCCATCCACCACGCCGTTGAGGGTCAGGTCGGCGCTGGCCGGCAGGTTGAGGGTACCGCCCAGATGCACATTGTTGGCCAGGGTGACGCCCGCGCCGCCGGCATCGAGGCTGGTGTTGGCGCCGGTGCTGAGGTCACCGCTGCCCAACGCGGTGTTGCTGCCGACCACCAGAGTGCCGGCGTTGAGGGTGGTGCCGCCGCTGTAGGTGTTGTTGCCGTTCAGGGCCAGGGTAGCGGCGCCGTTCTTGACCAGGCCGTTGCTGCCGGAGATCACGCCGTTGAGGGTCAGCGCCTGGCTGCCGCCAAGGGTCAGGTTGCCACCGGCGAGGTTGATGGCGTTCACCAGCGCCAGCGCCTGGCTGGCATCGAGGCTGGCGGCGCCGTTGACGGTCAGTGCTCCGCTGCCCAGGGCGCCGGCATTGCCCAGCAGCAGGCTGCCGGCCTGCAGCGAGGTGCCGCCGGCGTAAGTGTTGCTGCCATTGAGCACCAGTTGCCCGGCACCCAGTTTGTTCAACGCCCCGGCACCGCTGATGACGCCATCGAGGGTCAGGGTCTGGGTGTTGTTGATGCCGACGGTGGTGCCGGCACCAAGGCCAATGGCGTTGACCACCTGCAGTACACCGATGGTGGCCAGGGTGCTGTTGCCGGTCACCGCCAGGTTGCCCGTGCCCAGGGCGACGTTGTTGCCCAGGGTCAGGGTGCCGCCGCCAAGGGTGGTGGTGCCCTGGTAGGTGTTGGCGGCGCCGAGGGTCAGGTTGCCGCTGCCGGTCTTGGTCAGGCCGCCGGTGCCGCTGATCACGCCATTGAGGGCCAGGTTGTTGTTGCCGGTCAGGTTCAGGGTGCTGTTGAGCGTCACCTGATTGGCCAGGGTCAGGGCGCCGGTGGTGGCCAGGTTGCTGGCGCCACCGACAGTCAGGGTGCCAGTGCCCAGCGCCTGGTTGTTGCCCAGGGTAAGCGTGCCGGCATTGAGGGTCACGCCGCCGATCAGGGTGTTGGCGCCACTGAGGGTAAGGTTGCTGGCACCGTTCTTGATCAGGCTACCGGCACCGGTGACCAGCCCGCCCAGCCCCAGGTCGTTGCTGCCGGTGATGGTGAGGTCGCCGCCCAGGTTGACGGTGTTGCCGATGTTGATCGCCGCAGCGCTGTCCAGCGTGGTGCCGGCCGCCGCGTTGAGCTGGCCAAGGCCGAGGGCGCTGGCACTACCGAGCACCAGGGTACCGGCATTGAGGTTGGTGTTGCCCAGGTTGCCATTGGTGCCGTTCAGGGTCAGGGTGCCGCTGCCGGTCTTGGTCAGGCCGCCGACGCCGTTGACGTTGCCGCCCAGGGTCAGGTTCTGCGCCCCGGCGATGGTCAGGTTGCCGGCCAGGTTGAGCTGGTTGGCCAGGGTGACGTTGGCATTGCTGCTCAGGGTGGTGCCACCGACTGCGTTCAGCGCACCGGTGCCCAGCGCGGTGTTGCTGCCTACCACGAGGGTGCCGCCGTTCAGGCTGGTGCTGCCCTGCTGGCTGTTGCTGCCGTTGAGGGTGAGCGTGCCGGAACCTGTCTTGACCAGGCCCCCGGTGCCACTGAGCGCTCCGTTGAAGCTGAGGTCGTTTGTTCCCGGCAGGGTGAGGTTGGCATTCAGGGCGACGGTATTGCCCAGTGCCAGGTTACCGGAGGTGTCCAGACTGGCGGCGCCGGTGACGGTCAGGCCGCCAGTACCCAACGCCTGGGCGTTGCCGAGGGTCAAGGTACCGGCACCCAGGCTGGTGCCGCCACTGTAGGTGTTGGCGTTACCCAGGGTCAGGTTGGCGCCGCCGGCCTTGACCAGGCTGCCAAGGCCGGAGACCACGCCGGACAGCCCCAGGTCGGCGGAGCCCGCGACGGTCAGGGCACCGCTGAGATTGAAGGCGTTGCCAAGGGTCACGGCGGTGTTGCTGTCCAAGGTGGTGCCGTTGGCGGTACTGACAGAACCGCTACCCAAAGCGGTGTTGTTGCCGACCACGATCGTGCCACCGTTGAGCAGGGTGCCGCCGGTGTAGCTGTTGGCGCCATTGAGCACCAAGGTGCCGCTGTCGAGCTTGGCCAGTTGGCCGTTGCCCGAGAGGCCAACGTTGAGGGTCGCGGTGACGCCGGGGTCGACACGCACGGCGAAGGCGCCGTTGCTGCCGTTGACCAGGTCCAGCCCACCGGCGCCGATCAGTCGGTAGCCGTTGGTGACGAACTGCAGGCCAGTGGCGGCCTGGGTGCCGACCACGGTGACATCCCCTGCAGTGCCCTGGAATACCGCGAAGTCGCTGGCCCAGCTGCCGTTGAGCACACCGTTGACATCGGTCCAGTTGGTGTTGCTGCCATTCCAGGTGCCGGTGCCGCCGTCGATCACGCCATTGGGCACGCTTTGGCCGCCATCCCAGAACTGCACGGTGCCGGAGGCGCCGCCGACAAGCAGGTTGACCTGGCTACCGATCGAGGTCTGCACCTGCAGGTCGCCAGGCAGCATGGCGCCTGGCACGTTGCCGACCAGCAGGCCGTTGTCGACCAGCGCGCCGGTGTAGTCGAACAGCCGGTAGATACCGGTGCCGAAGCCGCCGACGTCGGTGACGTTGAGGGTGCCGTCCAGGGTCAGGTTGCCGTTGACGTTGACCAGCGCGGTACCGCCAGTGGCTGGCGAGCCCAGGCCGAAGTCGAGGATCGAGCCACTGTGCAGGGTCAGCGCGCCGGTACTGAGGGTCGCACCGCTGTTGGCCAGCAGGTGCGCGCCGTTGGCGATGTCGACCGCTCCCAGCAAGCTGCCGGTGCCGCCGAGGCTGGCACCACTGTTGACCTGCACGCCGGGGCTGGCCAGCGAGCCGGTGACATTGAGCAGGCCGGCATTGACCGTGGTGTTGCCACCTAGCACGTTGACCCCGGACAGCTCGAAGCTGCCAGTGCCGGTCTTGACCACCCCACCGCTGCCGGCCAATGCACCGCTGAACACGCTGTTGAGGTTGTTGCCGCCCAGGGTCAGGGCGCCACCAGCGGCGATGTTCACCGTACCGGCACCGCTCAGGCCACCGATGGTGGCGCTGGCGCCGAGGTTAAGGCTGGTGCCGGCACCGACACTGACCGCCGAGGTATTGCCCAGGGCCGTGGTACCGATCGTGGTGATGCTGCCGCCGAGCAGGTCGATGGCACCGCTGAAGGTGTTGTTGCCGGTCAGCGTCAGGTCGGACACACCGTTCTTGACCAAGCCGCCGGTGCCTGCGAGCACGCCGCCGAGGGTCAGGTTGGTGCTGCCGCCGAGGGTCAGGTTGGCGCCGAGGTTGACATCATTGCCCAGGGTCATCGCCACGCTGTTGACCAGGGTTGCGGCCCCCCCGACGTTCAGCGCGCCAGTCCCCAGCGCCGCGGCATTGGCCAGGGTCAGGGTGCCGGCGTTGAGGTTGAGCCCCCCGCTGAAGGTGTTGGCGCCTGACAAGGTCAGGTTGGTGCTGCCGTTCTTGGTCAGCGCGCCAGCGCCGCTGATCACGCCAGCAAGGGTGGTGGTATTGCTGCCCGGCAAGGTCAGGGTGGCGCCGGTGCCGAGGTTGATGGCGTTGCCCAGGTTGAGCGCGGCGCTGCCGTCGAGGCTGGCATTGCCGCCCACGCTCAGGGCGCCGCTGCCGATGGCGTTGTTGTTGCCCAGGGTCAGCAGCCCGGCATTGAGGGTGGTGCCGCCGCTGTAGGTGTTGTTGCCGTTGAGGGTCAGCCCGGCGCTGCCATTCTTGACCAGCGCGCCACTGCCGCTGATCTGGCCACCTAGGGTGGTGGCATTGCTGCCCAGCACGCTCAGGGTGTTGCTGCCCAGGCTGATGCCGTTGGTCACCGCCACGGCGGTGCTGGCGTCGAGGTTGGCGTTGCCGCCCAGGGTCAGGGCGCCGATCCCCAGCGCGGTGTTGCTGCCCAGGGTGAGCGTGCCGGCATTGAGCTGGGTGCCGTTGGTGTAGAGATTGTTGCCACTCAGGGTCAGGTTGGCGTTGCCGTTCTTGACCAGCGAACCGATGCCGCTGACCACGCCGCTCAGGCCCAGGTCGGCGCTGCCGTCGATGGTCAGGGGGCCGGCGATGGTGACGTCGTTGGCCAGGCTGACCGCGGTACTGGCATCCAGGTGGGTGCCGGCCAGGGTGTTGAGGGTGCCGGTGCCCAGCGCGGTGTTGCTGCCGACCACCAGGGTACCGGCGTTCAGACGGGTGATGCCGCTGTTGCTGTTGTTGCCGGTCAGGGTCAGGCGGGTGGCGCCGTTCTTGGTGATGCCGCCGGCGCCGGCGATGGTGCCGCTCAGGGTCAGGTCGTTGCTGCCGGGCAGGATGAAGTTGCCGGCCAGGTTCAGCGCGTTGCCGATATTCAGGCCGGCGACGCTGGTGTCCAGGGTGGTGTTGTTGGCGGCATTCAGCGCGCCAGTGCCCAGGGCGGTGTTGCTGCCCAGTACCAGGGTGCCGGCGTTGAGCGCGGTGGCGCCGCTGTGGGTGTTGTTGCCGCTCAGGGTCAGGGTGGCGCTGCCGCTCTTGACCAGGCCGCCGGTGCCACTGAGGTTGCCGGCCAGGGTGAGGTTGCTGGTGGTGGGCAGCGACAAGTCGGCTGCGAGGTTGATGGCGTTGTTCAGGGTCATGGCCGTGGCGTTGGCCAGGGTGGCCGCGCCGCCGACGTTCAGCGCGCCGGTTGCCAGCGCGGCGGCGCTGGCCAGGGTCAAGGTCCCGGCATTGAGGTTGAGACCACCGCTGAAGGTGTTGGCGCCTGACAGGGTCAGGTTGGTGCTGCCGTTCTTGGTCAGTGCGCCAGTGCCACTGATCACGCCGCCGAGGGTGGTGGCATTGCTGCCTGCCAGGGTCAGGGTATTGCCGGCGAGGTTGATGGCGTTGCCTAGGTTGAGGGTGCCGCTGCTGTCGAGGCTGGCGTTGCCACCCAGGGTCAAGCCGCCGGTGCCCAGGGCGTCGTTGTTGCCCAGGGTCAGCAACCCATCGTTGAGGGTGGTGCCGCCGCTGTAGGTGTTGTTGCCGTTGAGGGTCAGGGCGGCGCTGCCGCTCTTGACCAGCGCGCCGGTACCGCTGATCTGCCCGGTCAGGGTGGTGGCGTTGCTGCCCAGCACGGTCAGGGTGTTGGCGCCGAGGCTGATGGTGTTGGTGGCCGCGACAGCGCTGCTGGTGTCGAGGTTGGCGTTGCCACCCAGGGTCAGGCTACCGATGCCCAATGCCGTGTTGCTGCCCAGGACCAGCGTACCGGCGTTGAGCTGGGTGCCGTTGGTGAAGACGTTGTTGCCGCTCAGGGTCAGGCTGGCGTTGCCGTTCTTGACCAGCGAGCCGATGCCGCTGAGCACGCCGCTCAAGCCCAGGTTGGCGGTGCCGTCGATGGTCAGGGGGCCGGCGATGATGGCGTCGTTGGCCAGGCTCACGGCCGTGCTGGCGTCCAGGTGGGCGCCGGCGGCGGTGTTGAGGGTGCCAGTGCCCAGCGCGGTGTTGTTGCCGACCACCAGGGTGCCGGCGTTGAGGAAGGTGGAGCCGCTGTTGGTGTTGGCACCGGTCAGGGTCAAGGTGGTGTTGCCGCCCTTGGTGATGCCGCCGGCGCCGGCAATGACGCCGCTCAGGGTCAGGTCGTTGCTGCCGGGCAGGTTCAGGTTGCCGGCCAGGTTGAGGGCGTTACCGATGTTCAGCCCGGCGACACTGGTATCCAGGGTGGTGTTGGCCGCGGCATTGAGCGCGCCGGTGCCCAGCGCGGTGTGGCTGCCGAGCACCAGGGTGCCGGCGTTCAGCGCCGTGGCGCCGTTCTGGGTGTTGTTGCCACTCAGGGTCAGGCTGGCGCTGCCGTTCTTGATCAGGCCGCCGCTGCCGCCGAGGTTGCCGGCCAGCGTGAGGTTGTTGGCGCCGGCGAGGGTCAGGTCGGCGCCGAGATTGACGCCATTGTTCAGGGTCATCGCTGCCGTGTTGGCCAGGGTCGAGGCCCCACCGACGGTCAAGCCGCCCGTGCCCAGGGCCGCCGCGGTGGCCAGGGTCAGGGTACCGGCATTGAGGGTCAGCCCGCCGCTGAAGGTGTTGGCGCCACCCAGGGTCAGGTTGCTGCCGCCATTCTTGACCAGCGCCCCGGTGCCGCTGATCACGCCACCCAGGGTGGTGGCACTCGTGCCCGGCAGAGTGAGTGTGTTGCCACCCAGGTTGATGGCGTTGCCCAGGTTGACCGCCACGCCCGCATCGAGGCTGGCATTGCCGCCCAAGGACAGCACGCCGGTGCCCAGGGCATTGTTGTTGCCCACGGTCAGCACGCCGCCATTGAGGGTGGTGCCGCCGCTGAAGGTGTTGCTGCCGTTGAGGGTCAGGCCGGCGCTGCCGTTCTTGACCAGCGCGCCGGTACCGCTGATGACACCACCCAGGGTCGTGGCACTGGTGCCCAGCAGGTTGAGGGTGTTGGCGCCGAGGTTGACCGCGTTGCCCAGGTTGACCGCGGTACCGGCGTCGAGGCTGACGTTGCCGCCCAGGGTCAGCGCACCGCTGCCCAGCGCATTGCTGTGCCCGACGGTGAGCTTGCCGGTGTTGAGCGTCAGACCGCCGCTGAAGGTGTTGTTGCCATTGAGGGTCAGGTCGCCGGCGCCATTCTTGACCAGCGCGCCAGTCCCGCTGATGACACCGCCCAGGGTGGTGGCGCTGGTGCCCAGCAGGTCAAGGGTGTTGGCCCCCAGGTTGATCGCATTGCCCAGGCTGACCGCGCTGCTGGCGTCCAGGCTGGCATTGCCGCCCAGGGTCAGGCCGCTGGTGCCCAGCGCCGCGCTGTTGCCGACGGTGAGCTTGCCACCGCCCAGGGTGGTGGTGCCGCTGTAGGTGTTGACGCCGTTGAGAGTGAGGTCGGCGGTGCCATTCTTGGTCAGGCTGCCGCTGCCGCCAATCACGCCGTTGAGCGTCAAGGCGTTATTGCCCGGCAAGGTCAGGGTACTGCTGCCCAGATTGATGGCATTGCCAAGGGCCATGGTCGCCGTGGTGTCCAGGGTGCCGTTGCCGCTCAGTGCCAACGCGCCGCTGCCCAGGGCGCTGGCGTTGCCGAGGGTGAGGGTACCGCTGCCCAGGGTCGTGCCGCCGCTGTAGGTATTGACGCCGTTCAGCGTCAAGCCACCGCTGCCGCTCTTGACCAGTGAACCAGTGCCGCTGAGCACGCCACCCAGAGTCAGGGCGTTGCTACCAGGCAAGGTCAGCGCCGCGTTCAGCGCCACGGCGGTGTTCAACACCAGCGGCACGCTGCCCTGCAGGCTGCTGGCGCCGCTGACGGTGAGGCCGCCACTGCCCAGCGCCGCGGCACTGGCCAGGTTGAGACCGCCGGCGGCGAGGGTGGTGCCGCCACTGTAGGTGTTGGTGGCGCCGAGGGTGAGCAGCCCGGCGCCGGTTTTGGTCAGCCCGCCGACACCCGAAACCACGCCATTGAGGGCCATGTCGGTGGCGCCGCCGACGCTCAGACCGGCGTTGAGGGTGAAGTTGTTGGCCAGGCTCAGACCACCGACAGTCCCCGCCAGCCCACCCCCATTGACGGTAATGGCACCGCTACCGAAGGCGCTGGCGTTGTCGAAGTTGAGCTGGCCACCGTTGAGGGTGGTCTGGGTGGTGCCGTTGAGCACCTGGCCGATCAGGCTCCAGGTGCCGGCGTCGACAATCAGGCGGCTGAAGTTGATGTAGTTGGTGGCGTTGATCGTACCGCTGCCACTGGTCCCACTGCCGCCGCCAATGGCGTTTTGCAATGCCAAGGTATTAGTGCCGCCTGCGCCGCCGTCGATCTTGCCAGCTGCCGCGTAGGCAAGGTTCGGGTTGCTGGTGACCAGCAAGGCCACGCCGACGCCAAGCCCTGCCCCAACGCTGGAGCCGGTGATGGCGTTGAAGCGGTTGGTGCTGTTGGCCCCCATCGACAGGCTGCCGGTCAGGGTCCCGGCGTTGGTGAAGGTGTTGCCCGCCGCGGAAGCCTCGAACGCGGCACGGCCAAGGATGGTGCCGGTGTTGGTGAAGTTCACCGTGCTGCCGCCGGTCACGGCGATGACCGGCGTGTCCTCGCTCACCAGCGTGAGGCTGGCCAGCGCCGAGGAGCCGATACTGCCGGCGTTACTGATGGTGGTGGTGCCGCCGGCGCCGTTGCGCGCGTCCAGCGCCATGCCGGTGAGGTTCAGCAGGTTGGCGCCGAGCAAGGCGCCGGTGCCCTTGATCACGCCCGTGGCGTTGTTGTTGATGTTGAGGATGCTGCCGGTGCCGGTGTTGCCGATCAGCACGGCGGAGGACTGGATGCTCAGCAGCCCGAGCAACGTCGGGTCGATGGTGCCGGAGTTGTTCAGGGTGTTGTTGTTCCCGGCCAGTGACAACGAAGTGCCGCCCACGCCCAGCAAGGTACCCAGGCTCGCGCCTGGGTTGACGTTGACGGTAAGGCCACTGCCGCCATTGGTATAGCTCGGCGCCAGCGGGTTGGCAGCGCCGTTGCAGGTGATCGTGGAACCGGCCGCGCTACAGACGGCCAGCGCCTGTTCGCTGGACAGACCAAATGCCATCGCACCGACAGCCAGGCTGACAGCCAGCGACAGTTGCGAGAAACGGGCGGGTGAACGGGGGGCGGCACGTCTGTCCACGTAGAGCTCCTTCGTGGATCAGGCACTTCAGTCCTTGAATGCGTGCACAGCAGGGCAGAAAAGAGCAGTGGAACACGCGACGGCCGAAACGCCTGATCTATGGCTACGAATATCCTTTGAAGGAATGTGTAGCCGCTCAGGCGCGGGCAGTACGGCGCAGGGGACGGTCAAATGGTGTTAATACTTTGTCGAGGCGGCACGTGTTTCGCGGGTTTCAGCCACCCGAGCATTGGATCCAACCGACGAGCGGTAATGGCGGAGGCCAAAATGTACGGCGGTGTTTGAAAGCAAGCCTACCCGCGATAAGGCCATCACGGGGCAATTCCCATCGGCGTACCGTCGCTCGGAAGGCAGGTCGACTTTCAGGCGACCTCCGCTCCCTCTTCCGGCCAATGCGGCTCATTGGCGCCCGGTGGTGTCAGCGGTGGCAGACCATAGGCCGCCCGTGCGTCGTCACAGCTGGGGTTGTGCACACCGTTTTCCCACGAGGCCTCGAACTCGCGGCAGGGGCTGGAGCGGTTCTCATAAATGGAGCACGCCACTTGCGTGCCGATCTCGCCGCTCAGGCTGACGCAGCGGCAAGGCTTGGCGTCGGTGCCGATCATGGCGACCCGGGTCGGATTGATCTGCACCACCAGATCGTCGGGCACCACGCCACCGGCGGACTGGCATTCACCCCAGAAGAAAGACACACGAAAGTAGCCGCAGCAGGCGCCGCAGGTCAGGCAAGGGTTCTGATCGGACATGATGGCCAGGGAAGGAGGTTGTTGTTATCGGGGCGAGCGCCCGCGGCGCTATTTGTAATCCAGGCGCGAACGGCTGAGAAGAGGGGGGACGCAAAAAAAGATCGCCGCTGATCGGCGCAAACGCATCGCGGGGCACGCCCGCTCCCACTGAATGGCGTGGGAGCGGGCTTGCCCCGCGATCAGGGTGAACGGCTTACTTGCGGGTCACACCATCGGCCCGGAACATCTGGCGAATGCCGCGAATGGCCTGGCGGATCCGGTCCTGGTTCTCGATCAGGGCAAAGCGCACATGATCGTCGCCGTAGTCACCGAAGCCGATCCCCGGCGACACGCAGACCTTGGCCTCGGCCAGCAGTTTCTTGGCGAACTCCAGCGACCCCAGGTGCGCATAGGCCTCGGGGATCTTGGCCCAGACATACATCGAGGCCTTGGGGTTCTCGACCATCCAGCCCATCTCGTGCAGGCCCTTGACCAGCAGGTTGCGGCGCTGACGGTACTGCTCGGCGATATCGCGCACGCACTGCTGGTCGCCTTCCAGGGCGGCGATGGCGGCCACCTGCAGCGGGGTGAAGGTGCCGTAGTCGTGGTAGCTCTTGATCCGCGCCAGGGCGCTGACCAGCTCGGGGTTGCCGACCATGAAGCCGATCCGCCAGCCCGCCATGTTGTAGCTCTTGGACAGGGTGAAGAACTCCACGGCGATGTCCTTGGCGCCCGGCACCTGCATGATCGACGGCGCCTTCCATCCGTCGTAGACGATGTCGGCGTAGGCCAGGTCGTGCACCACCAACACATCGTACTGCTTGGCCAGGGCCACCACGCGCTCGAAGAAGTCCAGCTCGACGCACTGGGCGGTGGGGTTGGACGGAAAGCCCAGGATCATCATCTTCGGCTTGGGGATCGACTCGCGGATCGCCCGCTCCAGCTCGTTGAAAAAATCCACCCCCGGCACCAGCGGCACGGAGCGCACCTGGGCGCCGGCGATCACCGCGCCGTAGATGTGGATCGGGTAGCTGGGGTTGGGCACCAGTACCGTGTCGCCATGGTCGAGGGTGCCGAGCATCAGGTGCGCCAGGCCCTCTTTCGAGCCGATGGTGACGATGGCCTCGCTTTCCGGGTCAATGGCGACGTCGTAGCGTTCTTTGTACCAGTTGGAAATGGCCCGGCGCAGGCGCGGGATGCCACGGGAGGTGGAGTAGCCGTGGGTGTCCTCGCGCTGGGCGACCTGCACCAGCTTCTCGACGATGTGCGGCGGCGTGGCGCCATCGGGGTTGCCCATGCTCAGGTCGATGATGTCCTCGCCACGGCGGCGGGCGGCCATCTTGAGCTCGGCGGTGATGTTGAAGACGTACGGGGGGAGACGATCGATGCGCGCGAAGCGGCGCGGCGAACCTGGGTTGGCCATGTGTTCCTCTGCAGACGTAAGCGCCCGGAACCGTCCGAGCGACGCTGGCCGCTGCGGCGGCCTGAAGCAGAAGATAGTGCCGAAACACAGTTAATGCAAAAGATAATTTCCTGTTTTGTTGGATTTTTTCAGACTATTTTTTTGAAAATTTGAGGTTTATGTTTCCAGCACTGGCCCTTTGCGGGCAAACACAGGAAAAAAGCATAAAAAAACCCCGGCACATGGCCGGGGTTCTTGGTGTAACAGGCTGCTGTATCAGCGCGCGTAGGTCATCAGCACATCAGCCGCGGTCTGGCTGTCCACGCCCATCATCACGCTCAGGGCGGTAACGGTGAGGATGGAGAAGCCAAACACCTTGCGAGCCCACTTGCTGTCGTCCTCGGCCTTGTAGCCGCCCCAGGCCATGTAAAGCCAGTACAGGCCCATGGCCGCCGCCACGGCGAGGTAACCCAGGCCGGCGTAGCCGCCGAGGGTCAGCATCAGGGTGGCGAGCACGAAGGCCAGCACATACAGCACGATCTGCTTCTTCGCCGCGAGGATACCGCGTGCCACCGGCAGGACCGGAATGTTCGCGGCGCTGTAGTCCTTGAAACGGAAGATGGCGATGGCAAAGCTGTGCGGCATCTGCCACAGGCTGAACATCACCAGCAGGGTCACCGCGGCCAGGTCGAAGCTGTTGCTCACGGCGCAGTAGCCGATCACCGGAGGCATGGCACCGGACAGGCTGCCGACCAGGGTGCCGTGCACCGATTTGCGCTTCAGCCACAGGCTGTATAAACCGACGTAGACCACGAAACCGACCAGGGCGCAGAACGCCGCCAGCGGGTTGGCTTGCACATACAGCAGGCTGAAACCCGCCACCCCGAGCAGGGTGGCGTAGATCAGCGCCAGGGGCAGCGACATGCCGCCCTGAACCATGACGCGGTTCTTGGTACGTTCCATCTTGTGGTCGATGTCACGGTCGATGCAGTTGTTGAACACGCATCCGGACGCGACCACCAGGGAAGTACCGATCACCACCGCCAGGAACAGGGCGAAATCCACATGCCCCTTAGCGGCAAGGAAGAAACCGCCTGCCACGGAAAGCACGTTACCGAAAATGATCCCCGGTTTGGTGATTTGGATAAAGTGCTTCACGGACATGCAGTCTTACCTCACTTGGCCAACATTTCGAAGTGGATGCTGAACATGATCCACAGCGACAGGCCGACCAGCA
Source organism: Pseudomonas sp. P106(2024) (assembly GCF_057480815.1). NCBI lineage: Bacteria > Pseudomonadati > Pseudomonadota > Gammaproteobacteria > Pseudomonadales > Pseudomonadaceae > Pseudomonas > Pseudomonas sp. P106(2024). Next base: position 86,529 of record NZ_JBLIYU010000004.1, on the reverse strand, counting down.
GAGCGATCACCAGGGTAGTGAACAGGAACGTCGACACGTTGGAACGCTGCTCTTTCGAGCGGTCCATGTGCAGGAAGTACACCAGGTGCACAACCACCTGGATGACGGCCATGGCCACCACGATCAGGACGGTCAGGTTCTTCGGCAGGCTCGGGAACATCACCAGGCCGAACGGAATCGCGGTCAGGATGATCGAGAGGACGAAGCCGATCATGTACGACTTCACGCTACCGTGGTTACCCTCGTGATGAGTGTCGTGTGCGCTAGCCATTACAGAACTCCCAGCAGGTAGACGACGGTGAACACGCAGATCCAGACCACATCCAGGAAGTGCCAGAACAGGCTCAGGCAGCTCATGCGAGTCTTGGCGGTCGGCGTGATGCCGTGCTTGTTGATCTGATACATCATGATCGCCATCCAGATCAGGCCAGCGGTCACGTGCAGACCGTGGGTGCCCACCAGGGCGAAGAAGCCCGACAGGAAGCCGCTGCGCTGCGGGCCGAAACCTTCGGCGATCAGGTGATGGAATTCATAGATTTCCATCGCGATGAAGCCTGCACCGAACAGGAAGGTCACGGCCAACCAGCCCAGTACGCCGGCCTTCTTGCCGTCGAACATCTTCAGCATGGCGAAGCCGAAGGTGATCGAGGACAGCAGCAGGAACGCGGTTTCAACCAGCACGAAGTCGAGCTGGAAGATGTCGTGGCCCGACGGGCCGCCGGCAAAACTGCCGGACAGCACCGCGTAGGTGGCGAAGAGCGACGCAAACAGGATGCAGTCGGTCATCAGGTACAGCCAGAAACCGAGGACGGTCATCTGGCCCGAGTCGTGGTGGTGGTCATCGTGCGCATGGTCATGACCATGCGCGCCACCGTGGATTACTTGACTGGACATTGATTACACCCGTTCAAACGATTCGACACGTGCGCCGCCGGCAGGCAGTGCACCAGCGTTGGCCAGCGCTTTCATGCGCTCGCCTTCGATGCGCGCCACTTCTTCGGCCGGCACCATGTAGCCCTGGTCGTCACGCGCGGCGTGGCGAACGAAGACGGCGATGGTCGCAACCAGGCTCGCACCCACCAGCCACCAGATGTGCCAGATGAAGGCGAAGCCGAACACGGTCAGGAACAGACCCATGAACAGACCGGTGGAAGTGTTGCTCGGCATGTGGATCGCTTCGTACTTGGCCGGAGCTTTGTACGCGGCACCGGCTTGCTTGGCTTCGTGCCAGGCGTCCAGGCCAACATGCTCAGGCATGTGAGCGAAGTTGTAGAACGGAGGTGGCGACGAAGTCGACCACTCCAGGGTACGGCCGCCCCATGGGTCGCCAGTGACGTCCATGTTGTCCTTGCGGTCGCGAACCGAGACGTAGATCTGGATCAGCTGGCAGGCGATACCGAACAGGATCAGCACGGCGCCGACCACGGCCACGTACAGGTAGGGTTCCCACAGCGGGTTGTCGGAGTGGTTCAGACGACGGGTCATGCCCATGAAGCCCAGGGCGTACAGCGGCATGAACGCAACGTAGAAGCCGGAGATCCAGAACCAGAAGGCAGCCTTGCCCCACTTCTCGTTCAGGGTGAAACCGAAGGCTTTCGGGAACCAGAAGGCGAAGCCGGCGATGTAGCCGAATACCGCGCCACCGATGATCACGTTGTGGAAGTGGGCGATCACGAACAGGCTGTTGTGCAGAACGAAGTCGGCACCTGGAACAGCCAGCAGGACGCCGGTCATGCCACCGATGGAGAAGGTGACCATGAAGCCCAGGGTCCACATGATCGGCGCGGTGAAGCGCAGACGGCCCTGGTAGATGGTGAACAGCCAGTTGAACAGCTTCACACCGGTCGGAATGGAGATCAGCATCGTCGCCAGGCCGAAGAAGGTGTTGACGCTGGCGCCGGCACCCATGGTGAAGAAGTGGTGCAGCCAGACCGCAAAGCCCAGGATGGCGATCGCGCCCGAGGCGTAGATCATCGAGTGGTGACCGAACAGGCGCTTGCCTGCGAAGGTCGAGGTGACTTCCGAGAACACGCCGAAGGCCGGCAGGATCAGGATGTAGACCTCAGGGTGACCCCACGCCCAGAACAGGTTGACGTACATCATCGGGTTCCCACCAAGCTCGTTGGTGAAGATGTGGAAGTCCAGATAACGGTCAACGGTCAGCAGGGCGAGTGCGGCGGTCAGGATCGGGAAGGAAGCGACGATCAGCACGTTGGCCCAGGTGCAGGTCCAGGTGAAGATCGGCATGTCCATCAGCTTCATGCCAGGGGCGCGCATCTTCATCACGGTGACGAGGAAGTTCACGCCTGTCAGTGTCGTACCCAAGCCTGAGAGCTGTAGCGCCCAGATGTAGTAATCGACACCCACCCCAGGGCTGTACTGGATACCCGCGAGCGGCGGATAGGCAACCCAGCCGGTCTTGGCGAATTCACCAACGCCCAGCGAGATGTTGACCAGCAGCACGCCTGCCAGCAGCAGGTAGAAGCTCAGGGAGTTCAGGAACGGGAAGGCAACGTCACGTGCACCGATCTGCAACGGAACCGCGAGGTTCATCAGGCCGGTGAAGAACGGCATCGCCATGAAGATGATCATGATCACACCGTGGGCGGTGAAGATCTGGTCATAGTGTTCAGGCGGCAGGTAGCCTTCCGAGCCACCGGTGGCGGCGGCCAGCTGGGTACGCATCATGATGGCGTCGGCGAAGCCGCGCAGCAGCATGACCATAGCGACGATGATGTACATCACGCCGATTTTCTTGTGGTCGACCGTGGTCAGCCACTCGGTCCACAAGTAGGTCCACTTGCGGAAATAGGTGATGGCACCAACGACAGCGATACCACCGAGCGCGATCATGGCAAGCGTCACCATGACTATCGGCTCGTGATACGGTATCGCCTCCAGAGTTAATTTACCGAACATCTCTTACTCCTCTGCACCGGCAGCTGGTTGCATACTCGATTCCACACCCTTGGTGGTGGCCAGATCTTTGCTGCCTGCTTCTTCGTGGTTCGGACGACCGCGGTTCATGCCTTCGTACTTGTCGACGATGCGCTGGAACTGGTCAGCCGGAGCCTCGCTGTACAGCGCGACTGGGTTGTTTTCGCTAGCTTTGGCCAAGGCGTCATATTCGGCCTGGTCCAGTTTCTTCGGCGATGCCTTCACTTCAGCGACCCATGCATCGAAGTCAGCTTGCGAAGTGGCGACAGCCTTGAATTTCATACCGGTGAAGCCGGCGCCGCTGTAGTTGGCGGAGATGCCGTCAAACACACCGTTCTCGTTGGCGATCAGGTGCAGTTTGGTGGTCATGCCGGCCATGGCGTAGATCTGGCCGCCCAGACCCGGGATGAAGAAGGAGTTCATCACGGCGTCGGAGGTGACACGGAAGTTAACCGGGGTGTTGGCCGGGAAGACGATCTTGTTGACCGTGGCGATGCCCTGCTCCGGGTAGATGAACAGCCACTTCCAGTCCAGCGCGACCACGTCGATCTGCACCGGCTTCACATCGGAATCCAGTGGACGGTACGGGTCCAGCTTGTGGGTGGAGTGGTAGGTGAAGTAACCCAGGGCGATGATGATCAGGATCGGGATGATCCACACCGCGGCCTCGATCTTGGTCGAGTGCGACCAGTCGGGGGTGTAGGTGGCGGCCTTGTTGGAAGCACGGTACTTCCAGGCGAACGCCAGGGTCATGATGATCACGGGCACGACCACCAGCAGCATCAGGCCGGTGGCGATCAGGATCAGGTTCTTCTGCTCAATGCCGACCTGGCCCTTGGGGTCGAGCAGGGTCCAGTTGCACCCACTGAGTAAAAGCATGCCTAAAAAGGGCAATATGCCAAACAGTCTGGGGTAACGCTTTTTACTCATCTCACGACCTCTAGATCAGCTTGCTTCAATGCAATTTGTGTTTTGGTAGCCAACACTTCGTCCTGCCAAGTGCGGCAATTGGCGCCCGTACTCGCCCCTGCCAGGGATCCGACTGCAGGATCTTGGCGTCAAGCGGGTGTGCGGTGCTTATGGTTTCGTAGGCAACAGGCCTGTACTTCAGACCAAGTCCATTTGGTGCGGAAAACGCGGAGGGGGGTCCGCCCGGTATCGCCGTTGGGCGAAACTTGACGAAGTCAGCAAATGGAAAGCGCTGCGGCTTCCATCAATCCTGCGACTTGCAAGCAGTGCCGAACGGAAATTGGGGGCGATTGTAGATAGGTCGCCCCACGATGACTATGACTTATTGAGCAACAGTCTTTTACAGAATGCGCAACAATACTGGTCAAAAAATCAACTTCGCGACAGTTTGTCGCACCCCTTCCAGTAGCCCTGAAACCCTTGCCGCGCAAGGGCTGATGGCTGACCTGGATCAATCGTGCGGCGCACTTTGCGGCTTATCTTGCCGTGCAATAGACCCAGGTCAATTCGGGACTTTGGTCTAACCGCGACGTCGGTTTCGGTAGATTCCCAGGGGCACCAGCAGCGCCGTCAGGACGAAGGCCACCAGCGCCCATTGCGCCAGCGACAAGCCGAGGATCGGCGGATACGGGGTGGAGCAGAAACCGTCGACCTGGAAGGCCAGTGGCCAGAGCTTGGCCAGCGGCAGGTCGTCGACGATGGGCTGCAGGGTGTCGATGCCACAGCTCACCATCGGGTTGGCGAGTATATACACATGGTTGCCCGCCGCAACGATCCCGCCGATGGCGCTGAGCACCACCAGCGCCTCGAAGAAGGTCAGGCTACGGCGCCCGGGCATGGCCGCGGCGATGAAGGCGAAGATCGCGATGAACAGCAGGGCATAACGCTGCAGGATGCACAGCGGGCACGGCGCCTCGCCCAGCACTACCTGCATGTACAGGGCGCCGCCGATCAGCGCAAGGCAGATCACGCCGAGGAGCACCAGAAAGCGCCGTTCCCGGTTCAGGCGCGATGAGAGTTCGTTCATTGCCGATTCCTTCGATGGAGAGTGGCAGCGTGGGCTGCCCGAGGGGCGCCCAGTCTACACGCTGGAGATGACCTTTGAATGCATCGAGCAGGGGCGTGCGTGGCTATCCACTGATGACCTAGGACCGAGCGGGTCGGTTTCGGTTCACTGGCCAACATGAAAAATGTGCCAGCTTGAGCACCGGACAGGGGCAGGCCCCTCGACACCCGGGAGTGAAGGATACCGTGATTAAAGGAGGATTAAAGATGAACGCCGGTGTGGAGGCGTTCATCTCTTTCTATATAGAGAAGGGACAGGCCCAATCGCTGCGGTTCGGCGCTCAGCCACATCGATAGCGCCGAATGTCATCGTCCGTTTCGTTCTCGATTACCCACGGCCGGGAGCATCCGGGTGCTGCCGGCGCGACAGAACGCCGAACCGCAGCGATTGGGATGAATCGCGGGGCAAGCCCCGCGATGGGCTCAGCGTTTCACTCCAACGCCGCCGCCGGTCCGAAGAACTCGTAGCGCGCTTGCCCTTCCGGCACGCCCAGGCCCTTGAGCTGGCGCTTGATCGCGGCCATGAAGCCCTTTGGCCCGAGGAAGTAGGCGTCGATGTCACGCTCACGCGGCAGCCACTCGCCCAGCAGCGCCTGGTCCAGCAGGCCCACGGCGTCGGCGGCCTGGCTGCCATCTTCCTCGGCGTAGCAATAGAAGCGCTTGAGCTGCGGGTGGCGCGCCGCCAGCCCGTCGATCCAGTCGCGGAAGGCGTGCACCGCGCCATTTCGCGCGCAGTGGATGAAGTGCACCGGTCGCTCGGTCTTGAGCGCCGCCTCGAGCATCGCCAGGGTCGGGGTGATGCCAACCCCGCCACTGATCAGCACCAGCGGCTTGTCGCTGGCGGCGAGGGTGAAGTCACCGGATGGCGGGAACAGTTGCAGGGTATCACCGACCATCAAGCCGTCATGCAAGTAGTTGGAGACCTTGCCACCCGCTTCGCGCTTGACGCTGATGCGGTACTGCTCGCCGTCGCACAGAGCCGATAGCGAGTAGTTGCGGCGCTGCTCCTGGCCATCGATGAACACCTGCAAGCCGATGTACTGGCCCGGCTCGGCCTTGAGCACCGGCTTGCCATCGAGCGGTGCGAAGTAGAACGAGACGATCTCGCGGCTTTCCTGCTCGCGGCGCACCAGGCGGAATTCACGGGTACCGCGCCAGCCGCCAGCGGCCTGCTCCTTCTCTTTATAGAGGTGCTCTTCCGCACCGATGAGGATATCGGCCAGCTGGCCATAGGCGGCGGCCCAGGCGGCGATCACTTCCGGGGTGGCGATGTCCTTGCCCAGCACTTGCTCGATGGCGCGCAGCAGGCAGCTGCCAACGATCGGATAATGTTCGGGGAGAATCTGCAGGGCCACATGCTTGTTGATGATCTGCCCGACCAGGCCGCCCAGTTGCTCGAGCCGGTCGATGTGACGGGCGTACATCAGCACGCCGTTGGCCAGGGCACGCGGCTGGTCGCCGCTGGCCTGGTGGGCCTGGTTGAACAGCGGACGCACCTCGGGGTACTCGCTGAGCATCAGTTTGTAGAAGTGGGTGGTCAGGGCCTCACCACCGCTTTCCAGCAGGGGGACAGTGGCCTTGATGATTGCACGTTGTTCGGCATTAAGCATTGCGACAACTCCTGAGCCTATGGCTTCGAATGGTTGCCTGGGGTATTTCAGCAATCGTGCCAACTTTAAACACCAATAAAATCAGGCTCTTGAGCACATCAGTGTCATAAAGACACACTCAGGCGTATAGTCATTACGACCAACAGGAGTCCATATGACTGCAAAGCCCCTGCTCACCGCCCTCCTCCCTCTGGTCAGCGACCTCTCCTGCGACCTGCCCGACCAGGAGCGCTACCGCCGCCTGCTCGGTGCCATGCGCGGCCTGCTGCCTTGCGATGCCGCGGCACTGCTGCGCCTGGACGGTGAGTGGCTGGTGCCGCTGGCGGTGGATGGGCTGTCGCCAGACACCTTGGGCCGACGCTTCAAGGTCAGCGAGCATCCGCGCTTCCAGGTGCTCCTGAGTCGCCCGGAGCCGACCCGCTTCGCCAGTGACAGCCAGTTGCCCGACCCTTATGACGGCCTGGTCAATGCCGAGCATGTCGACCTCGAAGTCCACGACTGCATGGGCTGCCCGTTGATGGTCGACGAGCGCCCCTGGGGCCTGCTGACCCTCGACGCCCTCACCCCCGGCCAGTTCCAGAGCCTGGAGCTCGACGCCTTGCAGGCCTTCGCCAGCCTGGCCGCCGCCACGGTGACCGTGGCCGAGCGCATCGAACACCTGGCCTCGCGCGCCGAGGACGAACACCAGCGCGCCGAGGTGTACCGCCAGGCCAGCGGCCAGGACCGGGAACTGATCGGCCAGAGCAAGGCGCACAAGCGCCTGGTCGAGGAGATCCGCCTGGTCGGCGGCAGCGACCTGACCGTGCTGATCACCGGCGAGACCGGCGTCGGCAAGGAACTGGTGGCCCAGGCCCTGCACCGCGCCAGCCAGCGCGCCGACAAACCGATGGTCAGCCTCAACTGCGCCGCGCTGCCCGACACCCTGGTGGAGAGCGAACTGTTCGGCCACGTGCGCGGCGCCTTCACCGGCGCCCACGGCGAACGCCGAGGCAAGTTCGAGCTGGCCAACGGCGGCACGCTGTTCCTCGACGAGGTTGGCGAACTGCCCCTGGCGGTACAGGCCAAGCTGCTGCGGGTACTGCAAAGCGGGCAACTGCAGCGGCTGGGCTCGGATCGCGAACACCGCGTGGATGTACGTCTGATCGCCGCGACCAACCGCGACCTGGCCGAGGAGGTGCGCAGCGGCCACTTCCGCGCCGACTTCTATCACCGCCTGAGCGTCTATCCGTTGCACGTGCCACCGCTACGCGAACGGGGTCGCGACGTGCTGTTGCTGGCGGGCTATTTCCTCGAACAGAACCGCTCGCGCCTGGGGCTGGGCAGCCTGCGGCTGTCCGCGGACGCCCAGGCCGCGCTGCTGGCCTACGGCTGGCCGGGCAATGTGCGCGAGCTGGAGCACTTGATCGGCCGTTCGGCGCTCAAGGCGCTGGGGCAACACGGGCAGCGGCCGAAGATCCTCACCCTGGAAGCGGCCGACCTCGACCTACGCAACCTGGCGCCGGCCATGCCGGTAGTAGCCGAAGCGCCGTCGGCCGATGTGCCGTTGCCCGAGGGCGGGCTGCGTGAAGCGGTGGATGATTATCAGCGGCAGATCGTCGAAGCCTGCCTGAATCGCCACCATGACAACTGGGCCGCCGCGGCGCGAGAGCTGGGGCTGGACCGGGCCAACCTGAGCCGGCTGGCCAAGCGACTGGGCTTGCGCTGAATACACCATCGCAAATAGCAAACTACGCTAAAGCCTGACGCCAAAAAGCCGATAACCCGGCATCCTCCCCCATTTCGAACCGAAGGTTGCCCATGGCCACGCAAAAAGCCCGCGCGGACTCGCTGTCCCTGCTGCTGTTCACCCTGCGCAGCGGCAAGCTGATGGCTATCAACCTGCTCAAGGTCAGCGAGATCATCCCCTGCCCGCCGCTGACCAAGCTGCCGGAGTCCCACCCGCATGTCAAAGGCGTCGCCACCCTGCGCGGCAACTCGCTGTCGGTGATCGACCTGTCCCGCGCCATCGGCGAAATGCCCCTGGCCGACCCCGACGGCGGCTGCCTGATCGTCACCGAGATCAGCCGCTCGCGCCAGGGCCTGCACGTGCAGGCGGTAAGCCGCATCGTCCATTGCCTGAGCACCGACATCAAGCCGCCGCCCTACGGATCGGGCAACCGCTCGTTCATCACCGGCGTGACCCGGGTCGACAACACCCTGGTGCAGGTGCTGGACATCGAGAAAGTCATCCACGGCATCGCACCGCCGGCCCACGAGCCGCACCCGGGCGAAGTCAGCGAGGAAGACGCCAGCCTGCTGGCCGCCGCCAACATCCTGGTGGTGGACGACAGCCAGGTCGCGCTGCAGCAATCGGTGCACACCCTGCGCAACCTCGGCATCGAGTGCCATACCGCGCGCAGCGCCAAGGATGCGATCAACGTGCTGCTGGAGCTGCAAGGCACCGAGCGGGAAATCAACATCATCGTCTCCGACATCGAGATGTCCGAGATGGATGGCTTCGCCTTCACCCGCACCCTGCGTGAAACGCCGGACTTCCAGCACCTGTACATCCTGCTGCACACCTCGCTGGACAGCGCGATGAGCGGCGACAAGGCCAAGCTGGCGGGGGCCAATGCGATCCTGACCAAGTTCTCCTCGCCGGAGCTGACCAACTGCCTGGTGACGGCGGCGCGGACGGTGGTGTTCGAGGAGCGCTGACACATCAAGTCAGGATTTTCCTGACTTGATGAAGGAAAACGTTCGGGCATAATTCGCGCCCTTCGCAGATTCATTGGCGGTGTCGCGTATGAAATACCTCAGTTCGTTCCTCATTCTCTGCGCCCTTGCCAGCGGCGTAGCCCACGCCTCGAGCAACCAGGCCTGGACCGACCAGCGCAAGCACATGCTCAAGGCCTGCCTGGCCGCCAGCCAGTTCAAGGATGCCCACGCCCTGGGCAAGCCCACCGAGTTCGACGACCGGGTCGGTTACAGCGCGCTGTTGATCGAGGGCACCTACCCGCAGAAGCACATGCAGAACCGCACCGGTACCGAGTTGTGCCTGTATGACCGCCAACGCCAGCAAGCCTTCACCAGCGAATGGGACGCCGGCAAGCGATGAGCGACAGCATTCGCTTCGCCTGCACCGGCTGCGGCAAATGCTGCACGGGCCATCATGTGCCGCTGACACTTGCCGAGGCCCACTCGTGGGCGGCCTCCGGCGGCCAGGTGGTGGTGCTGATCGAAGGGTTCCTCGCCGATGGCCCGGGCATGCCGGTGGACCAGCGCGAGCATGTGCTGCGCCGTTCATTCCCGGTGCCCTGTGGCGCCGGGCAACTGCAGGTGTCGGTCACCTTCGCCGCGTTCAACCCGGGGCGTTGTCGCAACCTCGACGACAACGACTTGTGCGGCATCTATGAAAGCCGGCCGCTGGTCTGTCGCATCTACCCGGCGGAAATCAACCCGCACCTGCCGCTGCGGCCGGAAAACAAGGACTGCCCGCCCGAAGCTTGGAAACAAGGGCCTGAGCTGATTCATGGCAGCCTGCCGGTGGATGAGACACTGCGCACCTTGATCGAGGCTTCGCGTCAGGCGGACCGCGACGATATCGCCGCCAAGGTGGCGATCTGCCAGACGCTGGGGATGACCACCAGCGCGCTTAAGGGCAACGGGTTTACCGCGTGGTTGCCGGACATGACGGCGTTCGCGGCAGTGCTGGAGCAGCCGCCACAGGCGGTCGATGGGCCATGGGTGGTGCATGTGCAGGACGAGGCGCTTGCGGCCGAATTACAGGGGCATCGCCTGCAGGTGACGGGCGAAGCGCCGGTCTACTATGCGTTCATCGGTTTCTAGATAGATCCAATCGCGGGGCAAGCCCGCTCCCACGCCCTAGCCCTCGACACTCCAGGCTTCGAGGCCACTATTGTGGGAGCGGGCTTGCCCCGCGATAGGGCCGGCACTGACAACTCAATCACTGACACCGCCGCCAGAACTCATCCGCCAGCCGCCGCAGGTCCTTGGCCAGCTCCGCCACGTCACTGGCACTGCTGTGGCTGCGCTGCCCGACGCTGACCGTCGCCTCGCTGGCCTGGCGGATGCTGGTGATGTTGCGGTTGATGTTCTCGCTGACCTGGCTCTGCTGCTCCACCGCTGCGGCGATCTGCAGGCTCATCTCGTTGATCTGGTTGACCCGCACGCTGATGCTGTCCAGCGCGTCGCTGGCCAGTTGCGCCTGCTCGACGCTGTGCCCGGCATGGGCGCTGCTCTGCTGCATCACCTGCACCGCCGCGCGGGCACCCTCCTGCAGGGCGGCGATCATGCGCTGGATATCGTGGGTCGACTGCGCGGTGCGCTGGGCCAGGCCGCGCACCTCGTCGGCGACCACCGCGAAGCCACGCCCCTGGTCACCGGCACGCGCCGCCTCGATGGCGGCGTTCAGCGCCAGCAGGTTGGTCTGCTCGGCGATGCCACGGATCACGTCGAGCACCCCGGAGATCTCGCTGCTGTGATTCTCCAGTTGGTGGATCACTTCGCTGGCCTCGACCAGCGAGCCGGCCAGGTCCTGGATCGCGCAGCGGTTGCGGTCGACCAGGTGATGGCCGGACTGGGTCTCACCCTCGGCCTGGTCGGCGGCCATCGCCGCCATCTGCGCGCTGCTGGCCACCTGCGCGACGCTGGCGCTCATCTGGTGGATCGCTGTCGCCACCTGGTCGGCTTCGCTCTGCTGCTCCAGGCTGTTGGCATGACTGCTGTGCAGGGCCTCGACCAGCGAGCCGGAGTGCCCGGCCAGGCGCGACGAGGTATCGCCGATGCGCCCGACCACCGCCCCCAGCTGCGCCTTGAGCATGCGCATGGCGAACTCGATCTGCCCCAGGCCGTCACGCCGGCCGGTATACAACTGCTGGCTCAACGGGTTGTCGGCGATCGCCTGGGCCTGCTGGCGCAACCGCTCGTAAGGGCGCAACAGCACCAGAATCGCCAGGCTGCTCAAACCTGCCGCCGCTGCCACTTCCACCAGCGATTCCAGCAACGGCGCCCCCAGCCACCACTGCCCGGCACCCACTACCAGCGCCAGCACGGCACCGACCGCCAGCGACAAACGTGAGCCCAATCCCAGTACCGGCAAGCGCTCACGCCAGCCAAGTCGGCCTTCGCGCAGGCGCGCATAGCAGCGCTCGGCCGCCGCGACCTGCTCGGCCCCAGGCTTGGTCCGCACCGACTGGTACTCCAGCGCCTGCCCGCCGCTGCTGATCGGCGAGACGAAGGCGCTTACCCAGTAGTGGTCGCCGTTCTTGCAGCGGTTCTTCACCAGCCCCATCCACGAACGCCCGGCCTTGAGCGCCTGCCACATCTGGGCAAACGCCTGGGGCGGCATGTCGGGATGGCGGACGATGTGATGGGCGTTGCCCAGCAGTTCCTCGCGGGAGAAACCACTGATCCGCAGGAAATCATCATTGGCATAGGTAATGCGGCTGTCCAGGTCGGTGGTGGACAGGATGTTGGCGTCGCCGGGGTAATCCACTTCGCGACCGGTAACAGGCACATTGCACTTCATCGGAGGCTCTCGTTGTTGTACGGGAAATCGGCAGGGCGTACGACTTTAGGGGCAAACGTCGGTGCAATATTGATCCACGGCAGGGTATTGGCACTTGGCCATCAACCCGCCGAAACTGACAGCCGTGACAGCCAGGCGTCACGCTGCCGACCCGCTCGGCGCGCTATAACCCTGCAATAGCCGAATCTTTTCCCCAGCCCCTTGGCCAAGGTGCCCGCCCCGATGCGACGTCCGTCCCGTTCCCTCGTTATCACTGCCCTGGCCCTGGTCCTGCTGGCCGCCGTCGGCACCTGGCAGGGGTTGCGCCAGCAAGCTCCAGCCAGCCGCGCCGCCAGCGCGATCCCGGTGCGGGTGGTCGCGGTGGCCCAGCAGGATGTACCGCGCTACCTCAGCGCCATCGGCTCGGTGCTGTCGCTGCACAGCGTCGAGGTCCGCCCCCAGGTCGAGGGCGTGCTGACCCAGGTGTTGGTCAAGGAAGGCCAATGGGTCAGCCAGGGCGACCTGCTGGCCACCCTCGACGACCGGGCGATCCGCGCGAACCTGGATCAGACCCGCGCCCAGCTCGGCCAGACCCAGGCGCAGTTGCAGGTCGGCAACGTCAACCTCAAGCGCTACCAGCTGCTGAGCACCGACGACGGCGTGTCGAAGCAGACCCTCGATCAGCAGCAAGCCCTGGTGAACCAGTTGCAGGCGACCCTCAAGGGCAACCAGGCGGCCATCGACAATGCCGCGGTACAGCTCAGCTATACGCAGATCCGCTCGCCGGTCACCGGCCGCGTCGGCATCCGCAACGTCGACCCCGGCAACCTGGTGCGCACCAGCGACACCCAGAGCCTGTTCAGCGTCACCCAGATCGACCCGATCGCCGTGGAGTTCGCCCTGCCCCAGCAGCAGCTCCCCGTCCTGCAGAGCTTGCTGAAATCACCTACCCCCGCCGAGGTCGAGGCGTACATGGACGCCGACGGTGAACGCAGCCTGCTCGCCAGGGGCCACCTGATGCTGATCGACAATCAGGTCTCGGCCACCACCGGCACGGTGCGGGTAAAAGCCGAGTTCGACAACAAGGACGGCCGCCTGTGGCCCGGCCAACTGGTCACGATACGCCTGCGTACGGCAGTGGACGAGGACGCCCTGGTGGTGCCGCCGCCGGTGGTGCAGCGCAGCATCGACGGCCACTTCGTCTATCGCCTGGACGGCGACAAGGTCAGCGCCGTGCCGGTCAAGGTGGTGTACCAGGACAGCACGCTGAACGTCATCGCCGGGGTCAAGGCCGGCGACCGCCTGGTGCTGGACGGCCAGTCGCGGCTCAAGCCCGGCAGCACCGTCGAGGTCACGCCCGACGCCCCCGCCCCGGCGGAGATGGCCGACCGCAGGAGCCAGCCATGAACACCCGCAACGGCGTCTCGGCCTGGTGCATCGACCACCCCATCGCCACCCTGCTGCTGACCTTCGCCCTGGTGCTGCTGGGCGCCATCGCCTTCCCGCGCCTGCCGGTGGCGCCCCTGCCCGAGGCCGACTTCCCGACCATCCAGGTCACCGCCCAGCTGCCCGGCGCCAGCCCGGAAACCATGGCCTCGTCGGTGGCGACGCCCCTGGAGGTGCAGTTCAGCGCCATCCCCGGCATGACCCAGATGACCAGCAGCAGCGCCCTGGGCTCGACCAACCTGATCCTGCAGTTCACCCTCGACAAGAACATCGACACCGCCGCCCAGGAAGTCCAGGCGGCGATCAACACCGCCACCGCGCGCCTGCCCCAGGACATGCCCAGCCCGCCGACCTGGCGCAAGGTCAACCCGGCCGACAGCCCGGTGCTGATCCTCACCGTCAGCTCGACGCAGATGCCCGGCAACCAACTGAGCGACTACGCCGAGACCCTGCTGGCCCGCCAGCTCAGCCAGATCGACGGGGTCGGCCTGATCAACATCACCGGCCAGCTGCGCCCGGCCATCCGCGTGCAGGCCCAGCCCGAGAAGCTCGCCGCCATCGGCCTGACCCTGGCCGATATCCGCCTGGCCATCCAGCAGACCAGCCTCAACCTGGCCAAGGGCGCGTTGTACGGCGAGCACAGCGTGTCGACCCTTGCCGCCAACGACCAGCTGTTCCATCCCGAGGACTACGCCAGGCTGATCGTCAGCTACCGCAACGGCGCGCCGGTGCACCTGGCCGATGTGGCCAAGGTGATCGATGGCGCCGAGAACGCCTATGTGAAGGCCTGGTCCGGCGACCGGCCGGGGCTCAACCTGGTGATCTTCCGCCAGCCCGGCGCCAACATCGTCGACACCGTGGACCGGGTGCTCGACGCCCTGCCGCGCTTGCAGGAGATGCTGCCGGCGGCGGTCGATGTCTCGGTGCTGCAGGACCGTACCCAGACCATCCGCGCCTCGCTGCATGAGGTGGAGCTGACCCTGATGATCGCCGTGGCCCTGGTGATCGGGGTGATGGCGCTGTTCCTGCGCCAGTGGTCGGCGACCTTCATCGTCTCCAGCGTGCTCGGCGTGTCGCTGATCGCCAGTTGCGCGCTGATGTACGTGTTCGGTTTCAGCCTCAACAACCTCACCCTGGTGGCCATCGTCATCGCCGTGGGCTTCGTGGTGGATGACGCCATCGTCGTGGTGGAGAACATCCACCGCCACCTGGAGGCCGGCGACGACAGCCGCACCGCCGCGCTCAAGGGCGCCGGCGAGATCGGCTTCACCGTGGTGTCGATCAGCTTCTCGCTGATCGCCGCTTTCATTCCGCTGCTGTTCATGGGCGGCGTGGTCGGTCGGCTGTTCAAGGAGTTCGCCCTGACCGCCACCGCGACCATCCTGATCTCGGTGGTGGTCTCGCTGACCCTGGCACCGACCCTGGCCGCGCTGTGCATGCGCCGCCCGCCCGACGAGCAGCACGGCGGCCTCGGCCAGCGCCTGGTGCGCTGGTACGAAAAGGGCCTGGACCGGGCCCTGGCGCACCGGCGCGTCACCCTCGGCGTGTTCGGCCTGACCCTGGCGCTGGCGGTGGCCGGCTACGTGGCCATCCCCAAGGGCTTCTTCCCATTGCAGGACACCGGCTTCATCCTCGGCACCACCGAGGCGGCGGCGGATGTCTCCTACCCGGCGATGATCGCGAAACACCAGGCCCTGGCGAAGATCATCGAGGCCGACCCTGCGGTGCGCGCCTTCTCGCACTCGGTCGGCGTCACCGGCAGCAACCAGACCATCGCCAACGGCCGCTTCTGGATCTCCCTCAAGCCCCGTGGCGAACGCGACGTCTCGGCCAGTGAGTGGATCGACCGCATGCGCCCGAAACTGATGCAGATCCCCGGCATCGTCCTGTACCTGCGCGCCGGGCAGGACATCAACCTCAGCTCCGGTCCCTCGCGCACCCAGTACCAGTACGTGCTCAAGAGCAACGACGGCGTGGCGCTGAACCTGTGGACCCAGCGCCTGACCGAGCGCCTGCGCGAAAACCCGGCGTTTCGCGACCTGTCCAACGACCTGCAGCTGGGCGCCAGCGTCACCCGCATCGACATCGACCGCCAGGCCGCGGCGCGCTTCGGCCTGACCACCACCGACGTCGACCAGGCGCTGTACGACGCCTTCGGCCAGCGACAAATCAGCGAGTTCCAGACCGAGACCAACCAGTACAAGGTGATCCTCGAGCTGGACGCCCGCCAGCGTGGCAAGGCCGAAAGCCTCAACTACTTCTACCTGCGCTCGCCGCTGTCCGGCGAGATGGTGCCGCTGTCGGCCCTGGCCCATGTCGCGCCGCCCAGCACCGGCCCCCTGTCGATCAGCCACGACGGCCTGTTCCCTGCGGCCAACCTGTCGTTCAACCTGGCTCCCGGCGTGGCCCTGGGCGATGCGGTGCAGATCCTCGAACGCACCCAGCGCGAGCTGGGCATGCCCGACTCCATCGCCGGCAACTTCCAGGGCGCGGCCCAGGCGTTCCAGAGCTCACTGTCCAGCCAGCCATACCTGATCCTCGCCGCGCTGGTGGCGGTGTACATCATCCTCGGCGTGCTCTACGAGAGCTTCGTGCACCCGCTGACCATCATCTCCACCCTGCCCTCGGCGGGCCTGGGCGCGCTGATCCTGCTGTGGCTGATGGGCCAGGACTTCACCATCATGGGCCTGATCGGCGTGGTGCTGTTGATCGGCATCGTCAAGAAGAACGGCATCCTGCTCATCGACTTCGCCCTCGACGCCCAGCGCCACCAGGGCATGACGCCCGAGCAGGCGATCCGCCAGGCATGCCTGGTGCGCTTCCGTCCGATCATCATGACCACCCTGGCCGCGCTGCTCGGCGCGGTGCCGCTGATGTTCGGCTTCGGCACCGGCGCCGAACTGCGCCAGCCGCTGGGCATCGCCGTGGTCGGCGGCCTGCTGGTAAGCCAGGCGCTGACGCTGTTCACCACCCCGGTCATATACTTGGCCCTGGAGCGCCTGTTCCACCGCCGCCGGGCCGCTGCCGCCCCCGCGCCGACCGCCAGTTGAGACAAGACCATGCGTGTGCTGATCATCGAAGACGAAGAGAAAACCGCCGACTACCTGCATCGCGGCCTCACCGAGCAGGGCTTCACCGTCGACCTGGCCCGCGACGGCATCGACGGCCTGCACCTGGCCCTGGAAGGCGACTACGCGGTGATCGTGCTCGACGTGATGCTGCCGGGCCTGGATGGCTACGGCGTGCTGCGCGCACTGCGGGCGCGCAAGCAGACGCCGGTGATCATGCTCACCGCCCGTGAGCGGGTCGAGGACCGTATTCATGGCCTGCGCGAAGGCGCCGACGACTACCTGGGCAAGCCGTTCTCGTTCCTTGAACTGGTCGCCCGCCTGCAGGCGCTGACCCGACGCAGCGCCATTCATGAGCCCTTGCAGATCCAGGTGGCGGACCTGTGGATCGACCTGATGGCACGCAAGGCCACCCGCGCGGGGGCGCGTCTGGATCTCACCGCCAAGGAATTCTCGCTGCTCAGCGTGCTGGCCCGGCGCCAGGGTGAGATCCTGTCCAAGACCGCCATCGCCGAGCTGGTCTGGGACATCAATTTCGACAGCGACGCCAATGTCGTCGAGGTGGCCATCAAGCGCCTGCGCGCCAAGCTCGACGGGCCGTTCGACAACAAGCTGCTGCATACCATTCGAGGCATGGGTTATGTCCTGGAGCACCGTGGGTAGCCCGGGGGGCGCTGCGCGCCCCACTCGTGACGCAAGGCCGCTCCCACAGCGGCTCGCGTCTCCCTGTAGGAGCGGCCTTGCGTCGCGAAAGGGCTGCGCAGCAGCCCCCAGTGAGATTTGTCCATGACCCTTTTCCGAAGCAAACCCGGCAACTCCATCGCCCTGCGCCTCTCGGCGCTGTTCACCCTGGTGGCCCTGGCCGTGTTCGTGCTGATCGGCAGCGCCCTGTACCGCCAGGTCGACCGCAGCCTCGACCTGCTGCCGGCCGCCGAACTGGACGCGCGCTTCAGCGTGCTCGAATCCACCCTCAACCGCTACGGCACCCCCGAGCACTGGGCCAAGATCAACAACAAGCTCAACCTGCTCAGCGAGGAAGACCGGCGCATCCGCTTCTGGGTGGTGAGCAGCAACCCGGCCTTCGAGTACGGCCGTCCCACCGAGCAGGTGCGCGGCTTCGCCGAGGGCGCGCCGGGCATGCGTGACCTGCGCCTGAGCGACAGCCCCTACCCGTACAAGGTGCTGGTCAGCGAACTGCCGGCGCTGGGTGAGCGCCCGCCGCTGCGCTTTCTGATCGGCATCGACACCGAGACCTTCTGGCAGGCCCAGCACAGCCTGCTGGTGGCCATCGTCGGCCTGGCCGCCCTCGGCGTGCTGCTGGCCTCGCTGCTCGGCTACTGGGTCGCGCGCATCGGCCTCAGGCCCCTGCTGGCGCTGTCGGACGAAGCCCAGGCCCTGGCCCCGCCGCGCCTGGACGACCGCCTGCAGACCCGCGACCTGCCGCCGGAGCTGGCGCAGTTCGCCGGCGCCTTCAACGCCGCCCTCGACCGGGTCAGCCAGGCCTATTCGCAACTCGAGGCCTTCAACGCCGACGTCGCCCACGAACTGCGCTCGCCGCTGACCAACCTGATCGGCCAGACCCAGGTCGCCCTGACCCGCGGGCGCAGCGCCGAGCACTACTTCGAGGTGCTGCAATCGAACCTCGAAGAGCTGGAGCGGCTGCGCAGCATCATCAACGACATGCTGTTCCTGGCCAGCGCCGACCAGGGCAGCAAGGCCACCTCGCTGACCAGCGCCTCGCTGGCCGAGGAAGTGGCCACCACCCTCGACTACCTCGACTACATCCTCGAGGACGCCCAGGTCAGCGTCAGCGTCAGCGGCGACGCCCAAGCCTGTTTCGAAAAGGCCCAGCTGCGCCGGGCGCTGATCAACTTGCTCAACAACGCCGTCCAGCACACCGCGCCGCACCAGGTGATCCAGGTGCGCATCGAGGCGGGCGAGGAACAGGTCAGCATCGCGGTGAGCAACCCAGGGCCGGCGATTGCCGACGAGCACCTGCCGATGCTGTTCGAGCGCTTCTACCGCGTGGATGCAGCGCGTGCCAACAGCGGCGGCGGCAACCACGGACTGGGCCTGGCCATCGTCAAGGCGATCGCCCTGATGCACGGTGGCAGTGTTTTCGTGCACAGCCAAGCCGGCGCCAATACCTTCGGCATTAACCTGCCGAACGCTCAACTACGCGGGTTTGCGGTAAAAGTCTGAGTGTTTTTGCCGCGATCATTACTTTTTGCGCAACAGTGCTTATCTGAACAGCCTCTGTTTCCCCGCTGTTTACAGGACTAACTTTAGCCCTGTCTCCATTAGCACTTGCCACGCAAGAAGGTTGCATCAAATGTCCAACAGTATGGGTATTGCCAGCGTGTTCGTCCTGTCTTCCCTGTTGTTGTCGCCCCTGGCCATGGCCGAAGAATCCCCGGCCTTCGTTGCCCGTAACGCCGAACTCGCCGCAGTTCACCAGGAGGCGCGTGACGCTTACGCCGCACAGCAGTCCGCTGCGGCAAAAGACGCACAGCAGACAGCCTCCAAGGTATCTGTCGATACCGATGCCGATAGTTGACCGGCCACGTCAACTGTTTCCAGTTTTCCCTGGGCTACACCATGGGCACTGCCTGTGACGATATGTTAGCCTTTCAAAGCCGCTGCCTTTCAGCGGCTTTTTTTATGCGTCGAAAATATCAGCCTGGCTGTTACGTCTCTAATAAGAACTTGCAGACACGACAATAAAAAAATGCCCCATCGCTTGACCAAAGGAGTGTGTACCGGTGTCTTTTGCGTTTCGTTTCACCCCGTTGTTCGTTGCATTGGCCGCAACGATGCCCATGGCCGCACAGGCCGATGAAGACAAGGCTGATGGCTTCATCGAGGGTTCCACGCTGAACCTGCATTTCAGAAATGCCTACTTCAACCGCAACGAGAAGAATGCCTCGATCAAGGACAAGCGCGAGTGGGGCCAAGGTGCCGTCGCCCGCTTCGAGTCCGGCTACACGCCCGGCGTGATCGGTTTCGGCCTCGACGCCCACGCCATGGTCGGCCTGAAGCTGGACGGCGGCGGCGGCCGCGCCGGCACCTCGATCCTGCCGAGCGCGCCGGAAGACAAGGCACGCCATGCCTTCTCCACCGCTGGCGGCGCGATCAAGCTCAAGGGCTTCGATACCGAGTTCAAGGCCGGTGACCTGTTCCTCACCAACCCGGTGATCGCCGGTGGCGAAAGCCGCATGCTGCCGCAGACCTTCCGCGGCGTCGCCGTGACCAACCGCAGCATCGACGGGCTGATGCTCGAAGGCGGCAAGGTCAGCTTCACCAAGCCGTACAACCAGAGCGGCCACCGCCGCATCAACACCTACTACAGCAACCAGACGCCCGAGCAGGACAGCCAGAACCTGAGCTGGGCCGGTGCGTCCTGGAGCGGCACCGAAGGCGTCACCGCCAACGTCTACGCCGCCGAGCTGAAGGACATCTGGAACCAGTACTACGCCGACTTCGACTACACCTACGCGGTCAACGACCTGGTCAGCCTGAACCCTGGCGTGCACTTCTATCACACCCAGGACACCGGCCAGTCGAAGCTGGGCGACATCGACAACAACACCTGGAGCGTGCACTTCACCGTCGCCGCCGGGTACCACAGCGTCACCGCCGCCTACCAGCGGGTCAACGGCGACACGCCGTTCGACTACATCAACCTGGGCGACAGCATCTTCCTCGACAACTCGCGCATGTACTCGGACTTCAACGCACCGAACGAGCGCTCGTGGAAGCTGCAGTACGACTATGACTTCGCCGGCCTCGGCATGCCGGGCCTGAGCACCTCGCTGTCGTACTCGCGCGGCAAGGCCGACCTGACCAAAGCCAGCCAGGACACCCAGTACTACGCTTTCTATAACGCCGACGGCGAGAATGCCCGGCACTGGGAGCGTGACTTCGACGTGAAGTACGTATTCCAGCAAGGCCAGCTGAAGGACCTGTCGGTGCTGCTGCGCTATGCCACGCACCGGGCCAACGCGGCGTACTCGAACATCCAGGACAACAACGAATTCCGCGTGATCGTGGATTATCCGTTGAACGTGTTCTGATCTGAAACCGATCGCGGGGCAAGCCCGCTCCCACGACCATGACCTGGCCTTGGCCTTGGCGAATGGTGGGAGCGGGCTTGCCCCGCGATGGGCCTACTGAATCATTTCCGTCGGCCAAATCAGCTTTGATCTTGTCCGACAATCCCGCCTTGCCTAAAATACTGCCGCCGCTTTCCGGCCCACTCCCCATGGATCCCGGGGCTTATGCAGTTGCGAGCATGACGTTGCCCACCCGATCACCACGATCCGCCCTGTACAAGTCACACCCCGAGCTGGTCCTCAACCTGGGCAGCTGCCTTGCCGTGCTCGCCATCGTGGCCATCGTCAGCTACCTGCTGGCCCGTGAGCGCGACAGCGTCGAGCAGTCGGCGATGCGCTCGTCGAGCAACATCGTGCAACTGATCGAAAGCGACATCCTGCGCAACGTCGAACTCTACGACCAGTCGCTCAAGGGCCTGATCTGGGCCGTGCAGCACCCCGAGCTGCTCAACGTGCCCGCCAAGCTGCGCCAGCAGATCCTCTTCAACCAGGCCTTCTCAGCCCCGGTGCGCGGCGACATCCTCTGGCTCGATGCCAAGGGCGACGTGCTTGGCGACTCCACCAGCGTGGTGCCGCGCCAAGCCAACTTCGCCGACACCGTGCCCTTCCAAGCCCACCGCGACCGCCCGGGCCTGGGCCTGCTGATCAGCCCACCGTTCAAGGCGCGGCTGGGCAACCTGGACTGGTGCATCAGCTTCAGCCGGCGCATCTCCGGCGCCAACGGCGAGTTCCAGGGCCTGGCCGCCGGGGCCCTGCGCCTGTCTTACTTCAACGAATTGTTCCAGCGCCTGGACATCGGCGTGGACAGCAGCATCAACCTGCTCAACACCGACGGCCAGCTGCTGGCGCGCCAGCCGACCCGGCCGCAGGATCCGTTGATCGGCACCAGCTTCAGCGAGCGCCCCAACTTCAAGCGCATCCTCGAGGAGCGCAGCGGCAGCTTCACCGCCCACTCAACGGTCTATGAAGGCCTGCGTATCTACACCTTCGCCCGGGTCGCCGACCTGCCGCTGATCGTGCTGGTGGCGCACTCGGCCGACGAGGTGTTCCAGTCGTGGCGGCGCACCGCGATCGTGGTCAGCGTAGCCACCGGCGTGCTGTGCATCGGCATCCTCTGGCTGACCCTGCTGCTGGGTCGTGAACTGCGCCGTCGCCACGATGCCGAGCAAGGCCTGGCCACCCTCGCCGCCACCGACAGCCTCACGGGCCTTGCCAACCGCCGCCGCCTGGATCAGGTGCTGCGTCAGGAGTGGGCGCGGGCGCAGCGAAACCGCAAACCACTGGCGGTGCTGATGGTGGATGTGGATCACTTCAAGGCATTTAACCAACGCCACGGCCATGCGGGCGGCGACCATGTGCTGCGCGAGGTGGCCACGACCCTGGAGTTGTGCATCCGGCGCCCGGCGGACCTGGCGGCGCGCTATGGCGGTGAGGAATTCCAGGTGGTGTTGCCGGAGACTAACCTGGCGGGTGCGCGGCTGCTGGCCGAGCGCATTCGCGCCAGCGTAGAGGCGATGCCGCCGTTCGGCGATGATGAGCGATCAGTGACGATCAGCGTAGGAATCGGCTTGTATGTACCGGGCACCGCGCAGGATCTGTCGGCTCTGCTGGCCGATGCGGATGAGGCGTTGTACCGCGCCAAGGCCAATGGCCGTAATCGGGTGGAAGGGCCTGAGGCTTGAGGCGCTGGGCCGCTATGCGGCCTTTCGCCGGCAAGCAGGCTCCCACAACGACCACATCAAAATGCAGCCATGTGCCATCTCGTGAGAACCGGCTTGCCAGCGAGAGGGCTGCAGAGCAGCCCCTCAAACTCAAGACTGAGCGCGAGCTGCGTTACGCAGAGCCTTCACCTGGTCATGATTGCGCTGCACACCCTGCAGCTGCTTCTCTACCAGTGCATAGCTCTGGTCATTGACCGAGCGCCCCAACTTGACCAGCTTCTCACGGGCCTCTTTGTAGGCCTTGAGCGCATGGTCTTCACCGCGCTCCACCTCGTTGAGCACCGCCTCTTCATCCTTGCCGGTGACCATTGACTTGAGGTTGACCCAGCCACGGTGCAGGTCGCCGCTGATGCTGGTGCTGGTCTCTGGATCACCACCCAGCCGGCGCACTTCGCTCTGCAGCTCGGCCGCAGCAGTGGCGCACTCGCTGGCGCGCTGTACGAAGAAGGCTTTGAGTTGGGGATTCTTCACATCCTCGGCAGAGGTCTTGAAGCCTTTCTCACCATCCTTGCTGTACTCGATCAGGTCGTTGAGTACGTCAATCGTGTCTTTGTTGGGATTGCTCATGGCAACAAACTCCTTGGCAGGTGATAGTCACCTTTACCGGAGCAGACTTCGTGCCAGGCTAATGAATAGAAAAATAACTATAAAAATCAACAAGTTGAACTAAACAATCAAAAGCCTGAAAACGGCGTTCTGCATGATCGCCGCTTGGGTCGTCGTGCAGTTTGCAGTATGGTCCGCGCTCAACCCGCCACAGGCCGATGCTCGATGAAACCTGAAACCCTGCAACTGCTGGTCACCCGCACCATGCCCTTCGGCAAGTACCAGGGCCGTATCATCGCTGACCTGCCGGGCGACTACCTGGCGTGGTTCGCCCGCAAGGGCTTCCCGCCCGGGGAGCTGGGCGGGTTGCTGGCGTTGATGCATGAGATCGACCACAACGGGTTGGGTGATCTGCTGAAACCGTTGCGGGCAAAGGCATCGCGACGCTGACTCATCAAGAACGCTCGACACCTGCCGAAATAAACAGACCACGTTTTCAAGGACGAATCACCTTTCATGCCATCTCGCCAATCCGCTTCTTCGGCTTTTGTCATTTCCCTGCTGGTTTCTGGCTGGGGGCTTTTCTATGTTGGACGACGCCGTTGGGCACTGATGCTGCTGGGGCTGATTCTTGCTGACTTCTTCCTGATCGGTCTGTTCGCCACGCCCAGAGCGTTGATCGTCGGCCTGTCCATCGTGCTGGCTCTCAAGTTCGGTTCGGCGTGTCTTGCGGCCTGGATCGCCCTGCGCGGTCAAGCGGGGAGCGAACCCCCTGGCGCACAACTGGTGGCCTACGCCGCAACAGTGGTGGCCATGGCCGCGGTGTTGGTGGCACTGCGCGCACCACTGTTCGGGTACCAGCTCGACCAGGTTCCTTCAGGTTCGATGGAGCCAACGCTGCAGATAGGCGACCACATCATCAGTGACCATCGTTTCAGCGAAGCCCTCAAGGTCGGCGATATCGTGCTGTACCGTCAAGGCACTAGCGAGGCCTTCAAGCGTGTGGCCGGAGTGGCCGGAGACCGGCTGGAAATCGTCGGGGGCGAGTTGATCGTCAATGACCGCAACCTGGGGTTGTTCCATGCGCCGCAGGACATGGTGCGCCGCCCAGAATCACTGAGCCTGGCACCCGTGACGGTCGAACCTGGCCACGTCTACCTGCTCGGCGACCGTCGCGACAACAGCAACGACAGCCGCTACATCGGCCAGGTCGCGGTAGCTGACGTGACCGCGAAAATCACCGGTATCTGGTACTCGAAGCATCGCCAGCGGATCGGCATGACGTTCGAATGACCCTCGCGGGGCTAGCCCGCTCCCACATCACATGTACCATCAGGCATGGGAGCAGGCTTGCCGCGCGAAGGGCCCTGCCGGCCTACCCCTTGGCCGGCGCCACCACCATCTCCACCTGTTCGCTCTTCTTGATCACGGCATACACCACCGCCGTCAGCAGGCTGCCGGCCACGATCGCCAGCAGGTACAGCAGCGCATGGTTGATCGCGTTGGGGATCAGCAGCACGAACAGGCCGCCATGGGGCGCCATCAGCTTGCAGCCGAAGTACATCGACAAGGCCCCGGTCAGCGCGCCACCGGCGATGCTCGCCGGGATCACCCGCAACGGATCCTTGGCGGCGAACGGAATCGCCCCTTCAGAGATAAAACACAGCCCCAGCGCCAGCGCGGCCTTGCCGGCCTCGCGCTCGCTCTGGGCAAATTTGCGCCGGGCCAGAAAGGTGGCAATGCCCAGGCCGATCGGCGGCACCATGCCGGCGGCCATGGTCGCGGCCATTGGCGCATAGCTCGACGACGCCAGCAGCCCTACCGAGAACGCATAGGCGGCCTTGTTGATCGGTCCGCCCAGGTCCACACACATCATGCCGCCGAGCAGCAGCCCGAGCAGAATTGCGTTGGTGGTGCCCATGCTGTCGAGAAAATGGGTCAGCCCTTCAAGCATGGCGGCCACGGGCTGGCCGACCACGTAGATCATCACCAGGCCGGTGAACAGGCTGGCCAGCAGGGGGATGATGAGGATCGGCTTTAGCGCGTCGAGGCTGCTGGGCAGGCGCACCCAGCGGGCGATGGCCTTGGCGCTGTAGCCGGCCAGGAAGCCGGCGACGATGCCGCCGATGAACCCCGCCCCCAGCGTGCTCGCCAGCAGGCCGCCGATCATCCCGGGCGCCAGGCCCGGGCGGTCGGCGATGGACCAGGCGATGTAGCCGGCGAGCAGCGGCACCATCAGCTTGAACGCCGCCTCGCCGCCGATCTGCATCAGCGCGGCGGGCAACGTACCGGGCTCCTTGTAGGCCTCGATACCGAACACGAACGACAGCGCGATCAGCAGGCCGCCGGCCACCACCATCGGCAGCATGAACGACACCCCGGTCAGCAGGTGCTTGTAGACGCCAGTCTTCTCGGCCTGCTGCACCGCGCCAGGCGCCCCCCCCGCAGCCTCTACCTTGCCCTCGGCCAGCGCCTTGTCCAGCGTGGCGCGCGCCTGCTTGAGGGCGATGCCGGTACCGCAGCGGTAGATGCGCTTGCCGGCGAAACGCGCAGCCGGCACCTCGATATCGGCGGCCAGCAGCACCACGTCGGCCTCGGCGATGGCCTCGGCCGGCAGCGGGTTACGCGCGCCAACCGAGCCCTGGGTCTCCACGGTGAGCTGGTAGCCCATGGCCTGCGCCGCCTGTTGCAGCGCTTCGGCGGCCATGAAGGTATGGGCCACGCCGGTCGGGCAGGCGGTCACCGCGACGATTTTCGGCGCGCTGCCCAGTGGAGCCGGTGTCGCCTCGTGCACCCGAGCCTCGGCGGCGGCTTGGTCAAGAAACCCCTCGCGGTCCGCCAGTGCCTGGGCCGGCGTGCTCTGGTACACGCGCTTGCCCGCGAAGCGCGCCAGGTCCAGCGCCCCGGTGCTGACCACCAGCACCCAGTCGGCCTGTGCAATCTGCGCCATGGTCAGGCGGCGCTCGGGGTGCTCGGCATCCTGCACCTCGACACTGGTGCTCCAGCCCCGACGCTGGGCCGCGGCGGCCAGCAGGCGGGCGCTGAGCACGCTGGACACCTGCCCGTTGGGGCAGGCAGTGACAATGGCAATGTTCATCAGCAACCCTCTTCTTGTTGTTCTACCAGGTGCACGGCGGCCTCCAGGCGGGCCAGTTGCTCGCGATCCTGGATGCCGAAGCCGACCTGGGTGACCGCCTGGGCGGCGATGGCGGTGGCACGGCGCAAGGTGGCGGCGGGCGCCTCGGCCTGGAGCAGGCCATGGACCATGCCGGCGACCAGCGAATCACCGGCGCCGACGGTGCTGGCGATGTGCACCTTCGACGGCTGCGCATGCAGCGCCAGGCCGGCGGCGAACCAGGTCACGCCCTGCTCGCCCTGGGACACCACCACATGCTCGACACCGCTGGCCAGCAAGCGCTGCGCAGCGGCGCGCCGGCCGGCCGGGTCAAGCACGGGCTGCCCAAGCACCTCGCCCAGCTCCTCGGTGTTGGGCTTGACCAGCCAGGGCGCGGCCTCAAGGCCGGCACGCAAGGCTTCGCCGCTGCTGTCCAGGGCCACCTTCAATCCCTGTGACTTGAGCATGAGCAGCAATTCGCGCAGCCATTCGGGGCTGACCCCCTGCGGCAGGCTACCGGCCACCACCACGGCGTCATGCCCCGGGGCCACCTCGGCCAGTCGGCGCAGCAAAGCGTCGCGGGCGGCCTCGTCGACCTGCGGCCCCGGCCCGTTGATATCGGTGACCTGGCCATCGGCCTCGACCAGCTTGATGTTGCTGCGGGTCTCGCCGGGCACGCGGACGAAGCAGTCGGCGAACCCACGCCAGGCAATCAGCGCCTCGAACGGCGCCAGGTTATCGAGCCCGAGAAAACCGCCGACGGTCACGCTGTGGCCAAGGTCGGCCAGCACCTGGGCGACGTTAAGCCCCTTGCCCGCGGCATGGCTGTGCTGAACCTGGCTGCGGTTGACCGCGCCGGGGCGCAGGCGCTCGAGGCTGATGGTGATATCCAGCGCCGGGTTGAGGGTAAGGGTGAGGATCTTGGCCATCAGTAACGCTCCACCAGCGCCCGGACTGCCTCGGCGCTGTCTTGTTGCAGGGCCTCGCGCGCCAGGGCGCGTGCCGTCGAAAGTTCGGCCTGGCGTACCAGAGCCTTGACTTCAGGGATGCTGCGGGCGGCGACGCTCAGCTCGTCCACCTCCAGGCCCAGCAGCACGGCGACGGCCTGCGGATCGGCCGCCAGTTCGCCGCACACGCCCACCCACTTGCCCTGGGCATGGGCGGCGCGCACGGTCATGTCGATCAGGTTGAGCACCGCGGGGTGCAGGCCGTCGGCCTGGGCCGAGAGGCTCGGGTGGCCACGGTCGATAGCCAGGGTGTACTGGGTCAGGTCGTTGGTGCCAATGCTGAAGAAGTCCACCTCGCGGGCCAACTGCGGCGCCAGCAGGGCGGCCGACGGTACCTCGACCATGATGCCCACCTGCAGGTCGGCCACTGGAACCTCCTGGCGCAGCCGCTCGACCATGGCCTTGGCGGCACGCCATTCATGGAGCTGACCGACCATGGGGAACATGATGCGCAGCGGGCGATTGTCCGCTGCGCGCAGCAGGGCCCGCAGCTGGTCTTCCATCACTTGCGGGCGTTGCAGGGTCAGGCGCACGCCGCGCACGCCGAGGAACGGGTTCTCTTCCGCCGCGATCGGCCAGTACGGCAAGGGCTTGTCGCCGCCCACATCAAGGGTGCGCACCACCAGCGGGCGCCCGCCCAGGCCGTCGAGCACCCGGCGGTACTCGGCCTCCTGGGTGGCCACATCGGGCAGTTGCGGGTGGGCCATGAAAATCAGCTCGGTGCGCAGCAGGCCGACGCCTTCGGCGCCCTGCTCGACGACTTTGCCGATGCCGCTGCTTTCGCCGATGTTGGCGAACACTTCGACGGCGTGGCCGTCGCGGGTCAGGGCCGGCTCATGGCGGTTGGCCCAGGCGATCTGCAAGCGCCGCTCGCGGGCATCACGCTCGGCCAGCGCCCTTTGCAAGCGGGCCTCGGGCGGCGCGACCTCGACCTGCCCGCGCTGGCCATCGAGCAGCAGTGGCGTGCCGTTCTCCAGCAGCAGCACGGCCGCGCCGGCCCCGACCACCGCCGGGATGCCCAGCGCCCGGGCGACGATGGCGCTGTGGGCGGTGGCGCCGCCCTGGGCGGTGACGATGCCGGCGACCCGCGCCGGGTCCAGGCGCGCCACATCGGACGGGCCCACCTCGGCCATCACCAGCACGTAGGGCTGCTCGGGCTCGACCACCGTCTGCACGCCACACAACTGGGCCAGCACACGGCGACCGATATCGCGCAGGTCGGCGGCGCGCTCGGCCAGCAGCGCGTCGTGCAGCGCCTCCTGCTGGCGGGCGGCGCTCTCGATCACCGCCATCCACGCGGCGGCGGCGCTCTCGCCCTGGGCCAGGCGCACCTCGACGTCATCGGTCAGGGCCGGATCGGCCAGCATTTCCTGATGGGTGATGAAGATTTCGCCGATGGCCTTGTCGCTGCGTTGCACCAGGGCCTGCAGGTCGGCGTGCACCTTGTCGATGGCCACTCGCAACCGGGCGCGTTCCTGGCCCGGCGACTCGCCGCGCAGCGGGTAGTCGATCTCGCGCTCGACGCACACATGGGCCGGGCCACTGGCAATGCCCGGCGCGGCCGCGACACCCTGCAGGGTGCTGCCGGGCGTCGGAGCCTGGAGGGTTTCGATGGGTGGCTGCTCCACAGCTGCCGTTTGCGGCAAGGGCTCGACCTCCTCGCCCAACCCCTGCTCGATGGCGGCCAGCAGCACCGGCAAGGCATCGGCGGCAACGCCAGGTTCGGCGATCAGTTCCAGCACCTGGCCACGGCGAGCGCCGAGGCTCAGCAGCTTGCTCAGGCTCTTCACCGAGACGGCGGGCTGGGCGCTATCATGCAGACGGATGCGGATCTCGCCCTCGAAGCCCTTGGCCAACTGCGCCAGCGCCTTGGCCGGACGCGCATGCAGGCCATGGGCGTTGGCCAGCACCACCCGAGCGCTGGGCCAGTCGGCGGGCACCTCGCCGCCGAGCACTTCGAGCACGGCGCGGCTGCTGGTGGCCTGGTAGAGCATCTGCCCACGGCCCTCGATCAGCACCTCGCACAAGCGCTCGAGCAAGGCCTGGTGGGCGGCGCCGAGGCTGGCCAGGCAGAACAGGCCATTGAGCGGCTGGTCGCGGTAGCGCAGTGGCTGCTGTGGAGTAACGAAGGCCAGGCCCGGTTGACGCACCTCGCGTTCACTGTGCAGCCACCACAGGCCTTCGCCTAGCGGCAGCGGCTCGGTCTGCTGCAGCACGGCGGCAAAGCCGCTGTCGGCACAGCCGCCGCGTTGCAACAGGCGGGCGCCGCGCCAGGCCAGCTCGTCGAAATCTTCCGCCGCCAGGTTGAGGCCGACCAGTTGGGCATCCAGCGCCAGCTCGCGCGGCGCGCCCTGCAGCAGTTTGAGCAGCGCCTCGGCGGAGCTGGCCCGGCGCAGCGCCTCGGCCAGGTCGGTTTCGCCCAAGGCACGGGTCAGCAACTGCAGCAGACGCAGGTGTTCATCGGAGCGGGCGGCGATGCCGATGGCCAGGTAGACGATCTGGCCGTCGCCCCAGTCCACGCCATCGGGGAACTGCAGCAGACGCACACCGGTGGCGTACACCAGCACGCGGGTCTGCGGCGTGCCGTGGGGGATGGCGATACCCTGGCCGAGGAAGGTCGAGCCCTGCGCCTCCCTGGCCTGCAGCCCCGCCAGGTAGCCCTCGGCGACCAAGCCATCGGCAACCAGTCGATCGGCCAGCAACGCCAGTGCCTCGCCCTTGTCGGCGGCACGCTGGCCCATGGCAATCTGCTCCACGGCAAGCTCGAGCATGACCCTCTCCTTTTGCGGCAGCCCTGTTGGCTACCGAGGTATTGTTGTGGAATTCGACGGCAAAAGCCGCCAAAACGATCAGCGCAACGGGCGAATGCGTATTTCCAGGCAGGAAATTTCGTCTTGCTGAAACGTTTAATCTGACCAGACGGCCACGTTACTCGATAATCTGCCAACGAAAAAGCCCCATCCTGTCGGACAATTGCGACAATGGTCGTCTGCGCGCGGGCCCGCGGATGGGTGAAACTAGCCGGTCAAGCCCCGTGGCCAGTCCCGGAAACAACAAGGAAAATTCGGTGAAACTCAGCGATATCGCCCGTCTGGCCGGTGTGTCCGTGACCACCGCCAGCTACGTCATCAATGGCAAGGCCGAACAGCAGCGCATCAGCAACAGCACCGTCGAGCGCGTGCGTGCGGTGGTCGAGGCCCACGGCTTTACGCCCAACCCCCAGGCCGCCGGCCTGCGCAGCCGCCACACGCGCACCCTGGGCTTCATTCTCCCGGATCTGGAGAACCCCAGCTACGCCCGCATCGCCAAGCAACTGGAGCAAGGCGCCCGCGCCCGTGGCTACCAGCTGCTGATCGCCAGCAGCGACGACCAGGCCGACAGCGAACGCCAGTTGCAGCAGCTGTTCCGCGCCCGCCGCTGCGATGCGCTGTTCGTCGCCAGCTGCCTGCCGCCGGAGGACGACAGCTACCGCGAGCTGCAGGCCAAGGGCCTGCCGGTGATCGCCATTGACCGACGCCTGGACCCGGCGCATTTCTGCTCGGTGATCAGCGACGACCGCGACGCCAGCCGCCAGCTGGCCCAGAGCCTTTTGAAAACCCGCCCGCGCAGCATCGCCCTGATCGGCGCCCGCCCCGAGCTGTCGGTGAGCCAGGCCCGCGCCGGTGGCTTCGACGAGGCCCTGCAAGGCTTCGACGGCGACGTGCGGCGCTACCAGGGCGAGGCCTTCAGCCGTGAATGCGGCCAGCGCCTGATGCAGCAACTGATCGACGAACTGGGCGGTCTGCCGGATGCCTTGGTGACCACCTCCTACGTGCTGCTGCAGGGCGTGTTCGACACCCTCCAGGCGCGCCCTGAGGATTCCCGTGAGCTGCAACTGGGCACCTTCGGCGACAACCAGTTGCTCGACTTCCTGCCGCTGCCGGTCAACGCCATGGCCCAGCAGCACGGCCTGATCGCCGCCACCGCGCTGGAACTGGCCCTGGCCGCCATTGAGGACAAGCGCTACGAGCCCGGTGTGCACGCCATCGGCCGCACCTTCAAGCAACGGATCGCCAAGGCCTGAACATGCGCCTGATCGACACCCACACCCACCTCGACTTCCCCGATTTCGACGCCGACCGCCCGCGCCTGCTGGCCAACGCGGCGGCGCGCGGGGTGGAGCGCATGGTGGTGCTGGGGGTGTTCCAGGACAACTTCCAGCGGGTCTGGGACCTGGCCTGCGCCAACCAAGGCGTGTACGCGGCGCTGGGGCTGCACCCGATCTACCTCGAGCAGCACCGCCCCGAACACCTGGCGCAGCTGCGCGACTGGCTCGAGCGCTTGCGCGGCGATTCACGGCTGTGCGCGGTGGGTGAGTTCGGCCTGGACTTCTACCTGCCCCAGCTGGACCCGACGCGCCAGCAGGCGCTGTTCGAAGCCCAACTGCAACTGGCCTGCGAATTCGAGCTGCCGTCGCTGCTGCATGTGCGCCGCAGCCACGCCCAGGTGATCGCCACGCTCAAACGCTACAAGCCGGCGCGGGCGGGGATCATCCATGCCTTTGCCGGCAGCTACGAAGAGGCGCGGGAATACATCAAGCTCGGCTTCAAGCTGGGACTCGGCGGCGCCGGCACCTGGCCCCAGGCATTGCGCCTGCGCAAGACCCTGCCACGGCTACCGCTGGACAGCGTGGTGCTGGAGACCGACGCGCCGGACATGGCGCCGGTGATGTTCCCAGGGCGGCGCAACAGCCCGGAGCACCTGCCCGAGATAACCGAGGCGTTGGCCGACGTCATGGGGATCGAGCCAGGGCTGCTGGCCGAAGCCAGTAGTCGCAATGCCTGCGAGGTGTTTGGCTGGAAGCCCGACACGGATTCGCGCCGGCCATGATCACACTCTGAACGCCCCGATCAACCGCTTGAGCTCCACCACCTGCGCCGACAACGCCCGGCTGGCGTCCTCGGTCTGGCAGGCGCCCTCGGTGGTGTCCTGTGCCGCGCGGTTGATCGCCACGATGTTCTGGTCGATGTCGTGGGCCACGGAGGTCTGCTGCTCGACGGCGGCGGCGATCTGCTGGTTTTGCTCGACGATACCGCCCACCGCGCCGAGGATATTGCCCAGGGCCTGTTGCACCTGGCGTGCCTCGTCCACGGTGCCGGCGGCCATCTGGTGGCTGCTGCCCATCACCCGCACCGCCGCGCCCACGCCATCCTGCAGGCGCTGGATCATCTGCGCGATCTCTTCGGTGGAGTCCTGTGTACGCCTGGCCAGGGTCCGCACTTCGTCGGCGACCACCGCGAAGCCCCTGCCCTGCTCGCCGGCCCGGGCTGCCTCGATGGCGGCGTTGAGGGCCAGCAGGTTGGTCTGCTCGGCGATGCTGCGGATCACTTCCAGCACCCGACCGATGGCCTGGCTGTCGCCCGCCAGCTGGTTCACAGCCGCCACGCTCTGGTCGATCTCGCCGGCCAGGCGGGCAATGCTACCCTGCTGGCTTGCCACCAGGTCGCGGCCCGAAGCGCTCTCGTGGTTGACCCGCTGCGCGCCTTCGGCGGCCAGGGCGGCGCTGCGGGCGACCTCCTGCGCGGTGGCGCTCATCTGGTTCATGGCCGTGGCCACCTGCTCGATCTGCTCGCGCTGGCCGCTGACCGCCTGGTTGCTGCGGCTCGACACCGACAGCACCTGCCCGGCCTGTTCCTCGACCGTGGTCACGGTCTTGCCGACCTGCTCGATCAGCCCGCGAATGCGCCGTACCGTCTCGTTGAAGCCACGCCCCAGCTCGCCCAGTTCGTCCTGGCTGTTGGCCTTGAAGCTGATGGTCATGTCGCCGGCGGCGACCTTGTCCATGGCGTTGCCCAGGTTGCCCAGGGTTTCCCGGGTGGAGACGTAAAAGCCGCCGTAGAGGTAGAGGATTAGCACGAACACCATGGCCAGGGCCGCGACCAACGCGGTCGTACGCAGGTGGTGCTCGCCCAGGCGCTCTTCCAGCTGGCCATGCAGGTGGGCGAGGACAGCGTCGTTGAAGCGGTAGGTCTGCGCCATCAGGTCGCTGGTCTGCTGGTAGAAGCCGCTCCAGGGCGCATCCAGGGTCTCGGCCACGACCACCTGGTCCTCGAACAGGGTCGCGGCCTGCTTGACCGTGGCCTGGCTGGCCTGGGCATCGCTGGCCAGCGCGGCCTTGAGCCCGGCATCGCTGGCCAGAACGTCGTCGAGACGGATGGCATAGTCGGCGGACAGCCGCTCCAGGCGCTGCAGCAGGTCTTCGAAGCGCGCGCTGCCCGAGGAATCCATGAAGCCGCGACCGAGGGCCACCGCGCCCATCGCCCGGCCTTCGCCCAGGGCCTGGGTGACCTGCGCCGTGGCGTTGCCGATCAGTTCGCTCAGTTGGCGCACCGAAGCCTGGCTGTCCTGGTTCAAGCCCGACTGGCTGGCGACCAGCTTGCCCAGCACCTGAGCCTGGGCCAGCAGCTTGTCGAACAGTGCCGCCTTGTTCTGCAGCGAGCTTTCGTCACGGGCGCGGGCAAAGGCCTCGGCCAGCTCGGCACGCTTGGCTTCGAGCGCCGGATCGCTGCCCTTGAGACCCTCGAGGCGGGCCTGGACCTTGTCCTGCAGGGCACCGATACGGCTTTCCACATCGCCGGCCTGGCCCGATTGGCCCAGCACGGCGTTGATTTGCAGCAGATTGCCCAGCGACTCCAGGTCGCCACGCAAGGCCAGGCTCTCGGACAGCGGCGCCAGCCCCTGGAGTTCACCACGGGTGGCCTGTAGCTGGTTGTAGGCATCGCGGACCAGGTAAAAGCTGGTGACCAGCATGGGCAGGAAGAACAGGACGCTGATCAGGCTGAACTTCATGCCGAAGCTAAGCCGGTTCATCAGTGCGATGGCCGGATAGAGCAGACGCTTCACAGGTCACCTCCTTGAATTCTTGTTGTTCTGCGGGGTAGCACAAAGCCATCTAGGGCCAGTGGCTTTGTATAGCGCAGATTGGAATCAAGGTTTGTAACTTATGGTTAAGCAACCAACGCGTTGATAAGCGGCTCAGACCAGCACGGTCCACAGGGCGAAGCAGGCATACCACAACACGGCGCAGCGCAGCAGCAGCTCCCACAGGCTGTCCAGGCGTTCCAGGCCACGCTGGCGGTCTTCTTCCTCGGGAATGTCGTCGGCCACCCGACCGACCTTGGCCACCAGGTGCCCGGCGCTGACGTGCCAGTCGAGCAGCTCGTGCAACATCACCCGGGTCACCGCGACGAAATTGCCGACCAGGGCGAAACTCACCGTCATCACCCGCACCGGCAGCCAGTCCATGGCATGGCGCAATTGCCCGGCCAGGGTCTGCAGCGCCGGCTGGCGGCTATGGTCCATGGTCAGCGCCAGCAGGCGGTAGGCCAACGCCGCGCTCGGGCCCAGCAGGAAGTACCAGAAGATCACCGCGAAGAAGCTCTGGTAGGCCTGCCACAGCAAGTGGCCTTGGACCTGCTTGATCAGGCGTTGGGGATCGTCGGCGGCCAGCCCCAGGTCGCGTTCGGCCACGTGCAGCGCGGCCTGGTCGTCACCGCGGCGCCAGGCGTCGCGAAACGGCCCGAGCGCCGCCTTCACATCGCCGCGACCCAGGCTGTAGACCAGCACCAGCAGGTGCACCGGCAACGCCAGCAGGCCGTAGGCCACAGGTTCCAGCACATGCAGCAGCAGCACGAGCAGCGCCACCGGCGCCAGGACCAGGATGCCCAGCGTCCACCAGGGATGGACCTTGCCGCTGCGCTCCAGGCGCACCAGTTCGCCCAGGTAGAAGCCGTCGCGTTGCAACCGCTGGCGCAGGGCCGAGAACTTCTCGACCCACAGCGCCAGCACCAACACCAGAAAACTCATGCCTTGTCCTCGTTGCATTGCAGCGCGGCCCGGTAGCGCGGCCAGTCGAAGGCCGGCCCCGGATCGGTCTTGCGCTGCGGGGCGATATCGCTGTGGCCACAGATGCGCTGGGCGTCGATCACCGGCCAGGCCGCACGGATCTCGCGGGTCAGCCGCTCCAGGGTGGCGTACTGGGCATCGGTATAGGGCAGTTCATCGGTGCCCTCCAGCTCGATGCCGATGGAAAAATCGTTGCAGCCCTCGCGCTCGCCGAAGCGCGACACGCCGGCATGCCAAGCACGGTCGAGCAACGAGACGAACTGGGTCACCGCGCCATCGCGCTCGACGAACAGGTGCGCCGAGACAGTCAGGTGGTTGATGGTGGCGAAATAAGGGTGCTCGTTCGGGTCAAGGCAGTTCTGGAAGAACTGCTGGACTTTGCCGGTACCGAAGCAGGCGGGTGGCAGGCTGATGTTGTGGATGACCAGCAGCGCGATGGCCTCACCCTCGGGGCGGGCGTTGAAGTTCGGCGAGGGGCAGTGGCTGACGCCGGTGAACCAGCCGGTCGCACGGTCCAATTGCATGGTGCAGATCCTGAAATGACGCCCGAGACAGGTACCCAGTATGCCGTGACCAACCGGCGCTTGCATGTAAATGATTGTGTAGGGAAAGTCAGCGTTACTGCGCCTGCTGCCCGCGCAACTGCTCCAGCACCGCCTCCAGCGCCCGCTCGAACAGCAGGCCGCCGTCCAGCAAGCGCACCTCGCCACGACGCAAGGCCAGGGCCAGGCCCATGCGATTCCATTCACGCACTTTCATGCCGGTGCGGTTGGTGAAGACCAGGCGATCATTGCTGTCGATGCGCGCCACCAGCTTACAACGCAGCGGCTCGTCGTCGTCCATCACTTCGACCCAGGTACCGACCTGCAAGCGTTGCACCTGGCGCAATGCCGGCTCTTGATCGTCGAAAGGCAGGCCAGGGGCAAGGGCGGACTCGTCGCTGACCGCCAGCACGATATCGTCCTCAATCCACACCTCGTCTAGCGCGGCATCCGGCTCCTGCGTGCCACCGCAGGCACGCAGGTGCAGTTTCTCCAGTTGCAGGAAGAAATCACGGGTGGCGGCGGAGTCCAGCGCTATCCCCGCCAGGCCGTCGCGCAGGGCCTTGAGCAGGCCCGGCACCTGCTCCAGCAGGCGCTGCGGTTCACGGTACGGGGCAATACTGACCAGCAGGTCGTCCACCGTCGCCAAGGCGTCGGCCCAGGCCGCCGAGCCCTCGCCCTGCTTCAGCCAGGCCAGCAGCAGCACCTGGCTCCAGGACTGCACCAGCATCTGCACCACCACCTGCGGCAGCACCCGGCCGTGCAGGCGGTCGTTCAACTCCCGCTGCACCCGCTGGCGGGCCTGCAGGGTGCGGGCACGGCCCTCCTCGGCGTCACGGGTGCGCTGCTCGAGCAGTTCGTTGCGTCGGCGCTCGTCCTGGCTGAAGGCCAGAAACTCATCGAGCAGCTCGTTGAACACCGCGCAGTCGTCGGAGAAATCATTGAGCAGGCGCTGGACAATACGCTCGACCCGCAGGTGCAGGCTGTCGCGCAGTCCCTCGGCATCGCTTTCCCAGCCGATGGCCACGGCGGCTATCTCGTTGAGCAGGCGGCGCGCCGGGTGGCCGGCACGGCTGAACATGCCCTTGTCGATCAGCGCGACCTTGAGCACCGGGATATGCAGGCGGGCGATCAGCGCCCGGAGGCTGGCCGGCAGGTTGTCGTCGCCCTGGATGTAGGCGAACAGCAGGTCGACCAGGTTGATCGTGTCCTCGTCGTCGGTGGCTATGCGTCGCCGCGTGCCGCTGCGCACGCTGACCCGCAGCAGCAGCTGCTCGAGTTGCTGACCGAGGTTGAAGTCATCCGGCTCGCCGGGGGCCGGCACATAGTGCTGCAGGTGGGTGAGCAGGCGCAGCAGGTCGCCGGTACTGGTCGGCTGCGCGGATCCGGCCGCCTGCAGCCGCGGCGCGACACGCCCACGCACCGGCGCCAGCAACGCCTGCACCGAGGCGAAGAACGCCTGGCCGGCCGAGTCGGACAAGCCGCCCTGCGCCGGGCTGGTCGGGACGCGCCGGGCGATGCTGCGGCGGTCCTCGGCGCGGCGCCGCGGGGCGGGCATCAGCTCCGGCAGCACGCCGGCGCTGGCGAGCAACTGGCTCGCCTCGCCGTAGAGCAGGTCGAGGTCGCGCAGCACGTAGCGCTCGAACAGTTTGAGCAGCACCATCTTGACGCTGGCACCGACTCCCAGGTTGCGCCCGGCATCCAGGAAGTAGCCACACAGGTTGCCGGGCCCCAGGGGATTGCTTGCGCTGGCCACCGGCAGCTCCAGCAGCGTGGTGAAGCGCAGATTCAGTTGCTCAAGCAGAAAGCCGTCGCGCGAGAGCACCCGGTCGACCATGGCCTGCACGGCCACCGAGCGCTCCAGTGACGGCTTGTCCTGCGTCTGCGCCCTGACCAGGGACTCGAGCCCGTCGCCCTGGCCGATGCGGGCGAAGGCCTCGTAGAACGTGTCGAGGAAGCCCCGCTCGATGCTCTTGCGCTTGAGGCGCAAGTCGCGCATGGCTTCGAAATACAGGTTCTGGTCGAGGCGGCCGCTGGCCTTGTCGGCCATTTCAAACAGGGTGTCATCGGCATTGTCGAACAACGCCTGCAAGCCCTGGCGCAATTGCAGGGCGGCCTTGTCGCGCACCTGCAGGAGCAGCACGGGAAGGCATGGCGAGGGCGCGCGCGCACCCCGGTCGATGGCGGCCGCCAGGGGCACCACCTTGCCTTCATCATGCATCCCGAACTCCTTGCTGGATGTTGCGTTGTTCGACTGAAAGGGGATCGTCAAAGCTATGACGCCAAATACTGGTCGCCATTATCGGTGAAAACACCGACAGCTGCCAGCACCCCATTCGTGCGCCTCAACTGACAGTGCGTTCGCAGGAATGCTCAAACCGCCTGACCAAAGGTCATCTGCCCGGCAGCTGTACACGCCGCCCCCCTGCCCTATAATCGCGGCACCTAGCTTGTGGAGCCGACCATGCCGAACCTACGCCTCGCCGACCTGACCGCCGAAATCGAAGCCAACGTGCGCCGCGCGCTGCTCGAGGACATCGGCAGCGGCGACATCACCGCCCAGCTGATCCCGGCCGAGCGCCTGGCCAAGGCGACCATCATCACCCGCGAGGACTGCGTGATCGCCGGCACCGCCTGGGTCGATACGGTGTTCCGCCAGCTCGACCCACGGGTGGCGGTGCACTGGCAGCTGGCCGACGGCGAGCGGGCCACGGCCAACCAGGTGCTGTTCCACCTCGAAGGCCCGGCGCGCTCGCTGCTCAGCGGCGAGCGCACGGCGCTGAACTTCCTGCAGATGCTTTCGGGCGTGGCCACCCGCGCGCGCTTCCTGGCCGACCTGGTGGAAGGCACCCAGGTGCGCCTGCTCGACACCCGCAAGACCCTGCCCGGCCTGCGCCTGGCGCAGAAGTACGCGGTCACCTGCGGCGGCTGCCACAACCACCGCATCGGCCTGTACGACGCCTTCCTGATCAAGGAAAACCATATCGCCGCCAGCGGTGGCGTGGCCGAAGCCGTGGCTGCGGCGCATCGCATCGCCCCGGGCAAACCGGTGGAAATCGAGGTGGAAAGCCTGGACGAACTGCGTCAGGCGCTGGCGGCGGGGGCCGATATCGTCATGCTCGACGAACTGACCCTGGATGAGATGCGCGAAGCGGTAAGCATCACCGCCGGCAAGGCCAAGCTGGAGGCCAGCGGCGGCGTCAACGAGACCACCCTGCGGGTGATTGCCGAGACGGGGGTGGACTACATCTCGATCGGCGCGATGACCAAGGACGTGAAGGCGGTGGACCTGTCGATGCGCCTGAGCCTGTGAGCTGAAACGCGAGTACAAAAAAACCGGCCAGATGGCCGGTTTTTTTATCGCGGGCCTGGCCCGCAAAGGCTGGATCAGTGCGCGGCGTTGGCCAGGCCGTCCAGGTAACGCTCGACGTCCAGGGCCGCCATGCAGCCGGCACCGGCCGAGGTGATGGCCTGGCGGTAGACGTGGTCGGCCACGTCGCCAGCGGCGAACACGCCCTCGACATTGGTGGCGGTGGCGTTGCCTTCACGGCCACCGTGGACCACCAGGTAGCCGTCCTTCAGGGTCAGCTGGCCTTCGAACAGCGAGGTGTTCGGGGTGTGGCCGATGGCGATGAACACGCCGTCGACCTTGATTTCGTCGAAGCTGCCGTCGTTGTTCTTCAGGCGCGCACCGGTCACGCCCATGTTGTCACCCAGCACTTCATCCAGGGTGGCATTGAGCTTGAGCTCGATCTTGCCTTCGGCGACACGGGCGTGCAGCTTGTCGATCAGGATCTTCTCAGCGCGGAAGGTGTCGCGGCGGTGCACCAGGGTCACCTTGCTGGCGATGTTGGCCAGGTAAAGAGCTTCTTCCACGGCGGTGTTGCCGCCACCGACCACGGCGACCGGCTTGTTGCGGTAGAAGAAACCGTCGCAGGTGGCGCAGGCCGACACACCCTTGCCCATGAAGGTTTCTTCCGACGGCAGGCCGAGGTAGCGGGCGCTGGCGCCGGTGGCGACGATCAGCGCGTCGCAGGTGTAGGTGCCGCTGTCACCGCGCAGGGTAAACGGCTTGTTGGCCAGGTCGACGGCGTTGATGTGATCGAAGACGATCTCGGTCTCGAAGCGCTCGGCGTGCTCCTGCATGCGTTGCATCAGGGCCGGGCCGGTCAGGCCGTGGGGGTCGCCCGGCCAGTTGTCGACTTCGGTGGTGGTGGTCAGCTGGCCGCCGGCCTGCATGCCGGTGATCAGCAGCGGCTTGAGGTTGGCACGGGCGGCGTACACCGCGGCGCTGTAACCGGCAGGGCCGGAACCGAGAATGATGACGCGCGAATGACGTACTTCAGACATGTCGAACTCCTGTCGAGCGGGCCGCACGGGGCATCTAGGTGCCGGTTGCGCCAGCTGGAATTAAAAGGGACCCACGCAGCACTTGGGGAAGGCTACAACGCGTTGGTCCAAAACCGAAAAAGTTGAGCGCACTGTAGCGAGGCCGCAGAGATTAAGGAAATATCCTTCGACAATCCACCTTATAGACAGTCTCTATCCGGCAGCCATTGTCCCAGTGCTTTGTTACACACCGTTTCCCAGAGGCGCGGTGCCTTTCGTCCGCGCGCCAAACTCGGTAAGGTCAGCGCGTTTTCCTCAAGCGGAGCATTCCGATGCAAGCCCCCGTCCTGTCCGGCCCCCAGTACCTGCGCGAAGGCCTGAAACTGGTCCTGAGCCCGAGCCTGCGCCTGTTCGTGCTGCTGCCCCTGGCGGTCAACCTGCTGCTGTTCGGCGGCCTGATCTATTTCGCCGGCCATCAGTTCAGCCTGTGGGTCGATGCGCTGATGCCCACCCTGCCCGACTGGCTGGGCTTTCTCACCTACATCCTGTGGCCGCTGTTCGTTGCCCTGGTGCTGTTGATGGTGTTCTTCACCTTCACCCTGCTGGCCAACGTCATCGCCGCGCCGTTCAACGGCTTCCTGGCGGAAAAGGTCGAGGTGGTGGTGCGCGGCCAGGACAACTTCCCGCCCTTCAGCTGGGCCGAGCTGGTGGCCATGGTGCCACGCACCCTCAGCCGTGAGATGCGCAAGCTGGGCTACTTCCTGCCTCGGGCCATCGGCCTGTTCATCCTCTCGTTCATCCCGGTGGTGAACGTGATCGCCGCGCCACTGTGGCTGGTGTTCGGGATCTGGATGATGGCGATCCAGTACATCGACTACCCGGCGGACAACAACAAGATGAGCTGGCAGGACATGCTCGCCTGGCTGCGGCAGAAGCGCTGGCAATCGATGGGGTTTGGCGGGATCACTTATCTTGCGCTGATGATTCCGGGGGTCAACGTGCTGATGATGCCGGCGGCGGTGGCCGGAGCGACGCTGTTCTGGGTGCGTGAGCGTACCTGAATGAAGCCATCGCGGGACAAGCCCGCTCCCACGCGCAATGCGTGGGAGCGGGCTTGTCCCGCGATGGCTTAAGTCCGGTCAGTGGCTCAACTGGCTGGAAAACTGCCCCACCGCATCCACCACCTTCTTCGCCCCTTCCTGGATCTCGACGATCACCCCGCCGGTATCGGCGGCCAGGGCCAGGCCCTGCTCGGCCTGGCGCTTGCTGGTGTCGATGATGTCCACCGCGGCCTGGGCCAGCTGTTCGTTCTGCTGCACCACCTTGGCGATCTCCTCGGTGGCGCTGCTGGTGCGCGAGGCCAACTGACGCACTTCATCAGCGACCACGGCGAAGCCGCGCCCCTGCTCGCCGGCGCGGGCGGCTTCGATGGCGGCGTTGAGCGCCAGCAGGTTGGTCTGACCGGCGATGTCGCTGATGGTCTTGATGATCGCGCCGATCACCTTTGACTGCTTGTCCAACGCCTGGATGCCATCGGCGGCGTTTTGCATCGAACCTTCCAGGCCGCGCATCACCTCGACGGTCTGGGTCACCACGTCGGTGGCCTTGCGTGCGCTGTCGTCGGTCTCCAGCGAGGTGGTGTAGGCAATGTCGGCGGCCTGGGCCACGGCCAGTTCCTGGTTGACCTGGTCGGTGATCACGGTGGCGAACTTGACCACTTTGTAGAGCACGTCGTGGGCGTCGATGATCGGGTTGTACGTAGCCTCCAACCAGACCACCCGGCCATGGGAATCAATACGCTTGAAGCGCTCGGCGACGAACTCGCCGCGGCGCAGGCGGTTCCAGAACTCCTGGTAGCCAGGCGAGTTGGCTTCTTCCGGCTCGCAGAACATACGGTGCGGCTTGCCGCGCACCTGCTCCAGGCTGTAGCCCATGGTCTGCAGGAAGCGGTCGTTGGCAGTCAGTACCTGGCCTTCGAGGTTGAACTCGATTACCGCGGTGGAGCGCATCAGCGCCTTGATCAGGCTCTCGTGCTCGCGGGAGGTCTCGATGGTGCGGGTCAGGTCGCTGGAGTGCAGGGAGAAGTACTTGATGCGCCCTTCGCTGTTCTTGACCGGCTGCAGGATCGAACGCAGCCACGCCTCGTCACCGTTGCCGCGCAGCAGACGGAAGGCACCGTTGAGGTGCTCGCCACGGGTGATGGCCTGCTTCATGCGCTGGTAGAAATCGAGCTTCTTCACATGCGCGGGCACGATCTCCTCGATGTTGCGCCCGATCAGTTGCTCGGCGCGATAGCCCATCTCGGCCTCAAAGTTGCCGTTGACCGACTCGATGCGCCCCTGGGGATCGAGCTGGAGCACCAGCATTTCGCTGTCGAGGCTGTTCTTGACCTGCTCGATGGACATCAGCTCTTCGCGCAGTTGCTGGATTTCTTTCTTCAATTTGCTGTTGAACATGGCCGCTCTCCCGGAGCGAATTCATAGAGTCGAATGCCTCTGCATCGGCTGCGTGGCGAGGGTTCTTGAGTGCCTTGCAAGGAAATATTCAAACGGATGCAAGTGCCGGAAATCAGGCGTCACGTACCCGTCACAAAGGCGTCACATGCCCGAAACGGGGGCGGCCCAGACTTTTTCCCATGAGCACACCGTCCCTGCGTATTACCCTGGTCAGCGAAACCTTCCCACCCGAGATCAATGGCGTGGCCAACACCCTTGGACGCCTCAGCGAAGGGCTGCGCCAGCGCGGCCACCAGGTGGAACTGATCCGCCCGCGCCAGGCCACCGACAACGGGGCCGGCAACGACGAGACCCTGCTGTTGTGCCGAGGTTGGCCATTGCCGGGCTACCCAGGCCTGCAATGGGGCGAGGTGTCGATGCACAAGCTGTGGCGTCGCTGGCGCAGGCAGCGCCCGGATGTGCTGTACATCGCCACCGAAGGCCCGCTGGGCCTGAGCGCCCTGCGCGCCGCCCGACGCCTGGGCGTGGCGGTGGTCAGCGGCTTTCACACCAACTTCCCGCAATAT
Organism: Pseudomonas sp. P106(2024); assembly: GCF_057480815.1. NCBI lineage: Bacteria > Pseudomonadati > Pseudomonadota > Gammaproteobacteria > Pseudomonadales > Pseudomonadaceae > Pseudomonas > Pseudomonas sp. P106(2024). Next base: position 43,647 of record NZ_JBLIYU010000004.1, on the reverse strand, counting down.
TCGGGGCAGTATGGCCTGGGCCTGCTGTCGCGGATGCTCACCCACTACCTGCGCTGGTTCCATCGGCGCACCGCCATCACCCTGGTGCCCAGCGTCAGCCAGCGCCTGGAGCTGGAGCGCCGCGGCTTCGAACGGCTCGGTCTGATGGCCCGCGGGGTCGATGCCAGCCTGTTCACACCGGCACGCCGCAGCCAGGCCCTGCGCGAGCAGTGGGGGCTGGGTGTGGACGATATTGCCGTGCTACACGTCGGGCGCCTGGCCGCGGAGAAGAACCTGGCCCTGCTGCGTCCTTGCATGGAGGCCCTGGGCAAGGCCTATCCGCAGCGGCGCCTGCGCCTGGTGATCGTCGGTGATGGCCCGCTGCGTGGACAACTCGAACAGCAACTGCCCGATGCCGTGTTCTGTGGCGCGCAGCGCGGCGAGGTACTGGCCGAGCACTACGCCAGCGGCGACCTTTTCCTGTTCCCAAGCCTGACCGAAACCTTCGGCAACGTCGTGCTCGAAGCGCTCGCCTCGGGGCTGGCCGTGGTCGCCTACGACGAAGCCGCCGCCGCCCAGCATATCCGCCACGGCCACAGTGGCGCCTTGGCCATGCCGGGGGACCAGGCAGCGTTCATCGACGCCGCCTGCTGGTTGCTGGAGGAAGGCGAAACCCTGCGCCGGGTGCGCTTGAACGCCCGCCAGCACGCCAGCCGCCAGGGCTGGCCGGCGATCGTCGAGCAGTTCGAGGGCTACCTGTACGGCGCCTGCCGCCAGCCGCAGGCCGCCCGCGAACAGACCCCGCCACTGGTGATCAAGCCAGGGTCGTCAGCGCCTCACGGCTGAACGGCAGCACATCGTCTTCACGCCCTTCCCGCACTTTGCGCGCCCATTCGGCATCCACCAGCAAAGCGCGTCCCACGGCCACCAGGTCGAACTCCTGGTTGTGCAAGCGGCGCAGCAACCCTTCGAGGCTGGCGGGCTTGGCCACCTTGTCGGTGGCGACCATGAACTGCAGGAACTCGCCATCCAGGCCGACACTGCCCACGGTGATGGTCGGCTTGCCGGTGAGCTGGCGGGTCCAGCCGGCGAGGTTCAGTTCGCTGCCCTCGAACTCCGGCTCCCAGAAGCGCCGGGTGGAGCAGTGGAAGATATCCACGCCCGCCTCGGACAGGGGCTTGAGGAACGCCGCCAGGGCCTCGGGGGTATCCACCAGGCGCGCGCTGTAGTCCTGCTGCTTCCATTGCGAGAAACGCAGGATGATCGGGAAGTCCGGGCCGACGGCCGCGCGCACGGCCTGGATCAGTTCGATGGCGAAGCGCGAGCGCCCGGCCAGGTCACCGCCATATTCGTCATCGCGACGGTTGCTGGCTTCCCAGAAGAACTGGTCGATCAGGTAGCCGTGGGCGCCGTGGATCTCCACGCCGTCCATGCCGATGGCCTGGGCATCGCGCGCCGCCTGGGCGAAGGCGGCGATCACCTCGCGGATATCCTCCCGGCTCATGCCGTGGACCTGCACCTGGCCGTCCTTTTCCTTGCCGCTCGGGCCATAGCCCGGGACCGCGGCGTCCGGCTCGGTGCCCAGGCGCCGCACACTGCCCACATGCCACAGCTGCGGCACGATGCGCCCGCCCTCGGCGTGCACGGCCTCGACCACGCGCTTCCAGCCGGCCAGGGCATCCTCACCGTGAAAACGGGGTACGTTGGGGTAGCCGTTGGCGGCCTTGTGCGCGACCGTGGTGCCCTCGGTGATGATCAGGCCGACACCGGCGGCGGCGCGGCGGCGGTAGTACTCGATCACGCCGTCGTGGGGCACGCCGCCGGGGCAGAAGGTACGGGTCATCGGCGCCATGACCACGCGGGTCGGCAGGTCGAGGGAGCCGAGGGTGAAGGGCTGGAACAGAGGGTTGCTGGACATGCGGCGCTCCCGAGGGATGAAATGGATGCGCCCGAGCTTAGGGGCCGCCAAGTGCGTGTCACAGCATCATTGATTGCAGTGATCGGCAGGTATCGCTGTGGGCGGACCGATTTGCAACAGGAAATTTATTTTGCAAAAGGGCTTGAATTCGTCCGTCGGTTGCCTGACTTTAGAGTCAAGAGGCGCAGAAAACCCAACGCCCTCAGTGGCCTAGGCACGCCTCTCGCGAGCAAGCTGAATAAGGATTGAATCATGCAAATCCAGGTCAACAGCAGCAACCACATCGAAGGCAACATCCGTCTCGACCAATGGGTCCGCAGTACCCTGCAAAGCAGCCTCGAACGTTACGAGGACGACCTCACCCGCATTGAAGTCCACCTGCGTGACGAAAACGGCGCCAAGCCCGGTCCCCACGACAAACGCTGCCAGATGGAGGCTCGCCCGAAAGGCCACCAGCCGATCTCCGTGACCCACACCGCCACTTCGCTGGAACATGCCGTCGATGGCGCCGCCAGCAAGCTGAACCACGCGCTGGAACACTTCTACGGCAAACTGCGCAGCAAGCGCGGCGCCCTGGAACTGAGCGATCCAGACGCCTGACCGACAAGGGTTCAGACAAGCACGCCCGGCCTTGCGCCGGGCGTTTTCATTGTTGGCCGATCAGCGGGCCTGAACCAACCCCGGCCGCCTCCGGTCAACCCCTGCAGTCATTCACTGCAGACCCCGACCATGAACAACCCTTTCGATCAGATCAGCGCCGCCTTCGCCCCCGAGTACCGGGTCAACCTGAGCATCGAGCGCCTGGACGGCAGCATCATGCTGACCCTGTCCGACGACAGCGGCGTGGTCGCCAGGCGCCTGATCAGCCAGGCCCAGCGCAACGACCCAGTGCGCCTGCAACGGGTCATCGACAGCATCCGCCTGGGCCTGGCCATCGAGCTGGGGCAGAACCCACTGGAAGTGCTGGCGGCCCTGACCCGCACCTGGCACGGCGAGCAGCGCTTTCCTGCCGCCGGCAGTGCCAACTAAGCGCTACTTGCCCTCGTCCACTTCCTTGCCGCTGGCATCCAGCGCCTTGGTCGACGGGTAACGGTACGAGGCGTAGCGCACCACCAGGATGGCGAATGCCAGCAGCAGGATGCCCCCGCACACGTACAGCAGCCCGACATCCGGCGCCTTGTGGTGCGAGACATCGCCGATCAGCAGGCGGGTCAATGCAGTGATCGCCACATAGAGCAGGAAGCGGATCGGCATGTGGTTGGTCTTGAAGTAGATCCCCACCATCGCCCCCAGCTCCAGGTAGATGAACAGCAGCAGGATGTCATCGACGCTGACCCCGCCCTTGCCCAGCATGTCCATGAAGGTCGCCACCGCCGCATAGGCGGTGATCGCGCCGATGCCGAACAGCGCCAGGTAGTGGAAGGCTTCCACGCACAGGTTGCCCAGCGAGTCGGCGGAGCCGTGCAGGCCTTTGCGCAGTCTTTCTGCCCATTTGATGTTCACGATGTTCGATTCCTAGATACGGCTGAAGGTCTTGTGCCATGCAGTTAAAGGGCCACGGCCCCTGTCTTGGAAGGCGGCCGATTGCCGCAGGGCACCTGTGGGCTACGCTGATTTTCAGTTTGCCGGGCCATCATTGCGGTTGCAGGATGATGGTCGAGCGATGTACTGTATAAAAATACAGTTATCCGCAATCCAACCAGCAAAAAGGCACAGAGGTGATGAATGGCCGTCGAAGTGGTGTACCGCAGCAGCCGCGACCCGGAGCGCTTGTTCATGGATAAGGCCGAAGCAGACCGTCACGACAAGATGCTCGAACTGGCCGAGCGCCTGGCCGAGGTGCTGCAAAAGGCCGTGCCGTCGCTGAGCGAACAGCAGGTAGAGGAAGCCGGTATCTACATGGCCAAGAACCGCGACGTGTTCGCCCGGGCGTTCAAGAGCCAGCCGGATGCGCTGGCGGAGCTGCTCGAAGGTGGCGAGGCCGAATGACCGCATCGCGGGGCAAGCCCCGCGCCCAGGCCCTCAGCCATACAGCAAGCGCTCCGCCAACATTTGCGCCACCCGCGCCGGCGACCGTTTCTCTGCCTGGGCATGGGCGAACACCTCGGTCAGCCGCGTGGGAATTCGCGCCAGGTGCGCGGTGATGCTACCCACGGTTTCCCCCCGGTGGGTCAACGCCACATAGATCAACCCGCCCGCATTGATCACGTAGTCCGGCGCGTACAGGATCCCCCGGCTCTCCAACTGGTCGGCCACCTGCAACGTGGTCAGCTGGTTGTTCGCCGACCCCGCCACCGCCGCACAGCGCAGTTGCATCACGCTCTGCCCGTTGAGCACCGGCCCCACGCCACAGGGGGCGAAGATGTCGCACGGGGTGCTGATCAAGGCCTCATGGGCCACCGGATGGGCACTGAACTGCTCCACCGCCAGGCGCACTTTGCCCGGGTCCAGGTCGCTGACCAGCAACTCGGCGCCCGCCGCATGCAGTTGCTCGGCCAGGGCGTAGCCCACATTGCCCAGGCCCTGTACCGCCACCCGCAGCCCCTCCAGGTTGTCGCTGCCCAGCCGGGCCATGGAGGTGGCGCGAATGCCGGCGAACACACCCATGGCCGCATGGGGCGACGGGTCGCCCGAGGCCGTGGTGCTGGTCACGTAGGGAGTGGACTGGGCAATACAGTCCATGTCGAGGGTCGAGGTGCCGCTGTCCACCGCCGTGATGAAACGCCCCTGGAGGCTGTCGACGAAGCGGCCGAAGGCCTCGAACAGCGCCGCGCGGTTTTCCACGTGCGGATTACGCACGATCACCGCCTTGCCACCGCCCATCGGCAGCCCGGCCAGGGCCGCCTTGTAGCTCATGCCCTGGGCCAGGCGGATGGCGTCGGCCATGGCGCTCTCGTCGTCGGCATAGGGCAGGTAGCGGCAGCCGCCCATGGCCGGCCCCAGTTGTTCGCTGTGAATCACCACCACGGCCTTCAGGCCCGTGGGCGGGTCGATGAACAGGTGCAGTGACTGGGCGCGGGTGCTTTGCATGAGCTCGAACATAGACGGGCTCCCCAAAGAGGTGCTCCTACCAGTATAAACAGGTCGAGGCCGGACACCGCACGGACGGACCACTGGACGAAAAGCCGCGCCAGGGCTACAAGTTAAGCGTGATGGAGAGGTCCCATGAACCCACGCCAAGCCTGCCTGGCCTGCCTGGAACGCGAGCCGGTCGCCCTGCTGGAAGCTGCCCTGTGGATTGCCGCCGAGCATGACGCCAGTGTCGAGCCCGCAGCCGGCCTGGCCCGACTGCACGAACTGCAACGCGACGTCAGCACCAGCCTGCCGATGCTGCCGCTCAACGAGCTGGCCCAGCCCTTGCTACGCCAGCTCAACGCCCTGGGCTTCCAGCAGGACGAATACCACCCGTTGCGACCGCAGGCGGCCCTGATGGACAAGGTGCTGCAGCGCCGCCGCGGCCAGCCGTTGCTGTTGGCCATCCTCGCCCTGGAACTGGCCCGCCGCCTGTCGATCCCGCTGGAGGGCGTCAACTTCCCCGGCCATTTCCTGCTGCGCGTACCCGGCGCCGATCACCTGCTCGACCCCTGTGGTGGCCGGCGCCTCTACCCCAACGACTGCCGCGAACTGCTCGCCCGCCAGTACGGCCCGCAGTTGCCGCTGACCGCCGAGCACCTGCGCGGCGCTTCGCCGAGGCAGATGCTCCAGCGCCTGTCGCGTAACCTGCGCCAGCTGCATACCAGCAACGACAACAACCTGGCCGCCCTGATCGATGCCGAACGGGTCATGCAACTGGGCCCGGTGCAGGTCAGCGATTACCTGGCCCGCGCCACGCTGTACCAGCACCTGGACTGCCCCCAGGCCGAACGCTTCGACCTGGAGCACGCCCTGTTGCTCACTGACGACCCGCTGCAACGCCTGAAACTCAGCGAGCGCCTCGGCCAGCTGCCCAGCGCCAAGCGCTCAATCCATTAAGACCTCGCCCGCGACCTTCGGCTCACGCGGCCGCGGCGCCCGCACCCGGCTGATCAACAACGCTCCCAGCACGGCCGGGACGGCACAGAAGAAGAAGATCTGCTCCACTGGCATGTGCAACGTCAGCAGCAGGCTGCCCAGCAGCGGCCCGAGGATCGAGCCGAAGCGCCCGACGCCCAGGGCCCAGCCGGTGCCGGTGGCGCGCACCTGGGCCGGGTAGAAGTTGCTGACGAAGGCATTGAGCGTCAGCTGGCCACCGATGATGCAGAAGCCGGCGGCGAACACACTGGGCACCAGCCAGCGCGGGTCATCATGGTTCAGGCCGACCAGCACGCTGAACAGCGCTGCCCCCAGCAGCACGGCGGCCAGCAGATAGGCCTTGTTGGCCATGCGGTCGGCGCACCAGGCCAGGCATACGGCACCGAAGGTGCCGGCGAACAGGAACAGCGAGGTGACCAGGTTGGCCTGGTTCAGCGCCAGCCCGCTTTCCTGCAGCAGCGACGGCAGCCAGCTGATCATGAAGTACAGCAGGATCAGGCTGACGAAGAAGGTGCTCCACAGCAGCAGGGTCGGGCGGGCGAAACCGTCGCGGAACAGCGCCACCATGGTGAGCTTGCTGTCCGCCGGCTCGTCGCTGGCGATCCGCGCCACTGGTATCTGCCAACCGGGCAACAACCGGGCAGTCACCCGCTGCAACCGCGCATAGGGCGGGGCGTCGCGCAGCAGGCGCGGCAGCGACTCGGGCAGGAACAGCATCAGAAACGGAAACAGCAGCAAGGGCGCCACGCCGCCGGCGAGGAACACTGCCTGCCAACCGTGATGATCGATGAAGCCCGCGGCGACGAAGCCGCCCGCCGCGCCGCCCAGGGAGAATCCGCAGGCCGCCAGGGTGACCATCAGGGTACGCAGCCGAGGCGGCGCATAGTCGGCCATCAGCGCCATGGCGCTGGGCATGGCGCCGCCCATGCCGATGCCGCAGAGAAAGCGCGCCAGCATCAGGCTGTCGAGGGAAGAGGCGAACACCATCAGCACCGTCAGGCTGGCGTACAGCAGCACGCAGCACAGCAGCACCCGGCGCACGCCGAAGCGGTCGGCCAGTGGCGTCACCGCCAGCGAGCCGACCGTCAGGCCCAGCAGGTTGGCGCTGAACACCGGCCCGAAGGCGGCCTTCTCCAGCCCCCAGTCCTGGGCCAGCGCGGGGATCACATAGCCCAGCACCTGGGCGTCATAACCATCGGTGACCAACAGCAGGATCAACAGCAGCAGCAGGCGCCACTGGTAGGGTGACACCGGGCGCGCGTCGAGCGCCGCGCGAAAGCTGGCTATCTGGTTGTGCATCGCAAGGTCCCTGTCTTTTGTTGTTATGAGTGCAGGTGCGGGCGGTGGCGATCAGTCGGGCGTGTCGGGCTGCCTCGCCGGGTGGGCCTGGTGGAAGGCCGGGTGCTGCTCGGCCAGGGCGGCCACCCGGCGAATGCGCGGGTAGCCGCCGAGGTCGATGTTGAAGCGCTCGGCCGCGTACAGCTGCGGGATCAGGTAGACGTCGGCCACGCCCGGCGTCGCCCCGAAGCAGAAGCCGTCATCGCCGATCAGTTGCTCCACCGCCGCCAGCCCCTGGCTGATCCAGTGGCCGATCCACTGGTTGACCTGGGCCTCGTCGTGCCCCAACTGACGCAGTTGGTTGAGCACGCTGACGTTGTGCAACGGATGGACATCGCAGCCGATGATCGCCGCCACGCCGCGCACCCTGGCCCGGGCTTCGGGCGCACGGGGCAACAGTGGCGTTTCGGGGAAGGCTTCCTCCAGGTACTCGATGATCGCCGGCGACTGCACCAGCAGCTCGCCGCTCTCCAGGCGCAGGGCCGGCACCCGGCCCTGGGGGTTGAGCGCCAGGTAGTCCGCGCCGCGCTGTTCGCCCTTGAGCAGGTTCACAGGCAGGGCCTGGTAGTCCAGGCCCTTGAGCGCCAGGGCGATGCGCACCCGATACGACGAGGTGGAGCGGTAGTAGGTGAACAGTTCCATCGCCCTGCCCCCTCAGTTGGCCGCGACGATGGTGCCGCGGCACTCGCCGAAGCCGATGCTGGCCACGCCCTCGCGCACGCAACGGGCGCGCAGGATGATCTCGTCGCCGTCCTCGAGGAACTTGCGCACCTCGCCGCTGGCCAGTTCCACCGGGTGCTTGCCGCCCTCGGTGATCTCCAGCAGGCTGCCGAACGACCCCGGCGCGGCGCCCGACAGGGTACCCGAACCGAACAGGTCGCCCGGTTGCAGCTGGCAGCCGTTGACGCTGTGGTGGGCAACCATCTGCGCCACGGTCCAGTACATGCTGCGGGTGCTGCTCAGGGTCAGGCGATGCGCCGGCAGGTTCTGCTCGCGCATGCGCTCGGTCAGCAGCAGCACTTCCAGCTCGATGTCGAAGGCGCCGGCAGCCTGGTCGCGCTTGTCCAGCAGGTACGACAGCGGCTGCGGGTCACCCTCCGGACGGGCCGGCTGGGCGCAGCGGAATGGCTCCAGTGCCTCGGCGGTTACCACCCACGGCGACACCGTGGTGATGAAGCTCTTGGACAGGAACGGGCCCAGCGGCTGGTATTCCCAGGCCTGGATGTCCCGCGCCGACCAGTCGTTGAGCAGGCAGAAGCCGGCCACGTGCTCGGCGGCATCGCCCACCGGGATCGGCTGGCCCATGTCGTTGCCCTGGCCGATCCAGATGCCCAGCTCCAGCTCGTAGTCCAGGCGCGCGCAAGGGCCGAAACTCGGCTCGGTCTGGCCCGCCGGCAGGGTCTGGCCCTTGGGGCGGCGCACATCGGCACCGGAGGCACGGATGGTCGAGGCGCGGCCGTGGTAGCCGATCGGCACATGCTTGTAGTTGGGCAGCAGCGGGTTGTCCGGGCGGAACAGCTTGCCGACGTTCTTGGCATGCTCGATGCCGACGTAGAAGTCGGTGTAGTCACCGATCTTCGCCGGCAGGTGCAGTTGGCATTCGCTGGCCGGGTACAGCGCTGCCTTCAGCGCAGCCTGGTGCTCGCTGCCCTCGTCCAGCAGTGCCAGCAGGCGCTCGCGCAGGGCCACGCGGGCCGTACGGCCCAGGGCGAAGAAGGCGTTCAGCGCGCCGCCGACGGTGGCCTCGACGGCGGCCTTGGCCGCGCCGTCGAACAGGCCAGCGGCCAGCACGGCCTCGAGGTCGAGGATCGCGTCGCCGATGGCCACGCCGCAACGTGGCGCCTGCCCTGGGCGGCTGAAGATGCCCAGGGGCAGGTTCTGCAGCGGGAAGTCGCGGTGCCCGTTGGCGTGCTCGACCCAGCTGCGGGCAATGGCGGTGTGGTTCATCGGTTATCTCCGGTTCGGGTTGAAGGTGCTCGGCAAGGTGGCCCAGCAACTATCGTAGTCGGCCTGCAATTGCGGACTTTCGAGGGCCTGGCGGCTCGGACGCAGCACCTGGCTGGTCTCGAACATGAAGGCCATGGTGTTGTCGATCTTGTGCGGCGCCAGGTCCACCGAGATGGCCTTGTCGCAGGTCTCGGCGTCCGGGCCGTGGGCGCTCATCACCCCGTGCAGCGAGGCGCCGCCGGGCAGGAAGCCTTCGGCCTTGGCGTCGTAGGCGCCCTGGATCAGGCCCATGAACTCGTTCATCAGGTTGCGGTGGAACCATGGTGGACGGAAGGTATTCTCGGCCACCATCCAGCGCGGCGGGAAAATCACGAAGTCCATGTTGGCCATGCCGTGCACGCTGGTGGGCGAGGTCAGCACGGTGAATATCGACGGGTCGGGATGGTCGAAACTGACCGTGCCGATGGTGTTGAAGCGGCGCAGGTCGTACTTGTACGGCACGTTGCTGCCGTGCCAGGCGACCACGTCCAGCGGCGAATGCTGCAGCTCGCAGGCCCAGTGTTCACCGAGGAACTTCTGCACCAGCTGTACCGGGCCGTTGTTCTCTTCGTAATGGGCGACCGGGGTAAGGAAGTCACGCGGGTTGGCCAGGCCGTTGCTGCCGATCGGGCCGAGGTCCGGGATGCGCAGCGGCGCGCCGTGGTTCTCGGCGATATAGCCACGGGCCTGGGCGTCGAGCAGTTCGACCCGGAACTTCATGCCCCGCGGGATCACCGCGATCTCCAGCGGCCCGACTTCGAGCACGCCCAGCTCGGTGGCGATGCGCAGGCGACCTTGTTCCGGCACCAGCAGCAGCTCGCCGTCGGCATTGAAGAACACCCGCTCCATGGAACGGTTGGCGCGGTAGATGTAGACGCTCACCCCGGCCGGCTTTTCCGATGCCGAGTTGGCCACCATCGGCAGCCAGCCATCGATGAAGTCGGTCGGCTCGGACGGGATCGGCTGGGGGCTCCAGCGCAGGCGATTGGGGTTGATGGCACCCAGCGCGCCGGTCAGCGGCTGGCGCTCCAGGCGCTCGAAACGCGGGTGCAGCGCCGACGGGCGGATGCGGTACAGCCAGGTACGGCGCAGTTCGCTGCGGGTCATGGTGAAGGCGGTGCCCGACAGCAGCTCGGCGTACAGCCCGTAGGGGGCTTTCTGCGGCGAGTTCTGCCCGACCGGCAGGGCGCCGGGCAAGGCTTCGCTGGCGAATTCGTTGCCGAAGCCGCTCAGGTACTCGAGTTCAGGGGAAGTGTCGCGGGTCATCGGTGCCTCCGGGCTGCTGGGAGCCGTTGCGGGCAGCTGGCTGCGGGCCCGATCCTGAAACCGGCACCAGGGGCGGCAGCGCGTCTGCATTGCTTTTATCGTAATCAGATTACGAATAACGTAATTTGCCCGCGCGCAGGCGTCAAGCTATAAAGGCGCCACCCCAAGAATTCCGCATAGAAGTCCCCCATGGCCAAAGCCAGCAGCAGCGCCGACAACGGCAAACAGAAGGTCCGCTCGGCGGAAGTCGGCACCGACATCCTCAAGGCCCTGGCCGAACTCTCCCCCTCCACCTCGTTGTCGCGCCTGGCCGAGCACGTGGACATGCCGGCGAGCAAGGTGCACCGCTACCTGCAGGCGCTGATCGCCAGCGGCTTCGCCGAACAGGACCCGGCCACCAACCACTATGGGCTCGGGCGCGAGGCGTTGCGGGTGGGCATGGCGGCACTGGGCAGCATCGATGTGCTGAAGGTGGCGGCGCTGCCGCTGTCGCAGCTGCGCGACGAGCTCAACGAAAGCTGCTTCATCGCCGTGTGGGGCAACCAAGGCGCGACCGTGGTGAGCATCGAGCCGGCGGTGCGGGCGGTGACGGTGGTGACCCAGATCGGCTCGGTGCTGCCATTGCTGAGTTCGTCCACCGGGCTGGTGTTCGCGGCGCATCTGCCCGAGCGGGAGACCGTGGAGCTGCGCGACCAGGAACTGGCCACGCTGGGCCAGAAGGCGAGCGACTATGCGCCCCTGCTGGAGCAGATCCGCCAGCGCGGCCTGCACCATGTGCACGGGTTGCTGATGCCGGGGGTGGATGCGCTGTCCGCGCCGGTGTTCAACGCCATGGGTCAGGTCGCCGCGGTGATGACCGTGGTCGGGCCGACCTCGATCTTCCATGCCGACGAGCACGGCCCGGCCGCCCGGCGCCTGCTAGCCGCCACCCAGGCCACCAGCTGGCGGATGGGATACGGCGCGGATCAGTGAAAGGGCTTACAAAGCATTACGGATTTTCACTACGCAGGCTGGCTATAGTCCGCCTGGCACTTTTACCCGAAACGTAAAGGTGAATGTCATAAGCCGCTATTTTTCCCACGGGATCAAGCGCTTATTCTGATCTCACTGGCCGGCACGAAGGGCTCTCCCCCCTGCCTTTCGGGCCCGCCCAGGTTCACCGACGTTGATTTTGAAGCTCCTTGATCTAACGTCTCGATTGGCCGCTGCGATTGCAGCGGCCTTTTTTATTTGTGCAGGATTCGCAAGACCGGCGAAAGGGCCGCAGCGCGGCCCCGGCATTGTTCAACCCAACGGATACTTCTGCAGGTTCGCCATCATCTGCTGCAACGCCTGCAGGCTGTCCTGCGGATGCCCGGCGCCCTCGAAGTCGCCAATGCGCGCCCAGTTGTCCGCCACCTGCTCGGGCGTGAACCCTTCGCGCGGGTCGAACCCCACGCCCTGGCTGCGCTCCCAGCGCAACTTGCCGACCCAGCCCCCGCCCACCTCGAACAGCTCGCCGCTGTCCTGGCACTGTTCGCTCCCCAGGTACACCACCAGCGGGCTGATCAACTCGGGCTGCAGCCGCTCGAACACCTGCGGCGGGATCAGCCCCTCGGTCATGCGCGTGCCGCCGGTCGGGGCGATGGCGTTGACCAGGATGCCGTGCTTGCGACCTTCGATGGCCAGGGTGCGGGTCAGCCCATAGAGGCCGAGCTTGGCCATGCCGTAGTTGGCCTGGCCGAAATTGCCATAGATGCCCGAGGTGGACGAGGTGAAGATCACCCGCCCCCAGTTCTGCGCCCGCAGGTGCGGCCAGGCAGCGTGTGTGACCTTGTAGGCGCCCTCGACGTGCACGCGGTAGACCAGCTCCCAGTCGCTGTCTTCCATCTTGTGGAAGGTCTTGTCGCGCAGGATGCCGGCGTTATTGACCAGCACATCGACCCGGCCGTAGGTGTCCAGGGCCTGCTCGACAATGCGCGCGCCATCGGTGACCGAGTCATGGTTGGCGATCGCCGAACCGCCCGCGGCGCGGATCTCCTCCACCACGCGGTCGGCCGCCGAGGCGTTGGCGCCTTCACCGTGGGTCGACCCGCCCAGGTCGTTGACCACCACGTGCGCGCCGCGCGCGGCGAACAGCAACGCATGGGCCCGGCCCAGGCCGCCACCGGCCCCCGTGACGATCACCACTCGATCCTGCAGACGTACTGGTTCGCTCATGCTCAAGGCTCCTGGCAATGAAGGGATGCAACGCAGTCTCCGCCAGCCGCCGGGGACGGGCAATCAAACGCACCGTGGCGAATGCCGCCCGATAACGCCCGGCGATGATCACCCGGTCAGGACCAGGCGACCTTCAGCGGCACATAGCTCATCGGTTGTTCACGAAAGGCCAGGTAGTGGCGCAGCACCTGCACCGGCGCCTCGGTATGCGGGTAATGGCCAATGCCCTGCAGCACCACGGTGTCCGGCTCCGGCACCAGTTCGCGGTAGCGTTCGACCATGTGCGCGCCGGACAACGGATCGACCGCGCCATTGATGAAGCGCAGCGGCACGCCCGGGCGTTGCAGCGCCGCGACCCAGCGTTCGCGCTGGGCCTTGCGCTCGGGCAGGAAGCTGATGAGCCGGTGCAGGATGCGCGGGCCGCGATTGGAGGCGATCAGGCTCCAGTAGTCGTCCAGGGCGCTTTCGCTGGGGTGGGTGCAGGGGCCGTAGACCTGGGTGACGTTGCGCACCAGGTCGTCGCGCCCGAACGAGCGCCCGACCAGCCAGCCCAGGCGGCTGAGCAGCAGCTTCTGCACCAGCAGCACGCGGCAGCTCTCGGGGAACAGCCCGCTGTTGAGGAACACGCAACTGGCCACCTTGAGCCGCTGCTCATGGTGCCTGGCCAGCAGTTCCTGGGCGACGCTGCCACCGTAGTCATGAGCCAGCAGGTGCACCGGCTGGTCGATGTGCAGGTGCGCCAGCAACGCCTGCTGCAGATCGGCCTGCTCGAGCAGGCTGTAGTCGTGGTCCGCGGGCTTGGCCGAATCGCCGAAGCCGAGCATGTCGCAAGCCACCACGCGAAAACGCTGGGCCAGGGGTGCCCACAGGTAGTGCCAATCCCAGCTGGCCGTGGGGAAACCGTGAAGCAAAAGCAGGGGCTCTCCTTGCCCTGCCGTCCAGTAGCGGATGCTCTGGCCCCGGAAAGTGAAACCCTGGCTCCGGGTGCGCCAGACGCACAATGGAATCTCGGCCAGTGGCATCACGGTCGTCCCGGTGGATAAGTGTCGGAAGAGGGCAAGGCTGCGTTCATTGCATGTCACCTCGGCACATACATGTGCTCTCTATGTCGAGGCTCAGTCTAGAAGCCTATACGAAGGTGATAAGTCGCCTTGGCAGCCAGCCTGATGACCGTGCGAGTCAGTGGCACGAACGGTCAGACCAACTTCATCAGAAGCGGCGCCGCCAGCAGGTTGAGCAGCCCGGTCAGGACCATGACCAGGCCGGCCACCGAGCCCTCCTCGCGGCCGACCTCCTGGGCCCGGCTGACGCCCGCGCCATGGGCGCCGACGCCGAACAGCGCGCCCCGCGCCAACGGCGTGCGCAGTGGCAACCAGCGCAGCAGGATGCCGCCGAACATCGCCCCGAGCACGCCGGTGAACATCACGAACACCGCCGTCAGTTCCGGCACGCCGCCCAGGTCCTGGGCCACCGGCATGGCGAACGGCGTGGTGATCGAGCGCGGCAGCAGCGACAGGCTGACCGCCTCGTCCAGCGCCAGCAAATGCGCCAGCGCCCAGGAACTGCCGATCGAGGCCACGCTGCCGGCCAGCATGCCCACCAGCAGCGCCGGCCAATGCCGTGCCAGCAATGCCCGTTGCTGCCAGATCGGCACCGCGAAGGCGACGGTGACCGGGCCCAGCACGCCCATCAGCCAGTGGGTGTTACGGGCGTACTCGGCGTAGGCGGTGTGCAACGGAACGGCCACCGCCAGCAGCAGCGCCGGCACCAGGATCAGCGGCGACAGCAGATAGCGCCCGCTGCGCCGGTACAGCCAGCGGCTGCCCAGGTAGGCGCCCAGGGTCAGCGCCAACCAGAACAGCGGCATGGGTTCAAGGCTCATGGCGCAGCCTCCAGCGGCACACCAGTTCCACGGTCAGCGCGGTGACCACCATCACCAGCAGCGTGCTCAGCGCGATCACCAGCAGGATGCGCCAGCCTTCGCTGCGCAGCAGACTGCCGTAGTCCAGCAGGCTCATCAACGCCGGAATGAAGAACAGCAGCATCTCGGCCATCAGCCAGCCGGCGCCCAGTTGCAGGGTGGCCGGCTTGAGCACGCCGCAGGCGAACAGCACCAGCAGCAGCGCCAGGCCCATCACCCCGGCGGGGATCGGCCAGGCCAGCCAGGCGGCCAGCTGGCCACCGATCAGGAACAGGGCCAGCAGCACCGCCAGCTCGGCGAAGAGGCGCAGGGTTTTCTTCAGCAATGCAAGATTCATGGGCGGGGGTTCCTCGACAACGTGCCCATTGTAAAAGTCGCGCCCCCAGGCCAGAAGCGAATTGTTAGACTGACAGCCATTCCAGAATGGAATCGAGTGATCATGGAATTCAAACAACTGCGCAGTTTCATCGAGGTCGTCCACAGGGGCGGTTTCACCCAAGCGGCGATCACCCTGCACATCAGCCAGTCGGCGGTGAGCAAGCAGGTCGCCCAGCTGGAACAGGATATCGGCCAGCCGCTGCTGGAGCGCCAGGGTTCACAGTTACTGCTGACCGCCGCCGGGCGCATTGTCCTCG
Source organism: Pseudomonas sp. P106(2024) (assembly GCF_057480815.1). NCBI lineage: Bacteria > Pseudomonadati > Pseudomonadota > Gammaproteobacteria > Pseudomonadales > Pseudomonadaceae > Pseudomonas > Pseudomonas sp. P106(2024). The sequence goes on along the minus strand of NZ_JBLIYU010000004.1, from coordinate 28,394 downwards.
AGCGGGGCGAGGCGCTGTTGCGCCAGTGCCAGGAGCTGCAGAGCGAACTGGACGACCTCAGCCAGATGGCCCGCGGCGAGCTGCGCCTGGGCCTGCCGCTGCTGGGCAGCGACGCGCTGTTCGCCGGGTTGTTCGCCGAGTACCGGCGGCGGCATCCGAACATCTCGATCCAACTGCTCGAAGGCGGCAGCCGCATGGTCGAGCAGGCGGTGAGAAGTGGCGAGCTGGAACTGGGCGGCAGCCTGACGCCGAGCGATCCGGCGTTCGACTACCAACCCTTTTGCAACGAGCCGCTGGAGGCCCTGCTGCCCGCGAGCCACCCACTGGCCGGGCAAGCCGACGTCGCCCTGGCGCAACTGGCCGACACGCCGTTCCTGCTGTACCAGCGCAGCTTCGTGTTGAACGATCGGTTGCTCAGTGCCTGCCAGCAGGAGGGATTCACGCCCAGGGAAGGCGGACGCAGCGGCCAGGCGGACTTTCTCGCCGCGCTGGTGGCGGCCGGCCAAGGCGTGGTGCTGCTGCCGGCGATCGTCGCGCGGGCGCTGGAGCGGCCCGGGGTGGTGCGTTTGCCGTTACGGGCGCCGGAACATCTGCGCTGGGACATCGCCTTCATCTGGCGGCGCGGGGCTTATCTGTCGCGGGCGGCGCAGGCGTGGCTGGCGTTGTTGCGTGAACGCGACGAAGCATGACGCGAACGTGTAGGAGCGGCAAGGCCGCTCCTGCACGGGCGATTTAACCTTTGAGTGCTGCCACAAACTCCGCCAGCCATGGCTCGGCATCGGTCTCCGGCGTCACCGTCTCGCTGGCATCGAGCCGCAACATCGGCAGCACCTCGTTCACCCCCAGTTCGGCGAACAGCTCGCGCATCTGCTCGCCGCCGCCGCAGTAGGTGTCGCCATAGCTGGAGTCGCCCAGGCCGATCACCGCCCCGGGCAACCCGCGCCAGGCCGCCGGCGGTACGTCACGCATGGTGCTGTACAGCGGCATCAGGCTGTCGGGCAGTTCGCCCATGCCCGTGGTCGAGGTCACTGCCAACAACGCGTCCGGGGCAAAGCCCTCGATGTCCTGCAGGGTGGCGCGGGCGGCATGCCAGGCTTCAAGGCCGGCGGCCTTGAGCAGCGACTCGGCGTGACGGGCGACTTCTTCGGCGGTGCCGTATACCGAACCGGAAATAATGGCGACTTTCATCGGGTGAGGATTCCGAAACTGAGTGAAAACGTAGGATACTAGCACTCGACAGTGGCAAAAGGCCGCCTATGCCTAAAGTCACACACTTCAGGATTATCCGACGAATGACCGGAACGAAGCGTATTGGCTACTGTCGACAGCCGTGAAGAAATTGCCCTTACCGATCGCCCCTTCGAGTTCGACCATGCAAGCAGACGCCCTACTCTCCCAGGACGAACTGGATTTCATCCAGGACATGCAGCATTCGCCCCAACTGAACCTGGCCGACCCCATGTCGAGCCTGCTGGTCAATGGCGACCGTCGTCTGAAGGACCTGCTCACCCGCCTGGTGGCCAACGAGCAGGTCACCCTGCAGGCCAGCTTCAACAACCAGCAGCTGAGCTTCCCCCTGCAACTGGTCGAGGACGAATTCCACGCCCTGCACCTGCAACTGGGCTCGCCGGACATCTACGAAGACGGCCCCATGCTGCGGCCCTGGCGCCTGTCGCTGGAGCGGCCGAGCGCCTTGCTCGACGACCGCGGCCAGGCCAGCGACCTGTGGGTGCGGGATATCTCGTTCAAGGGCGTGCTGCTGGAGGTCCGTGGCCGGCGCGAGGCGCCGTCCCACTTCAAGCTGCGCTTCGCCGCCGCGGATATACCGCCGATCGGCCTGCACGGCGTGCTGCGTCGGCGCATCGGCCCGCGCCTGGCCGCCTATGACCTGTCGCACAGCCCGGCCGAAGAAATCGAACGTCTGCGCGAGTACATCCTGCAGGCCCACCGCCAAGCCCACCCCGAGCTGCACGCCCAGGCCCCCGCCGCCTGCTGACGACCGTCCAGCCGCTGAAACTGACCGGTCATGACGGATTGCGCATAATCTGCGCCCGATTCTTGCAAGCACGCCTGCGCCGCCCACCACCCCGGGCCGCATGCCAAGGGGCCGGCTACCCGCCAGCCCCGTCGCCAGGAGATACACGATGTCTACCCCACCCGTCACCCTGATGGTGTCGCGCCGCGCCGCCTGTGGTCGCTACCAGGACCTGCTGGCCTGGCTGCACGAAGGCGAGCAACTGGCCACCGACTTCCCCGGTTACCTGGGCTCAGGCATCCTCGCGCCGCCGGCCGAGGGCGATGAATTCCAGATCATCTTCCGCTTCACCGACGAGCAGACCCTGCACGCCTGGGAGCATTCCGCCTCGCGCCGGACCTGGCTTGAGCGCGGCGACGGTCTGTTCGAACGCCCCAAAGAGAGGCGCGTAAGCGGCATCGACGACTGGTTCGGCACCAATACGGTGCAGAAACCGCCGCGCTGGAAACAGGCCACGGCCATCTGGCTGGCGTTCTTCCCGGTCTCGCTGCTGTTCAACCTGCTGTTCGGCCACTGGCTGGCAGCGCTGGAACTGCTGCCCCGCGTGCTGCTCAGCACCCTGGCCCTGACCCCCTTGATGGTGTACCTGTTCATCCCACTGTCCACCCGCCTGCTGGCCGGCTGGCTGAACGCCGCGCCGCCTGCCCCGAGCGACCGCGCCCAGGGGCTGCGCAGCCGCTGAGGCACGGGCTCGCAAGGCCGCGCAGTTCGGGTATGCTGGGGCATCACGCACGGACAGACGAACAGACCGCCCGCACATGAACAGCCCAATCCTCATCACCGGCGCCAGCCAGCGCGTCGGGCTGGCCCTGGCCCTGGAGCTGGCCCAGGCCGGCCATACGGTGGTCAGCGCCAGCCGCAGCCTGCATCCCCAGGCAGCCCACCCGAACATCCGGCAGTTCCAGGCCGACCTGACCCGCAGCGAAGACCGCCAGGCCCTGATCGACCACCTGCACGGCCACTACGACGGCCTGCGCGGGATCATCCACAACGCCTCGCTGTGGCTCGACGATGGCCTGGACAACCTCGACACCATGTTCCGCCTGCACGTCGAGGCGCCCTACCACCTCAACCTGGCCCTCGGCGAGTGGCTGAACAAGGTGGACAAGGCCGACATCATCCATATCTGCGACGAGACCTCATCGCGCGGCAGCAAGAGCCATATCGGCTACGCCGCGACCAAGGCCGCGCTGCAGAACATGGTGCTGTCGTTTGCCGAAAAGTACGCGCCCAAGGTGCGCGTCAACGGTATCCTGCCGGGCCTGTTGATCCTCAAGGAAGGCGGCGACGAGCAGTACCGCCAGCAGACCCTGAAAAAGGCCCTGCTCGAATTCGAACCCGGCGCCCGCCCGCTGATCGACGCCGTGCTGTTCCTGCTCGAAAGCCAGTACAGCACCGGCAGCCAGGTGGTCATCAACGGTGGCCGCCATCTGAAGAACCGCATGACCTGAAGAGACACCGCCCATGACCCCGCAACAACAGCTCGAACTCGAAGCCGCCGCGTTCCGGCGCCTGGTCGACCATCTGCAGAAACGCACCGACGTGCAGAACATCGACCTGATGAACCTCTCCGGCTTCTGCCGCAACTGCCTGTCGAAATGGCTCAAGGCCGCCGCCGACGATCGCCAGATCGAGCTGAGCCTGGACGATGCCCGCGAGCAGGTGTACGGCATGCCCTACGCCGAGTGGAAAGCCCAATACCAGAAAGAAGCCAGCGCCGAGCAACAGGCGGCGTTCGAACAAGGAAAACCCCGTGACTGACCTGAACACCCTGCGCAGCAGCCTCGCCAGCGGCGAGCACGTTTTCGCCGATACCCTGGCGTTCATCGCCGCGAACTACAGCTACCAGCCCCAGGCCTTCGACAACGGCGATGTGCACAACCCCGCCGGGCAGAACGAAGGTTCGTGCAAGACCCTGGGCCTGGCGCTGCTGGAAGGGCTGAGCGACCAGGAAGCGCTGCTGGCCTTCGGCGAGCACTACCGCAGCGTGGTGGCCACCCCCGAGGGCAGCGACCATGGCAACATCCGTGCGCTGATCAAGCATGGTTTGGCCGGCGTGAAGTTCACCGCACAGCCGCTCGCACGCCTGGCCTGACTTCGCCTCTCGCCCATCGCGGGGCAAGTCGCGGCGGTGCGCCGATGCGACGTGCCCCGCGACGAGGCCCTCAACTGATAACGCTACCCGGCACCTGGCCCTCTAACTGCCCTTCTCGCAGCCACCCCAGGGCAATCGGCCACAAACTTTCACGAAACCGATCGTGAAAAAACGCGAAATGCCCGATCTCCTCCACCGAGATATCCACAGGCGCCACCCGCAGGTGCCGACGCTCGGCCTGGCGCAGGTACCCCAACAACCGTTCGGTGGCCGCCACCGTGCCGAACGGATCGTCGGTCAGGCTGATGGCCAGGGTCGCCGCCCGCACCTGTTCGAACGGCAGCGCCTCGAGCAGGCGCCCACTGGGCCGGTGCTCGTAGCGCGGCGTGCGGGTACTCCAGTCACGCACCACCCCGGCCGGGGTGTCCTCCAGCCAGCCCAGGCGCTTGCCGGGGAAATAGCCGAATACCCGGGTCAGCAAAGGCATGACCACATGCCACTTGCCGAACAGTTGCCAGCGCTGGTCCGCCGCATAGTCGCGCCAATAGGCGAACTGCGCGCCCACCAGCACCGCTCGGCGCACCTGCGCGGCCGAAGGTGCCAGCCCCAGCGCCCAGCCGCCGAAGCTGTGGCCGACCACATGCACCGGTTGCCCGGGCTGTTCGGCTGCGGCCAGTTGCAACATTGCCTCGAAATCCAGGCGCCCCCAGTCGCTCCACGACGCCTTGAAACCGCGCAACGAAGCCGGGCGTGATTCGCCGATACCTCGGTAGTCATAGGTGAGCACATCGAAGCCCTGGGCGAACAGGTAATCGGCGAATCGCGAGTAATAACGGCAGCGCACCGAGGTGGCGGCATTGATGATCACCAGCGGGCGCTGGGCGTCGGTCTGGGCGTGACGCCAACGAAAACCGCCGAGGCTGTAGCCGTCGGCGGCGAGCTGGCGAAATGCACTGGCGGGTTGGGTGAGGCTGCTCATGGCGCGCTCCCTGCGTTGTCCGCCAACGCTAGCAAACATACCCCCGTTATAGCTAGGTGGTGGGCAGCGCGCCGGCCACACCCGGTTTGCGCAGCACCGCCAGGCGCGAGCCGTCGTAGCGGGTCTCGCGGAACAGCTTCCAGCGCCCGAACAGCCCGTACACGTGCATCACCCGTCCCTGCTCGTGGTAGCCCATGCGCAGGTGCAGCTTCATGGCCGGCACGTTGTGGGTCTCCACCACGTCCACCACCTTGTGGCAGCCCTTTTCACGCATGGTGTTCCACAGCTCGACCTGGGCCGTCACCGACAGCTCGCTGCCAAAGTAGGGCCGGGTCATCTCGCCGCCGAACTCGAAGAACTCGCCCGGTTTCACCGGGAAGGTGCAACCGTAGTAGTGCTTGTCGTGATAGTCGACCACGCTGGCCCAGATGAAGGCCACGGCATCGCCCTGCTCGTCCAGGTACATGTGCCCGGTGTGCCCTTCGGCGGCCAGTTCACGCATGGTCTCGACGCGGTCGCCGAAATTCGTGGCGAAGGCGTCGGCGTTGGCGGTGGTGATCTGCATCAGGGTGACCGGTGTGTGGGCCTTGAGGTTGTAGGGAGGCACCGGACTGATCAGGTCGCGTTCCATCCACAACAATTCCCAGTGGAAGAACACGTAACGTTCGAACAAGGTCTTGAAGGTGCGCTTGAGGCCCTTCTGGCGAATGCGTTCTTGTAGTTTTTGCAGTGCGCCCATTGCTCCCTCCTCGGCCCCCGCGGAATTGCCAGGCCAATAGCTGGGGTATAGATCAGGCAGAGGGTGCCCATGGCAAAGGGCCATTGGAGGATTTGTTTCAGAATATTAACAAGTCGTCGGCGGGAACCGCGCAGCCGTCATCAACGGCTGCGCGGTCAAGGACTTGCTTACAGCTCGATGCAGTCGAACCGTACGTCGGTGGCCACGTCTTCGTCGTAGTTGACGTCAGCGCGCTCGAAGCCGAACAGGTTGAGGAACTGCTTCTTGTAGCCGGCGTAGTCGGTCAGTTCGAACAGGTTCTCGGTGGTTACCTTCGGCCACATGGCACGGCAGGCGTCCTGCACGTCATCACGCAGTTCCCAGTCGTCCAGACGCAGGCGGCCTTCGTCGTCCAGTGCAGCCGGCGCACCGTCCGCACGGTACATGCGGTCACGGAACATGCGGTCCAGCTGGTTTTGGGTACCTTCGTGGATACCCTTCTCCTGCATGATCTTGAAGACCATCGACAGGTACAACGGCATCACCGGGATCGCCGAGCTGGCCTGGGTAACGACCGACTTGAGCACCGCAACGTTGGCACTGCCACCGACTTTCTTGCCCAGGCGCTGGGCGGTTTCGTCCAGGTCCTGCTTGGCCTTGCCCAGGGCGCCGTCCCAGTAGATCGGCCAGGTGATGTCGGAGCCGATGTAGCTGAAGGCCACGGTGCGAGCCTGTGGCGCCAGCACGCCTGCAGCGTTCAGGGCGTCGATCCACAGCTCCCAGTCCTGGCCGCCCATGACGGTGACGGTGTCAGCGATTTCCTGCTCGGTGGCCGGCTCGATGCTGGCCTCGATGATGGTGTCCTTGTTGGTGTCGATGGCGGTCGACTTGTACGGCTGGCCGATCGGCTTGAGCGCCGAGCGGACCACTTCACCGGTCTGCGGCAGCTTGCGCACTGGCGAGGCCAGCGAGTAGATCACCAGGTCGACCTGGCCGCCCATTTCGTTCTTGATCAGCTCGATGACCTTGGCGCGGGCTTCGTCGGAGAAAGCGTCACCGTTGATCGACTTGCTGTACAGGCCTTCGGCCTTGGCGAACTTGTCGAAGGCGGCGGCGTTGTACCAGCCGGCGGTACCGGCCTTGGTCTCGGTGCCCGGCTTTTCGAAGAACACGCCCAGGGTATCGGCCTTGAAGCCGAACGCCGCGGTGATGCGCGCGGCCAGGCCGTAGCCGCTGGAGGCGCCGATCACCAGGACTTTCTTCGGACCATCCTCGCGCACGCCCAGCTTGCGGGTGGCTTCGATCTGGTCACGGACGTTGAGCTCGCAGCCCTTGGGGTGAGTCGTGGTGCAGATGAAACCGCGAACCTTGGGATGAATGATGGCCAATGTCTGTACCTCGTCAGGTTTAGGCTGGGGCAGCGCCCGGATTCGGGGCGCTGCCGTTTGATCTAGAGGGTGAGACTACCCTCGCGGGATATCCGACACATATTACGGGGTGATTCGCATTGCTGCATTGTCCGCACGCTCCCATTTGCCGGCAAAGCCAGCGCCTACAGGTACGGCGTTGATCTTGAGGCTGGCGCGGTCCTGTGGGAGCGGCCTTGTGTCGCGAAAGGGCTGCGCAGCAGCCCCAGGGTTCCAGTGTTGACGCGAAGATCGCCGGGGCCGCTGTGCGGCCCTTTCGCGACACAAGGCCGCTCCCACAGGTTCCGTTCCATCAGGACAACACAGGCGACAGGGCCTCTCGCAACCACGCCAGGAACTGCCGCGCCAGCGGATCCTCCTGGCTCTCCCAATGCACCAGGCAGCTCCACACCGGCCCGCGTACGCGCTGTGCCGACAAGGGCCGCAAACGTCCCTCATCGACCATCCGCTGCGCCAGCAGTTGACTGACCAGGGCAATCCCCAGCCCCTCGCCCGCCGCCTCCAGCAGCAACCCCGGGTCTGAGAAGTTCAGCCCCTTGCCCTGCTGCCCCACCTCCTCGCCGCCTTCCAGCTGCCAGTGACTCCAGTCCATCTCGCGCTCGCCGTGCAAGGTCGTGCGCCCGGTCTCGGGCAACGTCGGGTGACAAGCCGGATACAACCTGTCCTGGTGCAGCACGGTGAAGCTGCATTCAGCCTGCGGCCCGATATCGTCGCGAATCGCCAGGTCGATGGTCTCGTTGGCCATGTCCGGGACCTCGAAGCTGGTAAACAGCCACAGGTCGACATCCGGGTGACGCTGGTGGAAATCCGCCAGGCGCGGCAACAGCCAATGCCGGGCGAAGGCCGGGGTGGTGTTGACCACCAACTGGTTGGGCTTGCGGTATTGGTCGAGGCGACGGATGCCCACCGCCAGTTGCTGCAACAGGGCTTGGGTGGTGCTGAGCAGGTCATGCCCGGCGTCGGTCAGGCTGACGCTCCGCCCGCTGCGGTGGAACAACGGTTGCTCCAGATAGCTTTCCAGGCTGCGGATCTGCTGGCTGATCGCCGACTGGGTAAGGTTCAGGGCCTCGGCGGCCTTGTGGAAGCTGCCCAGACGGGCGGCGGCTTCGAAGCCACGCAGGGCGTTGAGCGGGGGCCAATGCTTGAGCATGCTGATAAGCCTGACTGATCAGAAATACGCTAAATCTATCGTTTGTCGCTCCGGTTTCCCAGCCATAACATGGGCAGCAACACCCGCGACGGCGGGCTTCGTTGATAAAAATCCCTAATAGATCGGAGTTCACTATGACCCTGTCCCGCGACAGCGGCTGGCGCATGCCTGCCGAATGGGCCCGCCACGCCGCCACCTGGATGATCTGGCCACACAACAAGCCACTGTGGGAGGCGGGCTGGGGCGTGACCCTGGCCGACGTGCAGCGCGACTATGCCCGCGTGGCCGCCGCCATCGCGCGCTTCGAGCCGGTGAAGATGGTGGTCGATCCCTCGGCCATGGCCATTGCCCGCGAACTGTGCGGCCCCGGCATCGAGCTGGTCGAACTGGCCGTGGACGACAGCTGGTGCCGCGACAGCGGCCCGACCTTCCTCATCCACCCGCAGCAGGGCGTGGCCGGCCTGAGCTGGCGCTTCAACGCCTGGGGCGACAAGTCCGAGCACGGCAAGGACCGCAGCCTGGCCCGACGCATCCTCGATCATCTCGGCCTCGAAGGCCTGAGCACTCCGCTGTGCAACGAAGGCGGCGCCATCCATGTCGACGGCGAAGGCACGCTGATCACCACCGAGTCGGTGCTGCTCAACCCCAACCGCAACCCGGGCCTGAGCAAGGCTGACTTCGAGGACTGCTTCGCCCGCCTGCTGGGCATCCGCAAGACCATCTGGCTGCCGGGTGACCCGCAGTACGTCACCGGCGACATGACCGACGGCCATGTCGATGGCGTGTGCGCCTTCGCCCGCCCCGGCGTACTGCTGGTGGACGCCACCCACGACCAGGGCTCGGTGTACGCCGAGGTGGCCCGCGAGAACCGCCGCGCCCTGGAGTTGGCCACCGATGCCCAAGGCCGCTCGTTCGAGCTGCTCGACCTGTACGAGGCCACGGCGGCCGTGGATACCGAGGCCGAGGTGTTCTGCGCTTCGTACACCAACTTCTACCTGGCCAACGGCGCGGTGATCATGCCGGCCTACGGCATTGACGCCGACCAGGCCGCCGCCCGGCAGCTGGCCCTGGCCTTCCCCGGCCGCGAGGTCGTGCCGGTGCGCATCGACCATATCGCCCACGGCGGCGGCGGCATCCACTGCATCACCCAGCAGCAGCCGGCCTGGCAGGGAGCGCGCCCATGAGCACCGTGCGCATCGCCACCACGCAGATGGCCTGCAGCTGGGACCTGGCCGCCAACCTCGACCGTGCCGAACAGCTGGTGCGCCGGGCCGCCGCCCAGGGTGCCCAGGTGATCCTGCTGCAGGAGCTGTTCGCCACCCCGTATTTCTGCATCGAGCAGTGCCACAGCCACCAGGCCCTGGCCCAGGACTACCACGACAGCCCGCTGCTCAAGCGCTTCGCCGCACTGGCCAAGGAGCTGGGCGTGGTGCTGCCGCTGAGCTGGTACGAGCGCGCCGGCAACGCCTTCTTCAACTCGCTGACCGTGGCCGACGCCGACGGCCGCCTGCTGGGGGTGTACCGCAAGACCCACATCCCCAACGCCATCGGCTACCAGGAAAAGGAATACTTCAGCCCCGGCGACACCGGTTTCAAGGTCTGGGACACCGCCTTCGGCCGCCTGGGCATCGGTATCTGCTGGGACCAGTGGTTCCCCGAGACCGCCCGCTGCCTGGCGCTGATGGGCGCCGAGGTGCTGCTGTTCCCCACCGCCATCGGCTCGGAGCCGGGCGCCGCCGAGCTGGACTCGCGTGACCATTGGCAGATGGCCATGCGCGGCCACGCCGCCGCCAACCTGCTGCCGGTGGTGGCCGCCAACCGCGTCGGTCACGAGGTGGCGCGCAGCGACGACAACCTGTCGATGCGCTTCTACGGCTCGTCGTTCATCTGCGACCACAAGGGCGCGATGCTGCAAGAGGCCGACCGCGACAGCAGCGGCGTCTGGCTGCACGACCTGGACCTGGAACGCATGCGCGAAGACCGCCTGAGCTGGGGCATCTACCGCGACCGCCGCCCCAGCATGTACGCGCCGTTGCTCAGCCTGGACGGCCGCACCCCACAGACCGCGAGGGCCTGAACCATGCCAAGCCGTCCATCGAAACTGCTCGCCATCGCCGCCCTGGTGGCCTGCGCCGGCGTCGCCCAGGCCGAGCAGGATGCCCTGCGCCTGTACAACTGGGCCGATTATTTTGCCGAGGACACCCTCAAGCGCTTCACCGCCGAAACCGGCATCCCGGTGATCTACGACGTCATGGACGGCAGCGAAGTGCTCGAGGCCAAGCTGATGTCCGGTCGCAGCGGCTACGACCTGGTGTTCCCCGGCGACACCGTGGCCGAGCGACTGATGCGCGCCGGCAGCCTGCAGGCGCTTGATCGCAAGCAACTGACCGCGCTCGACGATATCGAGCCCGGCCTGCGCCAGCTGCACGACCGCTACCCCAAGGCCAGCCAGGCCACCGTGCCCTACACCTGGGGCACCATCGGCCTGACCATGGATGCGGCGAAGATCCGCGAGCGCATGCCCGACGCCCCGCTGGACAGCCTCGACCTGCTGTTCAAGCCGGAGCTGGCGGCCAAGTTCGCCGACTGCGGCATCTCGATGATCGACTCGCCCGACGAAGTGCTGGCCGTGGTCCTCCACTACCTCGGTCGCGAGCCGCGCAGCGCCAAACGCGAAGACCTGGCCGCCGCGAGCGAACTGCTCAAGGGCATTCGCCCCTATGTGCGCAAGCTGCAGTCGCAGCCGGTCACCGAGCTGGTCAACGGCAACACCTGCCTGTCGCTGGGCTACAGCGGCGACGTGATCCAGGCCCAGCGCACCGCCGAGGCCGCGGGCAAGACCATCGACTTCCAGTACCGCGTGCCCCGCGAAGGCACCACGGTGTGGATGGACACCATGGCCATCCCTGCCGACGCCAAGCACCCGGAATACGCCTATCGTTTCATCAACTTCGTCATGCGCCCGGAGAACATGGCTGCGATCAGCAACTTCACCGGCTACCCCACCGCCAGCGCCAAGGCCCGCCCCCTGGTGGATGCGCGCCTGCGTGACAACCCGGACATCTACCTCAGCGATGCCACCTACACCCGGCTGATTCCGGGCAAGGACATCCCCCAGGCCGACATGCGTGCGCGCATGCGCGTCTGGACCCGCTTCAAGACTGCACAGGACTGACCCCATGCCAACTCGCCGCACCTTCCTCCAACAGATGAGCGTCGTCGCCGGCCTCGGCGCCGCCGCCAGTTTCGGCCTGCCCTTCGGCGGCACCCGCGCCCGCGCCGCCGAGTCGGGCCGCTGGTTCATGCCCGACGAGGGTGAAAAGCACCAGCGCGCCTACATCGCCTTCGGCGCCCAGGACGCCATCTGGGAAGATTTCACCGAAGACGTCCAGGCCGCGCTAGGGCGCATCGCCCGGGCCATCGCCGCGTTCCAGCCGGTGACGGTGTTCTGCCGCGCCAGCGAGCGCGACATCGCCGAGGAGGAATGCGGCAGCCACAACATCACCTATGTCGAGACTGAGCTGGACGACATCTGGATGCGCGACATCGGCGCCAACTTCGTGGTTGACGACGACGGCGTGCTGGGCGCGGTGGACTTCAACTTCAACGGCTGGGGCGGCAAGCAGCAGCACCGCTACGACGCCAAGCTGGCGGCCCGCGTCGCCAGGCTGGCTGGCGCCCAGTACCAGCAGAGCGAACTGGTGGGCGAAGGCGGCGGTATCGAGGTGGACGGCCATGGCACCGGGATCATGACCGAGAGCAGCTGGATCAACAGCAACCGCAACCCCGGCTGGAGCAAGGCCCAGGTCGAGGCCGAACTGAAGGAGCGGCTGGGACTGCGCAAGATCATCTGGCTGCCGGGCATCAAGGGCAAGGACATCACCGATGCCCATGTGGACTTCTACGCGCGCTTCGCGGCGCCCGGCGTGTTAGTGGCGAACCTGGACAACGATCCAGACTCGTACGATCACAAAGTGACCCTCGAGCACCTGGAAATCCTGCGCAATGCCACCGATGCCGATGGCCGCAAGCTGGAGATCCACACGATGTCACCGCCACTGAAGCCACGGCGCAGCAAGTTCAGCGAGGACAACCCGGACTTCGCGGCGGGGTACATCAACTACTTCGTCATCAATGGCGCGGTGATCGCGCCGCAGTTTGGTGATCGCAGTGCCGACGAGAAGGCGCGGGCGTTGTTGGTGAAGCTGTATCCGGGGCGCAAGGTGGTGCAACTGGATATCGATGCGATCGCGGCGGGTGGCGGCGGGATTCACTGCGTGACCAACCAGTGCCCGGCGGTGTAGAGACGATCATCGCGGGGCAAGCCCGCTCCCACGCCAGACCTGCATGTTCAAAACTGGCGTGGGAGCGGGCTTGCCCCGCGATGGGCTACACTTCACGGATCCTCGGACCTGCGCCGCCCCGTCACCATCGACCAGGGCAGGTTCTCACGCAGCCGCACACTCTCCACCAGCGCCGCCAGCAGGTGCACGCAAACCAGCGCCAGCAGGCCATCGGCCAACCAGCTGTGCAGCGTTTCCAGCCACTCGGCGCCCCACAACGCATCCACCTCCAGCATCATCCAGCCGGTCAGGCCCAGGCTGGCGATGCCCGTCATCATCAGCACCATCACCAGCGCGCCGATCGGCGTGTGACCCATGCGGTGGTAAGGCTCGCCACGCCACAACGCGCGTCCATGGGTTCGTAACCTTTCCAGGGTCGGCCAGAAATCCGCCCAACGTGCACTGCGGGGCCCGACGAAACCCCATGCGCAGCGCACGGCCAGGCAGCCGCACGCGTAGTAACCCAGCCATTGGTGCCAGTCGTCACCGGCCTCGTTGAAGACGTAGTTGGCGAGGAACACCGCGGCGAACGACCAGTGGCACACCCGCAGCAGCGGGTCCCACAGCCGCACGCCGGCGGTCATTTATGGATCTCGGTCTTGACCGCGTTGCCGCTGACCGGATCGTGATAGATCTCGACCTTGCGGCCATCCTTGTCGAAGCCGTAGATCTCGTAGCAGTTGCCCTTGGTCACCTTGAACTTGTTGATCTTGTAGCCCTCGTCCTTGAGCTTGGCTTGGAACTGCTCGGCGTCCTGCCAGGTACCCTTGTCAGCCGTGGTGCATTTGGGCTCGGCGGCGAAAGCGGCGGCGCTACCCAGCAACAGGGTGATCGCGATAAGTGAACGGCGCATTGGGAAACTCCTGCTTGTTGATGGAAGCCTCATTCTGCCCAGCGAAGCTGAAGCCAAGCTTAGTTTCATCCGAACGGCGGTACAGAATTGCATGCGCCATTCATTTGAATTTCGGATCAATGGCAAAGAAAAACAAACTTCTCAAATAAGCCTCGGGCGGGGATGCTGTCAGGATCACGCCCGCATCCCGGAGAACAACAATGAACGAAGTCGTCATCGTCGCCGCCACCCGCACTGCCATCGGCAGTTTCCAGGGGGCCCTGGCCAATGTATCCGCCGTGGAGCTGGGCGCCGCCGTGATCCGCCAGTTGCTGGCCCAGACCCAGCTCGACCCGGCCCAGGTCGACGAAGTGATCCTCGGCCAGGTGCTTACCGCCGGCGCCGGCCAGAACCCCGCCCGCCAGGCCGCCGTCAAGGCCGGCCTGCCCTACGAAGTGCCGGCCCTGACCCTGAACAAGGTCTGCGGCTCGGGCCTGAAAGCCCTGCACCTGGCCGCCCAGGCCATCCGCTGCGGCGACGCCGAGGTGGTGATCGCCGGTGGCCAGGAGAGCATGAGCCTGGCGCCCTACGTGATGCCCTCGGCGCGCACCGGGCAACGAATGGGCCACGGCCAACTGGTCGACAGCATGATCACCGACGGCCTGTGGGACGCCTTCAACGACTACCACATGGGCATCACCGCCGAGAACCTGGTGGACAAGTACGCCCTCACCCGTGAACAACAGGACGCCTTCGCCGCCGAGTCGCAGCGCAAGGCCGTGGCCGCCATCGAGGCCGGGCGCTTCAAGGACGAAATCACCCCGATCCACATCCCGCAGAAGAAAGGCGAGCCGCTGGTGTTCGACACCGACGAACAGCCACGCCCCGGCACCACTGCAGAGTCCCTGGGCAAGCTGCGCGCCGCGTTCAAGAAAGATGGCAGCGTCACTGCCGGCAATGCCTCCAGCCTCAACGACGGTGCCGCCGCCGTGCTGTTGATGAGCGCCAGCAAGGCCAAGGCCCTGGGCCTGCCGGTACTGGCGAAGATCGCCGCCTACGCCAGCGCCGGCGTAGACCCTGCGATCATGGGCATCGGCCCGGTATCGGCGACCCAACGCTGCCTGGACAAGGCCGGCTGGCAGTTGGCCGACCTGGACCTGATCGAAGCCAACGAAGCCTTCGCCGCCCAGGCACTGGCCGTGGGCAAGCAGCTGGAGTGGGATGCCTCCAAGGTCAACGTCAATGGCGGCGCGATCGCCCTGGGTCACCCGATCGGTGCGTCCGGCTGCCGGGTGCTGGTGACCTTGCTGCACGAGATGATCAAGCGCGATGCCAACAAAGGCCTGGCAACCCTGTGCATCGGTGGCGGCCAAGGCGTGGCACTGGCCATCGAGCGCTGATCACACCCAGCAGCCCGCTCCCACACGGCGATATTCAAACCTGTGGGAGCGGGTTATCCGCGAAGCGTTCGACGCGGATCACACCAACTCGCCGAAGCATTAGTTGCAATTGACTTGAAAACACATCCGAATACGCTTCAAACAGAAACACACTCAATTACATACATTAAAACGAAAAAAACAATAACTTCACGATAAGCCAGCCACTACTTAATTCGATTGGCTCCATATCCCCCACCACTTTCCTACTGCGTAAAAAAAGACACTTTGACACCTTAAAACTCCCCTCTAGCCTGAGTCAGGCGCCCTATGAACTGCTTAGGTTCCAGCGCACTCGACCCTATTAATAAATCTGCTAAAGGGATTTGACATGAACGCTCCAGGAGCCGCCCCATCCGAGAAAGAAGTTGCACATGCCTGGCTGGAAGGAAAGGCCCGGGTGAAGTCGACCACGGCACACGGCAATATCTTCGCCCACGACTACAACCACCCTCACCAGCTCACCTCGACAGGCCGCGCCATGCGCACCGGCGCTGATGCCATCAACCCGTTCTTCAGCCCGGCAGCCGGCGCGGCGACCGACAGCTACGCCAACGACGCCAACAAGAACGTCAGCCCGGGCAAAGCGCCGGTCAGCATCTACGAAGGCCTGCAGACCGCCATCGACATCGCCCGCCGGCGCTCGGAATACAACCCACTTGACCAGCCTACCGATCAGAGGCCCAAGGCCAAGGGCGACCGCGAACACTTCATCGCCTTCACCCAGCAGATCGCCGAGATTCCCTTCCTGTCGCTGCTCGCCGCCCAGGTGACGCAGATCCAGCAGAAAAGCCATGACGCCAATGCGCTGATCGATTCGTTCGTCAAAGGCTTCATCGGCCTGGCGGCCAAAGATGTCGAGCAAATCAAGAAATCCCTGAGCAGCCTGGTGAATGCGGCGCTGTCCTATTCCGAGCAGACCGAGCGCCAGTCCAACTTCAACCAGAATATCCTGCAGACGGGGATCGCCGGCTCGGTGAACTTCATGCTGTATGCCAGCGAATTCACCATCAAGGCCACCAGCAAGAAAGGCACCATCACCTTCCAGTCGTCCTATACCCTGTCCCAGGCGGTTTACCAGCTGTCGGTGGAAAGCTGGGAAAACGTCAGGGATGTGTTCGCCAAACAGCAGAAAACCGATACCCAGCAATGGCTCGGTGACACCACCACGCCAGTGAAACCAGGCTCGTCACTGCGGGCAATCTGCCTGGTCAGTTGAGGCCGCGCGCCAAGCCCGGCAGTTTCCCTGCCGGGCTTTTCAACCAAGCGAGCGCAACTTCGGCCAGCGCTGCAACCAGCCCTTCTCCCGCGCCCGAGCGGCCATCACCTCGGCCTTGCCCGGCGTGGACCGCAGCCGCAGGCCGAACAGATCGTCCAGCCCCAGCGGCGCCAGCACCTCGCACTGGTCATCGGCCGTGCGCCGCACCGCCACTGCCGTGGCGACCTCCGCCCAGTAGCACATGGCATCGCCGGTCGAGGCATAAGGCGCCTGGCCATGACGCAGGTGCATGCGCGCCTGGTTCTTCACCGACCACAACACCTCCGGCGCCTGGGCCTGCAACCGCGCCTCCAGCCGCAGGTCCTCGGCCGGATCGCTGCGCGCCGGATCGAACCACAGCACATCCACATCCCCTTGCAGCGCGGTCATGGCCCGTCCATGCAGATGGTCCCACACGGCATTGCGCACGAAACCCGCACCGATCCAGGCATCCGGCACGCCAAGATCGCGCACCAGCGCCAGCAGGGGCCAGCGCACAGGGTCATTGCAGATCAGGGTCTGGATCTGCCGTTCGAAACTCACCTTAAAAACGCTCGTCACGCAGCGCGGGCAAGGTGATGTCGCGCACGTAGCTGGCCGCCGACAGGCTCAGCAGCATCCGGCACACCTGGACCACGTCGTGCAGCGGGATCAGCGTCCCCTCGCCGCGCTGTTCGGCTTCGGCCAGCGGCACCTCCAGTCCATCCTCGGTATTCAGGTAGCCGAGGTTCAGGCAGCTCACGCCAAGCCCCTGCTCGCGGAAGCCTTCACGCAAGGTTTCGGCAATGCCGCGCAGGCCGAACTTGCTGGCGCCGAAGGTGACTTCTGGCCGACCGCTACCTGGCAGGCCCGATGTGGAGCCGGTGAGGATGATTCGTGGCCGTGCGCTCTTGAGCAGCACCGGCAGCAAGCGCTTGATCAACAACAGCGGCGCGGTGAGGTTGGTGGCAACCATGCGCTCGATCTGCCCCTCGTCATCGTCGAGGAAGCTGTAGTCCTCCTCGAAGGCCCGCTGTTCCCAGATCCCGACGTTGTACACCAGCACATCCAGCCCGCCCTCAGCCACCGCCTCATGGATGACCGCCGCGGCCTGGCGAGGCTGGCCGAGGTCGGCCTCGATCCAGCGCACCGCGCTCGGCAACGACGCCGGCCGGGTGCGCGACACGCCGATCAACGTATCACCCGCGTTACCCAGGCCCTCGACCAGTGCCTTACCCAATCCCTTGCTCGCACCCACCACTAGAATTCGCATCGCATCACTCCCTATGGATTGCGCCAGATAGTACCCTGCCCCACCTAGTAATTCAGTCGGAAAAGCCAGGCCATCCGTGGACAGAGATCAACTCGAACGCAACCAGATCCCCCTGTACTTCATCGCCGTGGTGATTGCCTGCGCCGTCGGCCTGCTTGCACCCGGCGTTGCCCAGGCACTGGAGATGCTGGTGACACCGGCCATCGCCGTGCTGATGTACGCGATGTTCCTGCAGATCCCCTTCCTCGACCTGCGCGCGGGCCTGGGCAACCGGCGTTTCATGGGCGCGCTGCTGCTGGCCAATTTCGTGCTGGTGCCGCTGCTGGTGTGGGCCGGGACGCGCGGCCTGGTCGAGCACCCCGGCGTGCTGGTCGGCGCCCTGCTGGTGCTGCTGACGCCCTGCATCGACTACGTGGTGGTGTTCACCCATATCGGCAAGGGCGACTCGCGCCTGACCCTCGCCGCCACGCCGGTGCTGCTGCTGGTGCAGCTGGCGTTGTTGCCGCTGTACCTGGCGCTGATGCTCGGTGGCGCGGCTGATGTCGAGATTTCCGTGGCGCCGTTCATCGAAGCCTTCGTGCTGCTGATCGTGCTGCCGCTGTTGCTGGCGATCGTCACCAGTGCCGGCGCGCGGCGCTCGGCGCTGGTCGCCAAATGGAACGACACCTGGGCCTGGCTGCCGGTGCCGGCCATGGCGCTGGTGCTGATTACAGTGATCGGCTCGCAGATCGGCGTGGTGGCCAGCCAGCTGGACAACCTGCTGCCGGTTGTGCCGGTGTATCTCGGTTTTGCCCTGCTGGCGCCGCTGCTTGGCTGGTTCGCGGCGCGGCTGTTCACGTTGTCCACAGGGGAAGCACGGGCCGTGACCTTCAGCGCCGCCACGCGTAATTCGCTGGTGGTGCTGCCGTTGGCGTTGGCGCTGCCGGAGTCGATCCGGGCATTAGCGGCGGCGGCGGTGATTACCCAGACGTTGGTGGAGCTGGTGAGCGAGCTGGTCTATGTGCGGGCCGTGCCGGCGTTGGTTCGGCGGTAGGCATGACACGGGACTGCGCTAGCCTCAAGGTCAACGTCGTACCTGTGGGAGCGGCCTTGTGTAGCGAAAGGGCTGCGAAGCGGCCCCGGCGATAGCAGCCATGCACAGGCATCAGCCCAACTGCAGCCTCCATTGCCCGTAATAGCTCAAGCACACACGGGCCAAGGGCGGCACATCAATGCGATGAAACGACTCGAAAGGCGCGCCCAACGCATGCAGCATCGCGGCGCGGATGACAAAGGGATGGGTGATCGCGACCCACTCGCCCGGCGTCAGCGCTGTATCCATCCAGGTCGCGACACGCTCGCACAGCATGGCGATGGATTCACCGCCGTGAGGGGTAGCCTGGGGATCGCAAAGCCAGACCCGCAGGGTGGCTTCGTCCAGTTGCTTGAGCGGGATGCCTTTCCAGTTGCCGAGGTCGCAGTCGCGCAGGCCTTCGTCGACAGTCGCGTTCAGGCCCTCGGCAGTCTGGCGGCTACGTAGTTCAGGTGCCATGAGATAGCGGGCGGTTGCAGGCAGGTCTGTCAAAAGCGACGGTGGATCGCGCAGCGCCTCGTCGTCCATGGCGAAACGCCCCACCCGTTGCGCCTCGGTGCGGGCGTGGCAGATCAGGGTGAGGTGGGTAGGCTTCATGGCGAGGCTTTGGCAGGAATGTCCGGGCACTCTAGCCGAAATATGGAAAACCTGTACCAGCCCCGCGATAGGGCCGGTACTGCCAACGCGTCATCAAGCTGAGGCACGCAGCTCCCGGGCTGCCGCCACCATGTTCACCAACGCCGCCTCGGTCTCCGGCCAACCGCGCGTCTTCAACCCGCAATCCGGATTGACCCACAACCGCTTGGCCGGAATCCGCTGGGCGGCCTTGCGCAGCAGCTTGACCATTTCCTCCTTGGACGGCACCCGTGGCGAGTGGATGTCGTACACACCAGGGCCGATCTCGTTCGGGTAGTCGAAGCGCTCGAACGCCTCCAGCAATTCCATGTCCGAACGCGAGGTCTCGATGGTGATCACATCGGCATCCATCGCCGCGATCGACTCGATCACGTCGTTGAACTCGCTGTAGCACATGTGGGTGTGGATCTGTGTTTCGTCACGCACGCCCGAGGCGCACAGGCGGAACGCCTCGGTGGCCCACTCCAGGTAACGCGGCCAGGCACTGCGACGCAGCGGCAGGCCTTCGCGGAAGGCGGCCTCGTCGATCTGCACGATCTTGATACCCGCCGCCTCCAGGTCCACCACCTCGTCGCGGATCGCCAGCGCCAGCTGGCGCGCCTGGACCTCACGGCTCACGTCCTCGCGCGGGAATGACCACGTCAGCATGGTCACCGGGCCCGTCAGCATGCCCTTCATCACCTTGCGGGTCAGGCCTTGGGCGTACTTGATCCAGTCCACGGTCATGGCCTTCGGGCGGCTCAGGTCACCGAAGATCACCGCAGGCTTCACGCAGCGCGAACCGTAGCTCTGCACCCAGCCGAAGCGGGTGAACACATAACCGTTAAGTTGCTCGGCGAAGTACTCGACCATGTCGTTGCGCTCGGCCTCGCCGTGCACCAGCACATCCAGCCCCAGGTTTTCCTGGATCTGCACCGCGTGGCGGATTTCGCTGTGCATGGCCTCGACGTAATCGGCCTCGGTCAGCTTGCCCTGCTTGAACGACTGACGCGCCAGACGGATCGCCGAAGTTTGCGGGAACGAACCTATGGTGGTGGTCGGAAACGCCGGCAGGTCCAGCCCGGCACGCTGCTTGGCGATCCGCTGCTCGAAAGCCGAGGCTCGCTGGCTGTCGGCTGGCTTGATCGCGGCGACACGGGCCTGCACCGCTGGCTTGTGAATCCGTGGCGAGGTGGCGCGGCGGTGTTGCACGGCGCGGCTCTGCGCCAGCGCCTCGACAACCTCGGCAGCCTCGGGCTGGTTGAGCGCCTTGGCCAGCAGCGCCACTTCCTGGCACTTCTGCACGGCGAAGGCCAGCCAGCTCTTCAGTTCGTCATCGAGCTGGTCTTCACGCTCCAGGTCCACCGGGCTGTGCAGCAGCGAGCACGACGGCGCCACCCACAGGCGATCGCCCAGGCGTTCATGGGCATGGCGCAGCACGTCCAGTGCCTTTTCCAGGTCGCAGCGCCAGACGTTGCGGCCGTTGACCACGCCCAGCGACAGCACCTTGTAGGCCGGCAGGCGGTCGAGGATGGTCGGGTACTGGTCCGGGGCACGCACCAGGTCGATGTGCAGGCCATCGACCGGCAGATTGGCGGCCAGGCCCAGGTTGTCTTCCAGGCCGCCGAAGTAGGTGGCGATCAGCTTTTTCAAAGGGGCGCGCTGGAGGATGTTGTAGACGCGCTCGTAGGCGTTCTTCCAATCATGCGGCAGGTCGAGGGCGAGGATCGGCTCGTCGATCTGCACCCACTCCACGCCCTGCACGGCCAGGCGGTTGAGGATATGGTCGTACAGCGGCAACAGGCGGTCGAGCAGCTCCAGCTTGTCGAAGTCAGCGCCCTTGGTCTTGCCCAGCCACAGGTAGGTCAGCGGGCCGATCAGCACCGGCTTGACCGCATGGCCCAGGGCCTTGGCCTCCTCGACCTCTTCGAACAGTTGCTCCCAGCTCAGGGTGAACTGTTGGTCGGCGGTGAATTCGGGGACCAGGTAGTGGTAGTTGGTGTCGAACCACTTGGTCATTTCCTGGGCGTGGGCGCCGCCGCAGCAGCTATCGCTGCCCTTTGTTCCTACGGCACCACGAGCCATGGCGAACAGGGTCTGCAGGGTCGGCTTGGCACCGTCCTTGGCACGGAAGCGCTCGGGGATCACACCGAAGGTCAGCGAATGGGTCAGCACCTGGTCGTACCAGGCGAAGTCGCCCACCGGCAGCAGCTCGATGCCGGCAGCCTTCTGCACCTGCCAGTGCGCGGCGCGCAGGCCACGGCCCACGGCACGCAGGCCGGCTTCGTCCAGCTCGCCCTTCCAGAAGGCTTCCTGGGCTTTCTTCAGCTCGCGGTCGCGGCCGATGCGCGGGAACCCCAGGTTGTGTGCCAGTGCCATGTTGTCGTCCCTCGAACCTTAAAATGAATGAGGGCATTTTGGGCGCGGGGCTAAGGTGAGACAAACTCATTAAATTTGAGATGAACTCAAGAATTGTTCATGATGCCTTACAGAAATGATGATCCCTGTGGGAGCGGCCTTGTGTCGCGAAATGGCCGCAAAGCGGCCACGGCGATCTGTGCATGAATGCTGAAATCCTGGGGCCGCTGCGCAGCCCTTTCCGACCGGTCCGACGCCTCGGCAAGGCCGTTCCCACAGGGATCTAGGCCACCTGACAGAGCGTTGTGAATGTCTCAACCAGCACAGTACCCCGCGCAATCAGACATGCCCCACCCGCCAATCTGCCGCACACTGCCACCCTGCCCCAACCCGGTAGCCCGTACCCCATGAGCCTGCTGAAAACGACCCTGGACGCCAACGCCTTCGCCTGCATCCTGGAATTCGTCCCCAAGCCCGGCGCCGAGCGTTTCGCCACCCTCGAAACCCTCATGGCCCGCACCCGGCTGTGTGGTTGGCCGATGACCGTAGCCATCGGCGACCGCGTCAGCAGCGCCCTGGACATGTCGCCGCTGGAGGCCTTCAGCAGCCTCGCGAACCCCGTTCCCGCCCTGCTGCACTTCTCCGGCAAGGACCGCGAACGCCGCGACCTGCTGGCCCAGTTGCAACGCATGGACGCCGCCGGCCTCGACCAGCTCCTGCTGCTCACCGGCGACCGCCTGCCCGGCCACACCCCCGGCGAACGCCCGGTGCGCTACCTGGAATCGGTCGCCGCCCTGCAGATCGTCCGCCAGGCCCGGCCACACTGGCTGCTGGCCGCCGCGCTCAACCCGTTCAAGTACCAGGAAGCCGAAGGCGGCGCGCAGTACTGCAAGGCCGAAAAGAAACTCGCCGCCGGCGCCGACCTGTTCATCCTGCAGCTCGGTTTCGACATCGACAAACACCAGGAAGCCTTCGACTGGATGCAACGCCAGCCCCGGCCCAAGCCGCTGATGGCCTGCATCATGGCGCTGACCGAAGGCCGCGCGGGGATGCTCGATCACGTTGCCGGTGTGACTGTCACGCCGTCGATGCGCGCGCTGCTGGCCGCCGAAACGGCGGTGTCCAAGGCCTACGCCAGGGAACGCGCCAACCATCGCCTGGCCTTGCAGGTGATCGGCCTGAAGTTGTTGGGCTATTCCGGCGTGCACCTGTCGGGTATCCACGAGGTGGCGCAGTTCGAGGCACTTGAGCAGGCCATCGGCGCGCTGCAACCGCAGTTCACTTCACTGCAGGACTGGACCCCGGCCTGGGAAGCGGCCTGGCAGGAAGCAAACCTAGCGCCGGTCACCTTCCATCCACCGGGGCACGCCTGGCGCCTCGGGCAACGGCAGATCACCGCGTCCAACAAGGAAAAGGCCCGCTATCACCTGCTCTCGGCGATGCACCATCAGTTGTTCAGCCGCACCACGGCCTTGAGCAAGGGCTTCGGCTGGGCCGTGACCCGGTCGCTGTGGGCCAACCCCATGGCGGCGCAGTGGCTGCATCGGCTGGAGCGACGTATCAAACGCCCGCTGGTGGGGTGCGATACCTGCGGCAGTTGCCGGCTGGAGGACACCCTCTACATCTGCCCCGAGACCTGCCCCAAAGGCCTGGCGAACGGGCCATGCGGCGGCACGAGCCTGGACCGTTGCGAGTTTGGCGACCGGGAGTGCGTGCACAGTGCCAAGTATCGGCTGGCAGTGAGCGTGGGCCGGACCGAGGTGTTGCGCGAGCGGTTGATTCCTTGCGTGCAGGTGGAGAACCGGCATCGCAGTTCGTGGCCGGTGTGGTTCGAGCCTGCGCCACTTAACATTGCCGAGCCCACACCGATGAGCGACGACGACCTGCTTGCCAAAACACGGGAGCGCCTGGCTGCGCCACAACGAGTGAAGGTCTCACTGGACGACCTGTAGCCAGGCACGAGCGGATCAGCCTGCGTGCTGAGCCAGTGAAACCTCCACTCCCTGCCACTCCCCAGCCTGACCGGAAACAATCAACAGCCGATTCCCGGCAGCTGAAGCAGCCACGACACACCGCCCCTGCTCGTCCCAGAACGCGCTGCGCCCAGCCGCCGCCCAGCCACCCGTGGTGCCGCCATGATTGGCCATGAGCACCGCCATGGCATGCCGCTGCGCATAACCCTGCAGCAATGCGCTATCCGCCGGATACCCACCCTCCCCGATCAGCACACCTGTCGCATACACCTGCGCGCCGCGCTGCGCCGCCTGGGCGGCATGCTGCGGATGGCTGAAATCGGCGCACACCGACAAGGCCACGGACAGCCCGGAAACGGACAACAACTCACCGCCGCTCCCCGCACTGAAGAACGCGTCCTCGCCGGTATGCAGGTGCTGCTTGGTATAGGCCGCAATCGAGCCATCCGGGTGGAGGATGCAGGCCGCAATTCGCGGCTTGTCCTGGCCCGGTACCGTGAGCGGCATCCCGACCACCGTGGTCATGCCCGCTTCCTGGGCAAGCTGGCGCAGTGGCGCCAGCAGCGGCGTGTCCAGGTCCTGCGCCAGGCCACTGGCCAACGCGGGGGCATAGCCCGTGAGCGACAGTTCGGGGAAGAGCAACAGGTCTACGCCATGCTCATGGGCCTGGCGCATGAACGCCAGGTGCAAGGCCAGGTTGGCGGGGAGGTCGCCATCACCAATGGCGCATTGGGCGGCGGCAAAAACGGCTGGTGGCATGGGCGTCTCCTGACAAGGTAAGTGGACTCTGCTCGGCTACCACCCAGAAGACAACTGTTACATCGACGATAGGATCAACGTGGGAGCGGGCTTGCCCCGCGATGGCTCTCCCACTGGCCCCACAGCGTGGCTCCAGCCCTTGTGCGGAAAGGCTATGATGCTCTCCTGCACGCAATCAGCCTGACAGGGCGGCCCCATCATGAATCTGAGTGTTCTCTACGCGCTGGTTGCAGCCGCACTGTTTGGCGCAAGCACACCGCTCGCCAAACTGTTGGGTGTCAATACCCCGCCCATCCTGCTGGCCGGGCTGCTCTACCTGGGCAGCGGCGTCGGCCTGACCCTCGTCCGTCTGGTGCGCGATCGCGGTTGGCAGCGGCCCGGGCTGCCTGCCGGAGAATGGCCCTGGTTGCTAGGTGCGATCTTCTTTGGCGGCGTGCTTGCGCCTGTGGCGCTGATGTTCGGGCTCACTCGCACAGCGGGGGCCACTGCATCGTTGATGCTCAATCTCGAGTCGGTTCTTACGGCAGTGCTGGCGTGGGTGGTGTTCAAGGAAAACGCCGACCGCCGGATAGTGATCGGCATGGTCGCCATCGTCCTGGGCGGCGTCGTGCTGTCATGGCCGCAGGAGACCACGACCGCCCATGACTGGATCGGCCCGCTGGCGGTGGCATTCGCCTGCCTTTGCTGGGCGATCGACAACAACCTGACCCGCAAAGTCTCCGCCTCGGACGCGCTGTTCATCGCCGGCAGCAAAGGCCTGGCGGCGGGCGTGGTCAATGGCGGCCTGGCCTTGGCCATCGGCTCGCAACTGCCGGCCCTGGGCACGCTGGGGGCGATCCTGCTGGTTGGGTTTCTTGGGTATGGCGTCAGCCTGGTGCTGTTCGTCCTGGCCCTTCGCGGGTTGGGGAGTGCGCGTACCGGGGCGTACTTTTCCACAGCGCCGTTCCTGGGCGCGGCGGTCGCGATCCTGATGCTGGGTGAGTCGGTGTCCATGACGTTCCTGCTCGCTGCGACGTTGATGGCCTTGGGTGTGTGGATTCACTTGATGGAGAACCATGTTCACGAACACCAGCATGAGCCCCTCGATCATAACCACCGGCATACGCACGACGAGCACCATCAGCATGAGCATGACTTCGAGTGGGACGGCACCGCGCCGCACAGCCACCCGCATGTGCATGCGCCGATTCGACATAGCCATGCGCATTTTCCGGATGTTCATCATCGGCATAGGCACTGACCGGGCAGAAAATACAGGACTGGCATTGCTCACCCGCCCCGGCTCGAACCCTGCGTTTCACCCAAGGTATACTCCCGCCCCGTCGCGCCCAGAGTGGCGCGTAGCCTTCATGTGCAGGATGCCCTATGTCAGTTCAGCAACACGTTGCCGCCGCCGATACCACCTTCACTGCCGCGCTCGAGCCGCTCAACCATGCCCTTGAGCAGGTACGGCAGGCTGAAATCCAGCTGCTGCAGCGCAGACGCCAGGTCACCCTGGTATTCATGTGCATCCAGGCAGCCTACTGCGGCTACCTGATGCTCAAGTGGATCTGGCAGGGCCATTACATCGGTGGGCCAATCTATGCCGTGTTGATCTGGTGCCTGTTGTGGCTGCTGTACTACCCGGTGTCGGTGCTGTGGTACCCGCGCCAGCGCGCACTGGACAAGGCCTATCGCACGCTCGATGCGGCACGGATGGAAGAAGGCAAGGCGTTCCTGGCCAGCAAGGCCTTGGGGGCGTATCGCTGGGTCTACCGCGGCGGGCGCATGCTGGCGGTGTTCCCCGACAGCCACATGCTGTATGTGCTGGCCCCGGAGGTCGGCGAGCGCCATGCGCTGATGGACGCGCCACGCGTGGTCAAGCAAGTGCGCGTGGACGAACAGGCCGTCACCCGCAGCACCACCCAGACCACCACCAAGCACGGCTGGCGCAACGTCTACGCGTTCAACAATCAGTTCGGCATGATCGGCGGCGGCAAGTCCCGCTCCACCTCGACCACCACCCACGACACCGTGCGCACCTTCACCCTGCACGTGCAATTGCAGAGCGCCGGCCAGCATCCCTATTGGATTCAACTGCCCTTCGCCGATGACTGGCAGGAAGCTCGCAACTGGCAATTGCTGATCGAGCAGGCAACCGCCCGCTAACGGCCTTGCATCGCCCACCTGTAGAAGCGGCCTTGTGTCGCGAAAGGGCCGCAAAGCGGCCCCGGCGATCCGAGGTTGTGAACCCGCTTTGTGACCCGTAATCACCCAAGCTCACAGCCCAGATGATCACCTGGTAGATACACCAGCAACCCGCGCCCCCAACGTCCGCAAAAGGAACCCCGTCATGCTTCGGCCCTTGATGCCAGCCCTGCTCCTGCTGCTTGCCGGCTGCGCCACCAAGCCGCCCGCCAACCCCGACAACCTCTGCGAGATCTTCCGCGAGAAGCCGAAATGGCACGAGGCGGTGCTGAAGATGCAGGCGCGCTGGGGTGCGCCGGTGCAGGTGCCGATGGCGATGATGTACCAGGAGTCCTCGTTCAAGCACGACGCCCTGCCGCCGCGCTACTACTTCCTGGGTTTCATCCCTTGGGGCCGGGTCAGCACTGCCTACGGGTACGCCCAGGCCAAGGACGAGACCTGGGCCGACTACAAGCGCGATGCCGGCGGCTGGGGCGCCGCCCGCGACGACTTCGCCGACGCGATCGACTTCATGGGCTGGTACATGCAGAAGAGCCAGCAGGTCAACGGCGTGTCCAAGTGGGACGCCTATGGCCAGTACCTGAATTACCACGAAGGCTGGGGCGGCTACCGCAACCGCAGCTACGACGCCAAGCCGTGGCTGAAGAACGTCTCGCAGAAGGTCCAGGCGCGGGCTTCGGTGTTCGGGGCGCAGTATCGGAGTTGCGAGCAGGAGCTCGCGCGGGGTGGGTGGTTCTGGTAGGGCCTGACGCAGGTGTGCTTTGAGAATGTTGGCCTGCTCAGTTAACGCGTCATCGCCACTAACGAGGCTGCTATGCAGACCACACCGCCGCTCCAACAGGACTGCGCAAAATCTAAAGCTAACGCCGTACCTGTAGGAGCGGCCTTGCGTCGCGAAAGGGCCGCAAAGCGGCCCCAATACTCCGCAGCATCAATCCCCAGAAACACCCTCCTCCTTCATCGCCTCCAGCTTGCCAAACTGCTCACTGGCCAACCGGCTGATGATCCGGATCGCCTGGTGAATCCCCGCCGTGTTGCGAAAGCTCAGCTGCGGGTTGTGCTCGCACTCCAGCACCTCGTCATGCTGCACCAGCGCCTCGCCGAGCAGTTCGAGGGTCCAGACGTAGCTCTGGAGGGTAGAGAGGCGTTCATGGTCAGGCATGGGGCACCTCCCGGTTGGCGCGGGTGGCGAGGGAGTGGCTGTCGATCGGGTAGAAGGTTGGGGATGGGGTGGCCGCGGGGGTTGGGCGGCGGAGAGCGGATGCGAGGATCCTGTACAGACGTGTGATGGTCATGCATGAGACTCCAAGTTAGGTTGGAACCACCACACACTGTCGCCAAACAATGGGTGGCAGCTGTACGCAGGTTGGCGAACCGGGAACTTGGAACCCGGCAGACCCGAAGGTCTCCCGCGCACAGCCACCATGGCACGAGGCTGCGGACGCAAAAAAAGCGCCTGCAATCGTGTGGGGCGCTGCTGCGCCAAGTTTATCCGGATCGCCAAACCCGGTCGCGGAATTTGCCGCGACTGGAGGGGAATTTATTCCTTGGGGGCTTCTAGTGCAAGGTTCTTGGGGCTAGGAAATGGCGATGGGAAACGTAGGAAATGGATTGCGCGAAGGGGCTGGGTGGCAACAGTACGTGGGTTGGCCGACCGGGACGAAAGGGACCGGCACACCTGAGGTGTCCCACGTGCTGCTGCCATGGTGAAAACGCACTCGATATAGATAGCGTTCTGGGTGGTGAGGGTGGCAGCTGTACGCAGATTGGCGAACCGAGGAAAAGATAACCCGGCAGACCAGATGAATCGCCCCTGGTTTCCTAGACACTCTCCAAGCTCAGAAAATAGCGTTTCTCATACTCTACTGGCGACAGCTGCATAGCACTGCTGTGTCGACGTTT